>NZ_BAJU01000037.1 GCF_000613865.1 Acetobacter okinawensis JCM 25146
CAGACGCCGCCATGCGGCCCGGCTTTGTGGGCGCACCAGCGCATCATCCGGGCCAAGGGCGCCGGGGGCGCAGTCCTCGGCTGTGGGGCAGATGTTATAGTCCCCCGCCAGCACAAAATCCGTATCCTGCTGCAAAAATGCCTGAGCGCGCGCAGTGAGCGCGGCCAGAAATTCCAGCTTGGTGGCATATCCCTGCTCCGCACCGGAGTTGCCGTTGGGCAGGTACAGGTTGCCCAGCACCAGCCCTTGGGTCTGTACCTCCACATAGCGTGCGGCGGGGTCGGTAAAGCCGGGCAGTTGCTCGGCGGTGACCGTAAAGTCCCCGCGCACCAGAGTGGCAACCCCGTTATACGACTTCTGCCCGACCACGGCGCAGCCGTAGCCTGCCTGCTCAAACGCGGCGGTGGGGAACAGATGCGCCTCGCACTTGATTTCCTGCATCATCAGCACATCGGGCTGTTCGCGCGCCAGCCAGTCCAGCACCAGATCCTGCCGCAGGCGAACCGAGTTTACGTTCCATGTTGCGAGCTTCATGCGAGGGAAAAGCTCGTGCCACAGCCACAGGATGAGGCGGCATTGGGGTTGGTAACACTAAAATGCGCGCCCATCAGCTTGTCCTCAAAGGTCAGCTCCGCACCGGCCAGCAGGTCAAGGCTTGTGGGGTCCACCACCACAAGGGCACCGTTTTTTTCTATCCGCACGTCATCGGCGGCCAGTCCGTCCGGGGGCGTGAGGATGAACTGATACTGGAATCCGTTGCAGCCTCCGGCTTCTACCGCCACGCGCAGGGCCACGGGGGCCTCCTGCACACTGGGGGCACTGGCCTGCTTTTTGGCAACCACGCTGGCAATGCGGTTGGCCGCAGAATCGGAGACGGAAAAAATGGGGGCTGGCTGTGTCATGCTCCATAGATAATCCGCCCACGCGCCGGTTTGAAGGGGAAAGACACCTCCAATGGTCAACTTTCCTCCAATAGCCTAGGATCGGGGGGCATGGTCCGTGGGCATTGTGCCGCCCGGACCTGTCAGGAGGTGCATAATGCCGCAGGCCACACAACGCGATGAGCTGATGCCCTATGCCGTACAGCCCGCCGAAGGACGGGGCAGGCGGCTGTATGCAGAGCCCGAATCCCTGACCCGCTCCCCCTGGCAGCGTGACCGGGACCGTGTTGTCCATTCCTCGGGCTTCAGGCGCTTGCAGTATAAAACGCAGGTGTTCATCAACCACGAGGGCGATTTTTTCCGCACACGGCTGACCCATTCGCTTGAGGTCGCACAGGTGGCCCGCTCCATGGCCCGCTACCTGCGGCTGGATGAGGACCTGACCGAGGCCGTTGCACTGGCGCATGACCTTGGCCACACCCCCTTTGGCCATGCGGGGGAGGATGCCCTTGCCAAACACATGCTGCCCCATGGCGGATTTGACCATAACGCACAGGCCCTGCGGCAGGTCATGCTGCTGGAGCGGCGCTACCTTGCGTTTGATGGGCTGAACCTGACGTGGGAGACGCTGGAAGGGCTGGCCAAGCACAACGGCCCCGTGCGCAGGCCCTCTGCCCGTCTGGCGGAGCTGGATGCGCTGTTCCCGCTGGACCTGGGGGGCTATGCCTCGGCCGAGGCGCAGGTGGCCGCCTTGGCGGACGATATTGCCTACCACGGACATGATCTGGACGATGGCGTAAAATCCGGCCTGCTTGCGCTGGATGATCTGGTGGACGTGCCACTGGTGGGGCAGGCATTGGCCGAGGCCCGCGCACTGGCGGCAGACCTGCCGCGCTCCGATACCCGCACCCCCCAGCGCATCCGGCACGAGATGGTGCGCCGCGTCATTCATGCGCTGGTCAGCGATGTGCTGGTCTGCACCCGCGCACGGCTGGCTGATCTGGCGCCACGCAGCGTGGAGGACATCCGCGCTGCCAATGCCCCGGTTGTGGCCTTTGGCGAGGCCATGGAGGAAGCAAACAAGGGGATCCGCAAATTCCTGTTCGCAAAGCTGTACAGGCACTGGAAGGTCAACCGGATGACCCATAAGGCCCGGCGGGTTACGGGGGAGCTGTTCACCACACTTACGGAGTCGCCCAGCCTGCTGCCAGCCGAGTGGCAGCAGCGCGCAGGGGGCAAAGATGAGGGGGCCGTGCACCGCACCGTGGCGGATTACGTGGCTTCCATGACCGATCGCTACGCCATGGAAGAACATAGGCGGTTGACGGACCTGTCCGTTGCAGGCTGATAAACGCGTTTGCTGCACCAATTACGGGGTTGAGTTGTCCATGTCCGAGTGTGTTTTCCAACGTTACCGTCATCATGTTCTGGCCATTGTGCGTGAACTGTTGCCCGACGTGGCGGAGGAAACGCTGGCCCGTGTGGAACTGACCCCCACGCGTGACCCGGCGCACGGGGACATGGCTACAAACGCGGCCCTGCTGCTGGCCAAGGCGCCCGCCGCAAACCGGCGGATATTGCAGCCGATCTTGTAACCGCCCTGCTCAAGGTGGATGGCGTTGCCGCTGTGGCCGCGGCCGGGCCGGGGTTTGTCAACATTACCCTGCACCCCGGCGTGCTGCGCGCTGTGCTGCCTGTGGTGCTGGGTGCGGGCGAGGCCTATGGCCAGTCGCAGGTCGGGCGCGGTGTGCGGGTGAATGTGGAATACGTGTCCGCCAACCCCACAGGCCCCATGCATGTCGGTCATTGCCGTGGCGCCGTGGTGGGCGATGCGCTGGCCAACCTTATGGCCAAGGCAGGGTTTGACGTTACCAAGGAATTCTACATCAACGACGCGGGTAATCAGGTCAAGGCGCTGGCATGGGCGGCTTACTGGCGTTACCTTCAGGTGCTGGGCACCACCATGGCGCAGGACGATTTTTCGGCCCTTGCCCCCGGTGGCCTGCAATATCAGGGCGAATACCTTATTCCCGTAGGAGGCACTGGCTGCCGAATTCGGTAACAAGCTGGCCGAGGTGGATGTGGACGGCACCCCCCGCCCGGCCCCCGAGGCAACATGGCTGGAGACCGTGCGCGGCTTTGCCGTGGCCCACATGCTGGGCGCCATAAAGGAAGACCTCGCAGCGCTTGGCGTGCACCATGATGTGTTTTCGTCCGAGGCGGATGTGCTGGCCCGTGGCGTGACCGATGCCGCCATAGACCAGCTTGCCAAGGCGGACCTGCTGTACAACGGCGTGCTGGAACCCCCCAAAGGCAAACTGCCGGACGACTGGGAGGAGCGCGAGCAACTCCTGTTCCGCTCCACAGGCTTTGGGGATGACGTGGACCGCCCCCTGCGCAAGTCCGATGGCACCAACACCTACTTTGCTAACGACATTGGCTACCACATGGACAAGGTGGCCCGTGGCGCGCAGGTCATGATTGATGTGTGGGGCGCTGATCACGGCGGCTACGTCAAGCGCATGAAGGCCGCAGTCAAGGCCCTTACGGGGGATACCGTGCCGCTGGAAGTGCTGCTGTGCCAGATCGTGCATATCCTGCGTGACGGCCAGCCGGTCAAAATGTCCAAGCGTGCGGGTACGTTTGTTACCCTGCGTGACCTGATTGATGAGGTCGGGCGTGACGCGGTGCGCTTTACCATGCTCACCCGCAAGAGCGATGCCCAGATGGAGTTTGATCTGGACCTTGTTGTGGCCCAGCAGCGCGACAACCCCGTGTTTTACGTGCAGTACGCCCACGCCCGCTGCCGCTCCGTGCTGCGCAGTGCAGCGGAGGAGGGCGCTTACGGCGCGGTGGATGATGCAGCCCTTGCCACCGCCACGCTGGACAGCCTGACCTCGGACGCGGAAATGGCTCTGGTGCGCCGTCTGGCCGAATGGCCGCGTATGGTGGAAGCCGCAGCCCTTGCGCGTGAGCCGCACCGTGTTGCGTTCTATCTGGCCGAACTGGCGGGGGATTTTCATGCTCTGTGGAACCGTGGGCGTGATGATGCGTCCCTGAGGTTCCTGCAGGCTGGTGCGGTAGAGGCCACACGTGCGCGTCTGGCTCTTGTTGCGGCCACGGCGGCAGTTATCCGCTCCGGCCTTGCGGTCATGGGTGTGGACCCGGTGGAGGAAATGCGCTGATGAATGAGGAAGACCGGCAGAGCTCCACGGTAGAAGAGCGAATCAGCCGCGCGCGCGAGCGCATGAGCATGGATTATGATGACAAACCCGCCCCCCGCTCCACGGTGGGGAGCCGGATGGCAGGCGGCAACAGGCTGACAGAACTGATGACCGGCTTTTTGGGAAGCGAGTCCGGCACACGGCGGCTGGCCTATGGCGCTGCCGGGCTGGGCGGGCTGCTGGTGCTGGGTATTGGCGGCTGGGCGGTGCTGGGGCACCACCAGAGCGGTATTCCCGTTATGGGGCCACCCCCGGTTGCCATGCGCACCAAGCCGGTTGATCCGGGCGGTATGCAGCTGGATACGCTGGCCCTGCCTGATGCGGATGCAACCCAGCAGGGTCACCCTGTGCCGGCGCCGGAAAAACCAAACCCCGCCGCTTTGGCCGCGCAGTATGGTGGCCAGCCCGCCCCGGCTCCGGGTGCTGTGGCCCCCAATGCGGCAAGCCCTGCGGCCCCCGCACCAGCAGGGGCGGAGGGTAGTGCTGCCCCGGTCGCTGCGGGTAATGCATCTGCTACGACGACGACCTCAACGCCTGAACCGGCCCCCGTGCCCGATGCCGCTGCCCCGTCCAATGGGGCGGCACTCAAGCCTGTGCCCACCACGCCCTTGCCCGCGCAGGGTACGGCCACACCAGCCGAGCCAGCCCCCGAAGCGTTGAAGGAAGCCCCCACCCAACGGATGAGGTCTCCGACGGGGAGGAGGAAGCAGCTCCCCGGCCCGCAGCCAAAAAAGCGGCCCCGGCGGTGCGTGCCGCTACGGGCAAGTATCAGGTCCAGCTTGCAGCCTTGCAGACAGAAGCTGATGCCCAGAAGGAATGGACACGGCTGAAGACCCGCTACCCCACCCTGTTTGGGGATGTGACGCCAGCCTTTGTCCGTACCGAGCAGAACAACGCCACGTTCTACCGCCTGCGCGTGCAGGGCTTTGGCGCGGTCGCAGATGCCAAGGACTTCTGCTCCTCCGTGCGTGAGCGCGGCATGGCCTGCATGGTGGTGCGCCCCTAGCGCACAGACCGGCAAAACGCGTGATGCAAGCCAAGGCAGCAGACCCCACGGGGCAGGGTCATCAGCCCGCCCCCATACAAGCAGAGCAGCCCGCCCCCGCTCAGGCGGAGGCGGCGCATGACCACGTCCGCGTGTGCCGCTGTTGCGGCTGGAGGGGTTTGAAGGGCCAATGGACCTTCTGCTCGATCTTGCGCGCGCTCAAAAGGTCGATCTGGCGCGTATTTCCATCCTGCAACTGGTGGAGCAGTATCTGGCGGTGGTCGAGCGCGCCCGCCGCGTTCGGCTTGAGCTGGCGGCGGACTGGCTGGTTATGGCGGCATGGCTGGCGTGGCTCAAATCCCGCCTGCTGCTCCCCCCTGATGATGAACTGGCCATGGAGGGGGAGGAAGCCGCCGAGCTGTTGCAGGAGCGGCTGATGGAGCTGGCCTGCATGGGCGAACTCGCCCGCTGGCTGGAGGCACGGCCCCGCCTTGGGCGCGATGTGTTTGCCCGTGGCCTGCCAGAAAATCTGGTGGAGGTGGACCGCTCAGGGTTGGCGCTGGATATGCCCCAGCTGCTGCGGGCTTACCTTGCCGCTATTCGCCGCACGGCGCGCAGGCGCATTTACGCCCCCCGCACCATAAGATTCTGGACCGTGCAGGACGCGCTGAGCAGGCTGACACGCCTGCTGGGCCAGACCCCACCGGGTTGGAGCACGCTGGACGCCTTCCTCCCCGACAGCTGCCCGAGCAGATGGAGGGCGAGGATGCCCTGCGCCAGCGCCGCGCCGCCATGGCGGGCACCCTGATCGCAGGGCTGGAGCTGGCCAAGACCGGGCGGCTGGAACTGCGGCAGGACGAAACCTTCGGCCAGATCATGCTCCGCCCGCATGAGCAGACGCAGGATGATGCGCTGCCGCCCGAGGCAGGGGAGGACACGCCCCAGCAGGACCGCACAGCCGAGCAGACCGGAGAAGAGAGACAGGACGCATGACCGCCACCCCCGCACCCATACCCGTACCGGACGAGGCGGTAAGACTGGCCGAAGCCCTGATTTTTGCCTCGACCGAACCGGTCAGCCCCCGCCGCCTTGCAGACCTGCTGGAGGACCGGCAGATCATGCCTTCTGGGGAGGAGGACCTGGGCGCGTTTGTGGCGGCGGTTCTGGCCGCACTGGTGTGCCGCTATGAGGGGCGCGGCGTGTTCCCCGTCGAGGTGGCCGGGGGCTGGCAGTTCCGCACGGCCCCTGATCTGGCACCTATGCTGACCCGCGTACTGGAGCGGCCAAGGCGGCTCCCCCGCGCGGTGATGGAAACACTGGCCATTATTGCCTACCACCAGCCCTGCACCCGCGTGGAAATAGAGGAAATTCGTGGCGTAAGCCTTGGCCAGACCGTGCTTGATACCCTGATCGAGGCCGGGCTGATTGCCCCGCGTGGGCGCAAGGAGGTGCCGGGCAGGCCGGTCCTGTGGGGGAGCACGCCCGATTTTTTACGCCATTTTGGCCTGCGCAGCCTTTCCGACATGCCGCGCCGCGAAGAGCTTATGACCGACCTCCCCCAGGACGGGGCCGAGATGGGGGCTACCCAGTCGGCCATTACCTTTCAGGCCGGGGCAGAAGAGCCGGATGCGCCGGAGGGGCAAAGCCCCCCTGACCCGCAGGCAGATGGACCGGATGCACAGGTTGCGGTTCCCGCTCCCGATGGTCCGTGATAGAGATGCACGCCCCGCCTGTGTTGCCCGATTATGGTGCAGGCTGCATGGAGCGGGCGTGAACGGGGCTGTTTATGTTTGATTTTGCATGGTCGGAATTCGCCCTGATCGGCGCTGTGGCTCTTGTTGTTATTGGCCCCAAGGACCTGCCCGTGGCCATTCGCGGGTTGGCCAAAGGCATAAAAAAAGCACGGGCGCTGGCCAGCGAGTTCCAGTCCCACCTTGATGAAGTGGTGCGCGAGGCAGACCTGTCGGATGTGCACGAGCAGGTGCGGGACCTCAAAAACCTGAACGTGCGCGGCCGGATCATGAAGGCGCTGGACAGTGATGGCAGCCTGAACAGGGCCATAACTGCTCCACCGCTGAACGAGCGCTCCATCCCCTCCGGCCCCAGAGCGCTGGACGCCATGCCCCGCTCAGCCAGCCCGGCTGCCGCTCGCACCATATCAGCAGCCCCTGACCTGAGCAGCACGGACTATGCCGCCGGGCATCTGGGCAGCTACGGCTCCGCCCCGGTATGGGAGGAGAGCACATGGGAGCGACAGGTGGAATGTGCGCCACCCGAGCTGCCCCCCCTTATTGTACGGCGCATCCTGCGTGAGCAGGACCGGCTGCACCCACCGGCCATTGTGCCCCCTGTGCGGATCATGCATGCAGGCCGCAGTGTGGCCCCCGGTGTGCTGCCACCTGTTATGCCTGCCACGGGCCTGTCCTCCACAGGGGCGGTAGACGTGCAGGAGCCGGAGCAGACACCACCAGCACAGAACGCAACAGGCAGCACGGCAGCGGACCAGCAGGCATGAGCGATAACGGACCCTATCAGGCGGAAGACCCCATCCACGACCAGCCCATGCCGCTGCTGGAGCATTTGCTGGAACTGCGCCGCCGCCTGCTGTGGTCAGGGGCTGCGTTTATTGTGTGCTTTGGCCTGTGCTACCATTATGCGGGCGATATTTACCTGTTTCTGGCCCGCCCTCTGGGCGAGATCATGCGCCAGCGTGGCGAGCAGCCACATCTGATTTACACCGCACTGTACGAGGCGTTTTTTACGTACATCCGCGTGGCGTTGTTCGGGGCGGCTTTTCTGTCTTTTCCCATTGTGGCCATACAGGCGTGGATGTTTATTGCGCCGGGGCTTTATAGGTCAGAAAAACGGGCCTTTGCGCCATTTCTTATTGCAACGCCTGTGCTGTTTGTGGCCGGGGCGGCGCTGGCCTATTACTTTATTTTTCCCGTGGCATGGCGGTTTTTTGTCTCGTTCCAGACGCCGGGTGCGGGGGGCGATCAGGTGCAGATCGAACTTCAGGCCAAGGTGTCGGAATATCTGTCTCTGGTCATGAAGATGATCATGGCCTTTGGCATAGCCTTTGAGCTGCCTGTGGTGCTGAGCCTGCTGGCGCGTGTGGGCATTGTGACCTCCGCCATGCTGCGCAAGTTCCGCCGCTACGCCATTGTGGGGGCGTTTGTGCTGGGGGCCATTTTTATGCCGCCCGACCCCATTACCCAGTTCGGTCTGGCTGTACCCCTTGTGCTGCTTTACGAAATTTCCATTCTGTGCGCCCGCGTGATCGAGCCCAAAAGGCCAGCAGCGTCCGAGCCCAATACCAACCCCGAGCAGGAGGTTCCCTGATCCATGCATGACATCCGCGCCCTAAGAGCCGACCCCACCGCGTTTGATGCGGATCTGGCCCGCCGGGGGCTGCCCCCCGTCTCTGCGCAACTGCTCGCATGGGATGAGGAAAAGCGTCAGGCCCAGACCCTGTTGCAGGACAAGCAGACCCGCAGCAAAACCCTTGCGCGGGAGATAGGGACACTCAAACGCTCGGGGGGCGATACCGCGGTGCTGGAAGCCGAGGGCGCCAGCCTGCGCGCGGATATGGAAGGGCTGAAGGAGCAGGTGGATGCGCTGGGCGGGCAGGCCACGGCCCTGCTGGCGACCCTGCCCAACCGGCTGGACCCCACAGTGCCAGATGGTGCGGACGAGAGCGCCAATGTGGTGGTGCATACATGGGGTACCCAACCCAGCTTTGCCTTTGCCCCCAAACAGCATTTTGAGCTGGGTGAGGCGCTGGGGCAGATGGATTTTGCCACGGCGGCCAAACTGTCCGGCTCGCGGTTTGTGGTGCTGCGCGGTGGCGTAGCCCGGCTGGCGCGTGCTTTGGGGCAGTTCATGCTCGACCTGCATGGCAACGACCATGGCTATGTGGAAACACAGGTGCCTGTGCTGGTGAATGATGATGCCATGTACGGCACGGACAAGCTGCCCAAGTTTGCCGACCAGTCGTTCAGAACCGAGGATGGACGCTGGCTTGTGCCCACAGCCGAGGTGCCGCTGACCGCCTCTGTGGCGGGGGACATTGTGGACGGCGCAGTTCTGCCCCTGCGCATGACCGCGCTCAGCCAGTGCTTCCGCAGCGAGGCCGGGGCATCCGGGCGGGACGTGCGGGGCATGCTGCGCCAGCACCAGTTTGAAAAAGTGGAAATGGTGAGTGTGACCACCCCCGAGGAGAGCGAGGCCGAGCACGAACGCATGACCCGCTGTGCCGAGGTGGTGCTGGAAAAACTGAACATTCCGTACCGCCGTATGCTGCTGTGTGCGGGGGATACAGGCTTTGGTGCTGCCAAGACGTTTGATCTGGAGGCATGGCTGCCGGGGCAGGATGCATGGCGCGAAATTTCGTCATGTTCCAACACGCGGGACTTTCAGGCCCGCCGCATGAACGCCCGTTACCGGGCGCAGGCCGGGGGGGCACCGGCTTTTGTGCATACTCTCAACGGCTCAGGCCTTGCCGTGGGGCGGACCCTGATCGCGGTGATGGAAAACTACCAGACCGAGGAGGGGACTATTGTCGTCCCCGATGTGCTGCGCCCCTATATGGGTGGTCTTGGCGTTATTTCGTAACGGTGCACGCATGGCTCCTTGCCGTGCCTGCTTTTTATGGCAGGGGGTAAGCGCATGATCCACAAGCCGTTGCTGCTGCTGGGCGTTGCCATTGTGGCGGAAGTTATTGGCACGGCCTGCCTTGCGGCATCGCAGGGGTTTGCGCGCTGGCTGCCTGCGGCCATCAGCCTGTTGGCTTATGGGTGTGCCTTTTATTTTTTGTCCATCCCGCTGCGCACCATGCCCGCAGGCGTGGTGTATGCCCTGTGGTCGGGGGTTGGCATTGTGCTGATCTGCCTGATCGGGGCGGTGTTTTTAAAGCAGACGCTGGATGCCCCGGCCATTGCGGGCATTGCTCTTATTCTGGCCGGGGTGCTGGTTATCAAGCTGTTCTCAACCACCACCCATTAAAGGGTGGCAGTCCCCGCTCCCTGCCGTATCAGGGTTTGGGGGTTATGGTGCTGAGCACCAGAGCCGGTGTGAGAATCTGGGGGAGTATCACCGCATCACCGTGTGCGGGTACAAACAGATAGAACGGTACCCCATCGCGCCCGTGGGCGTGCAAAAAAGCGGTTATTGTGGGGCCGCGCCGGGTCCAGTCACCCCGTAGCAGGGTTACGCCGTAGCGGGCCATGGCGGCCTGCGTGGTCTGGGTGTTGAGTGCGACCCGTTCGTTTACCAGACAGGTAATGCACCACGCGGCTGTCATATCCACAAACACGGGTTTGCCCGCCGCGTGCAGGGCGTTCAGGCGCGCAGGCGAGAACGCCTCGACTCCGGCAGGCAGGGGGGCGGTTGTGTCCGCGCGTGCGCCACCTTGCTGTTGCAGAATGGGCAGTAACGCCATGGCTCCCAGCAACCCGAGCAGTGCAACGCCATACAGGGCCGTGCAGCCCCGGCTATGGCCTGCACGGAGCTGGCGCTTTTGGGCAATGCCATAAACCCATGCGGCAAATGCCAGACAGACCATGCCCGCGCACAGCAGCAGCGTGGTTGTGGCCCCCCCTTCCACCGTGGCGACCCAGAGCAGCCACACGCAGGTTCCCAGAAGGGGAAAAGCCAGAAACTGGCGCAAATAATCCATCCATACCCCCGGGCGTGGCAGGCGGCTGGCCAGTGCGGGGCTAAAGGCAAGCAGCACGTAAGGGGCTGCCAGCCCTATGCCAAGAGCTGCAAAAACCGCCAGCCCGCCCAGAGGAGGGCCAGCCAGTGCGCCAGCAATGGCCACCCCCATAAATGGTGCCGTGCAGGGGGAGGCCACAGCTACTGCCAGAAGGCCGGTGAGCACATCATGCGTAAGCCCGTGCCTGCGGGGGGCGGCTGCCGCCATGGCAGGGGGCAGAAAAGCAAAAACATCCAGCAGGTTCAGTGCCATGGCAAAAAGCAGCCATGTCATCATGCCCACAAACACGGTGGACTGGAACTGGAACCCCCAGCCCGTGGCGCTGCCACCAAGGCGTAGGCCCATGACCAGCGCACCAAGGGCCGTAAACCCGACAAGTACGCCCGCAGCATAGGCCAGCGCACTGTGCTTTTGGTGCCTGCGCTCACTTTGGCCCATGCGGGCCACGGCCAGCGCCTTCATGGCCAGTATGGGAAAAACACAGGGCATCAGGTTCAGCACCAGCCCGCCCAGCAGGCCCAGAATAATCAGGTGTAGCAGATCAGCCGTACCACTGGCGCCAGAGGTTATGGCGCCATCTTGTATGGTGTTTGCGCCCGGGTCAGCCGCTTTGTCAGCCCCTGTAGCCCCGCCCTGTGCTGCACTGTTCGGAGCCGAGGGGCCGTTTAATGCTGTGTGCGATACTTCGCTCTGTGCCGAGGTGGGGGTGTGGAGCGGGCCGGCTGGTTGCGGGGTGGCCTGTATGCTGAGTGCCCGTTCGCTCCCGCTGGCGCTGCGCAGGACCAGAATACCCACGAGTGGTCTGGTGCTGGCAAAGTTGGAGGTCGGGGGCAGGCGCAGGGACATGCCTGTTGCATCAAACTCCAGTTTCTGAGGTTCGGCTTCGGCAATCTGCCCGCGCTCGGTGGGCATGAACCACGCCTCCGCTACGGAATGGCTGGTCAGTTCGGGGGCCTGCACATGCAGCACTGCCGGGGGGCTTAAGGTGACTGGATAGGGGGAGGGCTGGGGGGTATTGCGTGCCGCCTGCACAAACAGGTCCGCCTGTGCGGAGGCTAGAGGTGCGCCGGTAGGCAGTGTCAGGCTGAAGGTGGCGTCCTCGGGGATGCAGGACTGCTCGCACACAAGCCAGCTTGCCTGTGCGCTCAGGGTTGTCAGCCTGTGTGCATCCTCTGGCGTGCCGGGGCGCAGTTGCAGCGTAAGTGGCAGCACAACATCGCCCGTGTAGGCGTAGGACATAAGGGAGGCATCCCTTATGCGTTGTGGGGTGGGCCATGTAATGGTCTGGGCATGTCCTTGTAATGCGCCCGATGCGGTTACGCTTATGGTGGCAGGGTCACCTGCATCTCCGGGGTTGATCCAGTAGGTATGCCAACCGGGCTTGAGTTGCAGGCGCAGGGCCACATGCAGGGGTGTGCCTGCGCTGGCGGTGCTGGTGTCCGTAATCAGGCTGGCTGTGCTGTAGGGGCTGACCACGGGGGCACTCTCTGCCGCCTGTGCAACGTGCGGTTGCATGCCCGCGCAGGCCAGCAGCCCTGCCGTTAACCCGGCCAGCAGCCCGCGTGCTTGTCTGGCCCGCAGCGCGCTGGCGGCAGTCCATCTGGTGGCACGCAGGCCTGTGGGGCCGGAGGGGCAGGGGGTAGAGCGGGCTGGGCGGCGCATCAACGTCAGCTTTCAACACAGGTACGGGCTTGGGGTGGCAGCATACGCAAAGCCCGCGTGTGTGGGAAATGGATCGTGCGCCATACGCCCGTTTTAATGCCCCGAGTCGGCCTGAGCACCGGGCTGGAGCACAAACAGGCGCGAGCAGTAGGGGCAGACTGTCTGGTGGTCGCCAATTTTAAGCCATACGCGTGGGTGGCCCAACTGGCCCAGACCGCCGTCGCAGGCAATTTTGCGCTGGTCCACCACAATGGTTTCCACATGGCCCAGGCGCGGGCGCGGTATGGGGTTTGCCGGTTGAATAAGCATGGTTGGTGGCCTTGTATCAGGGTGGCGCGCCCGGATGTGGCGCAAAGTCTGGGTAGATGATACGCATTCTGACCGTGATTGTGCAGCAGGCATCTTTTCCCATAAGCGTGAGCAGGAGCCGCACCCGCCGGTGGTGTGCGGCAGCAGTGTTGCTTGTTGGCATGCTGCCCCTGCTTGGGGGGTGTGCCGGTTCAACACCCGAGCCCGCACCTGTGCCCCCCGCGCGCTATGCCGCCGCGGCCCGTCTTGTGCCGCCAGACAGGGTGTTCAGCCTGAGTGATGTTGCTGCCATTCCTGCGCGTGTCTGGCCTGCCCACGGGCGGGAGCAGGCTGTGGTGCTGGCCCTGCACGGGTTTAATGACAGCCGGGACGCATGGGAGTATTCCGCCCCCGCTCTGGCGGGGCAGGGGATTACCCTTGTAGCGCCAGACATACGGGGGTTTGGTGGTGCGCCCATGCGCGGTGGCTGGGCTGGCACGCCCAGACTGCTGGCCGACACGCGTGAGGAGGTCGCCCTGCTCAGGCAGGAGCATCCCGGTGTTCCCCTCTACCTTATGGGTGAGAGCATGGGGGGCGCTGTGCTTATGCTGCTTATGTCCATGCCTGATGCACCGGATGTTGCGGGGACCATCCTGCTCGCGCCCGCCGTGTGGAACCTTGGAGTGGGGGCGGATATTCCGCTGGATATACTGGCAACACTGTTCCCCCACAGTCTGGTCAGCGGGCGTGAACTGCCTGTGCATGTGGTGGCGAGTGATAACCCCGCAGCGCTTATTCGCCTGTATTATAACCCGCTGACCCTGCGCCAGACACGGCTGGAGGCCCTGCGTGGGCTGGTGGTGCTCATGCGCAAAGCCGCGCGTGCAGCCCCGCACCTGCGTGGCCCCGTTCTGTGCCTTTATGGTGACAGGGACCAGCTTGTACCGCCACAGGCTATGGCACAGGTCTGGCGGACCTTGCCCCCCGGCACCCGGCTGGACCTTGTTACGGGTGGGCACCATCTGTTTCTGCGTGACCTGCGCGGCGCGCTGGCGCTGAGGGATATTACAAGCTGGATCAGCCAGCCCGGGCGGTTTGTGCCATCGGGGGGAGATGGTGGCATCTGCTGTCTGGCTGGCGCAGGGGAATGGTCAGTCTGGCCCGGGCCGGTACGCCCCGGTATGGTTCCTGCCCGCCCGGCTGGATGGCGTTGTGCCACCCTGAGCGGCACCTGCAAGATAAAGGCTTGGCAATCCCCCCTGCTTTAGGTTAGGAGAAGGGCCAACGGACCCGTAGCTCAGCTGGATAGAGCGTTGCCCTCCGAAGGCAAAGGTCACGCGTTCGAATCGCGTCGGGTCCACCATCCTCCAGTAAAAATTGCAGAAAACAGCCGTTTACGCGGTGGGTTAGACACCTCCAAATTTCGGGTTAGACACTTTTGGTCAGCCTTGACATGGCGTCTTCTGCCATTTTCCTCTGCTCCGCTGCCTTGGTGTAGTGGGCCACATCGGTGAGTCTCTTGTGGCCCGTAATGGCCGCGATCTGGTTTGCTGAACATCCGGCTTCCGCCAATCGTCTCGCCGCTGCCTTTCTCAGGCCATGGGGGGAGCACTGCTCCGGCAGCCCTGCCTCACGACTCCACGCCTTGAATACATTGTAGAACCCGTTGGGGGTATAGGGTCGGCCACTATTGGCCTCAAGGTATGTTTGACCGCTTCCTTGCCATTGCTTGATCTCGGCCAGTAGCGCCGCGTGGATAGGCAGAATCAGTTCGGTTTTGGTTTTCTTTTGCTTCAAGCTCAGTGACCCGCCCGAAATATCGGCAGGCCCCATACCGACAACGTCGCTCCGGCGCTGGCCAGTATAGAGCATGAGGTAAAGGGCTAGACGCGGAACGCTTCCAGATGGCCAGTGCGCCTCGAATTGCGCAATTTCTCCCTCAGTCCAAGAATGGATGCCTTCACTCTTCTGTCGCTTGATCTTTATGCCAAGGGTGGGATCATCCTCTCTCCACCCGATAGATATGGAGAACTGCATCAGTTGCCCGAGTAGGCGTAGGATGCGCTGGGCAGTCGTGGGCGCGGTTCCGAAATGTGATACCAAGATGCGGATGTGCTTTGCCTGCATGGACAGGGCATTGCCCTGCGATGCCTCGCTTTCACGAACCCGGCTCAGCAACCGTGTGTAAACGGCCTTGGTGCTGCCCTCCAAACGAAGGAAGTGCGGAGATTTCATCCATAAGACAATAAGGTGGTCTAGGGTCTGGCTCTTTATCGTGGCTGCCTTTGGCTCGATACGCTCATGGCCAGTGAGGGCCGCATGGTAAGCTTCCAGAAAGCCTTCTGTATGGAGGTCTGGAAGCCTTACGCTCTTCGCGCCCTTCTTTCGGAAGTAGTATCGAGTTTTTCCGTGCCTATCTCTGTAGATTTTCACATATTTGAGGTTAAGCGGCGGCACAGGGAGTCCCATTCATTGGTCTGTTGGGGAGAAATAGAGCGGCCTGAGCGAGCAGCAAGGTATGAGTCCAGATCCTCAATGAGCCAGACTTGCCGCTTCTCGCTTATCTGAACAGGCGGTATCTCCTTTTTGGCTATGCTCCGAAAGCTGGTTTCAGAGATACCCAGATAGGAGGCCGCCTCGCTTGCGCGCATGACCTTGCGCTGCACGGGCGCAAGAACCTCACCCATCCACCCCTCCCTTGACCGGAATAGGCCGGTCGTTGCGCACCTCTGGGATGGTTATGGGTTTGGGGGCAGGATATGGCGCGGGGGTAGCTCCGGTATAAATGTCGCCCAACCCTTTTGCCTGCTGCTCAACTGACGGGGGCATATGCGGACGCCAAAGCCACGGATTGGTTTCGTCCTCAGCATCACCCCAGAAATTGCTGGCTAAATACCACGCCCCTTCATAACCCGAGGCATCTGCTGAACCTTCCAGCGCGGCCAATTTCTCAGCCGTCCAATATTGAGCGGTGGCAATTCCTATTCCCTTCCAAGAGCCACGGTTGCCTTGGAATATTTCAATTACCGTCCCATCCCTCGGCGCTTCACTCATCGGCCTCCAAGCCGCCGCGTCTGCTGATTTCAGAACGGCTTTAGCAAGTCGCCTAAAATGTGTTTTCTGGTGAGGGGCCAGTTTTTCCCAATCACCACCGGGCGCAAGGTCGCTAACTGAGCCTATCATCCATGCTGCCGCCTCAATCCTTGGGTCAGTCATGATTGACCTCCAACGTTAGGAAGCGGAATGACCTCGCCAGAATCAATGGAGCGCAAAAGACCCTCTGCCACGATCCAGTAATATTCATCTTCCGGCAGCCCATTCTTTGTATCCATCAGAACTTCTTTCCAGATGAAGCGCCGCACTACAGCCATACGCGGATCGTTTCGGTAATCTGTTTTCATATCACCCCACCTCCCGCGCTGCGTCGATGGCTTTTGCCGCAGCCTGCTCTGCTTCCTCGCGTGTGGAAAATTCGTGAATTTCCCCATCGTCATCTTGGAAGGCATAGACGATACGAATATCAGCGGCCTCAGCGGTTTCTATGATTTTAAATGGAGTCTGCTCGCACAGCATGTCTGCCATATCGGCATGTCCGCTTTCAGGATCATCAACCATGTAAAACCACGTATGCCGCTTGGCAATCTCCGCGCGCACGCGCTGTTCTGCGCGGCGTTCGGCTTCTTCGATGTGGCGTATGGCCAGTTCGTATCCAGCTTCATGCACTGGAGCGCTTACATAGTCAGCGCATAGGCTGTCGCGTAGAGATTTAGCCTGCTCCTCTCTCGTCCTCATGGCGCTTTATCCTTAGACAGCACAGCCCAGACTGCTTTGCATACGATATGAACGGCTTGATCTTGGTTATAGGAAATACGACCCCTACACTTCGCATCATCTGTGATGGCGTGAATTATAGCCTCCACAACACCTAGAATTGGTCGCTTTGTGATGACGCCGACAAATAGGCCGTGGATAGCCGCGTGGGCGCTCAGAAGCTGCCACCAAGGACAGCCAGGTATCGGCGCATTACGGCTCTTCCCTTTTGCGAGGAAGTCTCCCTGTAAGGGATAGTCTGCCAGAGCGTGACCACCGATCATTGCAAGGAAGGCGGTTTTTCTATTCATGGCGCGGCCCCTAGGTTACGGATTTCTTGGATTATAGATTTTAGCACAAACCTTAAATGTGCTTTTTTAAGGAATTGCCTTTTATCTCCAACAAGATTTGTCACTTCTTTCTTTACTAATTTCACACAGGAACGTCGCTCCGCCGCCAGCATCTCGGCTATTTGCGCGGGGGTGAGGACCGGGCCATCATAGCGATACTCAGGCACGCGGAATGCAACTTCATCTAACGTCAGATAGTAACGCTTCTCGGAATCCCACCAGTATTTGTTGGTAGCATCCCACCATTTTACTTGCTTTATCGTTAGACCTATTGCGTGCCACCCATCCCGCTCAGGAAACATCGGCACACCGGGCCGCTCTGGGTTGGGCCAGTTTGTGGGGGTGGTCATGACGCAATCCTCTCTTTTGGAAGAATAAATCGCAGACGCCGCAATGCTGTCCGGATTTTTCCAGTATTTGCGATCACCGGACCGATATTGCCGTCAACCATGCCATATGCCGGTTCAATGCAAAAAGGCTTTATCAGGTCAGTGCGAACGGCAATACGCTCCCAAATTCCTGTATGTGCGCCGGTCCTTACCTGCCACCTGCGCCGTGTATAGTAATCATCGCCCTCAATGATACGTTCTTCGGTATATTCACCTGCCCATGGCACAGGATAGCAATATCCAGCATCATTGGGTCGCCAGAAAGTAATGTATGGGTTTCGGTTATTCTTTTCCCGCAAGTCGATTAGGTAATACATGCTCACGCCTTCTCTCCTGCGCGGGTGTTCCATGCGGTGATGGAGGCCTTCCGCGTTCTATGCCGCGTGAACTGTCGGGATTGGCACGATACGCAAAAGGCTCGGTAAAACGGCCTCTTGATGTTTACCCTATACCCTTTAATGACTTGCGATTTTCCACCACAAAACGGGCAGATTTTCAGTTCCTCGCTCATGCCGCACCGCCTTTCAGGGCATTTCTAGCGTGCTTACCCGGTTTCTGCAGCACTATTCTGTTTTCATGTAGTGTGCGCCATTCGCCTGCAACTAACGCAATAGCGTCTGAAAGATGGTCGCCCCCGCTTGTCATTGCCGATACGGCTATTGCCGCGATGACAGATTTCGGCATCTCATCAAACAGAGCTCCTAAGGCAATGGCGTATTCATTACTGGTATTTTTTAAATGCGCCATTATGCACCGCCTTTTAGGATAGGATCTTCGCTACTTGCTTTGCGGATCTCCGTCAGTGCATTCGCATCGTATTCGCTCAGGTCTAAGGCTTTGACCTCTGCCTCTGTAATCCCGGCCTGTGCCAAAATATCCGATGCAATGCCTTCTTCATTGTGCATGTTGACAATGTTGCAGCAGGCAATGAGATACCCAGCATTGAAGTTTTCACGCTTGCGACTAGCCAAAGCCTCCCGCAACCGAACAATCTCAGCATCACGCGCGGCTATCTGGGCTTGGGCAGTTGGTGCACGGGTGAGGGCACAAATATCCTTTACGGAGCCTACTGGAGCCGAGATAGAAATACTTATTAATCGAGGGCTGAGATCAAAATTCGTATATGCGCCCCTCCCCTCATCATAACTGTTTGCTACTCGTCCGAAGTAACCAACAACCTCCAACTCCCCACCTGAAACAGGCGTACCGATGGCAAGCAACGCTGCCTCTGAAGCACTTTCTAGTGTGGGTTTTGCATGCGCCTCCAAGTTCTTAGACATTGCCCGATCCATTCTTTGAATATCATCCGAGCTCAACGGCAACCGCACGAACACGCCGGTGGGTTTCTGGTCGGTCATGCGCCTTCTCCCGGCAGGACTTCGCGGACGTGGATGGTGCGAACCCAATCCCAATCAGGCAATTCTGCTTTTTCTTTATATGCGTCAGATTGCTTTTCATGATTTTCGGTGTGACAAATTTTACCACACCCATCCCTGAACTCATTAATCCAAAACTCCCGCGCCACAGGGACTTCGCGGGCGTTCATGAGGTCGTAGTTTGCTCCCCCAGTGCAATGCCTTCCGTCTTTTTCAAAGGCGAGGTTAAGTTCCTGATCGCCATCATCCACCAGAGCCACAATCATACATTTAGGGGTGGCTCTGCTCTTTCTGTCCGTACAGATAATGCGCACCGGCTGCCATCCCGCGTACAAAACGGCCCCTCATGCTCCGGCGTGTACGAGCCGATGATTTCGAGTTTTGTTTGGGTCATGCGGCGGCTCCTTCAAACTCAACTTCTTCACTCGCAAAGCCATCCAGAGCGGCCTGCACGGCAGCATCTACGCGCTCAGCAAGGTCGGACCGGTTTTTCGTGAGCCATTCCCGCTGTTTGATGGTCGCTTTATCCGCAGTAATCACCTGCAGGGCTTCAATGGTGGTCACGTCCTGAATACGCTCGATAAGGTCACGCACGCCTTCAGCAATCTTATCGACTGGAGGCCTATCTTCGCCAGTTTCAGCCCAATGCTTGAGCCGCAAGCCCTTATCAAAGCTGATGCGTTCTCCGGCAGGGAATATCGCCTGTAGTTCATGGTTCAGCTTGCGGGGAAGGTCATAGCGTGGCTCGCCGGGCGTTTCCGGGTGCATGGTCATGGAGCCAGACAGTTCAAACATGAATGACTTCTCGCAGATTGGCATAAAGCAAGGTGGCGGATTTCATTCTTCGTCCGGCCCGTGTTCCCATCGGTCACTTTCTCAAACTTGATCTTTTCTTGCGCACGGAGGCAGAAGATCAAGTGTGTCCGGGTCTGGATAAGGCGCGCCATCATGCGCTTGTGGGCCTGCTTTGGCTTCTTCCAGCTTGGGGCGGTCATGGAGTCAACCTTCCATGCGTGAAAGGTGCCGTTCCGGTCAGTAGCCGCTGCAATGACGGCCTGCTCTGCCATATCGGAGCAACCGCCCTCGCCATCCCATTCATGAGACATGCTGTCGATAACAATAACAGTCGCACCGGCATCTTCCGCCGCCTTGATTGCTTCAATGTAGCGCTGGGGCGTGAAGGGGGCAGGAAAGTCCAGATGCAGAAAGTCAAACGTCCCCTTCGCGGGGTCAGCTTTGTCGCTGGGCTTAGGGGCATAATGGAGGGCGCGGCCTGCTTCCGTGTCAATGACAGCGATTTTCCCGTTTTTTCCCTTGATACCTTCGGCCAAAGTGAGAGCGGAAAATGTCTTGCCACTGCCTGATGCGCCCGCAATGCCAAACAGCAGGCCAATCTTGCCGCGTACGGCTGGGCGGATTGTGAAAGTCATAGTGCATTCTCCAGCGCTTCATCGCGCAACTGTTGTTCTTCATGATCGCGCAGGAGCCATCCGGGGGCTTCAACGTGCGCCATGTATTCGTATCCGGGCCAATGGCCAGAGCGCATGCACCCGCTCCAAATCTGGATTGCCCGGTCAACGTCTTCTGCGGCCACAGCTTGCAGGGATGGGGCCGGGGTCAGGACAGAGACCGCATGCGGCTCTTTCATTTCCACAATGACAAAGCGCATAGGTGGGCGATCGCGGCCCTCAATCGCGCGCAGGCCCCGGTTATAGAAACGGTCCTGAGTGCGGTATGCATTAACAAGCCTCCGGTCCCATTTGAGCGGAGAAGCGGAAAGCATGGTACCCTTGAGGTCAAAAGCCGGGAGGTTCAGATCATCGGGGAGCCGATCAACCATGCCCCGACACCAGTCATTTCCTTCTTTCCACGCGATAACGGCTTCTGACTGGCCCGGAGCGAAAAAACCCTCGAGGTCAGGGTGCTGTTTCATTTGTATGAGCGAAAGCCTGCACATTTCATGCACAGCGTCATAGTTCTTGCTCAGGAGTGGAACCATACCGCTTTCTACGGCAGCATCTCGGCTCTCTTTAGCTGCGTTCTTTTTGTAGTCGTCAAATTTCACTTCAACGACCGCAGCGCCCTTCCTAAGCAGGATGGAATGGAAAGCCGTACCCATACGCATAACTTCCGTAACCTCAGTCTCAACTTTCGGGGTTCAGGCGAGGGTGAGAAAAGTGCGCATGCATTGGGCTTTCATCCAGAAGGATGCGCGCTACGCTATTGGACAGGCTGGGGGTAGGGCAGGGGTCTGCGTGGTACTGCGCTTCTGGCAGATCATAGATGCCCGGTGTAGTGATGATACTCACGCCACCACCTCCTGAGCCTTCATAAGCTCCGCATCAAACGCCGGGACACGGGGAGGTCGTGTGCTTTCATCCAGCTTTTGACCAAGGTCGAGCAGAAAGTTTGCATTGCTCCATGTCAAATTCTGCTCCTTCAGGCACAGCGTCGCTGTTACGATAACGTGCACAAGATTTTCTTTTTGCTGTTCGGTAAGCATCACGCCGCCACCTCCAGCCCACGCATGGCGTCATGTCGCGTTTGTGCGACAAGGCCACGCTCCATACGGTTCTTTTCGTGAAGTTCGCGCACCGCGCAAACCATGTCGCCAATGGCCTCCTCGGCAAAGGCCAACTCTACAGCGGCAAACCTGCTATCGGTGAAGAACGGGAACTGCATCGCATCCGCTACACGCAGCAGGTTCACGATTGCCGTTTCATACTTCTGCACTTCAATGGCAACAAAAGGTGTCAGCCCCTCAGTGCTGAACATGCCTTCGTTAAGCGCCTTCTCGTACGCCTCGTTTTTGTAAGACATTTTCCAAACTCCCTCGTGGGAAACATGCGGCCAATGCGGCCACTTCACCGGGGCTTTTGACCCCGATGCGTGCGGCGGCATCAGTAATTGATTGTGACGTTGGGGACTTTCCCTTGAACAATGGCGGTAATCACGGACTTACCGAGTTCGTCAGACAGGCCGAGACCCGAAAGTGCAGCCAAAACACCGCCATTGATTTTGGCCTTATGCGTCCTATCCCTCGCCCGGCGCTCGGCCTCCTGCTGTTCGCGGCGTTTTTCCTCCTCAATGCGTTTGCGCTCAGCTTCCACAGCAGCCTGACGGTCGCGCTCTGCCTTAGCTTCGGCAGCAATGCGCGCTTCTTCTGCACGCTTGGCTGCCTCTGTCTTTTCTCGCTCAGCGCACGCAGCGCGCTCTTCCGCTGCCTGCTTCTCAGCTTCAATACGGTCCTGTTCGACTTTCGCCCGGTGCTCAGCTTCTATGCGCGCGTCTTCTGCGGCCTTCCGTGCGATTTCGGCCTCACGCACCTTGCGGGCCTCCTCTTCTCTCTGGCGCTCAAGTTCGGCGTTGATGGCGGCCTGACGTTCTGCCTCTTCCCGCTCTTCTCGGCGCACCTTTGCAGCTACGGCATGGGCGTTTAGGCTTCTTTCTGCATCGGCATAAGCCTGAGCGCCGCGCCCAGAAAACTCCTGCCAGTCACGGCCTTTGTATGCGGAGAGTGCGCCGAGGCGGTCGGAGACAAGGCTCTCGTCGGGCTCAGCATCGAACCGCGCCAGATATTCGATTTCCCTGATTGCAGTCTGATGCGCCTCTATGCGAGCGGCCTCTCTGGCCTCAAATGCCACCACGGGCGCTTTTACTTCATCCCTGAGGGCATCCAGTCTTGCATTAACCGTACGGCGATCAGCATTGACGCGGTCCACGATAGCGCGCGCTTCTTCCTGAACCTTCTTGCCCATATCATCCAAGGCAGTCTTGGAGCGTGACACCTGATAAGCCACAGACTTGATATGCTTGCGGCCTTTTTCAGTGGTTACATCCAGAGGAATAGCGCGCACCTGCGCTTCCAGCTTTGAGATAACATCCTCTACACCCCCAGCCGCGAAAACGACTGATGGGGTCAGGGTTTCTATTACGTCCAGTGTGATTTCTTTGGTCATTCGAACCTCAATACTTGCCAATGCGGCCACAAAACCCGGCCCGCGAGCCGGGAAGTGCGGGGGCATCAGTCTGTAATCTTCGTGTAAGTGAAGGATCCGCGAGTTTTATCACCGCACAGAAGCGGCCCACGATGCCCGAACGTGCCAGTGCCCAGAGCATCAATAATATCCTGAGCCGTCACAGGGCCTTCGTATTTTCCCTTGTAGGCCATCGTGCTGCCGGAACTGGAATCATAGTCGTAATCGTAGATACGCTTGCCGTTGCCGAGGTCTTTTGATGGCCGTGCGTATTGTTTGGGCATCACGGCAGCCGCAAGGCTTGTGTAGGATATGGGCGCTTCATCTTCTGGCTCTTGCTCTCCGCAAGTATCGCAGACAAGAAACGAAGAAGTGCAGCGCCCGCACGGTGCGTTAATATGGCAACTGCAATTGCCATCCGGATAATCAATCACGATATGACCAGAGCAGTCTTTGCAGGGGCATTCATTGCCTTCTTCCCATACATGCGTGGTCATAGCGTTTCCCCACGGGCTTTGGCGAGGGCGGCGCGGGCGCTTGTGATTACGTCCGCCGCCTGCGCCTCTGGGGCTATTTCAGCAGACACATTCACCAGCCGTTGCAATGCCTCATAAAGCTCAGGTGCGGCGGCGATTAGGTGGGCGTTGGCCAGCAAATTGCACAGACCGGTAAGGCGCTGGCATTTAGCGACCAATGCTCCATTTTCAGCCATAACATGACCAATGTTACCGAAGCGGACCCGCCACGGCCCCGGCGTGAACTTCGCTTCACTCACCCCTCAACCCTCCAAATAAGGAGCACGAGGCAGCCCGGTCAGATCGGCCAAGATGTTCCACGGGAAGAAAAGGAGGTTCAGGCAGTCCGCCGTCACAGCCGGAGCACTCTGGGAGAGGCAGGCGTACGCAATTATCGCGGTCCAGAACGCCGCGCCAATGGCAAGCTGCACGAACGGGTTATACAGTGCGGCCAGCGCCCACTGTGTGGCTATGAAGTCCCATTGCTGGGTTATTGGTTTTTGGGGGTGTGTGGATCGCATCATGCTGCCTCCACTTCAGTGGGGAGCCCATCTGCGCCCAGCCTGTACCAGACGCCTTCCTTAATCCCATCCTCGCCCTCGTACAGATTGGTGAAGCGATTGCGCTCTCCATCGTGCCATGCAAGACAAGCCGCGCCATTTTTACCAAGCTTTACGCTGACGTTTCCTCCAGATGAGGCTGTTACTGAGTTATGACCTGCCGCTTCAATCCGGGCATAGTTGCCACTGGAGCCAATCCGGGCATCGTCGCCACTGGAGCCAATCCGGGCATCGTCGCCACTGGATCCGATCTGGGCACCGTAGCCACTGGAGCCGATCCGGGCATA
>NZ_BAJU01000036.1 GCF_000613865.1 Acetobacter okinawensis JCM 25146
AGACCAATACACGCAGCAAAAATTGCGCATACAATTGACGAAAAACTCGAGTTTTCTTTTAAATGTTTCATGAAGAGTGTTGAAAGTGCAGCAATCCCGGCGAGAGACAGTAATCGTGTCCAGCGTAAGTCCGGAATATTTGAAACCCAAATATAAATGGTGCTTAATATAGCGTAAATGGGTCGTCCACTTTGTGTTATCATGGACACGAGGTCGAACAATTGGGTGTGGGTCGATGCTATATAGAAATAATCATCGGAGAAACCGTAAATTGTCGTGAGGGACGTGATGTAAACAATGCTAAAAAAAACGAGATATGCACAGTATGCCAGAGCATCTTTAGCAATCTGACTGTTTAAAATGTTCACGAAATTTCCTTTACCATGACCATTTTTTCATGATTTACAGCCCGCTTTTATCTAACACCTAAAAAAAATGCTACATACTTTTGTGGTTCTATAACAGGGTAATATTTCCGCCGTATTCAGGCGGAGCAGGGGCTCATATTGAGCTCTGCAAGGCTCGGAGCCTGAGTGGACCAGCCTGATTGGCATATGCTACACAGGTCAGGTCATATATGGGATATCTAAGAAAAGTGCACAGATTTTATTGTTTTAGATATGCATGTGCAATTTTTCTTTTTTCAATACCATTATAGTGCAAGGAAATTCTTTTAATATGTCTGCAGAAGTTGATTTAAGTATTGTTGTTCCTTGCTATAATGAACATTTAGTTCTTGCAGAATTCCATAAAAGATTATGCGCAGTCATGGATGCTGTGGGGCAGGCATGGGAGGTCGTTTATGTAAACGATGGCTCAACCGACCAGACACTGGCAACAATCCGCGATTTGGAACGGCAGGACCCGAGGATTTCCAGTGTTAATCTCTCCAGAAATTTTGGTAAGGAAATTGCGCTGACCGCAGGGCTGGATTATGCGCGCGGCACAGATGGTGTGGTTGTTATTGATGCTGACCTACAGGACCCGCCAGAGGTTATTCAGGAGATGATCGCTGCGCGGTCTGATAATGTGGATATGGTTTATGCCCGCAGGCGGCTGCGGAAAGGGGAAAGTCTGCTCAAAAGACTGACTTCGTGGGGTTTTTACCGGATTATGACCAAGCTGGGTAATCGGATTGTTATTCCGCCAGACACAGGTGATTTTCGGTTCATGAGTCGTCGGTTGCTGAATGATCTGTTGCAGATGCGAGAGAGGCATCGCTTCATGAAAGGCCTGTTCTGTTGGGTTGGTTATCCGTCCAAGGAACTGCTGTATGATCGTGCGCCGCGGTTAGGTGGAAAAACCAGCTTTAACTACTGGTCTTTGTGGAATCTGGCTTTGGAGGGGATTACCTCATTTTCGGTATTACCTTTGCAACTGGCGACGTATCTCGGTTTTGCGGTGTCTTTTTTTGCGGCATTTTACGGTGTGTGGGTTATAATTTTTACAGTAATATCTGGCTCTCACGTCCCCGGTTATCCCAGCTTGATGACTGTTATTCTGTTTCTGGGCGGCATACAGTTGATGACATTGGGATTGATAGGAGAATACGTGGGAAGAATTTTCAACGAGACAAAAAATAGACCGCTGTATTTTGTTGAATCATATCATCCGTTTGTCTCTCAGTTAGAGAGAGAAGAGAATAGTGTGGAATAAATAGCCTATTCTGTTTCCAGGAAAATAAATTTGATGGGCTAATAGAATTAGTTCACAGTGTGACTTAATCAAAGCAATGTGTCATGTTGGAAGTTAATTAGATAACAGATACTTTACAGAACCGAATACACACATTTTAGATATACAGAGGATAACCGCAAGTTAAGCAGGTCTTCCATGCGTAATTCATGGAGCGAAAATGCGCATTGTTGTGTAAGACCGCAATAATGCGCAGGCTTTTTTGCATGGCTGTGCGCACGGAGCGGTGATTATGAAAAGATTTTTCCACCATTACAAAAAGCGCAATCATAAAGGGGAGGCAGAACGCCATACCAAGCTGGAGGACGTCACACCTGACCTCCATACCAAGGAAGGCGGGCGTTTCCGTCTGACCACCAAGGAGGCGGTACGGCGTTTTCGGGCACATGCGCTGGTGGAAGAAAAAAGCCACCGGGACGTGGTGCGCGTAGGGTTGAAAGATAGCGTATGGAGTGACCTCTACCACCATGCGCTTACGGCAAGCTGGCCTGCTTTTGCTGCTATTGCCGTTGTGTCTTATGTTCTGATCAACCTTGTGTTTGCACTGCTGTACATGTTGGCGCCGGGGCAGATTACCGGCTTGTCGCATGGTGTGCTGCTGTCTTTGTTTTTCTTTAGTGTGCAAACGCTCTCCACTGTGGGGTATGGCACCATGAGCCCGATTGGGGCCTATGCCAACGCGGTTGTGTCGCTTGAGGTCTTTGTGGGCATGATGTTGACCGCCCTTGCCACTGGCGTTGTCTTTGCCCGTTTTGCTCGCCCCCGTGCCCGGCTGATGTTCAGCAATATCGCTGTGATCAGTAATGAGGGGGGTATTCCTGCCTTATGTATCCGCATTGCCAATTTGCGGATGAGCGTTATTTTATCAGTTGATATTGAAGTCGCTCTGTCCCGTCTGGTCATGAGTGATAACGGACATCTGGTGCGTAAGTTTGACCAGCTTCTGCTTATGCAATCCCATGTGCCGGTCCTGCGCTTTGCTTTTGTTATGGCCCATGTCATTACCCCGGATAGTCCTTTGCACGGCAAGACCGTTGCTGAGCTGGAAGGGGAAGAGGCCGAAATTATTGTGACCGTAACCGGAACGGACGAGGCACTGGGCCAGACCGTGTTTGCAAGAACCGCTTACAGGTTCGACCGGGTGCAGCATAACCACCGTTTTGTGGATATTGTGCTCTCTCGCCCAGATGGGCGCATTACGGTGGATTATACCCGCTTTCATGATGTTGAAGCGCACTGAAGCAGCGCAGACCAACACCACCACACAATTCGCTCTTCTTCTTGTGGAGGGGGAGTAAGGTTAAGGGGAAAAAAACCTTAACCTTGTGGCAGGTTTTTAATCAGACCGCGCGGTAGGGTCGCGTTGCATCCAGGAAAACCGCATTGGCGTCCAGCTCGTGGGAGACCACGATCAGGTAGGCAATGGCGCGGGTTAGTTCAATGCGGGTAGAAATATTGGGCTCGACTGCTTCCATCCGTCGTAACGCGGTTGTGGCTACGCGTGCGGCATGGGCCGTGTGGCCGTATTTGCCTGTGAAGTGGCTCATCCGCTTCATCACAATTTCTATAGCCCTGCGTGCAGCGGGGGGGATCTGATTGCGGTGGAGTAGTGCGCGCAGGCGGATGATGTTCAGCCCTATGGTCATGGCTGCCAGCGTGCCTTGCAGGCATCCCTCAATAGTGGGGGAGGGCGTGGGGCCAGCGTGGCGGATCAAGCGGGCAAAGCGGTCAATGTTGCGGCCAATCCAGTCCCGCGTCATGGGTGTGGGCTCGGCCGAGGCCAGTGTGCGCAGGTCACGCAGCAGTGTCCGGCGCATGCGCCAGCGTTCTGCTGCACTGTTAAACGGTAATACTGCGCGGAAGATCAGCACCGCAAAAAACACGCCCAGCAGAATGGCCCATGTGGAATTGAACCATGTGACCTCATCCACCCGACCTTGGTTGAGAGGATGGACAAAGTTGGGCAGCAGCAGTGTGTAGGCGGCAGAATGCAGGGCCGTACCGGCATTACGGGCCGCCAGCCCCCCGGCAAACATTGGAATAGCCAGTGTTGCCACCAGCATTTCGTAATTGGCTTGCGTGGGTAGGATAAAAAAGACCAGAAAAAAGGCAACAAGTGCTGCCCATATGCCGCCGATCATAAACTGTGTTGTGGCAACGACCGGGTTTTCACGCGTGGCAAACAGGCCGCACACAATGGCTACAAATGTAATAAAGCCAAGCCCCGTTGGCCACGCCGTGCACTCCCACACCAGCCCGGCGGCACTGAGTGCTACAGCGGCGCGGACTCCATTATAAGCGGCCTCGCGCTTGTCCACGTGGGACTGAAGGCGGAAGTGGAAATGGTCGCCACGAATAAAGTGCTGGCTGGCATCGTATTCACGAATAGCCTGCTCCAACTCACCCAGCAGTTCATCCATGGCGTTGTGCAGGATTCGTCCGTCCAGCAGGGCGGAAATCTGGGCGTGTTCGTCTTCCAGCGTAAAAGCGGAGCCGATTTCATGCGTGAGCGCATCCACAATCTGCTGGTGGCATTCCGCGCGGAGCAGTTGCAGGTCGCGCAGGATCGCACGGACGCCGTTTTCCGTATTCAGCCGGTGCGGCAGTCCGCTCAGATAGGTGCTGACATTGGAGGCCGTCTGGCGGAAGATGGGCTGATCGGTCTGCACGTATTGCAAGCGTACGGTCATGCCCAACCCTCGGGAGAGCAGGACCGAAACAGCCGCCAGAGCAGCGCGGGCGTGGTCGCCCTCATGCCCGTGCGGTCCCATTTCGGCTTCAGAGAATTCGATCTGGTCGTTAATGGAGAGGATCGGCCCGAACATGGCGCGTGAGCGAATCAGGGCTTCCTCATCCCCCGCCAGCAGGCTTGCCACCGCTTCGGACACGTTGCTCAGGGCGGTGCAAAGTTTGTCGCGGATGTTGCGGCGTGCGGTCTCTGCCAGATTATGGGCAAACAGTCCCGCAACCGTGCTTTCGCACACAATGCCCAGCACAATATAGGTTGCGCGGGACATGGCGGTCATGAACACATTTTCGGGGTGTGGAATGGCACCTATGGCAATAATGGCCGTTGTGTAGCCTGCCAGTACCAGTGCGTAGGAGCGGAAGTTGCGCACAAGGGTGGCAAGCCCGCAGCATAGTCCCAACCAGATGGAAAGAGCGGGGAAAAACAGCCACGCCGTCTGGTTGAAAGCTGAAATGAGGGTGATGGACATGACCACCCCAATGGCCGTACCCACCAGACGCCAGCGAGCCTTGGACATGCTCTCCCCGCGGGAGCCCTGAGCCACGATCCATACGGTCATGGCGGCCCATTGCGGGTCGTCCAGTTCCATCCACAAGGCAATGACAAGGGAGATAAGTGCGGCCGCAGTTGTGCGCAGCGCAAAACCAATGGCCGAAGGCGTGGGGGCCAGCAGCCAGCCTAAAGGTAGCTTGCGCTGCACACCCGGCGGGCCCAGCGGGCGGAAGGTGCGCAGGCGACCGATCCTGTCAAGCAGGGGAAAAGAAAGACTGGGCACGATGGCTACTTTGTTGCAACAGAGGAAGGTCGGGATTCTGGTAATGACCGTAGACCGTTTTTCCCTTTTTTCCTTGTGGGTTCAGACGCATATCAGCTATCGCTTCTCAAAAGGGAAAGGTCGGTCTGCTACCAGCTTCTATTTATAACTATCGCATGGAGCCGTTATTCGGTCCATGATGATAATAAGGCCGGATCAGCCGCTTGGCCACCATGGTGGCGTATATGGGAAAGATGATGGATATGTCTGATTTCTTTCAGAATATTGTAGGTAAGGTTGAAAGCGTTCTGGGTGGGGATGTTCAGACTCTGCTCAAGCAGCAGCTCCAGTCCCTGACGCAGCCACAGACGATCCAGTCTCTGCTGGACCGGGCCGATCAGGCAGGTCTGGGGGACAAGGTGCGCTCATGGGTCAGCCAGAGCGGTAACGTACCCGCCACCCCGGATGAAATCCGCTCCATACTCGGCAGCGATGCCGTGCATGATCTGGTGGCAAAAACGGGCCTGCCAGCCGATGCCGTTGTTACGGCATTGGTTCATTTTCTGCCTGACGCGGTGGACAAGCATACGCCCGATGGCGTGCTGCCCGCAGCCGACACCACAAAAAGCGCCTGACCCGCAGGGAAAAGGCTGCACATGTGCGATGCATGGCACGGACGTGCATCGCACAGCATAATCCGTTATGGATGCTGCCATGACATTGGGTGAACGTATAACACGGATGGATAGCTGGCTGCTTGATCAGGTATGCCAGCCCATGGCGGACAGGCTGCCTGAACGCTTTGCAGCGTTTGATGCGGGCATGAGCTGCCAGTTTGGCTCTCTGCTGCTTTCCGCCGTATCCATTATTGCTGTGTTTGTGCTTACGGGCATGAACGACTTTGGCAATATGATTTTTAACGTGCTGGTCTGGTGCCTGTGCGTGAGCTTTTTTATCGGTCTTGGCCGCCTGCGCGTACTGGTTAAGCCAGGGCAGGCCAACCCGTTGCGGCACATGCTTGTCAGCGTGCGGATTATCTCCATCCCCTTTGCCCTGTACGTTGTGTATCAAGCACTCACATCTCCCCCCTCTTTTGGGACGGCTGTGTGGTTCAACGCGTTTTCCAACATCGTGTTTGTCGTGGGGTTGTATCTTATCTCGTGCCAGCCGCGCCCACCCCGCATGCGGGCGAAGGAAGATGTCTGGGGGCGTGGCTTTGCCCCCCGCCCCGGTGGTGGTTTTTAGGCTAGCGCGACTGAGCGCTCACGGGTTTTCCTGTTCATGCTCGCCTTGGGCAATGCGCCCCTGCACGGCAGAACGCCAGCCTGCGTCTTTAGGCGCTGCATCCAGCGCTTTGCGGAACAGGTCCAGCGCCTGTGCGCTTACATGGTGTTCTGCGCGGGTCATGGCCTCTGCCGTGCGTGCGGCCAGTTCCGGGTCAAAGCCCAGAGCCAATGCACGGCCCCATGCCTCTGCCGCCTGCGCATAGTGGTCGCCCGATGCCTGTAACTGGCCGAGCAGAAGGTAGCCCTGCCTGCGGTTGGGGTCATCGGCGGGCAGGGCACCAACGGCTTGCTGAAGCTGGGCAATAAGCGCATCGGTCTTGCGGTTCTGCATATGCTGGGCCACCAGCCGTGGCCCGAGGGGTTGGGCGGGCAGGTAGGGTGCGCCGTTTGTCAGGTACAGCGCCACTGCCAGCGCGGGGGTTGCCGCAAGTGCAAACCAGCCCAGCAGGGCCGAGCTTTTGGCCCGCGCAGCGGAGGGAGCCGCATCGGCCGAGAGAATACGGCGCTGGATTTCCAGCAAGGCTACGTCATGTTCGGCAGGGGCGATCAGGCCAATGGCAAGGTCACGGTCAACCTCGGCCAGTTGGGCTTCATGCAGGGCAAGGGCAGTGCTGCGTTCATCACGAATGGCACGCGCACGTCCACGCAGAGTTAAAGCCGCTGGGGTAAGTGCAAGCAGGCTGAGCAGCCCGATGGAAAACCAGATCATGCTCTCAGTCCTTTGTCAGTCTGGCCAGACGGGCCTTTTCGTCCTCAGTCAGAGGAGGGGGCGGGGGGGCGGACGCCCTACGGCGATAGAACAGAAAAGCCGTGCCTAGCCCCATGAGCAAGGCCAGAACAGGCATGGCCCAAAGCAGGAGTGTGCCAGCGGAAAAGGCAGGTTTAAGGCGGATGAAGTTGCCATAGCGGCTGACCATCCACGCCATGATCTGTTTGTTATCCTCACCCTTGGCAACATGCTCGCGCACAACGCGGCGCAGGTCGCGGGCAAGGCTTGCGCTGCTGTCTTCAATGGATTCATTCTGGCACACAAGGCAGCGTAACTGCGCGCCAATGGCCTGCGCACGTGCCTCCTGCTGTGGGTCACTCAGCATTTCGGACGGGTCGTCCACGGCCAGTACCAGAGCGGGCGTTGCCATAAGGGCAAGGACTGCCAGGCAGGCAATCAGTCTGCGGCGCAGCGTCATGGTGTTTGCAACCTGTGGGCTAATGGCAGGAGCACCGTGTTAATGGTGTCTTCCGTGAGCGGGGTTGCCGTGTGCCAGCGGATGACGCCGCCCGGCCCAACCAGAAATGTTTCTGGCACGCCCGAAATCCCCCATTCCATACCGGCCCGCCCCGTATGGTCATCCCCCAGATGCGTAAAGGGATTGCCAGAGTGGCGTAAAAAGCTGGCGGTGTTCTCAGGCTTGTCCTTGTAGGCAATGCCCCAGATGTCCAGCTTGCCTTGCAGGGTCATGAGTGTTGGCATCTCCGCAAGGCAGGGAATGCACCATGAGGCAAAAAAATTGATCAGGACCGGTTTGCTGGTGCGTTGCAGGTCCTGCGCCGTAAACCCTTCGGTTGGGGGCAGGGGTGTGAGTGGAAAATCTGGCACGGGCCGGTCGAGTACCGGCGCGTTGATGTCGTGCGGGTTGAACGAGCCGTGCTCCATGCCGTTCAGCATTTTCCAGAAGGCAAGGCCCGCAACACCGGCTCCGGCCAGCGGCAGGGCCATAAGCAGGCGGCGGCGGGTCAGGTTGTCAGTCGGTGTGCTCATGATACGCTCGTGGTTGCGGGGGAGGGTCTGGCCCGTTGGGGGGCACCAACACGCATACGCCGGTCAGACAGGGACAAAGCCCCGCCAAACGCCATAATCAGCGCGCCCAGCCACATCCATGGGGCCAGCGGGTTGTAATGCAGGCGCAGGACATAGGTGGGACTGGTGTCCGAGCCATGCCTGTCACCCAGAACGCCGTACAGGTCGGCAAGCAGGTTGGTATGGATGGCAACGTCTGTGGTGGTTTGGTTCTGGCTGTTAAAGCTGCGTTTGGAGGGGTGCATGACCGTAATCAACCGGCCATGACGCCGGACTTCCAGCGTTGCCACCATGGCCGTGTAGTTGGGGCCGGGTTCATCTTCCACCGCCTTGAGTGTCCACTCATAACCTGCCAGCTGTTCAGTGGTGCCAATGGGGACTTCCACAATTTTGTGCTGTGCCTGAGACATGGCGGCAAGGCCAAGCACGGTAATGCCAACACCCGCATGGGCAATGGCGGTGCCCACAATGGCGCGTGGCAGCATGCGCGCACGTTGGATGGAGGTGGCAAAAGATGTGCGGAACAGGCGTGTGCGCTCGGCAATGTCTGTCAGGCTTGCGGCAATAATCCACAAGGCAGCAGCGGCACACAGGATCGGCAGCACGCCAGAGAGTGTAAACACCGCCACGGCACAGGCTACGGCGGCCACAATGGCTGCCAGCCAGAGCTTTTGCAGCACGGGCCACAGTTGCGCACGCTTCCATGGCAGCATGGGGCCAAACCCCATGAAGATGAAGAGCGGCAACGCCAGTGGAATGGTGGTTGCGTCAAAGAACGGTTTGCCAACCGATATGGTGCGGTCAAACAGCAGGGACATGAAAGGCGGATACATGGTGCCGGTCAGCACCACGGCGCACAGGGAGCACAGCAGAATGTTATTGAGAACCAACGCCCCCTCGCGGGAGACGGGGGCAAACAGTCCACCAGCCGTCAGGGTTGGCGCGCGGTAGGCGAACAGAGCCAGCGATCCGCCAATCACCACCCCAAGCAGCCCCAGAATGAACACCCCGCGCGCTGGGTCGTTGGCAAAGGCATGCACCGAATTGAGAATACCCGAACGCACCAGAAACGTGCCCGATAGCGAGAACGAAAAAGTGCCAATTGCCAGCAGCACGGTCCAGATTTTAAGGGCTTCGCGCTTTTCCACCACAATGGCGGAATGGATGAGTGCTGTGCCGGTCAACCAGGGAATGAGGGATGCGTTTTCCACCGGGTCCCAGAACCAGTAGCCGCCCCAGCCCAGCACGTAATAGGACCACCATGACCCCATGGCGATGCCGCAGGTCAAAAAGCACCATGCCGCCACAGCCCATGGGCGTACCCACCGGCCCCATGCTGCATCCACTCTGCCTTCAATCAGTGCCGCAATGGCAAAGGCAAATGGCACGGCAAAACCAACGTACCCTGTGTACAAAATGGGGGGGTGGAAGGCCAGACCGGGGTCCTGTAGCAGGGGGTTCATGCCCTGCCCGTCCATGGGGGCGGGCCAGACCCGTGCAAATGGGTCCGATGTTGTCAGGCAGAACAGTTCAAACCCTGTTGCCACAAGGCCCAGTACGGCAATAACGCGGGCACGCAGGGCGGAGGGCAGGTTGCGCCCGAACGCTGCCACAGCAGCACCACACAGGCCCAGAATAAGAGCCCAGAGCAGAATGGAGCCCTCGTGGTTCCCCCATACGCCGGTGATTTTGTAGAGCAGAGGTTTGGAAACGGCACTGTTTTCGGCAATGTTCTGGACCGAAAAATCATCCGTAACAGCCGCGTAAACTAGACTGAGGAAGGAGACGCCAAGGGCGATCATCTGCCCGATGGCAAGGCCGGGAGCCAGCGCCATAAGCCGCACATCGCGCCGGGAGGCACCAATAAGGGGGATAATACCCTGCACGGCAGCCAGCACACAGGCCAGCGCAAGGGCGTAATGTCCAAGTTCGGGGCTTAACATATCAGGGGGGAGGCTCCCGTCTTCTTTTTCAGGCGGTTCAGTTCGGCGCAGTCGTGGGGGCGGAAAGGTTTTTGCCTGCGTCCTGCACGGTCATGGTGTTCCAGCTTGCAGCACTGGGTGGCGGGCCAAAGCGGGGGTCCCATTTGCCGGATTTTTTAAGGGCTTCCGCCACTTCCTTGGGCATATAGGTCTCATCATGCTTGGCCAGCACTTCGCTGGCGACAAAGTCATGGTCTGGCTGGACCGTGCCAATGGCGACCACACTCTGCCCCTCGCGGAACAGGTCAGGCAGAATGCCTTCGTAATGCACGGTTACGGCGGCCTGACCATCGGTTACGGCAAAGGTGGCGATGGGGGTTTCGCCGTGTTTGTCACGCTTGACTGAGCCTGCAACGACCATGCCGCCCAGCTTGACGGTACGGTCCGCCGGAGGGGGCGAGGCTTCTACCTGAGAGGGCGTTACAAAAAAAACAATGTCAGAAGAGAACGCCCGCAGGATCAGGGCGGCCGCGGTGCCAAGGCAGGCAACACAGGCAATGACAAGCCAGAGGCGACGGGTCTTGCGGGTCATGGGGTAAAGGGTGTTCCTGCGCTGCGGTTGTTGGTCTGCTCAAGGGCCGCCAATCTGGCTCTGGCGCGCCGGAGCCTGAGTGCGGCACCAATGGAGAGAACAAGTGCCATAATGGCGGCCAGCCCGTAGCTGGCAACAATATAGGGCAGATGGGTCATGCCGCACCTCCGCCACGGCGGGGGGAGGAGAGCAGGGCGCGGATGCGGCTTTCCATCACTGCCGCACGGGTGCGGGCCACAACAATGGCAGCAAACCCAAGCGAGAACCCGATGGTGGAGAGCGCAAGCGGCCACAGCATGGAGGCGGACATGGTGGGGGCTCCTGTCAGGGTAATGCTGTCAGGCTGGTGCAGGGTGTTCCACCATTGTACGCTGAACTTGATGATCGGCAGGTCCACAGCCCCGGCCAGCGCAAGAATGGCGGCGGCCCGGTAGCCGCGCTGCGGGTCATCAAACGCGCGGATCAGGGCGATATGCCCGAGGTAGAGAAAAAACAGTACCAGCACGGAGGTCAGGCGTGCATCCCACACCCACCATGTTCCCCACATGGGTTTGCCCCAGATGGACCCGGTCGCCAGACAGAGCGCTGTAATGCATGCCCCCACCGGCCCGATTTCCACCGCAGCAAGGTCCGCCAGAGGATGGCGCCATACCAGTGAGAGCAGGCCACACAGGGCCAGCCCCGCATACCCACCAGAGGCCAGCATGGCGGCAGGCACATGCACATACATAATGCGCACGGAATCCCCCTGTTGCCAGTCGGCGGGGGAGTAAAACAGCCCCCAGCCAAGTCCGGCAAGGGTAAAGGCAATGGCAGGCCATGTCAGCCAGGGCTGAAGACGCGCCCCCAGCTTGAGGAACCGGCCGGGGTTGGCATACCGGTGGAAAAAACTGCCAGTACGCGCGACAAGGGTCGGTGAGGCGCTCAAAAGTTGGTCTGCTCCGTCAGTCTGGTTGCAAGGCAGGGGGAATACCCTTGCCCGTGGGGGGCGATATGTCTCAAAGTGGGACTGCTGTTGTCTCCTTTATAGCATTATAAGCGGTCTGACACGATGCAGTTCTTCATGGGCGACCATGCCCGTAAGACACAACAGAAGGAAAAAGAGGCATGTTGTTCGCCATTATCTGTACGGATCGCCCTGACTCTTTGGAGCTGCGCATGGCCACCCGCGCCCAGCATCTGGCTTTTCTGGAACTGAACAAGGCGGCCATCCAGTTTGGCGGCCCGCAGCTGGGTGCGGACGGCAAGCCTTGCGGTAGCCTGATCCTGCTTGAGGCCGAAGACCGTGCCAGTGCGGAGGGCTTTGCCGCAGCTGACCCCTACGCCAAGGTGGACCTGTTTGAGAGCGTGATCGTGCGCCCGCTGCGCACGGTTTTCCGCGACGGGCAGCTGGCTGAATAACATGGCATTCTGGCTGATAAAGAGCGAGCCTGACGCATTCAGTTGGGATGAGCAGGTTGCAAACGATGTAGAGCCATGGACCGGAGTTCGCAATCATCAGGCCAAAAAGAACCTGGCCGCCATGCAGGTGGGGGACAGGGCTTTTTTTTACCACTCCAACGTGCAGCGTGCGATTGTGGGCGTGGTGGAGGTGGTGCGTGCAGCCTACCCTGATCCAACGGCCGAAAGTGGTGCTTGGGTGTGTGTGGATGTCAGGGCAGTTGGCCCCATGCCGGAACCTGTAACACTGGCTCAGATCAAGGCCGAACCGGGGCTGGAGGAACTGGCTCTTGTCAGGCAGTCCCGCCTGTCTGTCTGCCCGGTTTCGGCAGAGCACTGGCAGGCGCTCTGCCAGATGGGAAGGTGGACAGAAGGGTCTTGAGGCAGGTGCTGTCACGCCCGGATCAACTTATTGTGACAAAGGCCGCCTAACCGGGCGGCCTTTGTTTTGTCGTGCCGTGTAGTGGTTGGGTGCGGCTCAGGACTGTGTGGCCAGCATCCATGTCTGTGCCGAGCGGTTGCCGGAGCGACAATAGGCAAAATATGGCCCCGGCAGCGTGTTGAGCACTTCCTGCGTTTCAAGCACCACGTCAGAGGTGGGGGGCACGCCAGAGGCCACGGGAATGGCAATAAAGGTCAGGCCAGCCGCGCGCACGGCCTCGCCAATGGTTTCTGCCGTGGGCTGGCCTGCTTCTTCGCCATCAGGGCGGTTGCAGATAACGGTTTTAAACCCGGCTTCCTTGATTGCGGGAATATCGCTCAGTGCGATCTGCCCTGTTACGGCAAAGTCAGGAGCAATGGACTGGTACTTCATGGGGTCTGTATCCTCTGGATGGTGGACCTGATGGAGGAAGGATGCGGTTTTTGCGCCTTAATGCAAGGGGTGGGGCAGAATCCACTGCATGGCGCATACCGCAGGCTTTAGCGGTGAATAAAATACATGTCCGAATACAGGTTTTTAAGGGCCGCATGGTCCGCCATGCAGTGGCGGATAAGCAGGGCGCGCAAGCCCACAGCTGCCTGCTGCACGGACGGGTCTGTGCTGTTTGTCTGCAAGGCTGGGTAGTGCGTCATGCAGGCCTTCAGGGTGGGGTTGTCCATGTCCACACCGCTGCTGATCTTGGCTTTCAGCGCATCGTAATACTGGGACACCTCGGTGTCGGAGTTCCATTTAACCAGTGATGTGTCTACTTTGCCGTTGTGCATGAAGTAGGCCACGGTCATGAATCCCGTTTCCGGCGCATGGCTGCCCACCTGCACGGTCATGCGGCAGGCCCGCTGGGAGTAGGGCGGAAAGTTCACATTCGGCATGGCTGTGGAGGCCGTAACCTTGATGTGCGGCAGGCTGCCCGGTGCGGGGGCCGATGCCTCCTGCGCATCAACATCCGTGCCCATGTGGCTTTTTGCCATGCTTCTGCCAGAAGTGGGTAGTAACGGATGGACTGGCACAGGGCTGGGTCCGTGCGGGCGTCGGCCAGCGCCATGTCGTAGGTTTTGTGTTCGGGTGTGGCGCAGGCGGCCAGTGCCAGAATGGAGGCCATGCACCCCATACGGCTCAGGTTATGGCCATGTGTGGTACGGTTTGCGCGTGAGGAAAAAAGGCGGAAAAGACCAGCCATGAGGAAAGCTCCTTAAAAGCGGCACGGCGTTAAGCCAGATTCTTCATGAGTTGTGTAAGGGCTGCAGGCCACGCTTACAACGCTGTTTGTGTGGACGCAGGGGAGCGCGTTGTAACAGGTCATCTGTTTTTCATGGGGCCAGCCTGTTATAATTGCCCCGAATACATAGCATTACGGCGCTCACGCGGCGCCGGTTGTCGCATTTGCTGTAAATGAGGCAGGTAGCAGGCAGGAAAGGCACGTATGAGCATGAAGGAAACAGCAGGCACTGCCCTGACCCCACTGGCGCTGAGTGGGCGCGAACTGGGGGAACTTGAAACAGCTCTGGTTGCAGTGGAATCCGGGCGTGGCGTTCTGGTGCGTCTGGCGGATCTTATGGGGGGGGCCGTTGGCCATGCTGCGCGTTTGGGCATGCGGGGTCTGGGCATGGCGCCCAATATGGAGCAGAAGCTGCGCGCATTGGCCGAAACCGCCATTACCCGTGCGTTTGATGTGGCCGTGCTGGGCATGAAAGGCCCGGCAGATACAGCCATGGAGGAACCGCGCTGGCGCACACCGGGCCTTCAGGCGGCGGTTGCGGTATCGGGCGCTGTGGGTGGCTTTGCAGGGCTTGCGGGGCTTGCACCAGACATCGGCTTTACCACCCTGACCATCATGCGCGAGATTGCCCGGATCGCCCGTGAGGAGGGCGAGGACCTGAGCCAGCCAGATGCCCGACGCGCCTGTCTGGAGGTGTTTGCCCTCAAGGCTTTTCCCAACCGCAGGAATGGCGAGGAGAGCGAACTGGGGTATTTTTCCGCCCGTGCCGTACTGCGTGGCCGCCCGGTTGTGATGCTGATAGCCGAAGTGGCCTCGCATTACGGGCTGGCTCTTGGGCAAAAAATTTCCGTCCAGCTTATGCCGGTTGCCGGGGCTTTGTGTGGTGCATCGCTTAATACAGCGTTTTTCAACCACTACCGTGCACTTGCCCGCGCACATTTTACCATTCGCAGGCTTGAGCGTGAGCACGGCCCCGTAGTGCGGGACACTGCACTCGCCCTGCGTGACAGCCTTGAAGGGCGCGAAAAGCTGTAAAGACCAGCCTCCCCCCATTGCGTACAGTGTTCCGCATGGGGGGAGGCACAGGGCTGCTTTACGCGGCCCCGCAGCCCTGCCGGACGGGCTTTTATTTTTTGGACGGTGCAGGCGGGTCTGCGCGCTCCAGAAATGTCGTGATAACGGCCATAGCCAGAAAACTGATCGCCAGTACCCGTAAAACGCCCTGATAATGGAAGGCCGGGTACCAGAGCAGGGCGCAAAAGCCTATGGCAAGGGTGCAGAACAGCCGCATGGTCATGGTATGTGTTTCCCCTGTTGCAGGTTTACGCGCTTACGCCAGAAGGCAGGGGCCTGCCTGCCGCCAGAGCACTGACGTTATCAAGTGCCAGCATGCCCATGGCTGTCCGGGTTTCCAGTGTCGCGCTGCCCACATGGGGGGTCATGAACAGGTTGGGCAGTGACAGCAGCGCCGGGTTGGGGTTTGGTTCGTTGCGAAAAACATCCAGACCGGCAGCAAATAACTGGCCGGAGCGCAGGGCCGCAATCAGTGCATCTTCATCAATCAGGGAACCGCGTGCGGCATTGACCAGCACACTGCCGCGCGGCAGCAGCCCAAGCGTGCGGGCGTTGATAAGCGGCGGGGCTGTAGGGGAGCCGGGCATGTGCAGGCTGAGTATATCGCAGTGCTGCAGCATGTCCTCCAGCGTGTCAAAATAGGTGGCGCCAGCCTCTTCTGCCGGGTCAAGTCGCCGCCGGTTGTGGTAGAGGATGGACATGTCAAACCCGCGTGCCCGTTTTGCAACGGCCTGCCCTATCCGGCCCATACCCACTATGCCCAGACGTTTGCCTGTTACGCGGTGGCCCAGCATTTCGCCCATACCCAGTGTATGCCCCCATCCCGCCTTCATGAGCGTATAGTATTCAGCCGCCCTGCGGCTTGCGGCCAGAATCAGCATGATGGTCAGATCGGCATTGCAGTCGGTCAGTACGTCGGGGGTGTTGGAGACGGCAATATTACGCGCGAGCAGGGCCGGGACGTCCAGATGATCCAGCCCGACGCTGACTGTAGCAACCAGACGGACACTCTGCGGCAGGGCGTCCACGTCCGCCCCTTTCAGGGGGGCGGTGTGTGTCACCAGCACAGCAAAGGGCTGGTAAGCATGCGCAAGTTCCAGCAGGGCTGCTGTGTCCAGTGCCTGTTCTGGCGGAGGGGGAGCATTGAACTCGGCGCGGATGCGGTCTTCCACCCCGTCCAGCAGGCGGGAAGAGCGGATCAGGCGTGGGGCATCGGTGGTCACAAAAAATCTCCAGGGTGCGGCATGGTGGGCCGGTCAGGGATGTGTTTATGTCGCCCGGCAGGGTAGCATATCGGGCCGGGTGCGCTACACCGTATGCGGGTCATGGCTGATAACGAGTGCGGCAAAAGCCGGTTGCACGTTAACTGGTGCCGAAAAAAACAACATGGGAGCCAATACGACATGCCCGATGGCCTGACGCCAGAACTCATGCTGGGGGCTTATGCAGTAGGCCTGTTCCCTATGGCCGAAGGCGAAGATGACCCGACCCTGAGCTGGTATGACCCCGACCCGCGCGGCGTCCTGCCGCTGGAGACATTCCATATTCCCAAACGTTTGCGACGGACGGTACTGTCCGGCCGGTTTGAGGTGTGCGTGGACAAGGACTTTCCCGCTGTCATGCGTGGTTGCGCGGCTCCAGCCAAAGGGCGGGAGAGCACGTGGATCAACAGCCGCATTTACCAGTTGTTCTGTGCGCTGCACACCATGGGGTTTGGCCATAGCGTGGAATGCCGCGTAGAGGGGGAGCTTGTGGGCGGTTTGTACGGGGTTGCACTCGGTGGCGTATTTTTGGGGAGAGTATGTTCAGCAAGGTCACGGATGCCTCCAAGGTTGCACTTGTGCATCTGGTCGCCCGCATGCGCCTTGGGGGCTTTATTCTGCTCGACACCCAGTTTGGAACCGAGCATCTGGCCCGTTTTGGCGGGGTGGAAATTCCGGCCGCAGACTATAAGCAGCAACTTGAGCGCGCCGTAAGCATGCAGCCCTGCTGGCCCGATGTGGTGGCACCCGATATGCTGGAAGCAGAAATTCGCGGCATGTAACGCCGCCAGAACTTGAACAGACAGTCTGCTCAGGGCCGCGCGCATAAGTGGCTTTGGTCGGGCAATAACGGAGATGGACTTGGTGACAGACAAATCTTTATCGGCCTGCCTACGTAGCCTGCGTGTATCGGGCCTGTGCGCAGCGGGCGTTCTGGGCGTGTCTGCCATTACTGCTGCCCCCTCGCATGCCCAGCTTGCAACCGACCATCCGCGCCTGACGCCCGGGCGTGATGCGGTGATTGACTATGTCTTTCAGCCCCGCCCGACCGAACAGGATTTGCAGGCCGGTGCCAAGGCGGACACACCCGTTGCCAGCCGCCACGTGCAGGTACTGTATTCGGGCGATGGCGGGCTGATGCGGATTAACTATATGACCAGCATGGAAGGCGACCAGAGCCGTGGTGCGGTGATTATCAACCGTGCGGCACAGGAAGTGCTGGTGATTATCAACGATCGCCACATCTACACCCGACTGGTGCAGCAAGAAGGGGTGCGCAACCCATTTTTGCTGGATATGTCCATGCAGTTTACCAAAACGGGGAGCAGCGTGGTAGCGGGCCAGCCCTGCACCACATGGCGGGCGGTTTTTGCTCAGGGCAAGGCCGAGACCTGCGTGACGGATGACGGGTTTGTGCTCCAGCAGGATGGCGTGGATGTGGACGGGCTTAACGGTAGCCTGCGCGCCACAAAGGTGGCGTATGACATTGTGCCGGTCAGTGCTTTTCAGCCACCTGCCGGTTTTGTGGAGGTGACGCCACACTCACCCCGCCCGGATGCTGCAACGCAGTCCCAGTCTCAACCTTCCACCACAGGTGTTGGTCCTACGGCCACCTTACCCACCGGCAACACCAACCCGGAAGGAGAGAACCGGTAATGAAAGGTCATTCCATGCTCTTGCAGCGTAGTGCCATGCTGGTGGCAGCCCTTGGGCTGGCATGCCCCGTAGTGGTCGTTCAGGCCCAGACCACACCGCAGACGGCAGGCTCTACCACAACCAGCGCGCCCGACGGGGCAGGGGCAGATGCACCGGCCATTACCCCATCGGTGGATGTGGATGTGGAGTATGAGCTCGCCTCCCCCCAAGGGGATGTCAGCACCCGCCAGCGTATGCGCTGGCAGACTGCTACCCTGCGTCAGCGGTTGGACCCGGACAAATCCTCCGTGTTCATGCTCACGTCCTGGAAGGACAGAACCCTGAGTGTGGTGGATATGGGGCGCAAGCGGGTAAGCATCATGCCCGTACCCGGCACGCAGCAGCTGACACCACCGGGGCAACCCGCAACGACAGGCTCCTATGCACGATTGGGGAGTTCCGTTGTGGCGGGTGAGCAGTGCACAGTGTGGCGCACAAAAGATACGGATGGCCACCCGACGGATGCCTGCTACACGGCTGACGGCCTGCTGCTACAGGTAGCGCAGGGGGGGCAGATTACGGTGCGTGCACTTAGTGTACGGCGTGCGGCCCAGCCAGACAGCCTGTTTGTCATTCCTTCCGGTTTGCAGCAGGAGGCCCCCGCACACCCGTAACAGCGGCGCACAGGGGCCAGCGGTGCCAACGGGCAGGAAAGGGATGGAATGCGGAACAGAAGCTATGGCCACACCACGGTGCTTCTTGCGTTATGTGCTGCCTGTGGTGCGCTGCCTCGCGCGGCGTTTGCACAGGGGGTAGCAGAGCCAGTGACGGTCTGCCTGAGCGCACAGGCGGCGCAGCAGCGCAAACACTGGTTGTTGTTCCCTCGGGCACGGTATTTGCCACACAGGCTCCGGGCGGCGGACACCCCGAGCGCGCGCCTCCCGCGCAGGCGCTTGTTACAACCGAAACTATAACCCTGACCCATATGCAGCCCTGCACAGGCGCGGATGCGTCGAGCGTTGTCTCTCACACCCGCCACTGGCTGGGCGAGAAGGTCCGCCCCCGTACTGGTCTGGTCCTGCGCGCGGTAGGCGAAGTCAGCGGTAATGGGGTGGATACGGATATGGGGGATGAGGATGCCTCCCTACGTGGACTGGTGCATGACGGCGCGCTGAGTGCCACCATAAACCACACCGTGCAGGACCCCGTGTTTTTACAAGAAAGCGATGCAGATCTGCCCGATGGAGGGGGCGGGGTGGATACATCCGCCTCCCGCGCTGCGGCATCGGACCTGCCGTCGCAACATACGCTGCCCCCACAGGCGCATTAGTCAAGCATACCAGCGGAGCTGGCGAGGTGTGTGTTCAGAACATCTCGCGCAATGCGCCGGGCAGAAAAATGGAATAGGGGTTGATGTGCAGTGTCGGGTCTTCCAGCTTGCCCGTCACGCCAAAGGTAATGGCCAGCAGCCCCCCATTTTTTCCGGGCTGAACAGCCTGCCAATGCCCGGTAGCTTGCCGGGCAGGGTGTTCAGGGCAAATATGGGAACTACGGTGCCGTTCAGGTCTATGCTGTTACGGTCAAGGTTGACCCTGCCCTCCAGAGTGGCACCCAGTGCGGTATTGCCTGCCGTGCCATCATGAATTTCCAGCACACCATCTTCAAACGTTACAGGCATGTTCATATGCGTGACCTGAAAGTCATTGGCATCCTGAGCATTGAGCCAGCCATAGAGTGAGATATTGCGCGCGACCTGAAGGGTGGTTGGCGCCTTTTTGAGCGTAAACGGCGTAACACTGAGCTTACCGCTAAAGGGGGCAGCGGGTAGTGTGTCATCAAACGTGCCGTCCAGTCTGGCCTGCCCACCCTTGACGTCGGGTAGAATGCCAAAAGCTGCCAGAAAAGCTCCCATGTCGGGAATATGCGCATGCAGGGTACGGTTGGCCCCTGTTGGCATAAGGCTCATGCTGGCAGTAACCGGACCTTGCATGGTAAAATGCATTTTTTCCAGCCGCAGGCCGTTGTCTTCAAAGTAGGCCTGCACGGTGCGCAGTGGTTGCTTGTTCTTGCTGTACCAGAGCTGGTTGGCGCTCAGGTCAATGGCCCATGCCGTGCCGGGGGGGCCGTGCAGCTTGCCGGTTGCGGCCTCTGGTACGTGGTAGTTCGTGGGTTTTTTGGTTTCTGCCGTCGTGTGCTCATGCTCGTCTCCATCCACTAGGGGGGAGAGGTCGAGCGTGTCGGCATAAACGCCAACATGGATCATGTTACCAGACTTGTCCTGCGGCAGTACCAGTCTGGCATGGCCACTCGAGCGCGCGATCCGGAAGGAGGAAATAATCAGTTCCGGTGCATGTCCGGCCCGTAGCTGTGCCTTGCCAACAACGCTCATGTCCGGTCCAGTGGCCTGAAGGCGATCAACATTTGTAATCTGCCCTCTGTCCAGCATCAGGGTGGCGGAGGCCTGTGCGGGCTGCCCTGCTGTTTTGTGCCACATGGGGATGTGAATATCCGCGTGGTTCAGATCCAGATTCAGACCTACCGTGCCGGTATGGTTGGCAAGTTGCTGATAATCTACGGCAAGGTCCGCGCTGCCATCAAAATGTTGACCAGTGGCAATACCCGCTGCCAGCGCCGTATCGGGGGTTATGCGTGTTGTCAGGTGAGCTTTTTCCGCGACGGCATCAGGGGGGAGGGAGCGGAAGTCCATATCGTATGTCAGTTCGGAGGGGAGGCCGCCAATAACCCCGCGTCCGCTCAGGGCCAGACCATCTGTGGTGACATCCAGCCCAAAGCGGGCATTGGCCACGTCCCGTCCGGCAACAACATTGCCCATGGAGGCATGGCTGACATCGGCATGGCTGTGGATGCTCATGTCGTTAATGGTCACACGGCTGATCAGCGGCAGGCTTAACCCCAGATGCAGCATGGCTGCGCCACGTGGGCGGGTCAGGCTGAGCGGATGGCGGGAGAGCAGGTGCAGGCGCGGTTCTGCCAGCAGGGCCATAACATCCTGCAAGGGGCCGCTCAGGTCTGTTTCTATAATGCCGGTCTGGTCTTTTTTGGTCAGGCCGACAATATCCATGCTGCCCGGTCCGGCCTCAATGCGGCCTGTGCCGGACTGGCCGACGTTTTTGCCTGTCCGGTTTACAAGCTGGTAGCCGTGGTCAAAATGGATGCTCAGCTTGTCCGGGCTGACAATATCCAGCCGGGCATCCAGCCCCTGAATGGGGGATATGGGGCGCAGCCAGTGGATGGTCAGGCCCGTTGCGTCTATTCCGCCCTGTATGCTGGTCAGTTTGATGCCGCTCCAGCCTCTGGTGCTGCCCAGCTCGGCAGTGGTTACAAGGTTGGTGGCGGTGCCGGTTGTAATGTTTTCGGTTACCCATTTTTTACCGCCTTTGGCGGCAAGGCTTGGCCAGTAATAGGCCAGGTCCTCAAACGTCACATGGGGGATGGTCGCACTCAGGCGGGCGTTAATACGACCGGGTTCTACAAGGTCGGAAGCATTGAGCGTGCCGCTTACGTTCACACTCAGTTCGCGTGTGGCGTCATTGGGGGTGCCGGGGTTGCGCAGAAGCAGGTTAATGGAGGGGATGGTAATCTGCGCAGGTGTGCCCTGTGTCTGGCTCTGGTCAAGGTGGACGGCAATGCTGGCCTTGCCGTGGTCCACCTCATAGCGTGAGCCACCGGCTTCCACTTGTCCTGCGCCAATCAGGGCGGTCAGTTCCAGCGTGCTCGGCAGCAGCCATGCGGCTTTTGCGCTGGGTATGAAAAACGTGTCTGCCGTGATGCTCAGGGGAATATTGATTTTGGCCAGTTCGGGGCGGCAGGGGGGCAAAGGTGGCGGGGTTGAGCGTGTTGGTGCTCAGGTGCCATGTAATCCGCTGGTTATTATCAGTGGGCGCGCCGTGTGCGCTCAGCACCAGTTTGGCGTCCGGGGTGTTCAGTGGGGCAATGCTCAGTTTTACGTCGCCACTCACACCCGTGCCATGCCCGATTGTATGCAGACGCAGGTTGACCCCAATGTCGGATGCCAGCCAATGGGTGCCGGTCAGCCGGTCATCCATGCTTATGGTGGCATCGTCTATATGGGCTTCTTCCAGCCCATAGGTTTGCAGGCCGGTGTTCTGGTGGGTCTGGGGTGTTGCGGGCAGGTCGAGGTCAAACCCCACGCTGCCGTCATGGGCGCGGCGCAGGGCCAGATGCACGCCTTTGATATTGATGGTACGCAGCTTTATACCCCCATGCAGCAGGGCAAGCGGGTCGAGTGTTACGTCAGCCTCATGCACGGTGTTGGGGGCTGTGTTGTCTGGCGCAATAAAGCTGAGGTCCTGCAAAGCGACTGTTATGGGGGAGCTTATGCTGCCGTCACGCAGGCCTTTCCAGCGCAGTTCAGCGTGACCAAGGCGTAGGCTGACCGCAGGAGGGGCGCCATGCCCGCCCTTGATCAGGGTAATGGGCAGGAAAGGCCGGACCAGAGGCGTAATGTCGAGCGGGCCAAGTGCCACGCGGTCCAGCAGCGCTGCAGTCCCCACAAATGGCAGGGCAACCAGCACGCATGCGCCAATAATCAGCGCACGGGGAATTTTTGTTCCCGCAGGGGGGAGGTCTCTTGACCGTTGGGAGTCAACGCAGCAAGCCTTTATGGTTCACAGTACGGGCCATATCATGACGCAGGCAGATCATTCTCTCTTCCGTGACGTAAGGCAGACCCGCAGGCAAGGCCCGCGGACATGGCCGGATGCAGACTGGCCTGCCCCGGCGGACAGGCACAAGGCCACCGTATTTGTTGAGGACATGCTGGAACTGGCCAGCCAGAGTGGTGTTGCAGCCTCTGTTATGGCGCAGCCGGGGGCGCGCGCGTTGATGTTGTGCCTTGGCGGGAACAGTCCGTATCTGTCCGATCTGGCGCGGGAGGATATTCAAGCCTTTGCGGCTCTGCTGGACAAGGGGCCAGATAGCTGTGTGCTCGATGCTTTTGCAACATGTGCGCAGTTTGACGCCACATCGGGGCGAGAGTATGTCGCGGCGTTCCTCCGACATGCCAAAAAGCGTATAGCTTTTATTTGCGCAATTGCGGATCTGGGTGGCGTCTGGTCTTTGGAGGATGTCACGCAGACCCTCAGCCGTCTGGCTGAGACCGCGCTCGAACTCGCGCTCAAACATCTGCTCTGGCATGCCAGCGAGGCCGGGCAGCTTGAACTGCCACACCCCGAAAACCCAACACAGGGGTGTGGGCTGGTGGTGCTGGCCATGGGTAAGCTTGGCGCGCGCGAGCTGAATTTTTCATCCGACATCGACCTGATAGTGTTGTACGACCCCACAACCTATTCCCAGTCAGATGCGGTGCGACGTGTATTTGTGCGTATGACTAGCGATCTTGTCAGCCTGATGGAAGCGCGCGATGCGAATGGCTATGTTTTTCGCACTGATTTGCGGCTCAGACCCGACCCGTCCTCTACGCCGCCTGCGGTAACAGTGCAGGCCGCCACATTATATTACGAAAGTCTGGGTCAGACATGGGAGCGCGCCGCCATGATAAAGGCGCGCGCCGTGGCGGGGGACCTTACGCTGGGGCGGCGCTTTTTAGCGGCCATCAGACCCTTTATCTGGCGCAAACACCTCGATTTTGCCCTGATAGACGATATTCATGACATGAAGGCCCGCATAGACCGCTACCGCAAGGCGGGGCGTACGGACCTTGCACAACTGCCCGATTCTGTTCTGGCGGACCCGGATGCCAGCCGGGAATGGCTTTTGGGCCATAACCTCAAGCTGGGGCAGGGCGGCATTCGCGAAATTGAATTTATTGCCCAGGCCATGCAACTGGTCTGGGGTGGGCGCGAGCCCGGCCTGCGGGACAAGACCACTTTTAGCGCGCTCAAAAAACTGGTGGGTTCGGGCAGGCTGCCCCGTGCGGAAGCCGAGGTGCTGGCCCGCACCTATCGCTTTTTGCGTGATGCGGAACACCGCCTGCAAATGCGCGCTGACCACCAGACCCATAGTCTGCCCGACACGGTGGCAGGGTTTGATGCATTTGCCATTTTTATGAACCACCCCGATGGGCAGGCACTGGCGTTGGACATGCTGCCGCGTATGCGTGAGGCACGGCGGATATTCGAGCGCCATTTTGTTATCCAGCCACCACAGGACGGCATGGAAGCAGGCAGTGTGCTCATGCCCGGCCCCGAGGAGGGGCAGGTGGCCGAACTGCTGGAAAAATATGGTTTTCCCCCAGCACAACTGGTGGAGGCGGCACAGGTGCTGGGGCGGTGGAGTGGGCAACGGCCTGCGCGCCTGCGCTCGGAGCGTG
>NZ_BAJU01000035.1 GCF_000613865.1 Acetobacter okinawensis JCM 25146
GGCATGTGGCGCGCAGGCGACCGGTATGATGGCGGCGGTATTTTTGTAGATAACTGGCGTGGCTACGGTGGTCTGTACGCGCCTCCGCCGGGTTATCGCTGGATCAATTATGGTGGCAGCTTTTTGCTCGCGGCCATTGCAACGGGTGTAATCTCCAATGTGATAGCTGGTGGCGCGTATGCCGCAGCACCTTACCCGGTGGCAACACCGTACCCGGCTTACCCGGCGGTGCCTGTTGTGCCAGCGCCCGTGCCATACCCACCCCCGCCGGGATACTGAGATTGGCGGAAACAGCAAAAAGGGGAGCCCATACAGGGCTCCCCTTTTTTGTTTGTCAGGGCGTGTTGGGCCGGGTTGTTATGGGGTGTTCTGGCCTGTGTGGCTGGTGGGGGTAAAATCCGCATCATCCGTCAGTTCAGCCGAGGGGATTGTTTGCGGCACAACATTGAGCGGGGTATGGCTTGCGGCTTTCCAGCCCACAAACAGCAGGGCGGCCAGTGCCGGAATGGCCATAATGGAGTAGGTGCGTTGGGTAGTCAAATAGCATCAACCCCAGAATGCTGATAAAAAAGGCAATGGTCAGCCAGGCGGTAACGGGGGCTCCGGGCATGGCAAAGCCGGTTGGGGCAATGCGGCCTGCGCGAATGGCCTGCCGTAGTTTGATCTGGCAGAACACAATAAAACACCATGTGCTGACAATGCCGATGGAGGCCATGTTCAGGACAATTTCAAAAATCTGGGCGGGCAGCAGGTAGTTCAGCCCCACCCCCACCAGATAAATGGCAACCGTTGTTAAAATGGCCGCAGCAGGCACGGCCTGCCTGTTCATGTGGGCAAGGTAGCGCGGTGCCGTGCCGTTGAGTGCCAGCGCGCGAAGCACCCGCCCAGTGGAGTACAGGCCCGAGTTCAGGCTGGACAGGGCTGCGGTCAGCACCACCATGTTCATGAGCGAATCCACCCCCGGCACCCCAAGGCGGGAGAAAAAGGTGACAAACGGGCTCACCCCTGCCTGATAGGCCGACCACGGCAGCAGCAGGACCAGCAGCGTGACCGTGCCGACATAAAAGATCATGATCCGCCAGATCACGTTGTTAATGGCCGAAGGTAGCACTTCGCGCACGTTCTGGCATTCGCCAGCGGCGGTGCCAATCATCTCTATGCCGTAATAGGCGAACACAACGCCCTGAATAAGCACAAGTGCGGGTAACATGCCGTGGGGGAACAGCCCGCCGTGCTCGGTAATCAGTCCCAGCCCCGTGGTATGCCCATCCACCGGCACACGCAGGCCCAGAATGGCGGTGCCCACGACCAGAAAAGCCAGCAGAGCCGCAACCTTGATGATGGAGAACCAGAACTCCATCTCCCCGAACCATTTGACGCCCACTAGATTCATGGCGGTAATGACAAGGAGCGCCATAAGCGCCATGACCCATTGGGGCACAACGGCAAAAACACCCCAGAAGTGCATGTAAAGGGCCACGGCGGTAATATCGACAATGCCGGTCATGGCCCAGCTGAAGAACGAGAGCGCGCCCGCAACGTAAGAGGCCTTGTCGCCCAGAAATTCCTGCGCGTAGGAGACAAAACTGCCGCTGGTGGGGCGGTACATGACCAGTTCCCCCAGAGCGCGCAGCATGAGGAAGGAAAAAATACCACAGATCAGGTAAACAATGGCAAGCGATGGCCCCACGGCCTGTAACCGGCTGCCCGCTCCCAGAAAAAGGCCGGTGCCAATGGCCCCCCCGACCGAAATCATCTGGATCTGTCGTTTACCCAGACCCTGCCTGTAGCCTTCCACTGTCTGCTCGGGCGGGGTGGCGGAGGGGAGGGGTGCGTTCATGCTCAAAGTGGTCTGTCTCCGTGCTGGCGGGGGTGCTGGTTCCGGCCATGCAACAAATCAGGGGCGTGTAAGTCCTTTTGTAACTTGTATAAAATTAAACAAAATCTGTCTGGTGCAGCAAATGGTTTTATTGTCGCCCTGCTGGGCGTGCAGGGGGCTTCTGCCCTTTTTTGCTCTTGCGCACCCGGTTGTGATGATAAAATATTGCGGGCAGGAGGCAGATAGCCTTTAATTTAAAAACAAGACATCCTGTGATGGAATCTTTCGGATTTAATAAAAAATAAATAACAAAATTTCATAGATTTGGGTAATTGGAGAGCGGCATTCCATGGAAAACTGTCTGGACAAGACGGACCGGCAGATTTTGCGCCTGTTGCAGAATAACGGGCGGATCCACAATACGGACCTTGCAGATAAGGTGCGGGTCAGCCCCGCCACCTGCCACCGCCGGGTGCAGCGGCTGTTTGATGAAGGGTATATTTCCTCCGTGCAGGCCCGGGTGGATGCCAGCCGGGTGGGCCTTGGCATGGTGGTGCTGGTCGGGGTTGTGCTTGAGCGCACCCCGCAGAGCTTTCCCACTTTTGAGGCGACCATGGCCGCGCAGCCCGCAGTGCTGGACTGCTACCTTGTTGCTGGCGATTTTGATTATTTTTTAAAAGTCCGTGTGGCAGACATGGAGGGTTTTGACCGCTTCCATACCGATGTGCTCAGTGTGCTGCCCCATGTGCGCCAGACCCGCACGTTTTTTGTGCTCCGCGCGGTGGCGGATGCAAGGGAATACGCGTTTTAGGCAACCTGCGCTCTGTGCGGTCATTCCAGATCAAAAAAATCCTGTCCGGGCTGTCGGTTTGTCCATTTGCGGCAGGCAGTGCGCAGCACGCTGGCAAAGCGCGTAACCAGCGGCATATTCTGCCCCGCCCGTATGGCCACTGCTAACGTGGCGCGTGGCGCGGGCTCGCTTATGGTGTGGAAGGTCACACCCCCGGCATGGATCTGGCTCAGTGAGCGCGGAACCACCGACACCCCAAGCCCTGCGGCAACCAGTGGAATGGTGCCCGCAATCTGGGGTGCCTGCTGCCCCATAACAGGTGTGACCCCCGCGACCTGATAGGCCGATAGAATGGCGTCATGAAAACCCGGACCCAACTCACGCGGGAAGATGATCAGCGGGTCCTGCGCCACCATATCCAGACTGATGACGGGGGTATCCGCCAACTGGTGGCCGCGTGGCAGGGCAATAACCGTGGGCTCGTCCAGCAGATGAAAAACCGAGAGTCGCACAGGGTCCGGCACGGGGGGGCGCACAATGGCAATGTCCACGCTGGGCTCATGCAGTGCGGTGCACAGCGAGGGCGTGTTGCTCTCTTCCAGAAAAATGGTGACATCTGGCGCCATTTCCCGGAACCGGCGGATGGTGAACGGGATAACCGGCAAAAGTGAGACCGCCCCCGCAAGCCCAAGGCGGATATGCCCCATCTCCCCGCGTGCAAGCCCCTGCGCTGTGGACAGGAACTGGGTCTGCAACTCCAGAATGGTTTTGGCGCGTGGGAGCAGCATGGCCCCGATATCGGTCAGCCGGACACCGCGCGTCAAACGTTCGAACAGCACCACACCAAGGTTTTTTTCAAGCTGGCGGATCTGCTGGCTGAGCGGTGGCTGCTCCATGCCCAGCGCTTCGGCCGCGCGGGTAATGCTGCCATGCTCGGCCACGGTCACAAAATAGCGCAGGTGTCGGATGTCCATGACCCATATATATCCGATATGGATAACACCGCCAAGATATATTGGAAGACTGCTTCAGACCGTTATAACATCTGCGTCAGATGATTTGGGCCAGTGCGCGTTTGAAGGAGTGTAGAGCATGGTAAAGCAGCCGGTAGCGGACATAGACCTGCGGTCCTCCGCCCTTGGGGGTGGAGTTGTTGGCAGGCCTGCGGTCAACCGCCTTTACCAGACCTCCACCATGGCCGCACTGCTCGATGCGGTATACGATGGGGAAACCACGCTGGATGAGCTGCTCCAGCACGGTAATTTTGGCCTTGGCACCTTTAACTCTCTTGATGGGGAGATGATTGTGACAGACGGTGTGGTGCGCCAGTTCCGTGCGGAAGGGCTGGCAGCAGAAGTGCCCGGATCGCTTAAAACGCCTTTTGCCTGCGTGACATATTTTGAACCCGAAAAAAATGTCATGGTCGATACGCCCAAGGACAAGGAAAGTTTTGAAGAGCTGGTGGACCAGCTTTTGGGCAACCCCAACCTGTTTGGTGCGGTGCGCTTTACCGGCCTGTTCGAGCGGGTGGATACGCGCACGGTGTTCTGCCAGTGCAAGCCTTACCCCCATATGCTCGAAGTGGTGAAAAAACAGCCGACCTTCACCATGGAATCGGTCAGTGGCACCATGATCGGCTTCCGCACCCCGGTGTATATGCAGGGCGTGAACGTGGCGGGCTACCACCTGCACTTCCTTTCCGAAGATCACAAACGCGGCGGGCATGTGACCGAATACAAGATCATCAAGGGGATGCTGGAAGTGGCCAGCATTTCCGACCTTCAGGTGCAGCTGCCGCGCACCAGACAGTTTGCGCAGGCCAACCTGAACCCCGAAAGCCTGAGCGAGGCCATTCGTATTGCCGAGGGTGGCTAACCGCTCTCTGGCTTGACCTGTTTTTTGAATTGCACGGGGTTTGCACGCGGTTTTTGTAACCCGGCCCCCGGCTGACCAGAGGTTTTTTCTACAATGACCAAAAATGCAGACACCACCGCCCAGTGCGGTGCGGAGCTTATTGTCAAAAATCTGGAAGCACACGGTATTACCCATGTGTTTGGTATTCCCGGCGCCAAGGTGGACCGTCTGTTTGACGCGCTGGTCGATTCCTCGATCGAGACCGTGGTAACACGGCATGAGCAGAACGCCGCTTTTATTGCCGGTGGCCTTGGCCGCATTACCGGCAAGGCCGGGGTGTGCATTGCCACATCCGGCCCCGGTGCTTCCAACTTTATTACCGGGCTGGCCACCGCCAACTCGGAAGGGGACCCCGTGCTGGCCATTGGCGGTGCGGTCAAGCTGGCAGACCGGCTTAAACTGACCCACCAGACCATGGATACGGTCAGCCTGTTCCGCCCCGTGACCAAATACAGCGTGGAGCTGACCACCCCCACCGCTATTTCCGAAGTGATGGCCAATGCCTTCCGCTTTGCCGAAAGTGGGCGCCCCGGTGCGGCCTTTGTCAGCACGCCCATGGATGTTCTGTCCATGCCCGCTCATGCTCCGGTGCTGGCAGACCGCCTTGCGCCGCGCATGGGGGGCGCTCCGGCTGATGTGGTGGCCGAGGCCGCCACACTGCTCAGGCATGCCAAACGCCCGGTTATGCTGCTGGGTATGCTGGCCAGCCGCCCGGATGTGGCGGAGGCCGTGCGCGCCTTTGTCAAACAGACCGGTGTGCCCGTGGTGGGGACGTATCAGGCTGCGGGGGCGGTGTCGGAAGACCTGGTGGACCGTTTTGGCGGGCGTATTGGCCTGTTCCGCAACCAGCATGGGGACCAGCTTCTGCACGAGGCAGATGTGGTGGTGGCCGTGGGCTACAACCCGGTGGAATATGACCCGTGGCTGTGGAACGTGAACGACGCACGCCAGATCATCAACATCGACATTGTGCCAGCCGAACTCGACAATGCCTTTGCCCCCGCCATTGAACTGATTGGCGATATCGGGCTCAGCCTGTCTGCCCTGGGCGGCAAGGCGGGTGGTCTGGCCCGTGCGCCAGAGCTGGAGGCCGTGCTGGAGGGGTATAAAAAAGCCCGTAGCTCCGCTCTGCTCAATGCGCGCAGCAGCAGCAACACCGCCGTGCACCCGCTCCAGATCGTGCGTGAACTGGAGCAGTTTGTTACCCCGGACATGACGTTGTGCCTGGATATGGGGACGTTCCACATCTGGCTCGCGCGGTATCTGCTGTCCTTCCGTGCACGGCAGGTGCTGATCAGCAATGGCCAGCAGACCATGGGGGTTGGCCTGCATGGGGTATTGCAGCCAGCCTTGTAAACCCATCGCAAAAAGTTGTTTCCATTTCTGGCGATGGCGGGTTCATGATGTCGAGCATGGAGCTTGAGACCGCGGTGCGCCTGAAGTGCAACCTGATCCACATGGTCTGGATCGATCAGGCTTACAACATGGTGGAAATTCAGGAGCAGAAGAAATACGGCCGTGGCTCCGGCGTGCATTTTGGTCCGATAGATTTTGCAAAATATGCAGAAGCCTGCGGGGCAAAAGGCATTACAGCCACAACGGAGGACGGGGTGCGTCAGGCCCTGCGTGAGGCTATGGATGTGGAAGGCCCGGTGGTGATTGCCGTGCCGGTTGATTACTCGCACAACCACCTGCTCATGCAGCCACTCGCACAGTTGGGTGAGACCACAGCCGCAGCCTGAACATAGGGCTGCGCTTGACGCAGAACAGGTTCTATTGCTGTCATCCGCTCCATCCGTTTCATTAGCGCGACAATGTTGTTATAACACCACAACACGGCGCCACTGGCGGACGGAGCAAAGGAGGCAGGCGCACTGCCTTTTTTCTTCCATGACGCGGCAACGCAGTATGAAAGAGAATAAGAATGCAGATGCCCGAACCCAATCAGGCCATTATAAGCCAGCGTGATGCACTGGCTCAGGGCCTGCGCCAGATCGTGGGGAAAGACTGGGTCATTTCCGACGATGCGCAGCGCAGGCCATACCAGTGTGACGGCATTACCGCTTACATGGCCATGCCGCTGCTTGTGGTGCTGCCCGGCTGTGCGGCGGAAGTGCAGGCGGTTCTGCGTTTTTGCAATGAACGGGGCGTCAAGATTGTCCCGCGCGGGTCGGGCACTTCGCTCTCTGGCGGGGCGTTGCCGCTGGAAGATGGCGTGCTGCTTGTAACCTCGCGGCTGTGCAACGTGCTGGAGGTGGATGCGCACAACCGTGTTGCCCGCGTGCAGCCCGGTGTTCCCAATATCAAAATTACCGAGCAGTCAGCCATCTTGGGCTGTGCTACATGCCCGACCCGTCCAGCCAGCTTATTTCCACCATTGGTGGCAACGTGGCTGAAAACGCAGGGGGGGTGCACTGCCTTAAATACGGCGTGACCGCCAACCATATTCTGGGCATTCAGGCGGTGCTGATGACCGGGGAGATGGTGGAGCTTGGCGGTGCCTACCTTGGTGCGGCCGAGGGCGAGCTGGACCTTATGGGTGTGCTGACCGGCTCGGAAGGGCTGCTGGCCGTTGTGACCGAAATTGCCGTGCGGTTGGAGCCGGTGCCAGAGGTGGCGCGTGTGATCTCCATGAGCTTTCCTTCGGTGGAGGAGGCCTGCGCCTGCGTGGGCGCCATTATTGGTGTGGGGGTTATTCCCGCCGGGCTGGAGTTCATGGACCGCAAGGTGCTCGATGCCGTCTCCGTCCTGATCAAGGAAAAATTTGATGACCGCACGGCAGCCCTGCTGCTGTGCGAACTCGACGGCACGGCGGTCGAGGTGGACGCCTTGTGGGGGTGGTGAGCGATGTGGCCCGCGCGCAGGGGGCGATTGAGCTCAAGGTCAGCACCACGGAGGAGGAACGCCAGCGCATATGGAGCAGCCGCAAGCTGGCGTTCTCGGCCATTGGCAAGCTCTGCCCCGATTATTACTGTACGGACGGCACCATCCCGCGCAACAAACTGCCCGAGGTGCTGAACAAGATGGCGGACATGTCCAAAAAATACGGGCTGGACTACGCCAACTGCTTTCATGCGGGGGATGGCAACCTGCACCCCATCATCATGTATGATGCGGCCAAGCCGGGAGATCTGGAAAAAGCGGAGGAGTTTGGGGCCGATGTGCTGATCGCCTGCGTGGACGCGGGTGGGGTGCTCAGCGGGGAACACGGAATAGGCGTTGAAAAACGTGACCTGATGACCCACCAGTTTACCGAAATTGATTTGCAGCAGCAGCAGATGGTCAAATGTGCGTTTGACCCCAAGGACCTGCTCAATCCGGGCAAGATGTTCCCCACCCTGTGCCGCTGTGCGGAGTTCGGGCGGATGCATGTGCATAACGGCAACCTGCGTTTTGCGGATATTCCGCGTTTCTGATTCTGGTAGGGCATTGCAAGCATGACAGACACACAAACCGTTGCATCCATGCGTCCTGCCACCACACAGGACGTTGCGGATATTCTTATGGACGCGGCCCATAACCGCACACCGCTGGTGGTGCGGGGCAATGGCACCCGCGCCGGTCTGGGCAACCCGGTTGCCGCCACACAGGTGCTGGAGCTGGGCGGGCTGGACCAGATAGATTTTTATGACCCCGATGACCTTGTCATCCGCGCAGGTGTTGGCGTGACGCTGGAGAGCGTGGAGCAGATTCTGGCGCAAAAAGGCCAGTATCTTCCCTTTGAGCCGCCACGTTATGCCGGGCTGTATGGCACGGATGGCGCACGCTGCACGCTGGGTGGTGCTGTCTCCACCGCCCTGTCCGGCCCACGCCGGATATTAACCGGCGCGGTGCGCGACTTTGTGCTGGGCGTGGAGGGTGTGAACGGTCAGGGGGACGTGTTCAAGGCCGGTGGCCGGACCATGAAGAACGTGACCGGCTACGATATCAGCAAGCTGGTGACCGGGGCCAATGGCACGCTGGCAGCCCTGACCAGTGTGACCATCAAGGTGCTGCCCGCCCCCCGGGCGGAGGTCACTCTGGTGCTGCCTGCCGCAACACTGGCGGAGGACGTGGCCCTGTTTGGCCAGATGCGCGCACTCCCCTTGGGCATTGGCGGGCTGGCCCGCCGGGTGAACGTAGCAGGTGCCTGCGAGCTGCTGGTGCGTGTGGAAGGGACCGTGCCCGGTGTTGCAGGCAACCAGCAGGTGCTGGCCGGTCTGCTGGCCCACGTGGGGTATGGTGGTGCTGGAGCAGGAGGCAAGCCATGCCCTGTGGGCCGGTGTGCGGGAGCTGGAATGCCTGAACACCCGCCCGGACGAGCTGGTCTGGCGCGTAAACCTGCCCGCCACCACCATGCCTGCTTTTGTGGAGCAGGCGCGTAGTGCGGGCTGTATCAACCGCTTTTTTGTGGACTGGGCGGGGGGCGTTGTGTTCTCCACCATGCGTGGTGTCCAGCCCGAGGTGGACACCTTGCGTTACCGCAAAATGGCGGAGCAGGCCGGTGCGCGTGCAACCATCCTGCGCGCACCGCAGGATGTGCTTGTGCGCTTTGGTGCGTTCCCACCCGTAAGTGCCGGGGTTGCAACCCTTGGAGCACGTACCCGTGCAGCCTTTGACCCCGCAGGTATTCTCAACCCCGGCCGCATGACCGTTCAGGCATAGGAGACGCCCCAATGCTCAGCCATATTCCCCAGGCCGCGCTGGATGCGGACCCGAACGTGCAACTGGCCAAAGACATTATTGGCAACTGCGTGCATTGCGGGGTGTGCCTGTCGCGCTGTCCCACCTATGCCGTAAAGCATGAGGAAAACGACAGCCCCCGTGGCCGTATTTTCCTGATGAAGGACATGTACGAAAAAGGCGGCGTGCCAGACGCCAGAACGGTCGAACATCTGGACCGCTGCCTGACCTGCCTTGCGTGCGAGGCCATTTGCCCTTCCGGTGTGGAATATTCCAAGCTCATTGCCCACGGGCGCGAATATGTGGAGGAGCACTACAAACGTCCGCTCTTCCAGCGTGCCGTGCGCGAACTGCTGGTGCGGCTCATCCCCAATGCGCGGCTGTTCCGCCTTGCCATTTTTGGCGGGCGTCTGGGGCGGCCCTTCCGCAGTCTGTTCTCCGGCACCTGCGCGCCATGCTGGACATGGTGCCCACAACACCCCTGCCAGCCCCAAGCCCCGTGGACCGGCCCCAGACCTTTTTGCCTGCGCCCGAAGGGGGCAAGGCGGTCAAGCCGCGCAAGCGTGTGGCCCTGCTCAACGGCTGCGTGCAGACGGTGCTGGACACCGCCATTAACGAGGCCACAATCCGCCTGCTCCAGCGCCACGGGGTGGAGGTTGTGGTGGCCGCAGGGTCAGGCTGCTGTGGCGCCCCCGCCGAACATATGGGGGACGAGGCGCAGGCCCTGCCACTGGTCAAGGCCAATATTGACGCATGGCTGCGCGAGGCCGATGGCCCGGACGGGCTGGATGCCATTGTCATCAACACATCAGGTTGTGGCACGTCCATCAAGGCTTATGGCCATGCGCTCCGGCTGGACCCGGCATGGGCGGACAAGGCTGCGCGTGTGTCTGCCATGGCGCGCGACATTACCGAGTTTATGGTGGAAATCGGGTTGCAAAAACCCACAATTCCCACGGGGCTGCGCGTGGTGTACCACTCCGCCTGCTCCATGCAGCACGGCCAGCGGATTGTGAACCAGCCCAAGGACCTGCTGCGTGCTGCGGGCTTTAGTGTGCTGGACGTGCCAGAGGGGTACCTGTGCTGTGGTTCGGCAGGCACGTACAACCTGCTCCAGCCCGACATTGCCAATGAGCTCAAGGAGCGCAAGCTCAAGAACATCCGCTCCGTGCAGGCCCAGATTGCCGCCAGCGGTAACATTGGCTGCATGACCCAGCTTGCGGGGGAGGTGGGGCTACCGTTTGTCCACACCGTGGAACTGCTGGACTGGGCCACAGGGGGGCCGGAACCTGCCGCCATTCAGGGCCAAAAACTGGCGGCGGAATAGAGCGCCTGGTGCGGGGCCGCGCAAACCGTGCGGCCCGTATGGGTGTGTAAAATGGGTTTGCGCATACGCAAGGTGGCGTAACAGCAGCGCGGGGGAACACAGGGCATGTCAGGCATAACAGGGGTGGATGCAGCAGGGGGGCGGGTACGCCGTGGTGCCGCCGTGCTGCTGGAGGTGCTGCGGAGCGAGGGGGTGGATTACATCTTTGGCAACCCCGGCACCACCGAACTCCCGCTGATAGACGCCCTGCTGGAAGTGCCGGACGTGCACTACGTGCTGGGTCTGCAGGAGGCCAGCGTGGTGGCCATGGCCGATGGCTACGCGCAGGCTGCCCGCAGGCCGGGTTTTCTCAACCTGCACACGGCGGGTGGGCTGGGGCATGGGCTTGGCAACCTGCTCAATGCCAGTGTCTCGCAGACCCCGCTGGTGGTGACAGCAGGGCAGCAGGATTCACGCCACACCATTTCCGACCCGCTGCTGTTTGGTGATCTGGTGCAGATTGCCCGCCCCGCCGTCAAATGGGCGCAGGAGGTTGCCCACGCGGACCAGTTGCCCGTGCTGCTGCGCCGTGCTTTTCACGATTCCACGGCAGCGCCCAGCGGGCCGGTGTTTCTCTCGCTCCCCATGGATGTGATGGAGGAATTGAGTGCGGTGGATATTGGCGCCCCATGCAGATCAACCGGCAGGCCGTAGCGGGGGGGCTGCCCGAGCTTGCACATGCGCTGGCGGGGATTGCTCCGGGGCGGCTGGCCATTATTGCGGGGGACGAGGTTTACGGCTCCGATGCCGCGGCCGAGGTTGCAGCCGTGGCCGAATGTCTGGGCGCTCCGGTTTTTGGGTCCTCTTGGCCATCGCGCATTCCCTTTGCCACCGCGCATCCGCTGTGGTGTGGTAACCTGCCAACACAGGCCACTGCCATTGCCGAAAAACTGGGCGCGTATGATGCTATTTTTGCACTGGGTGGCAAATCGCTCATTACCATCCTCTACACCGAAGGCCCGGCCCTGCCGCCAAGCTGTGCGGTGTACCAGATGTCGTCCGATGTGCGTGACCTCGGGCGGACGTTCTGGACCCCGCTCTCGGTCGTGGGGGATATCAAGGCGTCCCTGCATGCCCTGCTGCCTGAACTGCGCAGGGCCACGCAGGCGCACGCTCAGGCCTATGGTGCCGCAGGTGCGCAGGTGGCTGCGGCGCGGCGGCAGCACAGGGCGCAGGCCCGTGCGGATGTACTGACCCACAAGACGGATGCGGTCATCCACCCCAGTGTGGCTGCGTGGGAGGTGGTGCGTGCCATAGGCCCTGACATTGCCATTGTGGACGAGGCCATAGCCACGTCCTCCGATGTGCGCCTGTTTTTGGAAAGTGCATGGCCTGCGCAGTATTCCTTCCTGCGTGGTGGGGCGTTGGGCTGGGGCATGCCTGCAGCCGTTGGGGCGTCACTCGGCCTTGGGCGTGGGCGTGTGGTCTCGCTCGTGGGGGATGGGGCCGCGCTGTATTCGCCACAAGCGCTGTGGACTGCGGCGCATGAAAAGCTGCCCGTGACTTTTGTGGTCATGAATAATCAGGAGTACAATGTGCTCAAGAACTTCATGCGGCAGCAAAAAGATTATATTTCCGCGCGGGAGGGCACATATCCGGCCATGGATATTGTCAACCCGAGCATAGACTATCAGGCGCTTGCCCGTTCCATGGGTGTGCCGTCCACCAGACTGACGCGGGCAGCCGACATTGCCCCGGCACTGGAGGCGGCTTTGGCAACTGATGGCCCATCTTTAGTGGAAATTGTGATTGCAGCGAGCTGAGGAGGCTCGCTCTTTACCGGGGGTGCGTATGAAAATCGGGTTGTTTATTCCCTGTTATATAGACGCGTTTTATCCAAACGCGGGGATTGCTACACTGGAACTGCTGGAAAAGCTGGGGCAGGACGTGGAATACCCCATGAACCAGACCTGCTGTGGCCAGCCCATGGCCAATTCGGGCTGCAACAAGGACGCGGCTCCGGCAGAAGCCCTGTTTGTTAAAAACTTTGCCAAATACGACGTTATTGTTATGCCGTCGGGTAGTTGCACACACCATGTGCGTGACAATTTTGACGCCATAGAACAGACGGACGAAGTGCGCCACGTGCGTGAAAACACGTTTGAACTGGTCGAGTTTTTGCATGACGTGCTCAAGGTGGAGGACTTCCCCTGGGCCGAGTTCCCGCACAAGGTGGGGCTGCACAACAGTTGCGGCACGCTGCGGGCGTTGCGTACGGCCAGCATGTCCGAACTGGGCGAGCCGTTTTTTTCCAAACCCATGGATTTGTTGAACAAGGTCAAGGGCATTTCCTTTGCAACGCCCAAAAGGCCTGATGAATGCTGCGGTTTTGGCGGCACCTTCTCGGTGACGGAGGAGGCCGTGTCGGCCAAAATGGGCACGGACAAGGTGCGTGACCACCATCAGGCCGGGGCGGAATACATTGTTTCGGCCGATACGTCATGCATGATGCATCAGCAGGGGTGCGCGGAGCGGGCCGGTGTTCCCATCCGCTTCATTCATATTGCTGAAATTCTGAATGGAGCGCGGGAATGAAAGTCAAACCTGTCAACCACGCCAAGGCGGCCGAAGCGTTTATTGAAGATACGGCCCACATGGATTTCCATGACGAGCGGCTGTGGGACCTGCGGCAAAAGCGTGATGGCCAGATGCACATTCTGCCCGAATGGCAGGAGCTGCGCGCGCGTGCCTCCGCCATCAAGGAGCACACGCTGGCCAACCTGCCCGAATATCTGGAGCAGTTTGAGGCCAATGCCAAAAAGAACGGCATCCACGTCCACTGGGCGGCGGATGGTGCGGAACATAACCGTATAGTTGGCGAAATTCTGGAAAAGCACGGCGCCAAATCGCTCATCAAGAGCAAGTCCATGGTGACCGAAGAATGCTGCATGCGCGAGTATCTGGAACCCCGCGGCGTGGTGGTGACAGAGACGGACCTTGGCGAGCGCATCCAGCAGCTTGATAACCAGATGCCCAGCCATATTGTGGTGCCAGCCGTACACAAGCTGATCCCCGACGTGGCCAAGATTTTTGCCGAGCACTACCACACCGACCCCAACGACAACAGCGCGCAGTCTCTTGCGTGGCAGCAGCGGCTGGCCGCACGCCCGGTCATTCTGTCCGCCGATGCGGGCATGACGGGGGGCAATTTTGTGGTGGCCGAGACCGGCTCCTTTGTTGTCTGCACCAACGAGGGCAATGCCGACCTGAGTGCTACCGTGCCGGGCCTGCACATTGCCACAATCGGCATTGAGCGGCTGGTGCCGCGCATGGCGGACATGGGGGTGTTTATCCGCATGCTGTCCCGCTCGGCCCTTGGCTCGCCCATTACGCAGTACACAACGCATTTCCGTGGCCCGCAGAAGGGGAGCGAAATGCATGTGGTGCTGGTGGATAACGGGCGTTCGCACCGTTTGGGCATGGAGGAGTTCTGGACCTCGCTCAAATGTATCCGCTGTGGCGCGTGCATGAACACCTGCCCGGTGTACCGTCGTTCTGGCGGGCTGTCCTATGGTGCGGTGTATTCCGGCCCCATTGGTGCAATTATTGACCCCACTTTTAACGAGCGCAAATACAGCACGCTGCCCTTTGCCTCGACCATGAACGGGAGCTGCACCAACGTCTGCCCGGTCAAGATCAACATCCACGACCAGCTTTACAAATGGCGCAGGGTTCTGGCCGAACACCACGAACTGCCGTTTGTAAAGCGTGAGGTCATGTATATGGCCGGCAAGCTTATGGGCCAGCCCAGCCTGTACCGTGCGGCCATTAACGGCACGGAGGTCGCCCTGAGCACCATGCCGCGCTTTGTGCTGTATAACTGGCTTAATCCGTGGGGCAAGCACCGCGAACTGCCACACCCGGTCAAGCAGACCTTTCATGGCTGGTACAAGCAGAACCGGCTGAAAACCAAAAAGAAGGAAGGGGAAGGCGCATGAGCACCTCGCGCGACGCCATTCTGACCCGCCTGCGGGACAACCGGCCAGACCCCAAGGCCCACCCGCTTCCCCCCGTGGCACGGCTTGGGGATATGGACAACGGGCAGGCCCGGTTTGAAAACAGCCTCCAGCTTCTGGGTGGGCAGGTGCTGGAGCGGCAGGAAGGGGATACACTGGCCACGGCCATTGCCCGCCGCTTCCCCGATTCCAAGATCATCTGCTCCGCTGTGCCGGACTTTGACGGCACCATCCGCATAGAGGAGCTGGGTACACCACAGCAGGCGGCATCGGTGGATGTGCTGGTGGTGCGCTCCCCCTTTGGCATTGCGGAAATGGGGTCCATCTACCTGAGCGAGGCCCAGTTGAAGGACCTGAACTCGGCAGCGCATCTGACACAGCATATTGTGGTCATTCTCTCGGCTAAAAACCTGACGGCCAACATGCACACGGCCTATATGGACCGCCCCGAGTTCCATACCGCCAATTACGGTGTGCTCATGAGCGGGCCGTCCGCCACAGCGGATATTCAGGGCGTGCTGGTCCGTGGGGCACAGGGTGTGCGCACACTCAGTGTCTGGTGGGAAGACTGAACGCCAGATCACCTGCTCCCAAAGGGTAATCCCTGAGGGCTGGTTATATAAAAAAGCCGGAGCAGTAGGTGCTGCTCCGGCTTTTTTATGTGCAGTGCGGAAGGTTTTAGTCCCGCACGCGCTCAATTAGTGCGCCGCATTTGGCCAGTTTGCGTTCCACGGCCTCGTACCCCCGGTCAAGGTGGTACACGCGGCTCAGAATGGTCTCACCATGGGCGGCAAGCCCTGCGAGAATGAGCGAGAACGATGCCCGCAGGTCGGTCGCCATGACCGGCGCGCCAGACAGGCTGTGCACCCCACGGATAATGGCAGAAGACCCATGCACGTTAATGCGTGCGCCCATGCGGTTGAGCTCGGGCACATGCATGAACCGGTTTTCAAAAATGGTTTCGGTAATCATGGACGCGCCTTCAGCGACCGAGAGCAGGGCCATGAACTGGGCCTGCATGTCGGTCGGGAAGCCGGGGTACGGTTCGGTCATAATATCGATCCCGCGCAGAGCACCGGTGCGGCGCACGCGCATGGTGTCTCCATCCTGGGTGACTTCAACCCCACATTCCTCCAGCGCACGCACAACGGCGCCAAGGTGGTCCATCTGCCCGCCGACCAGCCGCAGGTCACCCCCCGTAATGGCGGCAGCACAGGCGTAGGTGCCGCATTCAATCCGGTCGGGCATAATGCGGTGCTCGGCCCCGTGCAGGGCCTCCACGCCATCAATCAGAATGGCGGAACTGCCCGCGCCGGTAATGCGTGCGCCCATGGCGTTCAGGCAGTTGGCCAGATCCACCATTTCAGGCTCGCGGGCCGCGTTGATGATCTCGGTTTTACCCTGTGCCAGCGTTGCCGCCATCATCAGGTTTTCGGTCGCTCCAACGGAGGCGAAGGGCAGAATGATCCGCTCCCCCTTAAGCCCCTTGGGCGCGCGGGCGTTGATGTAGCCGTTCTCCAGCGTAATCTCGGCTCCCAGTGTTTCCAGCCCCTTCAGGTGCAGGTCCACAGGCCGGGTGCCAATGGCGCACCCACCGGGGAGAGACACGCGTGCCTCCCGGCAGCGGGCCAGAAGCGGGCCCAGCACCAGAATGGAGGCCCGCATTTTGGAGACAATGTCATACGGGGCTTCGGTGTTGGTGATCTCTCCCCCGACAGACAGCGTTGTGCCATCGCCCGCCACGTCCTGCACATCCAGCCCGTGCTGCTCCAGCAGGGCGCGCATGGTGGCAATGTCGGCAATATGGGGCACATTGCTCAGCACAAGCCGTTCAGAGGTCAGCAGCCCTGCAACCAGCAGCTTGAGCCCTGCGTTCTTGGCCCCGCCAATGGTAATTTCTCCATGCAGGGGGCGCCCCCCGCGAATGACAAAATGGTCCATGTGCCTTACATCCGCGGCGTGGCAACGCCACGCTGGCCCATGTATTTGCCTGCACGGTCAGCGTAGCTGACCTCACACGGGGAATCGCCTTTGAAGAACAGGAACTGGCAGATACCCTCGTTAGCGTAAATGCGCGCAGGCAGGGGCGTTGTGTTGCTGATCTCGATCGTGACCTGCCCTTCCCATTCGGGTTCAAGCGGGGTGACGTTTACAATAATACCGCACCGCGCATAGGTGGACTTGCCAAGGCAGACCACCAGCACATCACGCGGAATACGGAAGTATTCAATGGTGTGGGCCAGCACAAAGCTGTTGGGCGGAATAATGCATTCATCCGCCTTGCGGGACACAAAACCCTCGGGGCTGAAGTTCTTGGGGTCCACAATGGCGTTGTTCACATCCGTAAAAATACGGAAATCATCTGCCACCCGGGCGTCATACCCGTAGGAGGACAGACCGTAGGAAATAACGCCTTCGCGCCGCTGGTTCTCCACAAACGGTTCGATCATGCCGTGATCGTTCGCCATCTGGCGGATCCATGTATCGGGCATCACGGGCATGTCTTGCTCTCTCCATTACCGGGTATGTGTGTGGTGGCGGGTTTGTCCTCCGCCGTGTGGTCCTGTCTGGTGCGGGCCTGATCCTTGCGGCGGCGCAGGTTGGCGCGCAGGGCCGCAGCCTGCCGGGCAAGGCGTTCGGTGCGGGCCGCTTCCGCTCTGGCGGAAAGGGTCTGTCCGGGGGAGGGGGTGTTGTCGGGCGTGTCAGTCATGCCAGATGCAGCAAGGCCAGTCGCGTGCAGGTTGAACGTTCGCCTTGTTGACTAGCAGAGCTACCACCCCATGCCTAGGGCCTGCCACGGGGGCAGGCCCTGTTCATGCTGTTTTGTGGGGCGGGGGGCAAAGCCGGTGTGGCCCCTGTGTGCGTGGTTTTATAAAATGCGCCAGCAGGGGCTTGCCCGCAGGGTGGGTTTACAGGTTGGCAATAACCTTAAGGCCGATCAGTGCCGCATCGGGGATATGGTGCGTCTCACCCGGGTGGATCAGGTACTGGAACTCGGGCTGGACCAGTACGCCGTGGGTTGCATCAATCCCGTAATAAGCTTCGATCAGCTCGGAATCGTTCTGGATTCCGCGAATGGTCGAACCCAGAGAGTACCCGCCGTCCACGGCCAGAATTTCGCTCTCGCGGCGGCGGCGGCTGACTTTGTACCAGGAGTACAGCACGCCAAACCGGTCGGTCAGGCGACCCGGAATCAGCCCCACAAACGACAGGCCCCCATAAGCCTGGTCAGATATGTTGACCACGCGCGGGGTGGCATGCACGTAGCCTGCCATCAGGTAGCCACCGGCCATCTGGTTACGCCCGCCAAGGCGGTAGACCATCTGGTCTGCCTCCAGCCACATGGCGTCGGATGGCGCGGAGCGTGTGCCCGGCAGTGTGTTGGCCACGCGGCTGGGCAGGACCGAGCCAATCTTGTCCGCATAACGGGTTGTATCGTGCTCATACCCGATCACGTAGTGGCCGGGCAGGCGGTTGCGGGTCAGGAACGGCGCCCAGGTGAACTCGATCGGTAGGGAGAGGCCCGTAGCGTCCTCCGACCCCCATGACCAGCCAGAGGGGTTCTGCGTCAGGGTGCTGACGGAGTATGCACCCACCTGTATGGCCGTGTCCCGCGTGGGGCGGAAGCGTGCGCGCGCCCCCATGTGGCCTTGGGGTACACGCTCATGCCCGGCAGCTGCTTGATAGCTACAGGGGCGGAGCAGGTGACCATGAACGAACACAGCAGCGGGGATGTGGCGAACACATGGGTCAGGGACATACGGCCAAAAATGATGTCCAGCTTGTTGTTGAGCATCTTCTTTTCGGCGTACATGTCCACCAGATGGGCCGCCACGTTGCCAGAGAGCGTGTACACCTCCTGCAGGGCCACGTAGTATTCACCCGCGCGCACGTTCTGCGCCGCACGGCCCGCACGTTCCATGACCAGTCCATGCACAGACCAGCCGTTGAGTGCCGGGTTCATGCGGCCCAGATCAAACGTGGTCTGCAAGGTCAGCTCATGCACGTAGCTGATGCCCTTCTGGTCATGCAGCCCCCCTGCGGCCAGCCCCATGGCCTCTCCCTTGTAGGAGAACGAGAACGAAAAGCCCTTGTCACGCAGCCGGTCGCGGAATGGCATCAACTGCGGGATCAGGTGCCCCGTGCCTGCGGTGGGCACGTAGTAGGGGTCTGGCAGGTCATAGTCGCGCTGGGCGTCTATGCTTGCGGGCAGCAGGGCGGATGGCCCTTCGGCATTGCTCAGGGCGTCCAGTTCAATCTGGTGCAGGGAGTGGGGTGTGTCTGACGGCATGATCGGCATGACGCTCAGCGGCGCCAGACCGGGGGACGGCAGAATGGGCACCCCGCTGGGCGGGATGGGCGTATTGGGCGGGCGGCGGATTGCGCTCAGGTCCGGACCCATGGTCTCTGCATCCAGCGGACGCAGGGACTGTGTGGGCAGGGCATGGACCTTGCTGCCGGGGTTGATGATCGTGTCCGAGATGGGGGCAACACTGGCTGCGCCGTCAGGGCGGAGGCATGGGTGGTCTGCGCACGAGCCACGCCCGTAGCAAAAGGTGCGTGCCAGACGGAGGCCAGCGCAAGGGCGGCCGCAGTAGTGGTGCGGGGGGCAAAGATGCACGGCGTGCGTGTGGGCGTGCCGTGGGGCTGGGGGCGGTGTATTTTTGGCATTGTTATTCCGCTTCCTCTCGCTCTTGCTGGAGGGAGTTATCCTGTGCGTGCAGAGTGCTGGGGAGGGGGCTCCCCCTTGGGGCTGGTGTTCAGACCGCCTGAGCGGTGCTGACGACAGCCTTGCAGGGATAGGCACTGCGGCTGCGCGTATAAGGCAGGGCAGCAGAAGGGCAGAGGCGGAAATTCCTGTGTGCAGGATGTGCGACCATGGGACAGACCGTTATTGTTTTTGTTGTTGTCGGTTTGCCATCAGGAGCATGAAGGGAAATACCCGGTCAAGAGGGTTTGAGTAATATTATTACCCAAAAACCCTACAAATCGGTTCTTTAGGAAAAAACGAGTGCAAATTTTTGTTATAACGATAAATTTGCAACATACGCGCAGCAGCTATGCACTCCGTGCGATATCCTGCCAGCCGCATAGCTGCGCGCCCGCATGTTCCAGCCCTTTGCGAAAGCCGACCGAGCATAGCGCCTGAAATTCGGCCTCGTGCTCATAGGTTGGCATCAGCTCTTCCAGCATGGCGTTCTTGTGGGTGGCGGGGTGGAAGTAGATCTCGGACACGCCATCAGGCAGGTGGGCGGCAAGGGCTGCCATGCGCTCGGTGGTCATGTGTCCGCTCCATGCCAGCCCAAAGCACCAGTCATTGGTCGCCATGCCCGCCGCATGGGCCTGATGGCGCAGTATGGCGGTCCAGTGGCGCAGGGCGGCATCTCCGAGCGTGTCGGTATAGGTGCCTGCGGCATACAGGGGTTTGGGGGGTTCCAGCGGCACGCGCACGGCATTGAGCCCGTAGCCCTTGCCAATGCCGATCATCATTTTGCCCACGGTGGGGTGGAGGTGCATGTGCTTGTGGGCGTTGGCATGGTCAAGTGCCAGCCCCGTGCGGCTGAAGGCCTCAAACTGGGCGGTAATTTCCGCCTCCAGTTCGCGCCGTCCTTCGGGGCGGAAAAAATAGTCCACCCCAAGCCCAAGCTGGGAGGAGGAGAACCAGCCATTGTCCCGCGTAATCAGCGGCAGGCGGGCATGGGGCAGCACCGATGGTCCTTCAATCACCACCAGATGCAGGCCAACATTCAGGGAGGGCAGGCGTTTGGCCCGCTCCACCGCATCCTGTGCTGCGGGGCCGGAGACCATAAGACTGGCGGTTGAGAGCACGCCGTTAACATGGGCCTGTTCAATGGCCTCGTTCACTTCAACCGACATGCCGAAATCATCGGCAGAAATAATGGCGCGTTTCATGGTTCTGGCAGCCCTTTGTAACCTTTGCCTGTGTCTAACACCGGCGGGTGGGGGCTGTCATGGCTGTTCTGGGTGGGGGACTTATGCGCCGTCCCCCACCCAGAGCCGTAAGTTATGCCAGATCAGGCAGCCTTGCGGCCTTTAAGGAACTGGAAGAACTCCACACCCTCGCGCAGGCGGCGCTTCATCATCTGGGGGGAGCGCACCATTTCACCTACGATGGAGGCAATCTTGGGCGCGCGGAAGTAGAACTTCTTGTAGAATTCTTCCACGCTGTTGAAGATTTCGGTGTGCGACAGGTGGGGGTAGTGCAGCGGAGCAATCTGCACGCCGTTGTCGTCGAGCAGTTCTGCGTTGCTTTCGTCCAGCCAGCCGTTTTCCGTGGCTTCCTTGAACAGGGCCGTGCCGGGGTAAGGGGCAGCAAGGGAAACCTGCAACGTGTGCGGGTTGATTTCCTGCGCGAAGCGAATGGTCTCCTGAATGGTTTCCTTCGTTTCGCCCGGCAGACCCAGAATGAAGGTGCCGTGGATTTTAATCCCCAGCTCATGGCAGTTCTTGGTGAACTCGCGCGCAACTTCAACGCGCATGCCTTTTTTGATGTTGTGCAGGATCTGCTGGTTCCCGCTTTCGTAGCCGACCAGCAGCAGGCGCAGGCCGTTGTCACGCAGGACCTTGAGCGTGTCATACGGCACGTTGGCCTTGGCGTTGCACGACCAGGTTACACCCAGCTTGCCCAGTTCACGCGCAATGGCTTCGGCACGGGGCAGGTCATCGGTAAAGGTGTCATCATCAAAGAAGAACTCCTTCACCTGCGGGAAGTACTGCATTGCCAGACGGATTTCCGCCGCCACATGCTCCGGGCTGCGGGTGCGGTAGCGGTGGCCACCCACGGTCTGCGGCCACAGGCAGAACGTGCAGCGCGATTTGCAGCCACGGCCCGTGTAAATGGACAGGTAGGGGTGCATAAGGTAGCCGATGAAGTAGTCTTCAATCCGCAGGTCGCGCTTGTACACTTCGGTCACGAAGGGCAGGGAATCCATGTCCTCGATCATGGCGCGGTCACGGTTGGCAATGATCTGGCCATCCTTGTTGCGCCACGTAATGCCGTCCACGTCCTTGAAGTCCATGCCATCGGCAATGTCCTTGATCGTGTAATCAAATTCATTGCGGGCAACAAAGTCGATGGGCGCACCCTTGAGCAGGCTTTCCTCGGGCTGCACGGCAACCTTGGCGCCAACCATGCCAATCTTCAGGTTCGGGTTCACGTCCTTGAGCATCTGGGCCACCTGCACGTCCTTGGCAAAGGACGGGGTGGAGGTGTGCAGCACCACCAGATCGCGGTTTTTCACATCTTCGAGAATGGGCTCCATGCCCATGTTGGCGGGGGGGGCGTCAATCAGGCGGCTGCCGGGAACCAGAGCCGCAGGTTGGGCCAGCCATGTCGGATACCAGAAAGATTTGATTTCACGGCGTGCCTGATAGCGCGAGCCTGCGCCGCCATCAAAACCATCAAAAGTTGGCGGCTGAAGAAAAAGGGTTCTCATCGTCATCGGTTTCTATCCTGACAAGGGCGTAAAACGGTGGGGTCCAACAGTAAGCGCGGACATGAAGCTGGCGCAGGGACTTCACGTGTCTGCTTTGGTTTAGGCAATTACTCTGGCGCATATGTGTAAGGCAAGCTTTTGCATGCGCAGGCTATGGGCCGGGGGAGAGGCTGCGCACCGGGGTAGGGGCTGCGGTCGGGTGGGGGGCAATGTGCATGGTCTGCCCCCGCCAGTGCACTTCTGTACCACTGGCGCTGGCGACCATAATGGCGGCAGACAGCCAGTCCCGCACGGGGAGCAGCAGAAGCGGCCACAGCGGGCGCGAGCCCACGGCGCGGTCAATCAGCAGCGATGTCAGGGCACGCATGGCCCATATGCCCCAGAAGAATGGCAAACTCCATGCTGCATGTGGCTGAAAAAGCACAACCAGCGTCGCCCAGAACAGGGGAAGCTGGATGGAGGAGGCTGCATAGCCCATGGGCGCGAGCGTGCACACCGTGCGGCCCCAGCGCAGTTCATGGCGGAGCAGCTCGCCCATGCTGGATTCGGCAATGGTGGTCCACGTCATGCATTCGGCAATGGCAATGTTCATGCCTGCCTGCCGCACAAGCCTGCCCAGCAGGGCGTCATCCGCAACATGGGGCAGAAGGGCTTCCAGCCCGCCTACCGCATCCAGCGTCTGGCGGCGCAGCGCCATGGTGGCGCCCAGACAGTCCTGCCGCCCAAGATAGCGGGAGAGCATGACGCCGGGCAGAAAGTTGTGTTGATCTGGCAGGCCGCGAGCATCTGCACCAGCGATCCACTGGCGGGCAGGCCCGCGTACAGCGTGGTGACCAGCCCGGTGTTGGGCTGGTGTAGGGCAGAGACAATATGTTGCAGGTAGTCGGGCCGCACATGAATGTCGGAATCGGAGATAACCAGAATCTCATGCCGTGCTCTGGGCAGGATATTCATCAGGTTACTGATCTTGCGGTTCAGCCCGTGCAGGGCGGGGTCCACCACAAGCTCCATGTCCAGATGTGGGTGGCGCTCCTGTAAGCGGCGTACAATGGCAATGGCGGGGTCGTCCGCATCGCGTACACCAAACAGGATCTGCATCTGGGGGTAGTCCTGCGTGCAAAAACTTTCCAGCGCCTCTTCCAGCAGGGGTTCGGAGCCGTAAAGGGGTTTGAGCACGGTTACCGGGGGCGGGTTGCCCAGCACAACTGGCCGCCGCTCGGTGCGGCGGAAGCGTGCCAGTAGCCCAGCCCCCAGAGAGGACTGTACGCAGCCGGTAACAGAAAGAAGCGCGCTGGCAGCCGCCAGAAGAGGGAGAACCGCTACCATGCTTCAACCATCATGCGCCCCATAGCGGGGATTGGTGTCTGTTTGCGTTGCCGCACGCGCCTCGTCCTGTTCCCTTAATCTTTGGCGTAGGTCTGAGCCTTGCGCTCAAGTACGCTGATAAGGCCGGACACGCCACCAGAGGTCAGTGTGGAGCTGAAGTCCGAACGCTGTGCCGCAGCCTGGCTGATCCGGGCGTCGCTGAGCAGCACGTCCACGATCTTCCATGACCCGCCAGCATTGTTCATGACATAGCTGAGTTCGGTCGGGGTGGAGCCGTCGCTGGCACCAAGATTGGTGACGACAAGCTTGTTACCGCCCACGGGGCTGTCGGTCACATCCGGCAGAATGGTGAACTTGACGTCCGCACCGGGCTTGAAGTTGCTCACATAGCGCGCGACCGTATAGTCCTTGAACGCGGCAAGCAGCTTCTGCTTTTCATCAGCACTCAGCCCGTTGTAGCGCAGGCCGATGGAGGCCTTGAGCACGGCTTCCAGATTATAGGACTGGTCCACGGCTGCGGCTACGATCTGGCTGCGCTCGGCAAAGCTGCCGTGGGACTGCACGATCTGTTCCAGCGCTTTGTACAGGGTCTGTACCGGGGCGATAACCGCGCTGGAGGGAGCGGACTGGGCAAACGCGGCCGGGGCGGATACGCCAACCCCAACAGCGGGAAGGAGCGCCATGCTCATGCCAAGCACGAGCCCTGCGCGGAAAGAAATACGTTTCATGCTTACGATTTTGTCCCGGTTGCACAGTTTGGCAAGGTTGCTTCGAGCATGTCTCCGATGCCCGCAGCGCTCACGCCGAGTGCGTTGAGTGCGGTTGCGACGATGTGGGGGGCGGAGAGCCCGGCCTCGTCATACTGTGCGTCCTGCGTGTTATGGTCGATAAAGCGGTCGGGCAGGGTCATGGGGCGGAAGCGCACCCGGTCCAGCAGGCCGGTGCGGGCCAGATGGTGGCAGACCTGTGTGGCAAACCCGCCTTCGGAGCCTTCCTCAATGGTAATCAGCACCGCGTGGTTGCGGGCGAGGTTTTCCACCAGCGCCGTATCAATCGGCTTGGCAAAGCGTGCATCGGCAACCGTGGGCGGCAGGCCGCGGGCGGCCAGCATGTCGGCAGCCTGAAGGCATGCA
>NZ_BAJU01000034.1 GCF_000613865.1 Acetobacter okinawensis JCM 25146
CCCGCCAGAGGCAACCGCTCCGACACCAGCGACAGCCGCAGCCCCCATCGCTCCCCACCGCCATACCCGTACCGACAGCAGCGCCCGCGCCAAGCTGGGGCGCGCCGGAGATCAGACCATTGGCGATGCTGCCGCCAAAAATGGACAGACCGACGATAGCGAGTGACGCCAGTACCACCGACGTTGCCTGTCCGACGGTGGGCACAGCATCGCCATAAGAAGTCGTAAACTGCCGGAATAATACAGACGCGATGCCGGAGATCACCGCCAGAACCATCACCTTCACGCCCGAGGAGACGACATTCCCCAACACCTTCTCCGCCAGGAAGGCCGTCCGGTTGAACAACGCGAAGGGGATCAGCACGAAACCGGCGAGGCTGGTCAGCTTGAACTCGATCAGCGCCACGAAAAGCTGCACGGCCAGAATAAAGAACGCCGCCAGCACGATCAGCCAGGACAGGCACAGCACGAAGATCTGGATGAAGTTTTTGAAAAACGCGACGGGACCGAGAAGATTATGAACGGACTCCAGCAGCGGCTGGGCCGCATCGAACCCGGTCGCGGCCAGCCGACCGGGACGCAGAAAATCCGAAAGCGGCAGACTTCCGCCACCAGCCCTGAGCCCCATGGCGGCGAAGCCGTCGAACACCACCTTCGCAAGATGGTCGAAATTGTTGATCAGGAAAGCAAAGAAGCCGATATACAGCGTCTTCTTCACCAGACGCTGGATGATGTCCTCATCCGCCGCCCACGCCCAGAACAGCCCGGCCAGTGCGATATCCAGCACGGAAAGTGTTCCGGCCAGCGAAACCACATTTCCTTTCAGCAGACCAAAGCCGCTGTCGATCTTGGTCGTGAAAGTATTGAGGAAAGTGTCGATAACACCGACATCGTTCGTGGCCATGGCCATCAGTTTCCATTGCTGCCGAACATGGACACCGCTCCCGGCACGTAGGCATCATGCTGAGAAAAATGCTGATACTGCGCGTCACTTTCCGCTTCCGTCGCGGCGTCGCGCGCCTGTTGCAGGGCCGTGGCGCGGCCGTTGGCGGCCAGTTCGGCCTGAATGTCGGACAGTTGTCGGGATTGCAGGGCCATAAGCTGGTTGCCGGCCTGGGCGGCCTGCAACGCCCCGGTGGACATCTGGCTGGCCGAGACCAGTTGCGTCATGGCCGAACTGTCGCTCGGGATGTTCCCAACCACGCGGGCCTGCAATTTCAGGGCATCCTCAAACCCACCCACGGAATTCTGCCATCGCGTTTGCGCTTGGCTGAACAGCGCGCTGTCAGACATGCCAGAGGACACGGACGAGTACGCCTGCTGGTATTGCTGCTCGACGGACTGGACGCTGTAAGCGATATTCTGCGCCTGCGCGAGCAGCGCCGTGGTCTGGGAAATCGTTGATTGCAACGATGACAATGTCGAAAGCGGCAGGCTCGCCAGATTACGTCCCTGATTGACCAGCATCTGTGCCTGGTTGGCCAGCGACGTGATCTGATTATCGATCTGCTGGAGCGTCCGGGCCGCGATCAGCACGTTCTCGACGTGGTTCGCGCCGTCATACACCGCCCATTGCGCGTGGACAGGTGGAGAAGATGAAACCGTAAAAGTAATGACTACTACGGCAGGAATCAGACGATATCTCACGGCATACCCCCTTCCCGCAGAAAATCGGCCGCCCATGTGACGCCGCGTGCCTCGAACCAGGCGGACAGGAAACCATCCCGCCCCTGTTCCGCCAGCACGCTATCGATCAATCGATGATCGTCTTTGCCGGACGCGGCACACAACGCCAGAGCGACGGGGCCGAGGCCCAGTTCGAACAGCCGGTTTCCCCGCTGGGTCTGGCAGTAATATTCCCTCTTGGACGCCGCGCGGGCGATGATGGCGATCTGCTGGTCGTTGAGGCCGAAGTCGCGATAGAGCGCCATGATCTGTGGCTCGATGGCGCGCTCGTTGGGCAGGAAGATCCGCGTCGGGCAGCTTTCCACCACCGCTGGCGCAATGGGTGAATTGGCAATATCGGACAGGGACTGGGTTGCGAAGATGACGCTCGCATTCTTCTTGCGCAGCGTTTTCAGCCATTCCCGAAGCTGACCGGCAAAATCGCCGTCATCCAGAACAAGCCAGCCCTCGTCGATCACCAGCAGCGTGGGTCGCCCGTCGAGGCGCCCCTCGATGCGGTGGAACAGATACGAGAGAACCGAGGATGCCGCCCCGGAGCCGATCAGCCCCTCGGTTTCGAACACCACCACATCGGCGTCCCCCAGGCGCTCGGCGTCCGCATCGAGCAGGCGACCATAAGGACCACCCAGGCAGTAAGGCGCCAATGCCTGCTTGAGCGCGTTGGACTGGAGTAGCGCCACCAGACCGGAGATCGTGCGTTCTGGTACCGGCGACGATGCCAGGGAATTCAGGGCGGACCAGAGATGGGCTTTGATGTCCGGCGTCAGCGTTACGCCCTCACCGATCAGAATCTGACCCAGCCATTCACTGGCCCACTTGCGCTCGTCGGGATCATCGATCCACGCCAGCGGCTGAAGGGCGACGGTGGCGGTTTCTATGTCGCCGTCCGACAACCCACCCCCGAGATCGTGCCAGTCCCCACCCATCGCGAGCGTTGCCGCGCGCATGGAACCACCAAAATCGAAGGCGAAAATCTGCGAACCCGCATAGCGACGGAACTGCAACGCCATCAAAGCCAGCAGCACCGATTTCCCCGCCCCTGTCGGGCCGGCAATCAGCGTGTGACCGACATCGCCGACGTGAAGGCTGAAGCGGAACGGCGTGGCACCCGCCGTCCTGCCATAGAACAGCGGGGGAGCACGAAAATGGGTATCGCGTTCCGGCCCCGCCCACACGGCGGAAAGCGGGATCATGTGCGCGAGGTTCAATGTCGAAACCGGTGGCTGACGGACATTGGCATAAACATGGCCCGGCAGGCTCCCGAGCCAGGCTTCCACCGCGTTAAGACTTTCCGGCATGCAGGTGAAATCGCGGCCCTGGATGATCTTCTCCACCAGACGCAACTTCTCGGCCGCGAGGGATGCAGAGCCGTCCCAGACCGTGACGGTCGCGGTGATATAGGCTTGGCCCACATCGTCCGCACCCAGCGACTGGAGCGCGAGATCGGCATCGGCGGCCTTGTTGGCGGCGTCGTTATCGACCAGAACGGATGCCTCGTTGGTCATGACCTCGCGCACGATGGCCGCAATCGACTTCCGTTTGGCGAACCACTGCCGCCGAATGCGGGTGAGCACCTTCGTGGCGTCGGTCTTGTCGAGCAGAATGGCGCGCGTCGACCAGCGATAGGGCATGGCCAACCGGTTCAGGTCGTCCAGAATTCCCGGGAAGGTCCGCGACGGGAAGCCTGTTATCGTCAGGGTCTTGAGGAAAGCGTCCCCGAGTTTCGGCTCCAGACCGCCCGAAAGCGGCTGGTCCACCAGCAGCGCATCCAGATGCATGGGGATCTCCGGTACACGCACACGCTGGTTGCGGGTCGAAATGGTGCTGTGCAGGTACGTGAGCGTCTCCCCGTCATCGACCCATGCGGCCTCGGGCATGAACCCGTCCAGCAGAGCCAGCATTCGGTCCGTGCGGTCCACGAACGCATGGAGCATCCCCTGCGGATCGGGGCCATCGCGCTCCCTGCCCTCATACAGAAAACGCTCGGCTTGGCCTGATGATTCCGCAGGAGGCAGCCAGACCAACGTGAGAAAGTAGCGGCTTTCGAAATGCGCGCCCTCATCCTCGAACTGCTCCCGACGTTCCAGATCAACCATCTGGCTGGCCGCATCCGGGAAATCGCTCTCGGGATAGAGCGTCGCCGGGACGCGTTGCGCCTCGACGAATACGGCCCAGCAGGAACCGAGGCGGCGCAGGGCATTGTTCAGCCTCCCGGTCACACCGACCAGTTCGGCAGGCGTGGCGCTATCGAGATCGGGACCGCGTATCTTTGCCGTGCGCTGGAAGCTGCCATCCTTGTTCAGAACAACGCCTTTCTCAACGAGCGCAGCCCATGGGAGAAAATCCGACAGGAGGGAATTCCGATTGCGATATTCGCCAAGGGACATCATTGCCCTGCCCCTCCCTATGCCCGGAGCCAGGCGGGGTAGCGAAGATGCCGCCGCCCGACTTCCACGAACAGCGGATCACGCCTGGCGCCCCAGACCGCGAGGCTGTGCCCCACGATCCAGAACACCGCGCCGACCAGCCAGAGCCGCAGCCCCAGCGAGATCGCAGCCCCCAGCGTGCCGTTGGCGATGGCCAAGGTACGGGGTGCGCCACCCAACAGGATCGGATCGGTCAGCGACCGATGCACCGGGACATGAAAACCCGGCACCGCGTCATCGTCATATCCGGTGGCCATCAGATCAGTGCTCCCCCGGAGAAGGAGAAGAACGACAGGAAGAACGAGCTGGCGGCAAAGGCTATGGACAGGCCAAAGACGATCTGGATCAGGCGACGGAACCCGCCCGAGGTTTCGCCGAAGGCCAGGGTCAGGCCGGTCACGGTGATGATGATCACCGACACGATACGCGCTACCGGCCCCTGCACGGATTCCAGGATCTGGTTGAGTGGTTCCTCCCACGGCATGTCGGAGCCGGACGCCAAGGCCGAGGAGCACCATGCGATGGACAGTAGCAGCACGGCGGAAAGGACAGGCGCGTGCCGACGCACGCGGAACAGCGTGAGGTTCATTGGGGTTCTCCCGAATGCTGGAAGGGATGGATGCAATAAGCGCCTGTGGCGGGATCGAGCCCGTCCACGGTGACGAGTTCGGACAACCGGCGCTGCGTGCCCCGCCCGGACAGGACCGCGATCACGTCGATCGTTTCGGCGATCAGCGCGCGGGGCACGGTGACCACGATCTCCTGGATCAGTTGCTCCATGCGATGCACGGCACCGATGGCGGTGCCGGCATGCAGCGTGCCAATCCCACCGGGATGACCCGTGCCCCAGCCTTGAGCAGATCCAGCGCCTCGGGACCGCGCACCTCGCCAATCGGGATACGGTCAGGCCGCAGGCGCAGAGCCGAGCGCACCAGTTCGGACAGGGTCACGATGCCATCTCGCGTGCGGAGCGACACGAGGTTGGGGGCCGCGCATTGCAGTTCGCGCGTGTCCTCGATCAGGACGACGCGATCGCCGGTTTTCGCGACCTCGGCCAGGAGGGCGTTGACCAGCGTGGTCTTGCCCGTGCTCGTGCCACCCGCGACCAGAATGTTCTTCCGGGCCGCAACCGCCTCACGCAGGAAACGGGCCTGCCCCTCTGTCATGATCCCGGCTTCAACGTAATCGTCGAGGGTGAACACGGCGACAGCGGGCTTGCGGATGGCAAAACTGGGCGCTGTGACCACAGGCGGAAGCAATCCCTCAAACCGTTCGCCGGTCGGGAGTTCGGCCGACACACGCGGGGCTGCATCATGCACCTCCGCCCCGACATGGTGCGCGACCAGACGCACGATACGCTCCGCATCAGCGGGGGTGATGGTTTCACCCGTGTCGGACAGCCCCTCTGACAGACGATCGATCCACAGCCGCCCGTCCGGATTAAGCATCACCTCGACCACGGCAGGGTCGGCCAGATGCCCCGCGATCGCCGGTCCCATCGCCGTGCGCAGCATGGAAATGCCGCGTGCCTGACTTTCCGAATTATGGTGAGAAACCGCCATCTGACCCCCGCTCGAACGGGACCGGAACAGATGGTCCCCATACGGGGATGATTAAAGGAGGGCCATTTCGGCTCGATTCAACAACTATTGCGCACCGTGCGGTCATCGCGCGGAAACGGCGGCGATCGGCGGGATTGACGAATCCTTACGGCAGACCCACGCAATCTGACAATTACTGGGGGTCTTCACCGCCATTGCGCCGCGTGTCGATGTCCCGCGACAATTCCCTGAGAAACCGATCTCCGGTCGCCAGTTTCCGCCCGAGCGATTGCAGAAACCCCTCGAAGCGATCGACACCTTTCGCCCTGGCCGATGCCTGGGCACTGTCAGGCAGTGGCGGAGTAACGGTCAGCCAGAAACGGATGAACAGTGCCAGCGTCTCGCCCATAATGGCGACGTCTTCGTCCATCCCGGCGATCTGGCGGTCGATCCTGTCCATGCGACGGGCGAACACCGCCTCCAGCCGCTCCGAGGCGTCGGCCGAGAGAAAGGACGCGACGGCCACTTCGATCACCGCCGATTTTGAGACGTTGCGCCGCAGTGCCAGCGCCTCGACCTGCTTCAGAAGCTCCGGCTCGAAATACACATTCATGCGGGTCTTGCTCGGCATGGGCATCCTCACAGATCAAGGCCGTCGGCCGGGTCCATCGTCGCCTGCCGCGCAACCGAGCGGGCCTGCTGGCGTATGGTGCGCGCCCTGGCGGCATCGACATCCAGCTCGTCGTCGAGCACATCGAACTCCTGCATACCCGGACGCTCGGGCGGTACGACGTCCTCATGCTCCGGCAATTCCGGTTCGCGGCGGATGCCGGCATTGGCTGAATCGCCATCAGCGCTCGTGCCGCCATCAGGTGCCAGCCCTCCTGGTGAGGTGACTGCTTCCAGCTCTGACCAGTCATCGGACGGAGGAGCGGACGGGAGTTGAGTTCCGGTAGCCGGGGGCGGCAGGACACGCTCCATGAACCGCGCATCCTCGTAATAGCGCGCCTTATTCGCGCGAACGGGGGCGACGCCCGCGACCAGCAGCAGTTCATCGGTTGGTGGAAGCTGCATCACCTCGCCAGGCGTCAGCAGCGGTCGTGCCGTTTCTTGTCGCGACACCATGAGATGCCCGAGCCAGGGCGACAGCCGGTGGCCCGCGTAATTGGTGGAATCACGCATTTCGGTCGCGGTGCCGAGCGCGTCCGACACCCGCCGGGCGGTGCGTTCGTCGTTGGTGGCGAAGGCAACACGGACATGACAGTTATCGAGAATACTGTTGTTCGCGCCGTAGGCTTTTTCGATCTGGTTCAGACTCTGCGCGATCAGAAAGGATTTGATCCCGTAACCCGCCATGAAGGCCAGCGCGCTCTCGAAGAAATCCAGCCGACCGAGAGCGGGAAACTCATCGAGCATCAGCAGCAACCGGTGCCGATGGGCGGCGACATGCAGATCCTCCGTCAGCCGCCGGCCGATCTGGTTCAGGATCAGCCGGATCAGTGGCTTGGTGCGGGCAATGTCGGATGGGGGCACAACAAGATAGAGACTGGCGGGCTGACGGCCGGACACCAGATCCGCGATGCGCCAGTCGCACCGTGCCGTCACCTTTGCCACCACCGGATCGCGATAAAGACCCAAGAACGACATGGCGGTGGACAGCACGCCCGACCGTTCGTTGTCGCTCTTGTTGAGCAACTCTCGCGCCGAAGAAGCAATGACGGGATGCACGCCCGCCTTGCCCAGATGAGGCGTGGACATCATGGCACGCAACGTTGCCTCCACCGGCCGCTTGGGATCGGAGAGGAAATTGGCGACACCGGCCAGCGTCTTGTCTGGCTCGGCGTAGAGGACATGCAGGATCGCGCCGACCAGCAGGGAATGCGAGGTTTTCTCCCAATGATTCCGCCGGTCCAAAGCACCTTCGGGATCGACGAGGATATCGGCGATGTTCTGGACGTCGCGTACCTCTTTGTCACCACGCCGGACTTCCAGCAGCGGGTTGTAGGGAGAAGACGCCGGATCGGTCGGGTCGAACAGCAGCACGCGCCCGTGGCGCGCACGAAATCCGGCGGTCAGGCCCCAGTTCTCACCCTTAATGTCATGAACGATGGCCGAACCCGGCCATGTCAGCAGCGTTGGCACGACCAGCCCGACGCCTTTGCCCGAACGGGTCGGCGCGAAACACAGCACATGCTCGGGACCATTATGCCGGAGATAGTCCCGATCCCATCGGCCCAGCACCACACCGTCAGGGTCGAGCAGCCCGGCTTCCTTCACCTCGGCAGCATCCGCCCAGCGAGCCGAGCCATATGTGGCGACGTTGCGGGCTTCCCGCGCCCGGAGGACGGACAGGCCAATGGCAACGACGATGGCGATGAGGCCGCCGGACGACGCGATATACCCGCCCGTCACGAAGATCGACGGGGTGTAGGCGTCGTAGAAATACCACCACCAGAAGAATGCCGGCGGATCGTAAAACGGCCAGCCCGCCACCAAGAACCAGGGGGCACCAAGCTGGGGCTGAAAGCCGAGACGCCAGGCCGTCCATTCCGTGGCACTCCAGATGGCGACGAAGACGATCAGCAGAACGAGGACGACCTGCCCCCACAGGACACGGCTTCCGGACATCGGGGCTCCAATCGGCTTGAGGAGTAAAACCGATCAGAGAAGGGGCGACCCGGCGGCGGGCAATATATAATGAGGGACGATCGTGCTGCCGGATACCACGGCGTAGAAAAAGGACGGTCAGTGTCGGGTTGCGCGGGCGTCGATCGCGGCCTGTTCGAGAATCTTCCGGTAGCCGATCTTCGTCATCCACCGCGCACGGGCAAGATGGCTTTCCCAGCAGATGCGCGTGCGCTCTGCGTCCGCCGGATCGCGATGCAGCACGATCCGCGCCACCTCCGCCCAGTCCGCCCGATCCGCCTCGGCATCGAGCAGGCGGAGATAGGTGATGAAATGAATTTCGTCATAGGTCGTGATCTCCGGCACGGTCGGCGCCAGGTCATCGACATCGGGGTCCAGTTCGGGTCTTGCTGTCATCCGACAGCCCTCCAGCAGGATTGCAGTCAACCATATCCTAAAATGGGATAATCCCAAATCAGGATTATCGGAACGGCTCCCCTGCCCATCGGAGAGCTGTTTCGCGTGAAGAAATCCCTGCGCACACCCCGGCAGCTTTTGCTGCAATCGCTTCTTACAGAAGCGCGCAAGACCGGCGGTATGACGCAAGCGGAACTGGCGGCCGCACTCGGGAAGCCACAATCCTTCGTCGCCAAATACGAGAATGGCGAGCGCCGAATCGATGTCATCGAGTTCGTGGACATAACGGCCATTCTCGGCGTTTCCAGCGCGGATCTTCTCGTCCGTCTCGCACACAGCACGGAAAAGCCCCCACCGGACGGGTATAATACCACGGGCTGGGACGAATAGGAACGATCATTCCTGGAACGATCGTTCCGACGCAGGTCTCGATGATGGCATGGACCTCAAAGAGGTCATGGCGGTCAACCTGCGTCGGATGCGTCATGACAGGGACATGACGCAAGAAGAGCTGGCCGATCGCTCTGGCCTGAGCACCCGCTATGTCGGGGCGATCGAACGCGCGGACGTATCGGCAAGCGTTACGATCCTGGGAAAAATTGCAGAGGCACTGGACGTGGAACCGGGCGCGTTATTGAAAGCTGTCCCGGCCAGCTCGCGCTGACCGGCTGAGGAGAAAAGACGCCCTCACTCCTTCCACGCGGTGCTGTCCTTCACGACGACGGCGAACATATCCGCCAGCTCGGCCAGGGCGACGCGACGCACGGTTTCGGCCGCGATCGTTCCACCCAGCGGATCAGCGACATCGCGCGCGGCAATGGCATCTGCCACAAGGGTCACGCGCAGGCCGTACTCCTCCGCCGCTGCGCGGGCGGTGGTGGATACACAGACACCGACCGTATCACCAGCGATGATGACCTCGTTCCGACCTGTCTCCTCGATCCGGTCCGCAAGCCCGGTGCCGATAAACGCATTCGCATGGGTCTTGAACAGAACCGTCTCCCCTTCTCGGGGTGTTACCTGCGGCAGGAAATCGCGATACGGTCCATCGTTGGCGAAGGCGGGAGCGCCCGGCCCCGCGTCATGGGCGATATGGATGACCGGCACGCCATTGCGACGCGCAAGGGCAAGAAGCCGCCCGGCCTCATCCGCCGCCGCATCGACATTGGCGAGCGATACCCGCCCGTCGCGATATTCGCGCTGGATGTCGATCAGGATCAGTACTGCCCGGTCTAGGGGTGACGGGCTGTCGTCGAGACCGTAGATCTAACGGAAGGTTTCAAGGGTCATTGGGATTTTCCTCCTGGTAACAGGCTGTTTCGACAGGCCGACGCTTCATAAAGGTGCACCGCCCGTTTCGTAATGTCCCGGTATCTTGACTGGCAACGATGATGACATGGTTTGACCCCGCATGGTCAAACCATCCACACGACTCATATGTGTGGCGAGATCCAGAAGATTACGCAGCGCGGGGCTGCGGTTCTGAGGCGACCAGACCGCGCTGAACCGGGCGTGTTCCTTCTCGTCGTCGATCGGACGGAAGACGACGCCGGGAAATGGCATATGGCTCCCTGCTTCGTGGGTCAGCGTGATCCCTTCTCCTGCGGCAACCATATGCATCAACGTGTCCCGCCCGACATCGCGCCGCTGAAGGCGCGGCGATCGTCCATGTTCGGCCACGCGCCGGACGATATGTTCGAAGAGCTGCGGCCCGGCGCCCCCCTGCCGGACGAGAAAGGCTTCCGTGACGATATCTGCCCAGGCGAGGGATTCCACAGCCGCAAGCGGATGCGCAGCCGGAAGAGCGATCACCAGGGCCTCGCTCCAGAGGTGCCGACTGTGGCAGTCAGGCACATTGGAAACATTGATGATAAAAGCCACATCGAGCTTGCCGTCGCGTATCATGGCGAGAGTATGTGACGACGGTCCTTCGATGATGCTCTGCTCGATTGCCGGGTGGGCTGCGCGATAGCGCCTGCGCAAATCGGCGAGAAATCCTGTCGCGATCGAACCGTGCAGTCCAATCGCGAGGCGCCCGACCATGCCGTCGGCAATCGCGCCTGCCGTCCTGACAGCATGGTCGATCTGCTCGATACCAGCCGAAACCTCCGCAACGAAGCGGCGCCCGGCCTCAGTCAGCCGGACCCCGCGATGACGCCGCTCAAACAGGGTAAGACCCAACGTCTCTTCCAGCGCCTTGATTCGGGTGCTGACGCTCGATTGAGCAACACCGAGTGCATTTGCGGCGTGATGGAAGTTCAGATGCTCGGCAAGCACCAGCATCTGGACAAGTGAAATCAACGGTATCCTGCCGCCTGCAACTCCTTTGATCTCCGGAACGTGCCGCGTTCGACGCATGTCACAACGACCTCCTTGGAAATCAGATCTATTTATTCAAATCCAGCTACAGGATGCGGCAAGTAATCCCTTTCCAATGCCGCAACCTCGTCACTGCTCAGCATGATCTCCAAGGCAGCTATAGCATCGTCGAGATGAGGTGATTTAGAAGCACCAACGATTGGAGCTGACACCTCGGACTTGGCCAGAACCCAAGCAAGCGACACCTGTGCCATCGGTATGCTACGCGCAGCAGCGACACGTTCGACGGCGCTGATTACTGCGTTATCTGCCTCTTCCGTCGCGGCGAAAAGCGTCTGGCCGAAAGCATCGCTTTCGCTCCGCTTCGTCTGCTCGCCAACGGGGCGTGCCAACCGCCCACGCGCCAAGGGACTCCACGGCAGGATTCCCACGCCTGATCCGCGCACAGCGGAATCATTTCGCGTTCTTCTTCCCGATAGAGCAAATTAAGATAATTCTGCATGGTGACGAAGCGCGTCCATCCGTTGAGGCGCGCCGTCTCCTGCGCTTTAGCGAATTGCCATGCGAACATTGATGAAGCACCGATATATCGGGCCTTGCCGGCCTTTACGACATCATGAAGCGCCTCCATCGTCTCTTCGATCGGCGTTCCATAATCCCAACGGTGGATCTGATAGAGATCGACATAATCGGTTCCAAGGCGCGTCAGGCTGGCATCAATCTCAGTCATGATCGCTTTGCGCGAGAGACCCTTGCGATTAGGAGCAGCATTCCCTTCCAGCATCTGTTCAGGAAAAAAGACCTTTGTGGCGATAACTACTTCGTCTCGACGGGTATATTCCTTAAGGAGCTTACCAACGATCACTTCAGAGGTGCCGGCTGAGTAGCTATTCGCAGTATCGAAAAAATTGATCCCACACTCGACTGCTCGCCTGATAATCTGCCGACTATCAGCTTCGCCAATCGTCCAATTATGAACGCCGGCACCCGGTTCTCCGAAAGTCATACACCCCAAGCAGAGACGCGAAATATCAAGGCCAGTGGAGCCGAGCTTTGAGAACAACATTTACCTTTTCCTTCTTTTATTCATCCTCATAGACAAGGCTGTAACTCTGACCTCTTCGCTCAATGCGTCCAAAACCACGTTCGCGAAGATGCATTCCAGCAATCAGCAACCGTTCAGAACTCACGAGGTCAAGCAGTCGTGTCCGTGTCTCAGCTGCGAGAATTGGGTCCAGGTCGAAAGCGATCGACACATCCGGACGTGGAATCTGAATCTCTGGGAAATGAACGATGTCTCCCCAGATCAGAAGGTTTCGACCGCCGGATTCAAGGCGATAGCCAGTATGCCCCGCCGTATGTCCCGGAAGCGGCGCAGCCGTCAGGCCGGGGGACACCTCGCCTCCTTCAAAAAGACGTAACCTGTCTCGATAATTCTCGAATATTTGACGCGCCATGAGAAAATTCCCACGCGCCCGCTCGCTTGCGCGGCTCAGATTGCCGTCATCCTGCCAGAACTCGATTTCTCGCTTATGGACGACCAGCTCGGCATTCGGAAAGACGGCCTCCCCGTTTTTATCCAAAAGCCCAGCAACATGATCTGGATGAGCATGGGTCAGCAGAATCGTGTCGACCCCGGAAGGCTGCACTCCGGCCTGTGGAAGATTGGATGCCAAAAGGCCTCCCCACTGCTTGAAACCACCAGCCCCAGCGTCAATCAGGACCGTGCGACCACCCCCGCGTACCAGATAGCAGTTTATATGAATGGCGGAGGTGTCCTTCACCCCCGCTTCCTCTTCCATCCGCGCAGCATCCGGGGGATCGATATTCGAGAGGAGATCCAGGCTGGCGCTCAGATTGCCATCGCTGATCGCCGTGATCGTGAAATCTCCGACTTTCTGGAAGGGGAATTGTGTAGCCGACATTATTCTCTCCTGAGTTCTCCGCCTGGCAGTCATTCAGTTGCGGGCGTGAATGTTTTCGGTCGGATATCCAAAGCAGCGAATACGGGCGGAAAGGTCCGTATTGCGCTTTATGCTGTCACCGATTTCCTCCATGAACTTTTCCATGACAGAAGCTGTTCGAAACACTTCCAGCCGAAATTGAATTTCGGCAAAAACCGGATGTCCACGACCGTGCCGGACGGCGACGTAGATGATATGCACCTTGTCCAATGCTGCCCCAAGGAGGTCCGTGCAAAGCGCTGTGCATTCCTGAGTGAGCATCGTAAGTGTCTCTTCCGACGGCATCTTTTCCTGCGATATAAAAAGCGTAACGTTAGGCATCGCTGGCCTGCCGAGGCTTTCTGGAAACAGTATCTTCGGAATTGACCAACTGTGCGGTCATCGGCTCATAGAGATGAATATCCGTCGGCAGAGCTCGAACGTCTGGGAGCGCTTCAACCTGGCGAGCCATCGATATTCTGGGAATTTTTCCAACGCGACCGCGTGCAGTTCGTTGAAGGCTAAGCCCAAGCGGATCAAGGATTCCGGGCCTTTCTCGCTCATCGCCAGAATCTCGTCAGGCCCGACGGAGGAAGCGCGATCAAGACCAGCGTAAAGATTGCGATGCCAGTCGGTAATGTGGGGCTGCCACCGCGCGAAATTGCCACCGCCCTTCTGACGATACTCTTCACTTGTCAGGACATCGAGGCCGTCAACCGAGTGCATGGCAAGATAGACAGGGCAACCTTCGCGCAACGCCTTGAAACGCTGGGACGTATGAAAGCCGCTGACCGAAACCAAAGCCGGCAACTTGTCCAAGCTGTAGAAGTCGTTCCATTCCGCTTCGCTGCGCGGATCGGCAAAACTGCATTCCACCGTGTAGATCATCTGACATCCCTTGACCGGAACCGTTAACATGGCCTGACCACATCTCTGGTTGATTGTTTGTCATGGTAATCGGACAATCTCAGCATATATATCGATATTGGATCATCCTTCAGTGACCTAATGTCACGGCGGGATTGACCAAAGAAATGAGTCGGGAACCGCTCATGCGCCGCAAGATACCAAGTAACTCCGCGCTCATGGCCTTCGAATCTGCCGCTCGTCATGGCAGTTTTGCCCGTGCAGCGGATGAACTAGCCCTGACCGAAGGAGCGATCAGCCGTCAGATCGCCCGGCTCGAGGCCTTCCTCGACGTCATACTATTCGAGCGCATCGGAAATCGTGTTCGGCTTTTACCGAACGGAGAGCGCTATGCCGCTCAAGTTCGCGAGACACTCGACCGCTTGGAACGAGACAGTCAGGTGCTGATGGGGCAACCCAGCGATGGCGCGAGCCTCGATATCGCCACCATCCCGACTTTCGCAACGCGGTGGCTCATTCCTCGATTGGGACGGTTTCAAGAACTACATCCAAACGTCACGGTACATCTCGCAGAGCGGATGGAACCCTTTGTCCTTGCCGGCAGCGGTTTCGACGCCGCGATCCATTTCGACCATCCGGCCTGGACGGGAATGCGGACACACCACCTGCTGAATGAAGTGCTGGTGCCCGTTTGCCATCCCACGCTTTTGGACAGGATGGGGCGACGACACTGGATGATTTGCCGCGCCTGCATCGACGGCAAAACCCGGACGCCTGGCAACGATATGCACGGGAAACCGGGATCACACTGACGAACCCCGCGATCGGTGCCCGTTACGATTTACATATAATGCTGATCGAGGCTGCATTGGCCGGCCTTGGCGTTGCACTCGTGCCGCGCCTCTATGTCGAAAGAGAACTGACGGACGGTCGTCTGATCGCGCCTTGGCCTGAGGGAAATTTGGTTTCCAAGACATTCTGTCTGATCCTGCCAGAACCGATCAAATTAAGTGGCGGTTCAACTCAGATTTTTGCAAATTGGCTTATCAAAGAAGCACAATCGTAAAATCCAAGCTTTAACAACCCCTGCTGAATCCGTTACAATTCAAGCTCTCTATTTCGCCCCAACTGCCACGACACCGATCCACTGCACAACGCCTGTCACCTCCTGACCGAGGTGGCGATCGACTACAGGCCGCCACGGGACCAGCGTGAACTCATGGGACTTCTCGACAATGGCGAACTTCCCGCTCGATAGCTGAGCGGTACCGGTAAACGTACCGCTGACCGTCTCGCCATCAGCAGCGCCACGAAACGGCATGTGTTTCGTGGCGGCCAAGTCTGCCCCAATACGAGCAACCTCCCGATCCTGAAGTGTGGCGATCAGGTTGCGCCGGTAGCTCACGCGCCCGTCAGGTCGACGGACCGCATCCCCCTGCTCGATCAACCTCTCCCGCCGCTGCTCTATCGCCTCGCGCACCTGTTCCCCGAAGCCGGCAGGCACCAGATCGGACACAACACCTCCGACCAACCGCCGGTCGAGCCAGGTCGCGCCATCCGCGCCGACCTGGCTGCCCAGATCGAAGGTCGAAAGGACACGTATATTATCCCGTCCGCCCCTCCCCGCATCGTGGGCAGCAGCACGGCTGGTGAAATCCTCGGGAATACGCCACTGGTCGGCGTCGATCCGTTCGACGATACCGGCCCGGCGCAGGGCCTCCAGCCGCCGAACATGGGAGGCGACAAAACCGTCATAGTCGCCACCCGGTACGCGCCCCTCGAACCGAGCCTGTTCCAGATGACGGCTCGGCCGATAAATACCTCCCTCGGCCATGCCGGCAATCGCGCGATCGGAAGGACGCCCGGCGCTGTCAGGCGGCCCAATTTCAACAATGCTACCAATCCGCGTCTCCGCGACACGGGCCGCATCCATGCCCGCGACATGATGCGTGCGACCATCGATCCCATCGACCACCAGCGTCAGTTCCTCGCCCAACTCATCGGAGAGGTGCTTGTCGATGACGCGACCGACGATCGGTAACGCAGGTGCCGCATCATGGATTGCAAAACTCATCGGGTCGCGCTCGACGCCCTCCGCCCGGAGCGCCTTCTGCATCGTGCGGATAATGTCGCCGCGCTCGCCCATCTCGCGCAGCGTCGGCTCCAGCCGCTCGCTCAATTCCCACACGCCGGACATATGTTCCGTGGCGAGACCCATATCGCCCAGCTTGCCAAGACGGCGTAGGCGCAGCGTCCGGTCCGCCTGGCCACGAGGATCGTCAGGCTCGTGGCGCACATCGAGAAAGCGGTCATTGGCTTCCGCGAGCATCGCCCGGTCGATGCGGGTAAAACGATCCTGGTTGATTTCGGCGACCAGCTTGCGACGCTGCTCAATCTCGGTGACGGGGCCGAGTTCCAGCGTGACCAGTTCGCCCGCCCGTTCGCGTATGCCGTTGGCGAGATAATCGCCATTGATGACCAGATCCTCGCCCAGATCGTCACGGCCGTTGACGACGATATGCACATGCGAATGGCCGGTATTGTGGTGGTTGACCGCAACCCAATCGAGTTTCGTGCCCAGATCGGCTTCAACCTGCGCCATCAGGTCGCGGGTGTAGCCCGTCAGGTCGACGAGATTCCCGGCATCCTCGGGCGAGACGATAAAGCGGAACTGATGACGGTCATCGCAGCCGCGATCGAGAAACGCATCGCCATCGGCACGGTCTTCCGTCCCCGAATAGAGCCGTCCGCGCTCGCCGTCGCGAGCGGTGCCGTCGCGCTGGATATAGCGAAGATGGGCAGCGGCCTTGCCGTTTCGCCCGGCGGCACGGACGGAACGGGATTTGACGACGACACGACGACTGCCCGGCCGGCGATGGCTCCAGCCATTCGAGAGGTTCCGGGCACGCACGAACGTCGCCCCGCGTCCACGCCGCACACCACGTCCGGACGCGATGCTTCCCTCCCCCTTCGGTGCATGTCCGGGACCGCCACCTCGGGGACGTCCGCTCCCGCCCGGTCGCCGCCTGCTGCTGGCGCGTGACCGTGCGCACCCTGGTCAGGAAGCTCCTGGCACGACCCACCTTCGGCGTGTCGGCACGGATGCGGCCCGGCCTCGGGCGGAAGCGGGTATCGTCATCCGCGCTCACGGCCGCCGATTCATCCGAAACTGCCAAAAACAGGCAAGAGTGCCGCGAAAAACGGGGCGGAAACTGACTTTGCCGCCTGTGGCGGCACCATACCCCCTCAAAGGGGGTGCCACCCAAAACAATGTGCAGACAAGGGCTTGCCCTGCGGATCGGACCCATGGGGTGCCATCCGCTTTAATCTTGCGCTCCCTCTTCTGCCCTCTTTCCGCCTCTCCACCCCCTGCCCTGCACATCGCCATCATGGTCGCGATCCCATACCGCCACCCGCGACGAACAGGCCATCCGATCGCGGCATAATGCCCGACATATTGCGCACAGACGCGACCGCCCCACTGTGATCCGGCTGCGCGGTGAAGAGCGGCGCACGGGTCCAGGCAAACCGATCAGCCGCCGCGATCATGACAGAAACATCGCCGCCACCTGCGATGATCGGCGAAACGGCGGCAACATAAGCGCGTGTTTCCAACGGCAGCGGACGCCCTGCCAGAGACGCTTCATAGCGATCGGGACCGGCGTTATAGGCGGCGAGAAAACCCGGCGAACCGTAGCGATCATGCAGTTCGCGGAGATAGGCCGCGCCCGCCAGAATGTTGTCGCGCGGGTTGTAGGGATCGCGCCCGAGATGATGCCGGACGCGCAGATCCGCCCATGTGCCGGGCATGATCTGCATCAGCCCATCGCGCCTGCCGATGAAACGACGCCCGGATCACCTGCACTCTCGGCACCCATCACGGCCCTGATCCAGGTCACCGGAATGCCGAAACGCCGCGCAGCCTCAGCGATCTCGGCGACATACGGGGTGTCGATTGTCTGCGCCGATACAGCAACTGGCGACGTGGACACGAGACATCCCGCTGCTAACAAACACACGATCAGGGTCTGACTGCGCATGACATCAGTCCCGCCCGTCGCGCTTTTGGGGGCGGCTCCAGTGCAACGACCAGAGACCGCCATTGCTGCCGTCACGGAACAGATTGGCGCGCAACGGCTGCGGGAGAAGCGGATCGTCGATCAGCAAGGCAACGTAATCGCCGGCCCGTTCTCCGGTGCGTTTCCAGCCCGCACCGATCTCCGGGCCATCTTCGTCGTCGCGATGGACGCGATAATCCGGAGCGTTGTCGGAGTCCGACTTCTCGGCTGGCACGATGACGATCTCATGAGAGCCGAGAAAGGTCTGGATGCGTCCGGCAAAGCCGGTCTCGTCGCGCGTGAAGCTACCGATTTGCGGCATGGGAAGTCTCCATAGCGATGTTGGGGAAGGACGGCATCGTCCTGTCAGCGAACAGGCCGTGCCAGACGAAATGACCGTCGCTGTGCGCGTCGGTGTAGAGCGGCGTCGCCCGGCCGATCACGGCACCGCGCGAAAGCGGGCCAAAATAGCGGCCGTCCAGGCTGTCGTGGATGGCTGGGTTCATGAGGAAAATCTGATCCGGCGCGATACGACGGCAGCCCTGCCAGACCGGCAACACGCGCCCGCGCCGATCGCGTTCCTGTGCTTCGCCGAGCTTTACGCCATCAACCGTGACAGTGCGCCCGACACGGCACACCTGTTGCCCCGGCAGCGCCGCAACAGGTTTGAGCAGCGGCACATTCCGCCCGATATAGCCGCGCCCGACCATGAAATCGGCCAGCGGCTTCGGCGGCCTGACGGCGACCAGATCGCCGACCTTCAGCCCATTCGGTGCGGCAAGGCCGTAGAGGCCGAGGGGCGTGCTGGCGGATGCGTTCCAGAGCAGCTTCACCGGCACCGGACGATGGACGCGACGGCGACGCCCATCGCGGCAAAATACGTTGCCATGACATAGCCGAAGCGGGTCATGGCACGATCTCCCGCCGTCTGAGCCAGGCCCGATGACGTGCCATCGTGTAGGGGCGCGGTTGTTCGCCTGCGTTCAGCCGGTTGCCGACATGCCGCCAATAATCGGGGGCGACCGCGCAGACGTCGATGCTGGCCTCTTCCACCGCGTCAATATGGCGGAGCACCTGTTGCACCTTCGGCCAGCCCGTGACCCGCAGCAGGATTTCACCGCCTGGCCGGACGAAAGGCACGGTCTGGCAGGGTTCTCCCGGTGCCACGGCGCGCAGGATGTCGATGCGCGACGCGACCGTGCCGAAATCGTTGGCCGCCCAGCGGACGAAGGCGAAGACGCTGCCGGAACGGAAGGAGAAGATACGACGGCGGCGGTCGAGGATCTGTTCCTGAGCCTTATGGCCAAACCTGACCCAGTTCTCGACGCGCTTGTCGATGTGGGTCAATTCGACATGGGTCAATGCGTCGCGGGCGAACGGCAGGGCGTTGCCCCGCGCACGGAGCATTCTGATGCTGGTCATGGCCCTTCTCCCGGCGTGGGAGAAGGACCACACGCGTGCGGATCATGCGGCCTGTCGGCGGCACCGGCACCACGGTCGGTAACCGGTCGCCCCAACATCAAAAAGTTAGAGTCTAAGTTAGATTCTAAGTTAGCAGCGCGATTCCGCTTTTCAGGCCAAAGACTTAACTGGGGTTCGTGCGCCTGAAATCCCGATAGTGATGCGCCCGAAGTCCCGATAGTCCCTGCGCCCGAAATCCCGTGTCCATCCACACCGTCATCCACAGGCACTGTGGATAAATTGACGGGACGAATATGCAGCAGTTTCCGCCGTCCTTCGCGCCGGATCGCGAGGCGATAGCCGGGGAGCGACTGGCGGGCGGCGATGCGCCGCAGGTCGAGCGCGAAATCTGAGACACGCGCCAGGCTGCCGGATTTTTCATGGAGATGCGCGATCTCGAACAGCCAGCCCTGCTTCTGATGCCCGGCATGTTTGCGGGCGACGCGGTAAAGCCAGCGTTCGATGCCGCCGGTCAGGCGGAAATAGGCCGGGTCGATGGTAAGGACCAGCGAGCGGTCGATGACGCCGCGATAGAACCAGTCGGGCAGGACGCACTCCATGCCTTCGACACGGCCATCTCGGGTGGTCCGTTCCTCCCATTCGTTGATCCAGGAGAACTGATGACGACGCCAGTGCTCGCCGTTGCGGATGGTGGTACGGATCACGGTTGATTGCAGCCGGGCGAATGCAGCCTTGAGCAGCCGGTAGTCCCGCGCGCCCGTGGCGCGGCCAACGGCCGTCAGAAGCTGGTACGGGGTGAAGCGCAGAAAGCGGGATGTCCTGAGGCCGCCATTCTCGGCCTCGACAATCTGCGAGGCGGCCCAGATCAGCACATCGGCATCCCAGATCGTCGCCATGCCGTGCTCGGCCAGGCCGTGAATCTCGACACGCTGACCGCCGGCCTCGTAGAGGATCGGGGCGACACGCTTTACCTTGGAGAGCGAAAAGAACGGCCGCTCCATCAGGTCGCGCTGGTCGCGGGGGCTGGCATCCCCGCCCGCGATCACGAAGGGATCGAGGCGCAGCCGCTCGCTCTCCCGCTCGTGCTGGCCGCGCTGCGGCATGACGCCGCTCATTCAAAGGGTCGCCTTTTCGGCCGGGGTCAGCGGACGGGCGGGAAAGACACGGCAGGGTGTCTCATCGGTCGTGGAGCGACGGACACCGTTCTCGGTCCAGCCCTGAAGGTCGTCGAGGGTATAGACGATGCGGCCGCCAATCTTCCGATAGGTCGGGCCGGTGCCGTAGGTGCGGTGCTTTTCCAGCGTGCGGATGGAAATGCCGAGGAAGCGCGCCGCATCGGGCGTGCGCAGGAAGCGGGGGGGCAACCCCGTCTTGGGATCGAGCATGATCGGGCCTCCGGTTGGGTTCGGCGGCTGTCGGTCACGACAGCGGGCCATGGCGAACCGTGGCGGAGGATCGGCGGTCAGGAGAGTGCCGGAATCAGGGAAGGTTGATTTAAGCACTCCAGCAGAGGATACTGAAAAAATTACTCAACTACAGCTCAAAGAGAGAAAAAATGCAAAATAAGAAAATTGAATAAATAAAATCGATCGATAAAATTTGTGTAAACACGAACCTTATTTCTATTCAATTTCGTACATTGGATAGAAATAAATTATTAGTAATTTGGAGTTCAATAAATGACCATAAGTTTAAGTATAAATAGCGAATCAATACAACATATATATTTGAATTATACAAAAGGATTTTATTTAATAAATAGAAGATATCAAAGAAAACTAGTATGGAGCATCGAAGAAAAGGAAAAGCTCATTGATTCTATAATGAAAAAATTTCCTATTCCGATGATATTAACAGCACATAGCAAAAAAAATGATGATGAGCATCATGTGGAAATATTAGATGGAATGCAGAGGTTAAACTCTGTCATATCTTTCATAGAAAACGAATTCTCCGTTAACGGAAAGTTTTTTGATTTATCAAGTATTGCACAAACAAAAAAAATATATGGAAGAAAATCTTCTCATACAACAAGAACCAAAATTATCTCTTGATGAATGCAATGAATTATTATCATACCCAATTCCATTCTCAATATACAGCGCAGACTCTCCTGAAAAACTAGATGAAATATTTAGGAGAATCAATACCGGAGGGAAAACTCTTTCTCAGCAAGATGTTCGACAGGCCGGAGCAACTGGAGATGTTGTCGATGTAATTAACTCTTGCTCAGCAGAGATTAGAGGAGATTGTTCTCACTCCAATTATATTGACATAAAACATATAAAAAATATAAGCATAAGCAACAAAAAACTACCCTATGGAATTAATATTGATGATATTTTTTGGGTAAAAAATAACATTATAAACAAAGAAAACATAAGATCATCAAGAGATGAGGAACTAGTTGCATATGTTATTTCTTATATAATAGATGAAATTAAATCAGACAATACATCATATTTTCTTAATTCTTTATACAAACCAGAAACTAATTTGAATGAAGAATTCACTTTATCATTAAATAGAAAAGGGCTTGATAATGTTAAGAATATATTCATATTTATTATTCATGAAATAGAATCAATAATATCTCGATGCGGAAAAACATTCTCTTCTCTCGTATACAGAGGAAAACACGAAAAATCCAAAGATGTTTTTCAAATTATATTTATAAGTATGTATAAAGTTATAATAAAGGAAAATAGACGCATAGTAAATTACATGAATTTATCAAAATCTCTGGATAATTGCTTTAACTTGCACCTAAAATCTCTTTCACGGCAAGATAGGATTACGAAAGACGAAAGAGAACGTTTGTCCGATTCAATTGCGGGCCTTATACGTCCTCACACTTCGGAAAGAGATATTAACGATAATCCAACTGGAAATTCTATATACAGATTAGATAATATATTAACAGCATCATATACAGAGCAAAATTGTTATGATTTCAAAATTAGTCTAACGGAAATTTCCACGGAACACACAAAAGATATAACAAAAGTTATATCGAAAAATTGCCAAAACAGCATCTGCGATGATTAACTCAACAAAGGAAGAATGCTATATCATCTTAGGAATTACAAATAACGCTCAAGCTTGCGTTCAATACGAGGAAATATACGGCACAACACATGAAGAATATAAGAATTTCTTTATTTTCGGCGTAGATGAAGAAGTAAAGCGTAAATTCAATAATAGCACGGATGAATATGAGCAAAAAATAATTTCTCAAATAGAAAAAGAACCCATAAGTGACTCCTTAAAAATTAATATAAAAAAAGGAATAGTTTCTTTTCTTTATTACAAAAAAACGATATATATGTTTAAAGTTAAACGTGTTTCAAATAATCCAGAGGCTTATGACGAGAAATTTTATATCAGATCTTCTTCCCATAATGATGAGATCAAAGCTGCGTCAATGATGTCATTCATGCAGAATTTCAATTCTGATTGAATGATGCCGGTCTATGATATGGAGTATTTTTCACTCTATATCATAGACCTCTGGAATAAGATTGCAGTAGTTCTCGCGCTTTGGTTAAGCCTCACCGTTCAGAAAGCCTGATTGGGTAGCACAGCAGATTACGATAGCCTCCTCGAACGTAATACCGACCATCAGCAACAAGGCGACGAACCTGATTCTTGCGAGGGTCGTTTTCCCAATCAGCCTTCCTGCCGCGAAACCCGAGTAAAACTTCGGCGAGCTTGCGATAGCTCGCACCGTCTGCCCGACCGTCAAATGCCCTGAGCATCAGGATATGTCGATCCCGCGTCTGCTGCGGGAAATCGTGACGCCGCCTGCCCTCGGACCGGCCGACCAGCGCGCGCCATAAACGCAGCCCCGCTTCGACACGAAGCTCCAGAAGCTTATCAAGCGGCAGGATCACGACATAGGTGGCGCGTCCATCCGGTGGGTGTGTCGGGAGCCAGAATTGATGTGACGACGCGCCGGGCGGCCAAAAACCGTGCCACGCATCACCGTCATCCAGCCGCGCAACGAGGTCCGGCAAGTCCGCGAGGTTGATCGGCATGACGGCCGGATCATCCGCATTCGCCAAAACCTCGCGCAGTTCGATCACATCAGGCGAAAGTTCCGGTATCCAGAAAACAGGCGTGCGGCCGGCAGGCTGCGACGGATCGACAGGGAAATCGCAAACCCCATCGTTCGGAAAAGGCTTTGCTACCCCCTGGCTTCGGAGCCGGAAGCGTTTTCATCTTTTGGAACGCGCGACGATAATCGTCGTCACGTCGAAGATATTCCCAGGCCATGCCGGCAGCAGCAATGTCTTGTGCATGTTCGTAAGCGGCCGGCGACTGCCAATCTGATATCGGCATCGCGTTACCCTTCCTCTTGCGCCTGCTTCGGGCAGCAGGAACATCAGGATGCGCAATGGGAAGATTTTGTGCAGACTGTATTTGGAGATATGTCGATCTCGTAACGAGATCGCACGACGTTATGGCGCTTGTCCGCGCGCGCCGGAATATTCCGCGAGCCGGGCACTCGCCCGGCGAGCGGCGCTTATTTTCCATCTTCCCGTCGCCGATCCGCGCAGTCGGATCGGCGCAAATTTGTGCGGACAGACAGGCCAAGGAAGGGGGCACCGCAGAACCGAATTCTCGGCCCTGCGGCGTTCACTTCCTACGCCGCTATTTTCTTCGCCGCGTGCCAGGCCAGCCGACGGGTTGCCGTGGCTGCATGGTCCGAGTCCAGTTCCATACCCAGCCAGTCACGGCCAAGATGCTGCGCCGCCACCAGCGACGAACCCGAACCGGCGAATGGGTCCAGAACCAAACCGCCCACTGGGCAGAACGCTTCCACCAAGGGCAGCAGCACCGCTACCGGCTTCTGGGTCGGATGCAGCTTGTTGCCCGAATAGGGCATGTCGATCACGTCCGGGATAGGCTTCACGGGTGGTGTCACATTGCCCTTGGCCAGCAGGTAGGCGCTTTCGTGTTCATACCGGAGAAACCGGGAAGAGGACGAATAGGACTTACGAAAGACGATATGTCCGACCATGCGGAACCCCGCCGCCTTCCATGCTTCGGCAAATAAATCAATCCGGTTCCAGCCATAGAACGAAACAGCGAACCCGCCCCATTTCAGGACACGATGCATCTGGTTGAAGGCCGGCCGGAGCCAGCGCGCATTGTCGTCGTTGCGAACCTTCCGCCCGTCTCGGCCCTGATAGTTCACCAGGTAAGGCGGGTCTGTCAGGATGAAATCCACCGCATTGCGGGGTAGTGCGCGCATAAGCTGCACGCTGTCGCCGTTGAGGATGGTGTTACGGAAATCGGTCGCCGTGGTGGTGTTGCCGGTCATGGTCTTTGCCCTTTGTTCCGCGAGGAACAGCCCCCGCTGTTCCTCTGCCTCGCGGCGAGCAGCGGGGTAGCAACGGCAACGGCGACCGATGGGGAGGGGTATCTCCCGGTCTGCACGGAGAGCAGCGCAGGAAGATCGGGGACACCATCGGGCGGCGTCAGCGCGCTGACGCGCACCCTTGCCGGCGCGAGGGCGGAGCCATT
>NZ_BAJU01000033.1 GCF_000613865.1 Acetobacter okinawensis JCM 25146
CACCGCCGGGCGAGCCCCCGGCTCCACGCACTACAGAACCTGCCAGACGATCGAGATGGGGGGGGAGCCCTGTTATCGGCCGCGGGGCCGCTTTTGCAGCTTCTGGGTCGCCTGCGGCAGTTGCGCACCCCGCCCAACCAGACGGAACTGCGCGAACGCACGGTTCGTGCCCTGCGCACGTTCGAGGATGCGGCCCGCCAGGCGGATATTCCCATGGAGCAGCTTCGGCCCGCGCATTACGCCCTTTGCGCCAGTCTGGACGATGTCATACTCGCCACGCCTTGGGGCAGTCAGGGAATATGGGCCCAGCATTCGCTCGTTTCGACCTTTCATCAGGAAGTACGCTCGGGCGAGCGATTTTTCGATGTGCTGCAACAGATCAGGCAGAACCCCGGCCGCTTCATGCCTGTGCTGGAGCTGATGTATTTCTGCCTGTCGCTGGGATATATGGGCCGTTACCGGCTGACCCCACGCGGCATGTCGGAAATCGACAAGCTGCGCGAAGATACATACGAAACCATCCGCCGCCAGAAACCACGCGGCGATGCGGCATTGTCCCCCCACTGGCAAGGCGTGAACGCTCCTTTCCGCAGCGGGCGTAGCGGTGTTCCGGTCTGGACCGTGGGTGTACTGGCCGTGGGTGTTCTCGGCCTTGTATTCGCGCAGTCGCTTTTTTCCCTCAGCCACCGTTCAGACACGACATTTTCCGCAGCACTTGCGGCCCCACCTGCGGCTATGCCGCAAATCCTGCGTGACCAGCCAGCGACGCCACCAGCCCAAGCACCGGCTTCCGGTCCCACTATCCTGCAACGCCTGTCCGCCTTCCTGCAGCCCGAAATCGCAGCGGGACAGGTCAGCGTTCGGGGCACGCCACGCCAGCCCATGGTGCGGATCAACAATCAGGGGCTGTTTGCCTCGGGCTCGGCCTCGGTTGAAAGCAGCGCACTGCCATTGCTGCACAAGATCGGGACAGCCCTGGCGTCTGAAACCGGGCAGATCAGTGTTACCGGCTATACGGATAACCAGCCGATTCACACCCTTCGTTTTCCGTCCAATTTCGAACTATCCCGTGCACGTGCGCAGGCGGCGGGTGCCGTGCTGAACGAGACGATCGGCAATCCCGGTCGTGTCATGACCAATGGCATGGGGGCCGCCGATCCGGTTGCAGACAACACCTCCCCGGCGGGGCGCGGTCAGAACCGGCGTATCGAAATCGTCCTAGACCATCTTTCTGGAAACTGAGCGAGACATGAGCAAGATTGTCGCCATCCTGACTGCGCGCTGGTTTCTCAGCGGCGTCGCGACCGCCGTGCTGGGCACCCTGCTCTGGTTCTTCGGGCCGTTCCTGTCCATCCTGGCCACCATATGGCCCCGTATTGCGGGGGTTCTGGGTCTGGTCGCGCTGTGGGCCGGTATCAACCTGACTATAGACTGGAGCCGCCGCACGCGTGACGCCGCCCTGGCCCAGGGGGTCGCAGGCAATGATGCGGCCAGCACCGTCACAGACCAGTCCGCCGCAGTTGAGGCCGCAGTTCTGGCCGACAGGCTGAAAGATGCGCTGACCGTGCTGCGTAAGGCACGTGGTCGAGGCAGTTATCTGTACGAACAGCCATGGTACGTAATTATCGGTCCGCCCGGTTCGGGGAAAACAACGGTCCTGCTGAATGCGGGACTGACTTTTCCGCTTAATGAGAGCGCTATCGCCGGCGTGGGCGGAACCCGGCTATGCGACTGGTGGTTCAGTGACCAGGCGGTGCTGATTGATACCGCCGGGCGTTACACGACGCAGGATTCCTCCAACGGGACCGACCGCGCCGGGTGGGACGCTTTTCTGGACCTGCTGCGCCGCACGCGTAAACGTCAGGCGCTCAATGGTGTGATGGTCGCGTTTTCACTGGCCGATCTGGCGGGCATGACGGCATCGGAACGTACGGCCCATGCGCAGGCAATACGCCGCCGTATTCGTGAAATGACTGAACGGCTGGGCCTGCGGCTGCCGGTTTATATGCTGCTGACAAAAGCCGACCTGCTGGCGGGTTTCAGCGAATTCTACGATGATCTGGATGAGGAACGGCGCGCGCAGATCTGGGGCATGACCTTTGACCCCGCCGCTGCCAACCCGATCGGTACACTGGATTCTGAGTTTTCGCTGCTGTGCCAGCGGCTGGATGAGCGGCTGATAGATCTGCTGCAACGCGAACGCAGCCCGGACAAGCGCGTGCAGATTGTGGCTTTTCCCTCACAGTTTGCGAGCATGCACGCGCCGCTGGCAAGTTTCCTGACAGAAACGTTCGGCGCATCGCTTCTGGACCCCGCACCCTTCCTGCGAGGGGTTTACTTCACCTCCGGGACGCAGGAAGGCACACCGTTCGATCGCCTCACCGGCGCGCTGGCACGGTCTTATGGCATTGATCAGACACGCACTCCTGCCCTGCGCCCTGTCAAAGGGCGCAGCTATTTCCTGCGGCGTCTGTTGTGCGATGTCATGTTCGGCGAAGCATGCTGGCCAGTATGAACCCGGCCCGCAGGCGGCGGCAGATGTTGCTGCAAGGCGGTGGCTACGCCGCTGTGGCGGTAGCTTCGCGCTGATACTGGTAGGGTTGATGGCAAGCCGCGCCCGCAATACTGATGCCATAGAACGCAGCGACGCCGCCTTACACGCCTACGACCATATGGCGGGCCGAATGCAGCTGGACCCGGTGCGTGATACCGATGTCATGAGCATTCTGCCGCTGCTGAACGCCGCACGCGCGCTGCCGTTCGGCCCTGGCGACCAGACAGCAGGACCGAATAGCCTGAACCTGGGGCTGAGTCAGGTTGGTAAACTGGCTGCTGGTGCGCAGGTAACCTATCTGCACGCGCTCGATCACGCGCTGCTTCCGCGCATCATCCTGCAACTGGAAGCGGAAATGCGTGGCGGCTTCGACAGGCCGGAATTCCTGTATCAGATGACACGCATTTATTTGATGCTTGGCGGTCAAGGGCCGATTGACCCTGCACTGGTCAAGGCATGGATGAAACTGGACTGGGAGCGGCTTTATCCGGGCCCCGGGCGGGTGCAGCAGCGCGCTGACCTGCAACGCCATCTGGACGCGCTGCTGAACGCCCCGCTGCCACAGGTGGCACTGGACGGCACGTTGGTCGATGCAGCGCGAACGACCTTTGCCCATGTCACTCTCGCCCAGCGGATTTATTCGCGGATACGCGATTCCGCCCCGGCCAGCCTTGCCCCGTGGGTTCCGGCGCAAGAAATGGGTGCGGCGGGCGTGCCGCTGTTCAACCGTGCCTCGGGCAAACCTCTTACGGAGGGTATTCCCGGTTTCTATACACTCAAGGGTTTCCGGGCTGTCATGCTGCCCGCGCTGACACATGTCACGCGTGACGTCACCGATGAAAGCTGGGTGCTGGGACCGCAAATGACGGTTGACCCCGCCAGCCCTGAAATTGCGGGGCTGGAAAGCAATGTGCTCGCCCTGTATTCCAAAGACTATGAAGCCCACTGGGACGCAATGCTGGGTGACCTAAACCTGAAACCGGCCACAAACGCCGCGCAGGCCGCACAGAACCTTTATGTTCTGTCATCGCCCCAGTCACCTATGGCCCGACTGCTGAACAGCGCGGTCACCCAGATGCAGCTTTCCGCCCAGCCGGCACCCCCCGCAACAGGGCCGGTTCAGGCCGCCGTAAACGCAAATTCCGCCGAATCCGCCCTGAAAGGACTTATCGCCCAGACCGGGGCTGGTGCAGATACCGAAGCCGCCCTCCCGGGGAGCGATGTGGCTGCCTATTATGCGCCGCTAATCACCTATGTCGGTACGGGCAACGGGTCTCCCCTGTCCATGACGCTGAACCTTGTGACCAACCTGCATCAGCAGATGGCCGCATTGATGGCGCCCACGGGCAATACGGGGATGTCCTTGCAGGGGGGGGATGCGGCATCCCTTCTAGCAGGTGAGGCTTCGACCGCGCCTGCGCCGGTCAGCCGGTGGCTGAGCAGCCTGACCCGTAATGTCAACGATCTGCGCGGCGGCAGTGCTGCACGGGCAGCGGGAAGCGCCTTTAACGGTGCGGGAGGGCCTGCACAGCTATGCCAGCAGGCGGTGGCCGGGCGTTATCCGTTTGTTGCGTCCTCGAATACCGATATCCCTCTGGGGGATTTTGCGCGTCTGTTCGCGCCCAATGGCCTGCTGGACAGTTTCTTCAACCAGCAGGTTCAGTCTTTTGTCGATATGTCGCAAGCAGTCTGGCGGGTGCAGCCCGTCAATGGTGTGGCGCCGCCAATCGGTCAGGGGGCGCTGACGGCTTTCCAGCGTGCCCAGACCATCAAGCAAGCATTTTTTGCATCTGGCATGCAGCCTGCGGTGCAGTTTACGCTCACCCCGCTCTCGCTAAGTGCCGATGCAACGCAGGCTGTTCTACAACTGGGCGGGCTGAACGTGACCTATGCCCAGGGCCAACAGATGGCGACAACGGTGTCCTGGCCCGGCAATGACGGCATGCAAACGGCGCGACTGACGATTACACTGGCGGCCGGTGGTGCGCCTCTCCAGTTCACGGCATCGGGGCCGTGGGCTATGTTCCATCTGTTCGGCCAGGGCCATATTGCCCAGGCGGGCGGGTCGGACCGGTATACGCTGACGTTCGATATCGGAGGACATAGCGTAAGCTACACACTGGGGGCTACATCGGTGCTGAACCCCTTTGTGCCTGGGCTTCTGTCATCCTTCCATTGTCCTGCACTATGATGATGGAGGCTGGCATACCGTTTCGCCCTCCTTCGGCGGGCTTTTTTGGAAAGCTTCCGTCTGAGGCCGATTTTGTGGGCCACGGTCTTTCCGAACCCACGGTCGCGGCTTTGGACCAGTGGTGTCGCGAATGCCTGTTGAACGCTGGCCATACCATAGGGCAGCACTGGCGCAGCGCTTGGATGGTTGCTCCTGTCTGGCACTTTGCGCTGCCGCCCGGAGCCTGCGGGCCACATGCGCTACTGGGGGCATGGTTGCCCAGTATGGACCGGGTGGGACGATGCTACCCGTTCATGGTCTGTGCGCAGGCCCCTGACCTGGCCCGCCTGCTCGATGGGGGCACATGGCTGGAACAGGCTGCCGAGGCGGCTATTCGTTCGGTGGTCGAAGATGCCGCGACAACAACGCTGCGCCAAATTCTTGATGAGCCGGCGCCGTCCCGGCACCTGCCTGTGGCACCGCTGGTGGACAGATGGCGGGCCGTTACGCTGCGCCGCCATGCTGGAGCGTGCATACCTTCCGTCTACCGAACAGGTGGCAGACATGATCCGCGATAATGATTCATCCTATGTCACAACAGAGGTCATATGATACGTTCCTGGGCAAAGACGGACCCCGGCCCCAAACGCCGGTACAATGAAGACCGTCTTCTCAACCGTCCCGATATTGGTCTGTGGGCGGTGGCCGACGGCGCTGGCGGCCATCAGGCGGGTGATGTTGCCGCTACAACAGTTATCGATGCACTGGGCGCCCTTCCCGGCCTGCCATCTGCGGGGGATATGCTGGTCGCAATCCGCCATGCCGTGACTGCGGCGGACGCCACATTGCGGCAGGAGGCCGCACGCCGTGGCAGCGATGTCGTAATCGCTACCACACTGGTCTGTCTTGTAATCCGCAACGGGTACTTCGCCTGTCTCTGGGCTGGAGATTCCCGTGCGTATCTTTACCGCGGAGGCGTGCTGAGCCAGATCACGCAGGATCACAGTCTGGTGCAGGAACTGGTCGATACGGGCCAGATCAAGCTTGAAAATATGGAATCCCATCCACACGCAAACATTATTACCCGCGCGATCGGTGCTGGTGAGGATGAACTGGTGCTGGATAAGGTTATCGGCAAACTGCATCCGGGCGACAGCTTCCTACTATGCAGTGACGGCATTACCAAAACGCTGAACGTCGCGGAACTCAGCGCGTCGTTATCCGTTCTGCCGGACCTAGACCCGACAACCATGCTAATCAGTGCCGCACTCGCTCATAAGGCGACGGATAACGTGACTGCTGTCGTAATCGCCTGCGATCAGGCCGATAAGTCCTGGTCGGGGTAGCTTCTCGCTTGGAGCCAGGGTCGATATCATGCGCGGGCTGCGGGATTTTCTATCGGCAGCCAGAGGATAAAATGCGTGCCCGGATTGCTGAGCTGCCATTCAACATGGCCGGACAGGGCATTGGCGCGCCAGCAAATGTTATGAAGCCCACGACCCTCATTTATCCGTGTATCGGGCTGGAAGCCTGAACCGTTATCTTCGATACGCACAAGAATGCCCGGATGCTCGGTTGCGGTTGACAGACGGATACGGCTGGCCTGTGCGTGTTTGAGAATATTGGTGATGACTTCCTGCAAAATACGCAGGATATGCAGAGCGTATGACGGTGTCAGCCATTGCATCGATGGCACGGGTGTAACGGCCCATTCCAGCATGACACCCTGCGCATGCAGGCGCGGCGCCAGACGGAAGCGCAGGTTGGCCAGCAGCAGTAGCAGATCCGCATCGACCGGTTCAAGCGAATCAACGGTCAGTTTCAGGTCGAACAGGCAGTCTTTCAGGGTTTGTGCCAGCACCTCGTGGGATGCGGCACGGTCGGCCAAGTGGATTGCCCCTGTCAGGGTGGAGCCCAGGCCATCGTGCATGTCGCGCATCAGCCGCTGGCGTTCGGCTACTAGCAGTTCGCGCTGTTCGATCTGGTGCAGGCGTTCGTATGTGTCGCGCAGGGTCATTTCCTGCGCACGCAGGCGGGTTTCCAGAATCTGGTTGCTACGCTCGGCCAAACCCAGCGCATTGATATAACGCCGGCACAGAATATACAGGCAGCACAGAAACAGGTCGGGAGTGATATAGGGAAGCAGGTAGACATGTTCGATGCTGACATAGTAGTTGGCCATTAGCATGTCATGCACGGCAATAGGGAACATGAGCATGTTCCAGAACAGCAGCAACATTCCCGAGCCCGAACGCCGTCGCCACATGGCCGCCATCAGCAGCGGCATTGTGGGGGTCGAAAGCGTAAAGCAGAAAATATAGGCACACAGCGCCAACGCCGAAATGGTGGCGGAGGAATGAAATAGCGGGGATGTCGCCACGGTGCACGCAATCATGCCCCAGACCAGAAGGCGTTTGAGCCACCGGAACTCCACCTCGGCCAGCCCGCAGCAGAACAGCCAGCCCACGACAATCAGCCAGCACATGGAATTGACGGTGGCCCAGCCAAACCACACGGGAGAAATAATGGTCGGATCAAGTGGGCCCATAAAATGCAGGATGCGCGTCGTATAGAGAATAGCTGCGGACACGAACAGCATATACAGATCGCTGTCGGGGCGTGCCAAAGCCACAAAAAACAGCACGGCAGCCATGGACAGCAGCACGACAGCAAATATGCCGGGGACAATACATTGCAGTGCCAGGCGAATACGATATCGCCAAAACAGGGCATCATGCTGGCCCACCCATGCGGGGGTGATAGCCCCACCAAAGCCCGGCAGGGTGTCCATGCGCAGCAGAATGACGGACGGCCCCGCGGCAGGCAGGTCGATCAGCACCGGGCGGTTGAAGCTGTTCCAGATAATGTCACCGTGCGAGCGCCAGACCAGATGGCCGTTCTGGTATACGGCCAGTCGTCCCTCGGTTTTCCAGCGCGGCAGATAGAATGTGATATCGTTGCTCATCTCCCCCATGGCGGCAGTCGGAGTTACGCTGAAGCGGTACCAACTTGTCATGGCATGGCCCTGGCTGGCGGACGGGATAACCTTTGTTCGGGGGATGCCGGTATAGGGGAGCGTGACCTGCCGCCAGTCCCCCTGTGGGCCGTCTGGCGCGACGTCATCGGCTTGCGGGGCGTTCAGGTCGGTGATGGTGTCCTGTTTCAGGAACTCAGCACTTGGAAAATACTGCGTCCACAAGGCAGGGGTGCATTGAAAAATTGACCCGTAAAGCATGCGGGCCAGCAGCAGCATGACAAACCCCAGAACCAGTGCCCCACAACCAAGCAGACACACGCGCCGCCAGCGAAGGGTGTTCAGGCTTGCCGCATCGTATCGGGCATAGTTTCCAAACAGACTGTCGGCCCCCGTGTCTTCAGTCATCGAGCCATCCGTGGAGGCGGCCAATGGTAACAGCTTCCATCCGAGACGTGACGGCAAGCTTACGGTAGATTCGCCTGATATGGATTTGCACCGTATGGGCCGCAATATATTTGGCGAGTGTCGCATGGCGCGCTTTCAGAACATCTGAGGGCTGAAACCATTTCCGCAGCAGGGCCAAAAAGAGCCGTGTTCCCAAGTCCGGCAAGACGGCTTCAAGCTTGGGGGATGCCCAACGAATGAGATCAAGCAGGCGCCGCCTGGCATCCGCAATCTCGTTCTGAAAGCGACTTCTCTGTTTGGTCAGGCGCTGAAGAGCGTGACTTCGTGGATATGGAATATAGACTGGATCAAGGCGAGGTCCACCAAATGACGGCATAGCCGCCAGGATGTGGGCATCGGCCATATCCGTTTTGGCATGTTCGGAGAGGTAACGGCGTAGAGCCTTGACCCGCTTTCCCTTGACACGGGCCACTGTGACGCCCGCATCCGCAAGATGGTGGGCAACAGGAAACCAACACATGCCGGTTGGCTCCATGATGGCCTGAATGTGGTCTTCTGCCCTCAACCCCATCACGGCAGTCTGAACAAAGGCGGCCAGTGAGGGTTGATCATGCCTGAAACGAATTGCGCGGCCATTAGGGCGGCCATCGTCGTAAATCTGAGCGAAGTGATCTCCGCGAATGGCTAGATCGATACCAATAGTACGGAATGTCATGGTCGGTCCTTTCGAGGCTCAGGACTCATTCTTTGAGGTAGAAGATGACGCTTGCTGCGATGTGGATTGCGGACATGAATGTATGAGCGTAGCGGTCATATCTAGACCCAGGGCCTATTAATTTATTGTAATGAGCGAGAGGTTGTGTTCCACATGCTTACCGATGGAGGGGATGGCCCGGTGAGTGATGTGTTTATACTGTCTGAGCGCCAAATGGAGCGGATCAGGCCGTTTTTTCCTCTGGCACACGGGGTTCCTCGTGCGGATGACCGGCGTGTTCTGAGCGGGATCGTTTATGTCATCCGCAACGGTCTTCAGTGGAAAGACGCCCCGAAAGCGTATGGTCCGCACAAGACTTTATACAACTGCTTCATCCGGTGGAGCAGCATGGGTGTCTTTGACAGGATATTTGTCGCCCTGACAGAACAGACTGGCCGTTCGAAGCGTCTGATGATTGATGCAACACATCTCAACGCACACCGGACATCGGCGTCCCTGCTCAAAAAGGGGCTTTTCCCCGCCATATCGGACCGACAAAAGGCGGCCTGAACTCAAAACTTTATGCAGTGTGCTATGATCAGGGCTGACCTCTCCGGCTGCGTCTGACTGCGGGGCAGGACAGAGGCTACGACAGCTGTCGAAAACCAGAAGATAATGATAATCCGCCGCTGACTGCCATTTTTGTCGCCGAAAAAACCACTTAATCGCGATAAAAATGCAGAAGATAATGATAAAAATCCACTGATTGATGATAAAGAAGCACAAGCGGCTGCGGGCCAAACGATGCCGTGACGGTTTGTCGTCCCCATGTCCTCACCTTAGCGTGTAGCCAAACCACATAATTGTCAGCCGTGAGCGATTCATTCGCAATCTGGGATTCTAGAGGGTCCCAGAAAACAAGCTCTTCAAAAAACTGTTCATCGGACAATAGGATCGAAGCCAGCATGAGGATGCCGGCGCAACGTCTTCTAGTCGGTCTCGCGGGAGGGAGACGGTCGGGTATCGCCTTATATTGGACATTTATGGGTGACTAAAAATTTCGCAAAACCGGACATTGGTAAAGTTCTGCCAGTTTATTTTCCTCTGGTATCCGCGCGCAGCTTTTGCTATATATTAAGTATAGTTCGAGTAGTGATATCCACTGATCCGGACTTTTCCATAAAATCGTGATCTTTCCAAAAAGCGCTATGGCATAGCTGTGCTCAGGACCACTCGCGCACACGCAAAGCCCGCCCGGACCCGGCGGGCTTTGCGTGTCTGCATTTCAGGGCATGCCATATCGAATACCAACCAGCATCTCGTCAGCGTCGTCAGACGCTATCTGCCAAGCCAGAAAACCCTTACCCGGGCCAAAGATCTGGCTACGGTTGGCTTCGGGGCTGTGGAAATGGTCGGGGCTGCTCGCCTCTCTAGGGTTACATGCTGATTAACTTTTTAGTGTATCTGTGGCATCAAGCTGCAGGGAATGAGGAAACATGTCGGGCTCGAACTGTACCTGCAATCCGTCCTACACCCGGTCATCTTCAGAATCGTCACGTGCCCCCAACGTGATCAAGATGTCACTTGATGGGCGCGGCTTCATCGAACGCCACGAAGAGATGAGGGGCGTCAGCAACCGTCTGCACTGGCCGGGCGGAGCGTCCGGCGTAACGCTCGGTCCTGGTTATGACATGCGCGACCGCTCCCGAACGGAGGTCGAGCAGAAATTGCGGTCTATAAAGGTCCCTTCCGATCTGGCGACCAAGGCTGCGGCGGGCGCTGGTCTGCGTGGCGAAGCGGCCAGAAAGTTCGCCCGGGATAATAAAAATCTCGTCAATCTGACGAACGACCAGCAGAGTCGTCTTCTACAGGTCAATCTCCAGAGCTATGAGGCGATCGTTCGTCGGGGCACCCATGTCTATCTGACACAAAACGAGTTCGACGCCCTCGTCTCGTTCGTCTACAATCCAGGCAGAGGTTGGCCGGGTGTCCGTGCTGCTATCAACAGCGGCGACAAACGCAAGGCCGTCGGGATCATTGAGAAGCAGGTGCGCTCGAAAGGCAAGGTTTTGCGTGGTCTGGTCCGGAGACGGCACGACGAGGCCATGCTTCTGCTGAAAGGACGATATTGATGATCCGCGCTATCCTGAGCCTGATTTGTGCTGTCTGTATCTGCGGCACCGCACACGCGGGCACCAAGCCAGAGTCTTTGGAGGAACAGTCTTATAACGGCAATACGATGTTCAACGAGGAGCTTGATGGAAAAGCGTTTCTCAATGGGCGGTTGATCGTGCGCGTCGAGCGTGTTTCGACCTGTGTGTCGGCAGTCTGGACCCGAAGTGACGGTGTCGGATCGCCGCTGCGGCGCGACCTTCTGGAATGGGACAAGATGTTTAATGGCGATCCTTCGAACGACGCCCGGTCTTATTATTTGACGTTCGTCTATGCCGACCATCGGAGCGACGATGTCGTGTCCATGCCTCTCACGGCGCATCCGGACGATTTTGAAGATACGGCTGGTGTCACAGTCCTATCGTGCGACCCGAAACGGCGCCATCGTAAGTGACGATCTTTGCGCCAGGCGATAATCGCCTCATGCCGAACATACAGTTTATAGGTAAAGCACCTCACGAAGCGGACCGTCGGTTACAGTTTCCAATCATCAGTCGTCCACTGGTGATAAGCCTCTAAATGTTAGGCACCATTTCGTCCGCACGTCTCCACTGCAGATTTTATTATGATTCAAAATTAGCTTTCCAAAGACAACTGAACTTCGGAAAAGTGATCGTAAACATCAAGGCATCGTCGTGGAAGCTCCGCCTCCAATTGGCTTGAGTCGAATGGCGACTTATTTAGGCTCAGGACTCATTCTTTAAGATAGAAGATGAAGCTTGCTGCGATTTGGATTGCGGACATGAATGTATGAGCACAGCGGTCGTATCGTGTTGCCACGGAACGCCGCCCACAGGAGAGAGGGACTGTCACTGGCTCCGGCCCGCAAGCGGGTATCGCGGTAATCGCTGATATAGCGGGACCAGCGCCGCATGAAGGCCCCGGCAAGGGCGGAGGCTGGCAGGGTTCTGAGGATGGCCAGATCGGCCTCGGAGTGCCAGATGTCCAGTGGCATGGGAGACGTCCCTTATCGGCTGAGGAGCCACCGATCAGGCGCAACAAAACACGCCGCGTACATCAGGCAGCCCCGCGCTTTTGATTACATACAGACTTCACGCTTGTTGCAGTGCAACCTCACGGATATTGCACACCCTCACCCACCGAATTTGGCAGGGTGTGTGGTATAAAGTGTTGGAATTTTAGACAGAATTTGCGTGGGTTTTGGCGAAAAAATTTCACCAATTATAAGTTAAGTTTCCATATACTCGCCGACCTTGCCCGAGATTACATACACCATGAGTACAGCGTGTCACATAATAAGTATTGGCAAGATTTGACATGGAAAGCTGTGCTTTCAGCCCCTTCAAAATCGAAAAATTCTGACCAAAATCATAATGTAAACCTGCATCAAATAGAATGTATGGATTGGTTTTAAATGATTCTACACTATCCGCATATGTATAACCTGTATATCTCGCCCCAAAATTGATACCAAAACCTTTTATAATGTTTTTTGGCATTGTATAATCAGAGAAGAACGAAAACATATTTCTTGGGACATAGGGAACAGACATACCGCTTTGAGAAATAGCGTCACCATATGATAAAGAGGTGGCCGGATTATATCTTTTAGCAGTAAGGTTTGATTTCGCATATCGAATGTCAGTGTAGCTATAAGAAGCGACTAACCTTAAATCGTGTGTAATGTTAGCGTTTGCAGAAACCTCAAATCCCTGAGATCTTACTCGGCCAGCATTTGTACTGAAGCCAGTGTGAACCAAGTCACTTATAAGATAATTATCTTCATCAATATGAAAAGCTGCCGCTGTCAAAAGGATATCCTTCTGCGGCACTTTATATTTCAAGCCTGCCTCCATTTGTTTTCCTATCAATGGAAAGAAAGGGTGCCCTTGATAGTCCGTAGACCCAATTTGTGGTATGAATGATGTAGAATAACTAAAATAAGGAGCAAGACCAAATTTAAATTGATACACAATTCCCGCACGCCACGTAAATGCCGATTGCGGTTGCTTGGGATCTGATTTCGTATCATCATAAGATAGAGTTTTTACATTATCTGAGTTTTGATTTGTATAACCTCTATCCCCTGTATATTTCATATTTACCCAGTCCTGACGACCACCAAGAAGAATAGACAATCCTTTCCATTTTATTTGATCCTGAAAATAGACACCTTCTTGAAAATATGATGCATTATATACATATCCGTTTAATTGGCATCCAGATTTATTCCACGAGAAGCACGGTGAATAAATATATTCTGGATTATATACACTAAGCGTTGGCTCGTTACCATCTATCTCCCAATTTGAATTATAATTATACTGCCGGAAATCTGAACCCACGACCATGTGTGCTTTACTTTCCCCGTATTAAAATTACCAAAAATTCGAGTGTCAAGAACAACTGTATTTGTATTCGTATTATATAAATTGGGCTGCAATGCCACTTGTGACGAACTTACATTGCCATCCCAATACGTTGTTTCCTGATTGCGATCACTATTTTCCCATCGAAATGTCTGGCTAAAATTTATATATTTGTTGAATTTATGCTGAAACTGATATTCAAACATAGCATCCTTATCGCCCATAGTATTCCAATTTGGCTCACCTAAAAAAGTATTCCTGGAAATTACATGTCCATATGGGCCAGATGACAGGGTCCCTACACGCGGATACTGACTAGCAACACCCTCCCCCGGTGTATACATATACATTCCGAGTAATGTTAGCGATGTTTTAGGGTCAATACCCCATGTCAATGACGGGAGAACACCGACACGATGGTAATCGACATAGTTTGTTTGCGTTCCTTGTGTGACACCAATACCAGCGATTCTGTAGCGAACATTTCCAGATTTCGTGATTTTGTCACTGACATCAAATGTTGCTTCGTAGCGAGCCCAGTTTCCAAAACCTACCGATACTTGGTGTAAGGGCGTATCAGTCGGCTTCTTTAAACTCATAGCAAGCATTCCACCTGGTGTAGTCTGACCATACATGACCGAAGCAGGCCCGTTCACGACTTCAATGCGCTCCAAAAAAGCTGTCTCTCCCGCACTAACGGAATTCGTCATCAAACCATCAACAAATTGCGATGTGCTGAAGCCGCGCTGTATAATGCCTGTATCAGCTCCATGTGCAGAACCGTTTCCATATGTCCCTTCACTCTCGGCCATTATTCCTGGAGAATAGCGGAGTGCCTGAGCCACATTTTGCGGCTGCTGATCCTGCATAAGCTGCTTCGTAACAACATATATCGAGTTTGGTATTTCCATAATTGGTGTGTCGGTCTTGGTGCCCGCCATCGTGCTTGTGGCAACATACCCAACGCCAGGACCGGTCGGGTTTTCGTGAGCAACAGTTCCGCCCACACGCACAGGGCCGAGGGTGATATTGGCGGACACTTTCTTAATAATAACGCTGTGAGCGCCTGAAACCTGATAAGTCAGACCTGTTCCAGCCAGCAAACGAGAAAGAGCGATATCAGGCGCAAAGTTACCAGCCACCCCCGGGCTGTTCATTTTTGCCGTAAGAGTATCAGGTACAGAGATTTGCCACCCACTTTGGATACCAAAAGTGGTTAAAGCGTTCGCCAAAGGCTGCGCTGATTTGAAATGACTCTGTGGCAGCAGATACAATCGGCGCTGCCGTAGCAGACATCCGGCTCGTCGTCGAGCACATCGAACTCCTGCATACCCGGACGCTCGGGCGGTACGACGTCCTCATGCTCCGGCAATTCCGGTTCGCGGCGGATGCCGGCATTTGCAGGATCACCATCAGCGCCCACACTGCCATCTGGAGCCGGCCCTCCTGATGGAGCCCCTGTCTCCAGCACCGACCAGTCGTCGGGCGGGAGTGCCAACGGGCGTTTCGTTTCGGTGGCCGGGGGCGACAGGACACGCTCCATGAACCGCGCGTCCTCGTAATAGCGCGCCTTCTTCGCGCGGACGGGAGCGACACCCGCGACCAGCAGCAGTTCATCGGTCGGTGGAAGCTGCATTACCTCTCCGGGCGTGAGCAGCGGCCGTGCCGTTTCCTGCTGTGACACCATGAGATGCCCGAGCCAGGGTGACAGGCGGTGGCCAGCATAATTGGTGGAATCACGCATCTCAGTCGCGGTGCCGAGCGCATCCGACACCCGCCGGGCGGTGCGCTCGTCGTTGGTGGCGAAGGCAACACGGGCATGACAGTTGTCGAGAATGCTGTTGTTCGCGCCGTAGGCTTTTTCGATCTGGTTCAGACTCTGCGCGATCAGGAAGGATTTGATCCCGTAGCCCGCCATGAAGGCCAGCGCACTCTCGAAGAAATCCAGCCGGCCGAGGGCGGGAAACTCATCGAGCATCAGCAGCAACCGGTGCCGATGGGCGGAGACGTGCAGATCCTCCGTCAGCCGTCGGCCGATCTGGTTCAGGATCAGGCGGATCAGCGGCTTGGTGCGAGCGATATCGGACGGCGGCACGACAAGGTAGAGACTGGCGGGCTGACTGCCGGACACGATATCCGCGATGCGCCAGTCGCATCGTGCCGTCACCTTTGCCACCACGGGGTCGCGATAGAGGCCCAGGAACGACATGGCGGTGGACAATACACCTGACCGCTCGTTGTCGCTTTTGTTGAGCAGTTCGCGCGCCGATGAGGCGATGACGGGATGTACGCCCGCCTTGCCGAGGTGCGGCGTGGACATCATGGCGCGCAGCGTCGCCTCCACCGGCCGCTTCGGATCGGAGAGGAAGTTAGCGACACCGGCCAGCGTCTTGTCCGGTTCCGCATAGAGGACATGCAGGATCGCGCCGACCAGCAGGGAATGCGAGGTCTTCTCCCAATGGTTGCGCCGGTCCAAAGCACCTTCGGGGTCGACGAGGATATCGGCGATGTTCTGGACGTCACGCACCTCCCTGTCACCACGCCGGACTTCCAGCAGAGGGTTGTAGGGCGAGGATGCCGGATCGGTCGGATCGAACAGCAGCACACGCCCGTGCCGGGCACGAAATCCGGCGGTCAATCCCCAGTTCTCGCCCTTGATGTCATGGACGATGGCCGAACCCGGCCAGGTAAGCAGCGTCGGCACGACGAGCCCGACGCCTTTGCCAGAACGGGTCGGCGCAAAACACAGGACATGCTCGGGGCCGTTATGCCGCAGATAGTCCTGATCCCACCGGCCCAGCACCACGCCATCGGGATCGAGCAGCCCGGCTTCCTTCACCTCGACAGCATCCGCCCAGCGGGCCGAACCATACGTGGCGACGTTGCGGGCCTCCCGTGCCCGAAGGATGGATAGGGCGATGGCAACGACGCTGCCGATAATTCCACCGGACGAGGCGATATATCCGTCCGTCACGAAAATCGACGGGGCGTAGGCATCGTAGAAGTACCACCACCAGAAGAAGGCCGGTGGATCGTAGAACGGCCAGCCCGCCACCGTGAACCAGGGAGCGCCAAGCTGGGGCTGAAAGCCGAGACGCCAGGCCGTCCATTCCGTGGCACTCCAGATGGCGACGAAGACGATCAACAGAACGAGGGCGACCTGCCCCCACAGGACACGGCTTCCGGACATCGGGGCTCCAATCGACTTGGGGAATGAAACCGATCAGAGAAGGGGCGACCAAGTGGCAGGCAATATATAATGAGTCGCGATCGTACCGCCGGATACCATGGCGTAGAAAAAGGACGGTCAGTGCCGGGTTGCGCGGGCGTCGATCACGGCCTGCTCGAGAATCTTCCGGTAACCGATTTTCGTCATCCACTGTGCACGGACAAGATGGCTTTCCCAACAGATGCGCGTGCGCTCTCCGTCATGGACTGCCGATCTCGCGCGTGAAGAGGCCATCAAAATTCTTGCACGGGTTCATAGCGGCGAAAATCCGTTAGATGCTCGCGTAGAAGAACGCAAAGCGATGACCGGCAGGGAATTCAGCAACCGTTTCCTAGGCGAATATGTGGATGTCCACCTCAAACCAACGACCCAAAGCGAGTATAAGAGAGCTGTGGATCTGTTCATCGTTCCGAAATTCGGGACATGGCGGATGGCAGATATATCGAGGGCAGACGTCTCCGAATTTCACGCGGATATGCGACAGATCCCTTATCAGCCAATCGCACGCTCGGCGTACTGTCCAAAATGTTCAGTCTGGCAGACCTCTGGGGTATTCGGACCGATGGGCTCAACCCGTGCCGCGGCGTTCAGCGCTACAAGGAAGAGAAGCGCGAGCGCTATCTGACCCAAGAAGAATATGCGCGCCTCGGTGCCACACTCGATGAAACAAAGGATATGCCGGAAGCCGTCTGGGCGATCCGGCTGCTCGTCCTGACAGGTTGCCGGCTACGTGAAATCCAGACTTTGCAATGGAGCCATATTTTCTTTGACCAATCCGAATTGAGGCTGCCTGACAGTAAAACGGGAGCCAAAATCGTCCAGATCGGACAAGCGGCCATCAACGTAATCAAATCCGTCCCCCGGTTAGAGGACACCCCCTATGTCATTGCCGGACGGAAAAAAGGTGGTTATCTGACTGACCTGCAAAAGCCTTGGCGCCGCATTCGGAAAGCCGCCGGTCTGGAGGACGTCAGGATACACGATCTGCGCCATTCCTTTGCTTCTGACGCACTGGAAATGGGGGCTGACCTGACGATGATCGGTCGTATGCTGGGACATAGCGATATCAAGACGACAGCTCGTTACGCTCACCTGAAGCGGGAGAACGTGAGGCTCTCAACCAATCTTGTGTCCGAGAAGATCTCCGCAGCTCTTTTGGGAGGCGGAAAATGACAGATATCGACTTAGTGCAGCTTACGGGTAATGAATGGTTCGTTGCCGAATCTATAAGGGAAATAAACACTTTGCCCCGTCGCGGCTGAAGTCAGCATCCGCCTCCATGTCGGACATGCACGCTTATGAATAGCTTTCTATAAAGCAGACATAGGCAGGACGACCTTTCTCGAGCGCGTTTAGGTCGGAAGCCTATGTCCTGCGCGGCATGGTGGCCTTGTCCAAGCGTCGATGAACCAGCGACACCATAGACAGGAGGTCCTCGGCGTCCTCGCGCTCCATAGCCCAGTAAACGCGCGGCGCATGCGCTGCCGGGTTCCGGAACATGCCGAACAGCCCCCGCACCAGGTTTGCGAAGCCACGCTGCTCGCTCTTCTCGTTCTCATTCTGAAGAGAGTTGATCGCCAGCATCGGAGGGTCGCCGCTAAGCGCGCGGTCAACCAATGCAGAGCCGTCGTCTATCAGGCCAGTACGCGAGCGGATTTTGTCGGCCACGCTCTTCGTGGCCTCGAGGACCGCGTGGAAGTAGTCGTCGACAAGTAGCTCAGAACGGCAGAAGGACAGCACGTCAGGATGCACACCTCGTCGGACGAGATCCTCGCGCATCTCGCGTGCTCGCCGCTCTGCGTCGGGGATGGTGGTCGCCGTATCGGTCGCACCGAGAATGCCTTCCGCGTTCACTTTGAGACCGGCAAAGGCGAGAGCGGTGTTCACCTTCATGCGAAGCGGCTCGTAACGCTGAGGCTCTCGAAGGTATAGCTCGGGCTTCAAAGCCTTCCGGATAAACGCAATCACTCCGATCCGGTCCCCCCGCTCGTTCTGGCTATGGGCGAAGGCATTGTGTAGGCGATGGCGCTTCGTCAGCTGCGGAGAAGTATCGGCCATCTTCGCGACGCTAAGAAGATGGCCGATCTCGATGCCGGTTAGCCCGTCGTCAGTGTCGCCGAGCGCGGCGGCGATGGCCTCCATTTGGCTTTGAGAGAATGTCGCCATGCTACTGAAGCGGGAACTGTGCCCGGCTGATGCGGTCGTGCTCCGCCATCAGGTATCCGAGGTAGCTGCGGATAAGGTTACAGTAGAGTTCGGCATCTCCGCGCGGCATTTCGGCCGCGTTGGTGATGTCGGACCCGTGACGGACTCCACCGCCGGTGGGTGAGGAAAGGAAACCGTGCAGCGTCGTCATCCATCCCAAAACCTGTTCGAGAATTTGTCCTCGATGCTGGCGTCGGAGTTCACCTGCGATCCTGTTAAAATATTTCTCCTCAATGGTTCCTGATCCTGCATCCAGCCCGCGGAAAGCGGTTGATACGGTTTCCAAGAGCCAAAGGATTTCCGAGACCGCTTGTCGGCCGCGTCCCTCCCTGAGAAGTTGTTCCGACTGATCAAGCGATCGCTGGATGAGTTGTTGCGCTTGCTCATCGAGGGACGGCTGCCGCTCCGGCTTGATGATCGGTACCTGCATGCCGGTAAAGACAAGATTAGGCGGCTGGATCGCGTAACCGGTCTCTGCCTCCGATAAAATGCGGTTTAGCTGTACCATTGTCGGGAAACCCCAGTTGGGCTCTTGCTCCCTAAGTTCGACACATGCCTTGCAGAAGGCATCGATAAAGAGTGGTGCGTTCTCGGCCGCACCCTGCATGAGATTCGCGAGATCACCCTCAGCCCAGCTCAAGGAAGAGCTCGTATAGCTGGGAAGCCCTGCCGCCCCGGCAAAACGCGCCTTAAAGAATTCAATTACGCTCCAGCGGTCGCCCTGAGACGCGACCCTCGAGATAAGGTCATCGAATTGATTGATGACTATAGAGGGGAGAGGATCACCGGGAGCCTCGAACCTCCATTCATTCGGGAAGGTAAGCATGGTTTATTTTAACACGTGGTTGCTAATCTGTCGCGTAATTCTACTTCATGTGGTCGGTTTAGACTAGGCTCAGGACTCATTCTTTAAGATAGAAGATGAAGCTTGCTGCGATTTGGATTGCGGACATGAATGTATGAGCACAGCGGTCGTATCGTGTTGCCACCCGTCGCCAGTCTTTCAGCTTTGCGAACATGTTTTCGATCAGATGGCGCTTTTTATACAGATGCCAATTGTAAGGTGGCTTTGATTTCCTGTTCTTCTTTGGTGGCATACAGGCGGTGATATTCCGGCATGCGAGAGACTGTCTGATCTTATTGCTGTCGTATCCTCGATCACCGATGACTTCCTCTGTCTCATCGGGGAGGTCTGCCAGAAGCACGTCTGCACCTCTGAGGTCACTGACCTGTCCAGCAGTCAGATGCAGGCGGACAGGTCAGCCCTGATCATCGCACACGGCATGAAGCTTTGAGTTCAGACCGCCTTTTGTGCGTCCAATATGGCGGGGAAAAGCCCCTTTTTGAGCAGGGACGCCGATGTCCGGTGTGCCTTAAGGTGTGTTGCATCAATCATCAGGCCCTTCGAACGGCCAGCCTGTTCTGTCAGGGCGACAAATATCCTGTCAAAAACACCGAGGCGGCTCCACCAGATAAAGCGGTTGTATAAAGTCTTGTGCGGACCATACGCTTTCGGAGCGTCTTTCCACTGAAGGCCGTTACGGATCACATAAACAATCCCGCTCAGAACACGCCGGTCATCCGCGCGTGGCACTCCGTGCGCCAGAGGAAAAAACGGCTCAATCCGCTCCATCTGGCTCTCAGATAGCATAAACACATCACTCATAGGCCCACCTTCCATCGGTAAGCCTGTGAATCACAACCGTTCGTCCAGTTCAATAAATTAATAGGTCCTTAGCCTAGAACGGCCTTTTCCACCGAAAAAGTATTGGAAGGGGATAATTGAGCCAACCGGGAAGCTTGATCATCAAGCTAGAATGGCCGGTTTCCGAACGGGGATTTGTCTCTAAAATAATAGGCGTAGTGCTGGAAGGCATCGTTCGTATCGGTGTGAAAGTCGAAGCTAATCAAGCGTAGCGGTTGCCCCAGTTCTTGCTGCCAGTCCCGCCATGGAAGCATGAGCATAGTTGTGACTTTCGAAGGATACTACCGTTTTCCCATTAATTTTCCGGTAGGTTAGAGCGGTGCGCGGAGTGGAATCCAAATTACTATCACCTCTCTCGGTCTTCTGGGCTCTTAATAGCACCAGAGAACGAGGTTATCACTACAATAATCGTCCATCAATACAACAACTACTTTGCGGACAATCGGTTGCGTCAACAAGAATTCTCCCAAATATAATTGCAATTCTGTCGATTAAGTCTCAAAACTTACCGACGCTTTCGTCGAACGGATGTCTGCTTTCTCATAGTATAATTTGAAACCCGACTTTCTGTTCCCCCCCTGATCTGCCTGTCCGCTCATGGAACGTGAAGCGGACAGGCAGCAGACGCCTCCATGTCGGTCATAAGCGGAGCCGTTCAAGCTTCCGAAAAGCGGACAGTCTGCAACAGTCCTCGTTATCCGTGGATATTTTCGTCAACCTTGTAATATACCGGTTACGTGTCGCTTGGGAGTTGAGGCTTATGGGTCGTCTTTTAAAATTTTGCATTCTTGTATCGTTCCTTTGCACTACGGAGACGAGCGCGCACGCTGGTGATCTATCAAATGCTGCCAGTAAATTATTGGCTGCTGAAATGCATTTTGATCCTAAAGCAATGGAGACCGAAATGTGTCGTGAATACTTGGAGGTGTCGCCAGTGGGAGATTTAGACGATAGACAGCGTGTGTTGTCATTTTACGACCCCAAGAACAAAGTTGAAGTCACTTTGGCATCATCGATTGTCGACCAAGGGTATATAGGGAGCAATCCCTTTTTGGTAGAAAAGCTACATTATTCATTTTCTATGGTTACCAAAAAAAGGGATTCAGTTCTCATTGGAAGCTTCTATGGAAAGGATGATGGTGAGGGCGTAAAAATTTGTCGTGCGCAATATACAGTGTTTCATCCTCATCACTGAATGAAATGCTCAGTGCCTTTAAAGCCGTGTGCTCAAAGGTAGGGAGTAGAAAAATAAATGAACCCATATTTTAATCTGAAGACACGACATTCAGAAGTGCCAAGGCGAGTTTATGCTCGTCTTGATAATGTAGAGTCCTTAGGGGGAGCTGATACTGTTCTATTTTCTTATGAGGCGGTAAATGCTGACTGGGAAGGGTTTGAAGGCGACGGACTTTTTCCGCTTGATCTTGGGGCCGGTGTCATTAGCCGGCGTCGGCGAGGTTCCAATGCCGACCAGAACGATCCTAAGTTTCGGCGTATTTTATGGAAGCATTATGATAGATTTCCATTTTACGGTGTTGAAATTACGGCTTGGGGACAAGAGATTAGGTTTCTACTAGACTTAGGTTATAGTTGGCTAGAAATGCTTTTAGAGCCTACCGACGAGAAAGACGCACAGATTCAAGTCTATTCGGGTCTATTCGCAAAACCAGCAGCGGCAAAATTCATCTGGCCGCCGCGACGAAGCAAGCATTCGAGAGCATTGGCGGCCACCTTCAATATGAGCGCGCATCCCAATGCTAGGCCTGCCCAGATACAAAAGGTCTTTAAAGGGCGTGTTGGACCAGAATCCCTTGGTATCTGTGATGTCGGGCAGGGAAATGCAAATGTAGTGTTGGATGGTAATGGTCAGCCTCTTTTCTATTTCGACTTAGGGTGCGGGGTGAAAGGCAATGCTCCTACCACCCCAAAACCTTTATCATTCTGTTTGTGTGGCGATCCACCAATCATTTTATCACATTGGGATGCCGATCATTGGGCAGGTGCTGTAATTGATCCGCGAGCGTTACATAGAACATGGATTGCACCACGGCAAAGACTTAGCGGGCCGCACCAAGTCGCGCTGGGGGCTAATATCCTTAGTCATGGAGGTAGATTGCTATTGGTCCCCACCCCTACCGTACCGCGAGCGCCACTCTCAATCTCTCTCGGATCGACCAGTGTGTTGTACCTTCAAAGAGCGACCGGCAAGGACAAGAATGGATCAGGTCTGGTGTTAACGGTTGCACAAAAACGGCTCGACCGCGCATGGCTTCTAACGGGCGATGCCGACTATGCTTATATCCACACAATGCCCCACTCCTCACTCGCCGGCCTCGTAGTCCCGCATCATGGGGCCGACATGAAGTCAGCCACGCCGGCACCAGCTCCCCCTAAAATGAAAAATAAACCAGACTATTGCCGGCTAGCTTATTCTTTCGGCCCAGGAAATAAAAATGGTAGAACTTCGATTTCCCATCCAACGACATCGGCTGTAACTCGTCACAATACAGTTGGCTGGGATCATGGTAATTGGGTCAAGACAGGTAATACGCCGGGAACGGTGTTAGCAGGAGGCGATGTACGGGCGACCGCTTCCAACCCGAGTCCGCATTTGAATGGTATTATCGTCGGATGGAATAAGCCTCCCTCACCACGGGCAATTTGTCCGAAATGCAAGATACCAATGAAATTGGTCCAAACATGATATAGGAGTGCAGTATTTAAGACGCATAGTGTAGGGCCTGTTAGTACTTGAAATTTTTCCTACATTTTTTGGAAGGAAAAAGAAGACAAAATAGGTACGTTTGCAGACACAACATGGGCAATCTGCAAATTACTGATTGAAGCTGTTCGCCCTCATAGCAAGACACCACCGCATGATTTACGGCACACGATGTCGGTAATTTTCTGGCGCATGAGAGTGGCGCGAAATCGCAGAGTAGCCCCGCGGAGCCAGAGCCGTGGCGGCGCGCAGCGTTCCATCCGTTGGACGAAGCTGGGCATTTGGACATGCCTGTTCCAGATGGTTCAGGAACAACATGGGCTTGCTTTTGGCACGACTTTTCTGAATGGCACGAATATCGAGGATCATCACAAGGCGGCGAGAGCCCCAAAAATGGCTTCTTTCCAGGAGCGAGACCATCGTAAAGCGCGTGGTCGCTCTCGCCACGGCCATGGCACGAAAATCTGCATGATCGCAGAAGGACATGGAAAGGCTATCGGTTTTGCTCTGGTATCAAGCTAGGCTCATTAATGACCATTGGCACCGGCCATACTTGATGATCTTCCCAGTATTCCCTTGTGGGTCGTGCGGACAAGGACTATGCGGCGGATGCCTTTGGTGACCACATATGGAACATGGGAGCCCGACCGCCCATTCCAGCGAAACGACGTGATGGGCTGGTCGCCTGCCCAAAATGGGCCTATCGGCATCTTGTCGAGAATTTCTGGGATCCCCTTAAGGAGAGGCGTGCTTTCACAACCCGATACGAGAAAACAGCGGTCTCGTTCTTCGCGGTTATCCATATCGCCGTGGCAGCAAACTGGATCAAGACCTAACAGGCCCTAGCTTGAGCGCCATGAGATCGTTTCCCCAGCAAAAGGCATGGGCAGATCGTTCCCCACAACTTGATCTCGATCGATCTCGTTGACCGGCGGCTTACCGAGAATCCGACCTACTACCTGTCCGTAAACCTCAAGGCGGCCGCTATTCTGTATATCTCTGCAAACTTGTCCATGAACGACCGCGATACCTCCTGCCTCCACGATGAGCCCGCCTGCAAGCTGACCATGCGCTACCAGTTTTCCCCCAGCGCGGACATAAGTGGTGCCAGTGACCTGGACACGGGTTGCTTGCTCGCCATTTATAATTAAATCACCAATATGCTGCATGGTCTTGCTCCATCATATTCCACTAGGACCTTAGCAAACCCGATGCTTCTGCGCACACATAGTCTACTGGATTTTTATAGCAGCATAAAGATGACATCAACCGACGTTGACGAATTATAGAATTTCGGCATTCTAGCCTTATCAGTCGGCTAAATATTTGCTCAAAATATTTCAATTTCCAAGAAAACAGCTCATATCGACCGATCGAAGCCATAGATTGTTACTGTTCGAGTGGGCCGGTCTTGCCATCAGCCTCGTGCCATGCTATGCGGAAAAAACGGTGTGATCGAAGCCGAACTGGCGCCACGTTTAAGCCAAACCCACGGGGTACGATCCGCATAGCTGAGACGACGCTTCTTCAAGCCGTCCATGGTCCGCGCTCTTCCTAGTGGCAAGTCGAGGTTTTTCGTCAAGAATGCCAGTGGACTAATGACGGCGCAGGAATAGCGTTATGTCACGATTTAATCTTAAATTCATGAGCTTCGCCATCAAAAAGGCGAAGGAAATTAAGGCGGTCGTTGAAGACCGTCCACTAACCGCTTGCCAGCGAGCATATGCGGTCATGATCGGATACTCGGACTGGAACGAGTTGAAGGTCGTCACATCGAAGCATCTTCCCCCATCGCAGCTGGACGAGGATATCGACACCATTGAGCAGGGTCGGCGTGAGAACTATCAAACCGACCGCCTGGTTGCTCTCTGGAACATACCAGCGGAGGAGGCCTTAACTTTGATCCGAAAGATTCGTCCAACTGCGTCAGTGGCCGCTAGCGGTCACAATGACCATGCCAAGACCCCTGATAGCCGAGTTCTAAGCGACAAAGATAGACAGGATGAAAGCGCGGGTTCCATTATGGATGAAATCTACGCTGCCATCAGAGAGCCAATCATTATTAAAGAAAAAGTGAGGCTACTCGCTGAAGCAGAAAAGATGCCCACCCGTACCGATGAAGAGCGTCTATTCAAGGCTATTTTTGTGAATATGGCCGATAAAAAGATAGATGTCATGAAGCACGGTGTCGGCTCTGAGGATTATGCTCGCCGCCTTAACGAAATCATCCGTGACTTCTTGGGTAATTGCGATGATATCAAAAATCCACAAAAGGAATGGATGGAGTTTCGTGATATGACGTTCGATTTAAGTAGAGCGGGTCGGAGCACAGATGTACATATCTGCCACGAGGCTATGGATGTCCTTAGTAAAGCTTTTAGAAGTGAACTTGGAGTCGAATTTAAGGAGGAGAGCCCAGAAGAATGGGTAATCCGACGCCTCCTGAATGGATCAAGGTGATTACTAAGTCAAATCGAAAAGTAGATATGGCTAAATTGAAAATTTTTTTCTGAATCAATGAGCTTAGTCTTAGTTTATCGAAACGTCGATGCATCAGACCTAAAGTTTTGGCAGAGGAGCCTCGTAATGTCTATTCCTGGAGCATGGAATCGATCTGGTAACACCAACCGCATTTTCGAGATGTGGGAAAACGGTGAAGGAATGGGGTTTAACCAGATTGTTGGCGTATTTCGTGATGAGGGCATGCTCATCACTGTGGCCTATGTCCGCGAAGTCATCAGAAATGATAATATCATGACCAAGAAGGCACTTCCCAAAAAAAAGGTGGCTAAAGCCAAACGTGATCATAAAAGTCAACAAGACCGAAGCTTTAATGATGGAATAATATCTTTTTCTGGCTAGCTTAGAGAAGCAGCTTTAGGCTTTTGAACTTTACCGGAAAAATAAAAAAACCGGTCGCTGGCATTGCAGTGCTGGCGACCTATTATACAAACTAGCAGGCTAGTTCAGTGTACTAGATCTATTTGTAATAACGCTGATTGAGCAATTTTTAACAGATGTTGATATCGGTGTCGTCGAAGTTGCTCAGGCGCCAATATGGCTGCTTTCTCATATATCCTGTCCGATAGCGGACTGTCGGTTCACCCCCCTTAATATGCCTGTCCGCTCAGTGATGCAGGAGCAGACAGGCGGCAGTCGCTTCCTTGTTGGACGTCAGGGCTCGGCACGATCTTTCCTCTAAGCAGACGTATCTCATTTCCGATGCCGTTTAGCCGGCGGTGCGCCATGGTGCCGGCCTTCGACCCGACCTTGCCGTAACTGCCCGCGCGAGACACCGAAAGTAGACATCTTCCGTAATGCTAACGTGGTGCCGGGTTGGATTCAGGGGCGTTGGTCTGCAGGTGTCAAGATAGGCGAACGGCGGCTCCAGCCCGGTAGACTAGCGCTCTCAGTGGTACCAAGCGGCGCCTGTGTAGAAGAAGCGGCCGAGGCCTACGGTGAAGATCAGGCAACCATAGAGACTATGTTCCAGGCAAATCAGGCGCAGCGACCGGTAACGTGCGTAGTTGCGGGCGAAGAGCAGGCCGCCGACGGTGGTCATGCCTATTGCGATCCAGTTCAGGAAGATCACATGGGCGAAGCCAAAAGCGAGTGCGCTTGCGATGATGATGCCTGTGTCGCTGCGGAACAGCGAGCGATATCAGGCAAACAGGAATGCGCGGTAGCCCAACGAAGCGGGCGCGCGCATCCGACGCCCGGACGGTCTTTTCCGTCAGCATGCGGCGGATAACATGGGGTTCGCGGTTATGGTTCTGAAATACGATCTCCCAGACCTGTTCCTGCCGCGCGTGGTCGTCGCTGATGGAAAAGGCCATCAACTGTTCCAGTCGCATGCCATCCTGCTCGTAGACCTCAAGCAGCTTGTCGGACACGGTCATCAGCCGCAGGCGCTGTTTGACAACAGCGGGTGCGACAAAGAACGCGGCGGCAATTTCATCTTCGGACATGCCCTTTTCCAGCATATCGCGGAAAGCCCGGAACTGATCCAGCGGGTGCAGGGCCAGCCGCTGGACATTCTCGGCCAGAGAGTCATCCTCGGCAAGAATGGCCGATCCGGCTTCGCGCACCACGCAGGGCACGGGGGCGGTCTTCGCCAGTTTCTTCTGCTTCACCAGCAGTTCGAGGGCACGGAAGCGCCTTCCGCCAGCAGGGACTTCGTAAGTGCTGGTCTCGGCCCCTTCGCCATCAAGGACGGGACGGACGTTCAGGCTCTGGAGCAGCCCGCGGCGCTCGATGTCGCGAGCCAGTTCCTCGA
>NZ_BAJU01000032.1 GCF_000613865.1 Acetobacter okinawensis JCM 25146
TCCCGAAGGCCACGCCACCCCGTTGGCGCGGAGCATGAAGCGCCGCAACGCAGCCACCCATGCCGCCGAAGCCGCCCATGTCATCCGCTCGGCCGATGGCGGGGGCGGCAGTTCCAGCATTGATCTCTCGGAAAAGGAATGAGGACGATGTTCCGTCGCTCCACCTCACGCTACGGGATCACGCCCGAACCGGTCACGCCCTATCAGAAGGCCGCGCAGATCTGGGATGAACGGATCGGCTCCGCCCGCGTGCAGGCGCGCAACTGGCGGCTGATGGCGTTCGGGTCACTGTTCCTGTCCGCCGGTCTCGGGGCTGGTCTGGTCTGGCAGTCTATGCGCGGCACCGTCGTGCCCTGGGTGGTGCAGGTCGATCAACTGGGTCAGGCGCAGGTCGTGATGCCTGCCACAGCGGCTTACACGCCGACCGATCCGCAGATTTCCTGGTATCTGGCGCAGTTTATCGGCGATGTCCGTGGTCTGTCATCAGATGCAGTGGTCGTGCGGCATAACTGGCTGCGGGCCTATGATTTCACCAGTGTTTCCGGTGCCGTGGCTCTCAACGATTATGCGCGCCTCAACGATCCGTTCTCGCGGATCGGCCGCGAGCAGGTCGAGGTCGATGTGTCGTCGGTCATCCGGGCTTCTCCTGGAAGTTTCCGTGTTGCCTGGACGGAGCGCCATTACCGCGACGGCGCCTTTACCGGCACCGAACGCTGGACCGCCATCGTGTCTGTCGTGCTGCGCACGCCCCGCGATGCTGACCATCTGCGGAAAAACCCGCTCGGAATTTACGTCTCCGCCATCAACTGGTCGAAGGAACTCGGACAATGATCCGCATGGTCATGCGCGCCGTCCCACTGGCGCTGCTCACCCTGTCCGCCTGCGCGGGGCAGTATCATCCGCCCGTCATCCGCTACGATGATGCGGCCCAGGCGACACGCCAGCCCGATCCACCGAAGCCTGTGCAGGTCGTGGAAGTCCCGAAAATCCTTCCCCTGCCGGGCCAGCTCAAGCCGCTTCCACCGTTACGGCGCGTCCACTCCGCGCCCGAAGCGGCCGATCCCGCCGTGCGCGTGACCCAGGCCAATCTTGCCGCCCGCATCCAGCCGACGCGGGCGGGATTCATCAATGCCGTGCAGGTTTATCCCTATTCGCCCGGTGCCCTCTATCAGGTCTACAACTCGCCCGGCGAGATTACCGACATCATGCTCCAGCAGGGCGAAAAGCTGGTCGGCACCGGGCCGGTGGCCGTCGGTGACACCGTGCGCTGGATCGTCGGCGATACCACCAGTGGCGCGGGCACGACCAGGCGCGTGCATATCCTGGTCAAGCCGACGCGACCGGATCTCACCACCAATCTGATCGTCAATACCGACCGGCGGACGTATCTGACGGAACTGCGCTCCACGCCCGCGACTTACATGGCATCGGTCTCGTGGGATTACCCCGAGGACGACCTGATCGCCCTGCATCGGCAGGACGATGCGGCCGATGACGCTGCCCCCGTGGATGCGGGCCTCACTCTCGATACCCTGAATTTTCGCTATGCCATCCAGCCAGTGAAAGGCGGGACACCGCCCTGGCTTCCCAGCCGCGCCTTCGATGACGGACGGAAGGTCTATATCGCTTTTCCGTCGGGGATCGGGCAGGGGGAACTGCCACCGCTCTTTGTCCTGGGGGCGGATGGTGGCCCGGAACTGGTCAATTATCGGGTTCGGCAGAACTGGATGATCGTTGACCGCCTGTTTGCCGCCGCCGAATTGCGCCTGGGTGACAAGCATTCCGAACAGCGTGTGCGGATTGTGCGCACGGACGGCAGAAAGTCATGAGCAGCGCGGCAGAACGCCCGGATGAGGGCGGGAGCGCAGCGGGGCCGGAATCATCAGCACCGCCACCCGATCTGCGGCTGCGCGCACAGCGTCCGCCGGTCGTAAAGCTGTCGCGCCCCGTCATCTGGACGCTGGGGGCGGTTGGGGTGCTCGCCATCGGTCTCGCGCTGGGCTACGCGCTGCAAAGCAACACGCCAAAAGGGCCGGTTCAGGCGGCACAGGATACCGACGCGCGTGCCTCGGCCGACGGGCTGTCGGCTCTGCCCAGCGACTATACCAATACACCGAAGCTGGGGCAGCCTCTGCCCGGCGATCTGGGCGGGCCGATCCTCAATGCGCAGCGGCAGGGACGTGCGGGGCCGGTTCCCGGCATGGGGGACCGTCGCGGCGACCAGGAAATCGAGGCGGCGCGCACCAGCCGACTTTTCGCGCAGGTTGAGGTGCGGGAGGGTCAGAACGCACAGGCGGTCTCGGCACAGGCCGCGTCCGGAGCGCAGGCATCACCGGCCGGGACGGACCAGCAGGCTGGCAATCGCGCCTTTCTGGCGGGCCAGCCCGATCGTGCGACGGTCAGCCCCGACCGGATTATGCCTCCCGCATCCCCTTATATCCTTCAGGCAGGGACCGTCATCGCCGGAGCATTGAATACGAAGGTCAGTTCCGACCTGCCGGGCCAGATCGTGGGCCATGTGACCCAGAACGTATATGACAGCCCGACCGGCCGTTATCTTCTGGTCCCGCAGGGCAGCACCCTGTTCGGGGCCTATAACAGCGGTATTTCCTTCGGGCAGCAGCGCACCCAGATCATCTGGACCCGGCTGATCTACCGAACGGGGAGAGTCTGGTGCTGGAAAAGCTCCCCGGCGGCGACGCCATCGGCCAGTCCGGCCTGTCCGACGAGGTCAACAACCATTGGGGGCAACTGTTCCGTGCAGCCCTCGTCACGACCCTGCTCAGCGTCGGCTCCGAAGCTGGGACATCATGGAACGAGAACAACCTGATGCAGGCCATCCGTAGCGGCGCATCCAACGGATTTTCCATGGTCGGCAACCGGCTGATCGACCGCAGTCTGAATATTCAGCCGACGCTGACAGACAGGCCCGGCCTGCCGTTCACGCTCATTCTGAACCGCGATCTGGTTCTCAAGCCATGGAAAGAGAAGGAACTCCACCATGACGAAGCTGAAGCTCGGGCCGATTGAGGGTGACAAACCCGTGAAAATCACGCTGGAACTGCCTGCCGCTCTTCACCGTGAGCTCGTTGCTTATGCCGAGATCCTCAATCGGGGGAGCGGACAGGCCGCTCTCGATCCCGTGCGTCTTATCGTGCCCATGCTGGCGTGGTTTATCGCCATTGATCGGGGTTTCGCTAGGGGAGCAAGCCAGTTTATCACGGATTATGGGAGTATGAAGGCACCATAGGTGCATCTGTATCGTTCGAGCACCTTAGCCAGTCTGGTTCCATCGATATGACATCAAAAAAGTTGTAATTTGATGTCACAATGACACCAGAAAGGGTAGAAAATTAACATCACCTTCTGGTAAGGAGAGTGGATGTCAAAGAGGCCGTCACAGTCAGAAGATGATCTTTCCGTGCTGACGGTAAGGGTGCCGCGCGCGCTTGTCACCGACATTGATCAAGAGCGAAATAGCCGACTTATTAAAGTGCCTCGTAACACCTGGATATTAGAAGCTGTCGTTGAAAAGCTTAATCGTGATAGGATGTCGAACCAAAATGGTTTGGCGCTTGGGATAGATCATGGCCAGAAGTGATCTTCTCATTTCTCTTGTAAAAGCTGGATCAAGTGGTGACTTGAATAGTGTTCGCACGACTGCTGAAGCTATTATTGCTGAAGAGAGAGCTAAAAAGCATAATGTTTTAGCGGAACGCTTGACTAGTGCTTTGCATACAAGTGGGAGTGGGCATAAGCCTTCGCAAATTCTTGGTATAAATTCCGGTCGTCAAAAAGAATTTCTCTTAGAGTTGGTTCCTGAGAAAAGAATTGAAGATCTGATATTATCAGAACTAAACAAAATTGCTTGTGAAGAGTTAATAGACGAGCAGAGAAGATCTTCGATATTGCGATCCTATTCGCTTGAGCCGCGTCATCGTGTGTTACTTTCTGGGCCGCCGGGAAATGGTAAAACCTCATTGGCCGAGGCGCTAGCCGAAGCATTGTCATTGCCCTTTTTCATTGTGCGTTATGAGGCGATGATTGGCAGTTATCTAGGTGAGACTGCGTCCCGCTTGAAACGTATTTTCGATTACGCGCGAACTACCCCATGTGTACTTTTTTTTGACGAATTTGACGCTGTTGGGAAAGAACGAGGCGACGAGCATGAGACTGGAGAAATCAAACGGGTTGTGACTTCTCTGCTAATGCAGATGGATGATCTCCCAAGCTATACCATCGTAGTTGCTGCGACGAACCATGGTGAGCTTTTAGATCGTGCAGTTTGGCGGCGTTTCCAGGTTAGATTATCTCTGGAGGCACCAACGAAAGCAGAACTGGCAGCCTATTTTAAGCGCTTTTCAGAAAGTATGTTGGAGCAGCTTGGGCGCACGCCCGGTGCCATTGCAAAAGCTCTTGGCTGTATCAGCTACGCTGAGGCCGAAGAGTTTTGTCTTGATGTACGTCGCAGGCAGGTTCTTTCGATGGGTGAGAAGCCATTAAAAAAGATCGTTGAGGAACGGCTGAAAATGTGGGCAGCACGAACCTCACCGACTGTTCGGGAGTATACTTCGAATGACAGATTACCCTCTACTGCCGATCCCGAAGCCGGGACATGACAAGCGGCCGAAGGGGGGAGGAGGCGGAGGGAAACTTCAGATACCGTCGAGGGGCCGCCAAAGCGAGAGAATAGGTCCTACATTTCAACGGCTTAGGGATGTCTTCGGACGGAATGATAATCCGTTGAGTCTTCGCGATGACCCTGACGGGATTGCTCCAGAACGCGCACTTGTTTTTGAGGTGGCAGGTTCCATTGATGACTTCAATGCGGCTGTTTCAAAGATCGGCGGTCTTGACTTCCTTGGAGATGAAGAATTCCAACTCGATCCAGACGAAGATTTTGGAGTAATAGAAACTCGCAAAGGGCATGGACCTGGCATTCGGAAGGATAAACGAATCTCAGGTCGGCTTTATATGGCGATGCCGGATGTGCAAGCTTTGCGCCATCTGTTGTCACTTTGGCGACGCTACGAGGACGGAGAAAGTGCTCCCTACGGTTTTGGGCCTTGGTTTGATGTTTTTGGGCATCTTTACAAACTACGTGTGTGGGGACCTGAGGACCGGATTCCCGATGAGACGATCGCGTATCTTGAAGAAGAACTTGCCGATAAAGGTCCGAACGCTACAATTCGGGTAGAGGTCGAACTCTGGTATCAAAATACACCTGTTCGCCGTACCACGTCACAGAATACGTTTGCCCAAGCAGTTACGGCAGCAGAAGGTGTGATCATCGATCAAGTCGAAATTGCCGAAATTGGTTATTTAGGTCGATTGGTTGATCTGCCTGCTTTTGAAGTGCGACGTCTCATTCGACGCGAAGAAGTCAGTCTCGCAATTTGCGATGAAGTCATGATGGTGCGGCCACAGTCGACCATCGAATTTCCTGTCCACACTGAATCTCTTGAAGAGGCTATGCCGGTCTCACCGGTCTTAAGGGGCGATACCTCTCCAATTGTTGCTATATTCGACGCAATGCCTGTGCAGAATCATGCGCTATTAGTCGATCGTCTTGTGCTGGACGATCCGGATGATTTTGATGCCATGAGTGTCGTCGCCGAACGTAAGCACGGGACAGAGATGGCATCTCTGATCTTACATGGTGATCGCGCCGTGGCAGAAGAGCCATTATCTCGTCCAATCTATTTTCGCCCGGTGATGTACGCGCCTGGCGCTGGCAATAATGAACGTCCACCACGAGATCAATTGTTGTTAGACCTAATTTATAGGTCTGTTCTTAGAATGAAAGTAGGAGATAACGAAGGGCCGGCTACAGCTCCGAATGTATTCGTTGTTAATCTGTCATTAGGAGACCGCAATCGTCCTTTTGCGGGAATAATGAGCCCTTGGGCACGTCTACTTGATTATCTGGCGGAAAGATTCAGTATACTATTCATTGTCAGTGCCGGAAACGTCACAGAACCTTTGAATGTTCCAGATTATTCTAGAAGTATTGACTTTGAGAACGCATCTTCTGTCGAACGTGAGGCCGCTATCCTTCGTGCTCTTGCTCGGCAACAAGCGATGCGGACGTTATTATCGCCAGCGGAATCGCTAAACACTATCACGGTCGGGGCTTGGCACGAAGATGGCACGCCGGTAGTAAATCGAACAGGGATTTTCTCGCCCTTCGCAGATGAGGCTGGTCCCAACATCTCCTCCGCTCTCGGTCTTGGACATCGCAAGGTTGTTAAGCCGGATATTTTTATGCCCGGAGGGCGTGAATTAGTTCGCGTCGCCGGTAACGGTGCGAATGGGATTAACTTAAGGCTGGTTCCGCCAGGACGTCTGTACGGATTGCGTTGTGCTATACCAGATACTGGTGGTGACCTTTTCAAGGAAGGCCTATGCTCGGGTACAAGCGCAGCGACCGCTCTTGCTACTAGAGCGGCGCATCAGATATTTGATGCGCTTTCTGATCCCGATAATGGAAATCTGCTTGCTGATGTCGATGCTGCTTTTTATCCAGTGATCGTCAAGGCGATGTTGGTGCACCGTGCCCGCTGGGGAAGTATTGGCGAATTGCTTGATCACACTTGGCAACCACAGGGGGTTGGTACTCACGTGGTTCGGCGAGACGGTATCGCTCGTCTTTTGGGGTATGGTCGCCCAGCAGTGCAAGAGGCAATGGAGTGCTCAGCGAACCGTGCAACGATGATTGGTTACGGCACGATCTCTGCCGGCGAAGATGCTGCCTTGTATCGCATTCCGTTGCCCTCTAGTCTGGAGCGTATAGTGGAACCGCGTGCTTTGACGGTATCCTTGGCTTGGTTCTCACCGGTCAATATACGGCACCAAACTTATCGACGTGCCAAGCTGGAAGTTGCGCCCGTTGAGCCTGAGACTCGTTTCGGAGTAAAACGCTCTTCTAGTCAGCCTTCTGACAAGGCTGTGCCTCGTGGGTCTCTGTTTCACGTTCGTTATACCGGTGAGCGGGCTGTTGCCTTTGTTGACAACGGTACCTTGGCGCTACGCGTTTTCTGTCGTGAACAGGGTGGGCCTCTTGATCAGTCTATTCGATATGGATTCGCTGTGACAATTGAGGCGGGTGAGAAGATACCCGTCTATGAAGAAATCCGCCAAGCGCTTGGAATTAGGTCGAGATCTTAGTGTGTATGAGCGTCTGAGATTTCGTGTGGCCGGTTCTTATGGAAGCGAACTAAATAATTGAAGCGCTATACCGTGCTGCCTTGAGATAACATTAAATTATCACTCCAAGCGAGTGTCGGTATCGGGGGCTGTGTGCCCCCGCAACCACGCAATAAACGTCTGAAAAGACAGAAGAAAAGCCACCCAGAAGGGTGGCTTTTTTTGTGCCCAAATCACTCTGCAGGAAACACATAGGAAACAAACGAAAAAGTACCAGGGCGCGTTTTTGTCGATGTTCACGTTGCTGTGTTTAGTTATAGTTTTGTATTTGGGCAGCCCGATTATGAGGTTGCCTCGTCCGCGCCGACCCATCGGTTCTGTTGCTCCTTTCTTCCCCCAGTTCAGGAGATTTCAGATACTTAGTGCTTTGACAGAGAGGTCGAAATAGGACGGCAAGCTATCGAGGTCGAAGAGCAGCGTGTTTTCCCGCGGGCTCCAACTCAGGCGTTCACGCGTCAGTCGGCTGGAGGCGGGAACATCGGCGGCGGCGAAGCGCGCGAACCAGCCGAAATGCTCTGCCGCTTTCTCAGGTGCAAGGCTGCGGACAGGCACGCCCAGCCCTTTGCCGATCGCTTCTGCAAGCACGCGGAAAGGGATGCCCTCGTCCTGGACGGCGTTGAAACAATGTCCCGCCTCGCCCCGTTCCACGACATCGCAGAACAACCGTGCCGCATCGTCGCGGTGAACTGCGGGCCAGCGGTTGGCGCCATCGCGATATAGGCCGACACACCGGCGCGGCGTGCCAGAGCGATGGCTGCCGGCACGAAGGCGGTATCTCCTTCGCCATGCACCGAGGGCGGCAGGCGGACGGAACCGGTGCGCACGCCGAATTCATGAAAGCGCAGGAACCGTTCCGAAGCGCTACGAGGGATCGCGGGGTCGGCTGGCTGGTCCTCAGTCGCCAGGTGACCGGGGGCGATGACGGTGGTGCCCGACGTGGCGATCAGCGGCTTGCCGCTGCCCCGCAGCGACTCAGCCATCCGCTCCAGCAAGACGCCGTCGTCAAGGCAGTTCTGCGCATAGGTCGAGAAATCGTGGTTAAACGCGGCATGGATAACGCCATCGACCTCGTTAAGAACGGGCACAATACTGGCGGCGTCATAGATGCTACCGCGATGGGCTTGCGCCCCTTTTGCCTGAAGCTTTGTGGCGGAAGCGTCGCTGCGGGCCAGCCCAACGACGGCATGGCCGCGGCGGAGCAGTTCGTCCACGATGGAGGAGCCGATAAACCCGGTGGCCCCGGTGACGAAGATTTTCATGCAGGAGAGTCTCCCTGACGTGATGGGCGCCGGTCTTATTTCGGCGGCGTGTCGGCAATGTTCAGGGTGAATATAGTGCTAGCAGGATCATTCGGGTTATGGATAATTATTATGTGAGAACATTTATATAGTGGATGGTTTGAGGGCATGTCACTCGAGACTACTGATCTGAACCTGCTTGTGGCTTTCGAGGCCCTGATGGCAGAGCGCAACGTGACGCGGGCTGGTGCTCGCATCGGGCGTTCCCAACCCGCGATGAGTGCGGCCCTCGCGCGTCTGCGCGACCTGATGGAGGACGAGCTCTTTGTGCGAGGTCCGGGCGGGTTGCAGCCCACGTCCCGTGCCCTCGAACTGATTGGCCCGATCGGCGAAGCGCTTGTCGTCATCCGGCGCAGCCTGCCCGCGTCACAGGGTTTCGATCCTCTGACCACGGTTGCGGCGCTGACCATCGGCATGACCGATTTTCCCGCCTCGATGCTGTTGCCGCGGATCGTCGCGGCGCTGCGCCGGCGCGCGCCGCGCATGGTCCTGCAGTTTCGCACCTTCATCGGCCGCAATGACGCGACGGCGCTGCTTGACGCTGGCGAGGTGGATGTCACGATTGGCGTTCCTCCCGACCCGGTAGCCCGAATCCTGAGCCGACCACTCTTCTTCGAAACCTTTGGCTGCCTGTTGCGTCGGGGTCATCCGGCCGCCGGCCATCTCGATATCGAGACCTTTGCGGCGCTTCCCCATCTGCTCGTCTCGCCGGAAAACGAACGTTACGGGTTTGTCGACGCAGCGCTGGCTCGACGAGGGCTTAAACGGCATATCGCGCTGACGGTCCCGCAATTATTCGCGGTTCCCGACGTAATCGCCGCATCCGACCTGATCGCAACCGTTCCGCGCGGCGCATTCAGATCTCGCAATGCGGCGCTTCGCATGTTGACCCCGCCATTGGACCTCGATCCGCTTCCTTTCGTCCTGTGCTGGCATCGCCGCAACGACAGCCATTTCATGCAGGAATGGGCGCGCAACTGCATCGTCGAGATCACGTCGGGCGCCCATTAATGGCGCATTCAGGTGAGCGACGCGGGGTCGCCTGTCCTACGATTCAGGCGTCTATCACCTGGGTCAGTTCGAAAAGATTGCCCCAGGGGTCAGCGAAGAATGCAAACCGGCGGCTGATGTGGTGAACATCGCGGGGTCTGCTGACGATGGTGACGCCCCGGCGTTCAAGTTCGGTCATGGCCGCATCGACATCCTCGACGATCATGCAGAAATGATGCCAGCCGGAACGGTTCAGGGTGTCGCTCAACTGGTCATAGGCGGGCCGATCGGCGGCACCGGGGCCGGCGAGCAGTTCGATCCGGAAGCTGTCATCTGCGGCAGGTGAGAGGAAACCGAAGGTCATCTCGCCATAGGGCATGGTGTGCATCACCCGGAAATCGAGTTTTTCGCCGTACCAGGCAACGGCGGTGGCAAAATCGGGAACCCGGATTCCGGCATGGTCGCCTTTCCATGATGCGAAAGGGCTCTGGTGATTTGCTTCGGGGAAAGTTGTTGGCATGGGCATTGATGATCTCCTTGATTGTCGGATTACGCCGATCGGTGATGTTTGATAATTGCTCTGAAACCGAATAGCTTGTTCGGTATGACGAACAATCGCGATCCTTCGTTGAATGACCTGACCGTCTTTCTCGCGATCTGCGAGGAGGGAGGCTTTCGTGCCGCGGCAAAACGCATGGGCCTGTCGCCAGCCTATGTCAGCGAGACGATGACACGCCTTGAGGAGCGGCTCGGCGTGCCGCTGCTGAACCGCACGACCCGCAGTGTGATGCCGACCGAGGCGGGGCGCAGTCTTGCGGCTCGTGTCGCGCCACTTCTTGCCGAAACCCGCGTGGCCCTGCGCGATGCAGCGAATTCGCGGCAGACGGTGCGCGGCTGGCTGAAACTGAACGTTCCGGGAGCCGTAATGGTCGACATCCTGCCCCCGCTCATCGACCGTTTTCTCGCGCGGTATCCCGAGGTGCGGGTCGAGTTGGATGTCGAGGACCGCCTGGTCGATATCGTCGCGTCAGGGAGCGACGCCGGTATCCGTTATGGCGAACATCTGGCGCAGGATATGATCTCGGTGCCCATTGGTCCCCGGGTGCAGCACCTCGCGCTCGTCGCGGCTCCGTCGTACCTCGCGACGCGGGGTATGCCGTTACATCCGAGAGATCTGGCCGATCATGATTGCATCCGGCTTCGCTTTTCCAGCGGCGCGTTGGTCGCATGGGAACTGGAGTGCGACGGCGAAAAGATGGTCGTTGATCCTGCGGCCCGCATCGTCATCGGGGTGGACGCCGTTCCGGCGGCGATCGATCTGGCGCTGGCGGGACGGGGCATCCTGTGCACGTTCGGCAATTGGCTCGCCCCACATCTGGACAGTGGCGCGCTGGAAGCCGTGCTGCCGGACTGGTGGCCGTCCTTCGCGGGGCCGAGGCTCTATTTTTCCCGCCGCTTTGTTCCAGCACCTTTGCGCGCGTTCATCGACATGCTCGGTCTCGATGACGTTTCGTAGGATGTCGCAATCCGGACGAGATGAGCAGCTCTCGCATCGTCCGGGCCTGATCGCGGCGTCGGGCCGTCGCATATGGATGATGCCTGTCAGAAGAAAAGAGATGCGCGCAATTTTCCCGTGATCGCCGGTAAATTCGATATTTTCAGTTTGATCATGAACTATTCGTGAGTGAGTGTTGATCGGTTTTTCTTCATGAGCGGCTCATTCATAAAGCGTTCTTTCATTGCGGAGACAAAAATCTGGAGGTTAACGGACTGACGTTCTCTGACCGGAAACAGGATGACCACGGGAAGTATGGAGGTAGCGGTATCTGGTAGAATTCTGCGAAGATAGCCTTTCTTTACAGGCTCTTCAGTCTGGTATGATAGTGCGCTGGCGATACCAAGACCGTCTATGGCGGCTGACAGCGCGGCGTCGACGCTGTTTACAGAAAGTCGAGGTGAGATTCTTATTGAAGGATTATTTTTTCCACCCAGGCGCCATTCCGAATGTCCGGTCGCATATTCGTCTACGTCGATAAGGCTGTGCGTCGCGAGATCCTTAAAGGTTTCTGGTTCCCCACAACGCTCGATATATGCGTCGCTGGCGACGAATATTTTTTGAACTTCACCAATTTTCTTCATTTTTAAGGCGCTGTTCTGCGGTGGGGCGATCCGTATGGCGAGATCAATGCCTTCTTCCACAAGATGAACGACCCGGTCTGTCAAAAAGAGTCGTATGGTTAATTTTGGCCAGATTTTTAAAAGGTCGGTGACAACAGGAAGTACGTGTAGCCGCCCAAAAATAACCGGCGCTGTAATCGATAATACTCCCTGCGGCTCTGTCCCGGCTCCTTTTGCAACCGCGACTGCATCATCGAGATCAAAAATTGCAGTCCGGCACCGAATCAGAAACTCCGCTCCTTCCGTCGTTAGGTGAACGGAGCGCGTTGTGCGGTTAAACAGGGAGACCCCGAGATCGGCTTCGAGAGTCTTCACTGTGCGGGTTACTGTGGTTGCGGAAAGGCCCAGCTTACGGGCGGCCCCCACAAAGCTCGCCTCATCGCCGACCGCCATAAAAACCCGTAACGTCTGAAGATCGATCAGATGCCCCTCCTGCAATAAAACAGATTGTATACACAACGCGCAATAATGAAGTGCAAATTTGGATGATTATCGTAACGCAGAGTTCGTGGGAAGACAAAGGCCGTTGTGCTGCTATCCTTCCGGTAGGTTCCCATGAAACTGTATTATCATCCCCTTTCGGGCCATGCGCATCGGGCGCACCTCTTTCTTTCTCTTGCTGGCCTGCCTCATGCACTGAGATTTGTCGATCTGGGTTCAGGTGAGCAGAAAACGCCTGAGTTTCTGAAGCTTAACGCTTTTGGGGAAATACCCGTATTGGATGATGACGGGGTCATCGTCTCAGATTCCAACGCCATCCTTGTTTACGTGGCACGGAAGATCGGTCCGTCTCACTGGTTGCCCAAGGACCGGGTGACGGAAGCCGAAATTCAACGCTGGCTGTCGGTAGCCGCCGGAAAAATTGCCTATGGATGCTGCGCCGCACGCCTGGTAACGGTCTTCGGAGCCCATTTCGATACGGCTGAAGTAATTCAGCGCGCCCACGATACGCTCAAGGTGATCGAGCAAACTCTGCAGGACAGAATCTGGATTGCTGGCACGCAGGAACCTACGATCGCGGATGCCGCGCTTTACAGTTATATTGCGAGAGCGCCTGAGGGAAATGTCGATCTGTCGGGATACGGCGCGATTGCCATATGGCTACGGCGTGTGGAAAATTTGCGAGGATTTGTTCCGTTTCAGAAGACTGCGGCAGGTCTAGAAAAGGGAAATGGGCAATGAATTTCAATCGTCTGGCCTTCGATCACGTTGGTGTTCGCGTAACGGATCTTGATGTCTCCGAAAGATTTTATGCGAAATTCGGCTTCATCCGCGATCCGGAAGAGTTCGCCCCCGCTGTGAAAGCTTGTGGTCTGAAGCACTCATCCGGCCTTCGTATTCATCTGATTTTCAACGGTGTTCCAGACCCGCAAGGGAACGTTCTTATGGACCTTCCCGTCAAACGAACGGGTTATACACACGCGGCGTTCATTGTTGAAAGCATGGGAGATATTGTGCATTGGCTGGAGCAGGAAGGCATCACGATCACAGAGGGGCCTGTACAGATGGGCCATGACAGACGCATCGTCTGCTTCATACGCGATCCGGACGGAAATGTGCTTGAGTTCAATGAAATTCTTGGGTGATGGTGGGACGCATACAATTTCGGAGACATTATTCGCCGGCGACCGAAGGCAGTTCGAATGAACGGCGGAGCGGACGTGGAATGAATATTCCAGAGATTCGGTTGATAATGTCGACGCTAATTCCGATGTCGTTCGGGCGAGTTGATAAGTCATTATCCATTTGATGGATGACGTTATATATAAAATATCCATTATAGTTATGAAGGATGTTTTTCTATATTTCGAGTGGACCAACTCCGAGGAAAACCGGGAGAAATGGAGAGTTGTGGGGATGTGCCGCGAAAACCGCTTGATATAAAAAATCTCTTTCCACGCGGTAAGTTTCGTTGGTCGTCCTGATCGGATTCCCGGTGATGTGGCTAGGTGGTTGGGATTTCAGCATTTCGTTGGGTGTGATCGGAGGGCGGTTCGGTCATCTAGTGCGTTTTGTCGTGGCCTAAATTAATATACAGAAAACTGGACAGTTTACCTGTATATATGATATGTGACTCCTCATGAGCATTCCACCGAACCTAATGATAACCGAGTCGGCTGCCACGCTGGCACGGGATATCAGATCCCTTGTCGGCAAACTTAAACGACGTCTGCGTGAGCAGGCTCAGGTAGGAGACCTGACGCCGTCTCAGGCATCCGCGTTGCTGCGCTTGGAAAAAGAAGGGCCCAATACCGTCTCAGGGCTCGCGCGGGCCGAAGGAATGCGTCCGCAATCCATGGCGACGGTCGTCGCTGCACTGGAGGCCGGCGGGTTTGTCGTCGGTGAACCCGACCCGACAGATGGGCGCCGAACGCTGCTGTCGCTCACCGCCGCGTGCCACAAATGGATCGGGGAGGGGAGGGCCGCCCGGCAGGACTGGTTGGCCCGAAGGCTTGAAGAGCGCTTTTCCTCAAAAGAGCAGCAAGAAGTAGCAAGAATCATAGTTTCCCTCATGCAGCTCGTCGAAGACTGACGGTGCTGCTTAGGGTCGGACGCGTACGGCCTGATCAGGTTTCTCGAAGAGGATTACCCATGACCCTGACCACTATTGACCCCAAGACCGCGCTGCTGGTCGTCGATCTCCAGAAAGGCGTTCTCAACGCGCCGTTCGTCAGCCCTATCGGCGACGTCATTGCACATGCCTGCTCCTTAATAGACGCATTTCGGATTCAGGGCCTGCCGATCGTGTTGATCAACGTAGCCGGAGGCGCTCCCGGCCGCACTGAACAGCCGCGTCGTCACGATGGTCCGCGCTCCGCAGACTTCACCGACTTCCTGCCGGAACTCGACCATCAACCTCGGATATCGTCGTCACAAAGAATACCTGGGGAGCTTTCGCCAGCACCGATCTGGAAAAGCAGTTAAAAGATATGGGCGTTACTCAGGTGGTCCTCGCCGGTGTGGCGACAGGGACAGGCGTAGAGGCGACGGCGCGGCAGGCCTATGAAGCGGGATTTAACGTCACATTGGCGCTCGACGCCATGACGGACGTTCGGTCGGAAGCCCATGAATACAGCATAAGCAACGTCTTTCCGAGGCTGGGAGAAACCGGCAGTAGTCAGGAAATCATTGCCCTTCTGACCGGAAGGAGCGCCTGAAATGCCGTGGCTCCCGTTGCTTTCCTATTTCTTCGGCGGCGTCTTTCTGGCGAACTCGGTTTCCCATGTCGTAAGCGGCGTTATGGGCCGCGCCTTCCAGAGCCCGTTCGCCACGCCGCCAGGCGAAGGTCTGTCATCCTCGACCGTCAATGTGCTGTGGGGATTCTTTAATATCCTCGTCGGTTACGTTCTTGTCAGTCGCGTTGGCGACTTTCGCATTGGCGACTCTTACGATGCCGCGGCGCTGGGGCTGGGCGCCTTCCTCATCTCCCTGTTTCTCGCGCGCCAGTTCGGCCGCTTCAACGGAGGAGCACGGCCGAATCAGAAATGAAGACGCTATCGTCAGACATGTTCCGGTCTCTGCGCAGCTTTAACTATCGGATCTGGGCTGCCGGAGCATTCGTATCCAATGTTGGCACCTGGATTCAAAGGACGGCGCAGGACTGGTTGGTTCTCACCCAGTTGACCCATCACGACGCTTCAGCGGTCGGGGTGACGATGGCCTTACAACTGGGGCCGCAGTTGCTTCTGCTTCCATGGACAGGCCTCGCCGCCGACCGTTTCAACCAGCGTAAGCTGCTTATGCTGACCCAGACGGTGATGGGCTTCCTCGCTCTCGCGATCGGCCTGTTGACCGTCTCGGGCATGGCCGAACTCTGGCAGGTCTATATGTTTGCGTTCCTGTTTGGCTGCGCCGCAGCGTTCGACGCGCCAGCCCGGCAAACCTTCGTCGCCGAACTCGTCGGCGATGAAGACCTGCATAACGCAGTTGCGCTTAACTCGACCTCTTTCAACGCAGCAAGGATGATCGGTCCAGCCTTCGCCGGGATTGTCATCGCCCTGATCGGAACAGGCTGGGCATTTCTGATCAATGGTCTGTCTTTCATCGGAGTTTTGACGTCACTCGCCTTCCTGCGTGTGTCCGACCTTCGTCCGGCCGCCAAGGCGCGTCCTGGATCAGGTGGATTCATGGACGGGCTCCGCTACGTGTGGCGACGTCGCGATCTGAAAGCCATCCTCATCATGCTTTCTCTGATCGGGACGTTCGGTTTGAACTTTCCGATCTTTATCTCGACGATGGCGGTCGACGTCTTTCATTCCGATGCTCGCGGCTTTGGCATGTTGTCGTCGGTCATGGCGGTTGGCACGATGGGGGGTGCGCTACTGAGCGCCGGGCGAGGCGCGTCCACGTTCAGGTCGTTGCTAACTGCGGCAGCAATTTTCGGAACAGGTTGCGTGCTGGCCGCGATCTCGCCTGGATACTGGATGTTCGCAGCCTCCCTTGTCGTCATCGGCGCGGCTGCGCTGACGTTCACGACGACCACCAACAGTCTGATGCAGCTCTCGACCGAGCCCTCCATGCGTGGGCGGGTGATGGCTTTGCGCGTGGGCGTTGCTCTCGGAGGTGCGCCAGTGGGTGCGCCGATCGTGGGGTGGGTCGCCAATCACTGCGGGCCGAGCTGGGCTCTTGCATTAGGCGCAAGTGCAGCATTCATGGCCACGGTAAGCGGATTTATTATTTGGACGCGCGGTAGCCGGAGAAGTCGGCTATGCTAACTCGACTGCAGAAGCCAAATGGATGCGAAAGTATCTGGGGAGCCGACATAAGCTGTTGCCGAAAGTATCATGTCCTGCAGAGCCGTCATAGGAACAAACAACCCGGATTGGAGAACAGCCGTCATGCCAGAGCCCAATTTTATTGGCATTTCTGAAAGGATACAGTGTCACAATCATTGTTATTGCGCAGGGACCTCTTAGCGAAGCTACATAAGCACAGTTGGAGCTGATATGTGAAAGTAAATTATTTTCATTTTAAGGAATATATTATGCTTAATTCTTTTTCAAAAAACGGGACTGTCAATAAATTCTGGGAGTTCAATCTGAAGATAGTTCTTATTGCAGTCTACGGTATTACGTGTCTTCCCACATCGTTAACCTACGCGCAGGCAGATACGCCTGTTGCTGTTGTCGCGGATACTGTCCGAGACAGGCAGCACCCTGCGACTGCTAATGTTATTGCGCTTCCAAGCCATGGCGTGACCTTGAATGCCCTCTTTCTCATTGCTGCTGGTGCAGGCCCCCACCCTACTGTGCTTTTGCTACATGGCTTGCCAGGATTCGAGCAAAACATGGATCTTGCGCGTGCCCTGCAGCGCGATGGTTGGAATGTGTTAACCTTCCATTATCGTGGGAATTGGGGAACTCCGGGCCGCTACAGTTTTGGCCATTGTATTGAGGATGCTGTATCAGCACTCGAATGGTTGCATTCATCGACTGGTGAAAGCGCCGCGATGATTGATCGCACGCGGATCGTCGTGATCGGCCACAGCCTCGGCGGCTTCGCTGCCGCTTGGGCCGGCACTCATGATCCGACACTGGCTGGTGTTGCGTTGATTTCGGCGTCGCCGCTAGGTGGACTGGCAGCCTTGCCACGTGATTCCATAGTTCAGGCAATCGAAAGCAATGTGCTTAATCGTTCTGGGATACATACGATTGGCGATACCACATCCGAGGAGTTGGCAGATGAAATCATAGCGCACAGAAAAAGCTGGGATTTCAATAACTTTTCAGCTGGTCTTGCGACTCACCCACTCCTTGTGGTCAGTTCTAACGATCCATTTCAGAAGGCGGACATGGTTCTGGCGAAAGATGTCGAGTCACACTCTGATGCTCACGTTAAGATAGTGCATTTGGAAACCGATCATAGCTACAATGATCAACGGATCGCGCTTGAATCCGTTATTCTTAATTGGTTACATGAAGCAGTGAAGAGTGTGCGTTAGTCATCAACGATGGCGGTGCCTAGGCGGCGTGGACGAATTTGAGCCAGTATCTGGCGGCGGCGATATGGACCATGCTCATGAAACTGGCGGCGAGTTGATCGTATCGTGTTGCGATGGCGCGGTTAATTTTTATCTGGCCGAACATGCGCTCAATACGATTGCGCTGCTTGTAGAGCGTCCGGTCATACTCGATCGTCACCCGGCGATTTGATCGGCCCGGAATGACGGCCTGAATGTTGCGTTTCGCAAGATCCGTCCTGATGGCGTCGGCATCATAGCCTTTGTCAGGCAGCAGCGCCTTTGGGGCTCGCTCCGGCAACGCGATCAGCGCGTCATAAGCCTTGCAGTCTGCCGCCTCGCCGACCGTCAAGTGGAAGGCGAGTGGTCGTCCCCGGGCATCAGCCAGGCAGTGAAGCTTACTGGTGAACCCGCCCCGCGAGCGGCCAAGAGCTCGTCGATAAGCCCCTCTTTTCCACCCGCAGCCGAAACGTGGGCGCGAATGGTGGTGCTATCGATGCTATAGTGGCCACTGTCGGCCATGATCTCTGCCAGCGTGACCGCGACGACTTCCCGGACCCCGGCTTCGCTCCAGCGTCGGAACCGGCGGTAAATTGTGTTCCAGTTCCCATATTTTGGCGGAACATCGCGCCATGGCGTGCCGCAGCGGAGGCGCCAAAGTATGCCGTTAATAATTGAGCGATTATGCTCCGGACGGCATCCGCGTCCCCGGTTCGCAGCCTCAATCGGCAGCAAGCCCTTCAAAACACGCCACTCCGCCTCACTCAGATCACCTCGGCCCAAACCCGCCTCAAAAGGAAGCCTTGAATCAACCCCTTCGCGCTGCGTCAACCAATTCGTCCCCGCCGCCTAGCGTACCAAGTCAACGCTTGAGGTGGTATTTGGTCTAGGACGCATGTTCCAACGGAGGGCGGCTCTGAGAGTTGATGGTGATGGATACTCGATTGATCGTTGAAGGGACATTAGGCTACGAAATTGTTAGACCCATACTAAGCTGTCAGGTTGCGAGACGTCATTGGGATGGTGTGGCGTGGGCAATACTGCGTTACGCTCCATGGTTTTTTCCATTTTCAGGGAGACCAAATGATGCTTCATATCCACCTGCAGGCACGCACGACACCGGCCGTCTGGGGTAACTTGCCCGCTCACCGGAACCGACATCCGTGCTGGCTAGATGCTACGGGATCAGCCATGAAACGGTCCGCAAGTGGCGCAGGTGTGGTTCAGATTCCTGCTAGGACCGCAGCGGCCGTCCCCTGAAACTGGTCTGGAAAGCCTGAGAGGAGGAGCGTGCCATTGTTTGTCAACTCCAGCGTTCGACTGGTTTTGGCCTGGATGATCCGACCTTCGTCGTGCGGCATTCCTGCCACACCTGAAACGGGACAATATCTGGCGTATTCTGAAAGATGCCAGATTGAACAAGCTGTCTCCTGCTCCAAAGGCCGGACCTGTGCGTGGATTTGGAAAGTTCCAGGATGTGGGGGCGACCCGCTCCAGTCAAATTGTTTGTCCGAGATTACCGCCGACGTCGGAAAATTTTGCTGCAGAAACGGTAAGCTTTTCCGTTTGAAGATTTTCTGCCGAGAAGTGTTTAGTGTGTGGTATTTGCATTTCTTCGCATAGCCTGCGGCGGCTCGTGAAACTCACGTACGAATGCACGCCGCATCCGCTCAGGATCGTGGAAGCCGGTCATGGTAGCGATGGCTTCGATAGGGATCGTGGAGCACTCGACACGCTCCCGTGCGGCTTCCAGACGTAGTCGTTCGACCGCTCTGGCTGGGCTCATTCCCACGGCTGTCCGAAAACTGCGCGAAAAGTTCCGAGGCTCATACCTGCCTGATTAGCAAGAGTTTCCACGGTTAGACGCTCTTGAAGGTTTGATCGGATCCATCCTAGAAGCCCGGAAAAGCGTTCCTGAGTGCTTTCCATCTCGAGAAGGGCAGAGAACTGGGACTGCCCGCCGGGACGGTGATAGAAAACTACCATCTGCTTCGCTGTGCGACGTCCAATATCCGCACCAAGATCTTCGCTCACCAGAGAAAGGGCCATGTCAATGCCTGCGCTGATACCAGCAGAAGTCCAGATCAGACCATCATGAACATGAATGGCATCTGCCAAAACTTGGACTTTAGGAAACTGTTCTGCCATGGCGTTGGCCTGTTGCCAGTGCGTGGTCACACGGCGTCCATCGAGCAGGCCTGAAGCTGCCAGTAGGAACGCCCCTGTACACACGCTGCATATCCGTCGTGCAGTGTTGGCTTGATGACGTATAAATATCTGCAATTCCGGGCAAGTCATGGCTTGTTTGTGACCTTCTCCTCTGACCACGACAAGCGTATCAAAGGGTACTGCTGCCGCAAGTGGAACGGTCTCAATGACCATCCCCGAAGAAGAGCGAACCTTGCCGCCATATTGGGACAGGGGCGTCATCTCATATGGAGTGCCACCAAATGCACCGGCGATCTCGAAAACGGCCATTACTCCGGCAGCGTCGAGCAACTGGAAGTCTGGATAGAGAAGAACACCGATCTGTTTAGGCATGTCTTAAAATGAGGGATCATTGTCCTTCGTCAAATGCTCTTTTGGAAAACACTGACAGGCATCGGATCCACTCTTAATTCATTGTAGAACCACAAATGGAATTTCAAATGGCCCGCCCTCCCTATCCTCCTTTCAATGCTGAAACTGCTGTTCAAAAAGTTCGCCTCGCTGAGGACGCATGGAACAGTCAGGATCCCGAAAAAGTGGCGCAGGCCTATACACTTGATAGCCAGTGGCGCAATCGCTTGGAATTCATCAATGGACGACAGGAAATCGTCACCTTTCTCACGCGGAAATGGGAGCGCGAACGGGATTACCGGCTCATCAAGGAACTCTGGGCTTTTCAGGACAACCGGATTGCTGTTCGTTTCGCTTATGAATGGCAGGATCAGGCCGGGCAGTGGTTCAGGTCTCATGGAAATGAAAACTGGGAGTTCGATGGAGATGGCTTGATGCGTTACCGCGTTGCGTCAATCAACGACCAACCTATTTCAGCAACTGACCGCCTATTCCTCTGGCCGGAAGGACCGCGTCCGGGTAGCCATATAGGCCTTTCATCGTTGGGATTGTAACGGTCCGGCATTGCGTCCTTATGGCGTGGACTTGAACGTCTTGCATCCAATTCCTTAACATCTCCATTAGATAGCATGATGTTGGCAACTGTGACGTTCTGTGCCAGCGTCTCGAATGTGATGTCTCCCACTTCAAGCACTAGCACTACAGTTGCGGTTCATTTTGTTCTTTAATTGTTTATGGTTTCAATGCTTATCGGAAGGCTCGAATTTCGGGTGATCTGCTTCTCGAAAGGCCCTAAATTCTTTATGCTTCTGGCTCGAAAAATAAATTGCAACTTTAGTGCTAGGTTCAGGATCTATTAACTTATTGGACTGAACGATCTATTGTGATTCACGGGCTTGCCAATCGAGGGGGAGTCTGTGAGTGACGTGTTTTTTCTTTCTGATAGGGGTGGTTTGCGTAATCCGTAACAGTCTTCAGTGGAAAGATATGCAGAAAGCCTATCGTTAGCGTAAGACTTACCATCATGTCCGCGATCCATATCGTTGCAGCCTTCATCTTTTATCTCAAACAATGTGTCCTGAGCCTAAAAGAGGCCAACTGAACTCTCAGTCTGGTGCCGACTAAAAATTGGGGAATTACCGATGTCTTTGCTTAGCTCGTCATTCCTATGAGACAAGCGGATTTATCCTCTTTCACCAATCAGGACATCAAGCAAGGCGCCAACTGAATCTGTAACACGCCTCTGAGTAAACAGCGGAATAATCCGTTTCTTGGCTGCATGAAGCCCAGATGCCCACAGGCTCAGCGTCTCTTCAACTTATGAACCACTGTTTATAAAATCCTGAATCATTGTTGCCCATAGATTCAGAGCTCATCAACAAATGCAAATGTGGCGCTAAATCAGAAGCCGATCATGGCATCACCACCGAAGGTGAACATGCCGTTGTTACGACCGTCGTTGAAGACATGGGTGTTGTTGAGTGAGCGGTCAAAGCGGATTTCAGGCCGCAGGGCGAACACGCGCACATGCTTGCCCAGATCGGGGTGGTAGTTGATGCCCAGTGTCAGTTCGCCATAAATGGTGCCACGATCACTGGCCTGGCCACCGTTTGGATATGTTGTGTAACCGCGGCCCGCGATGGCGTTCATATATGAGTTATCGCCAGTAAAGGTCGTAACCATCAGATTGTTGTTATCGCGGTAGAGTTCGCCACGATAATTGAAGGTCACGCTGGGGCTGACGACATAGCTCAGGAAGGTTACAACGCTCCAGGCATCTGCCGATTTGAGGGGGCCGTTGGAACCATACGGTGTGCGCGTACCCTGATCATGCAGGTAGTTGAACTCCGCCGTTACACTCAGGCGGTTATTGACCTGCAGGGTCGCGTTGATGTCGTTCCAGAAGCGTTCAGCCTGATTGGACACGCGCCCTGTATAGCCATAACCAGCAACCGTGCTCGTGGGGTTTTCCGGGCCGACACGGCTCAGTTCAACAATCTTCAGCTTACCGCCCAGAAGGTTGTTGAGGTTGATGCCGAAATACCCGGCAGGACGGGAGTTATTGTCAGACGAGCCAAACGTGACCTGATTGCCGGTGTCGATCCCGAAGGTGACATCCACGGTCTTGTTGACATGCCAGTTGAACATGGCGCCCACATGCTCGAAAGGCACGGAATACTGGGATGTATATGCCAGCGTATAGAAGGGGCGTGCCGTCGGTCCATGACTTCCACACCCATGGGAGCCTGAAGGATACCGACCTGCATGTCCAGACCGCCATCCGTGGCCCAGGGCAGATGCACATCAACATGGGCCTGCGCGGGAATGAGCTGGTAACGGGCGTTCCATTCCTGATCGCTGATGCCGACAAGGTGGTAATAACGCGAGTCCGAACCGTAGATGCCCTGCAGGGTGAAGCCGACCTGATATTCGCTGGCATCGCCTGTGTTGGCTTTTTGCAGCGTCAGCACCACCTGATTAAGCTGCGCCTGATTGGCGTGGTCAGCAAAGAAGTTGCCGTAGTTATAACCATCGGTGGGGCGGGCCGGGTTGGCCATAATGCCACCATCAATCAGTCCGGTCAGGGTAATATCAGACAGCCAGTGTGAAAAGCCCTCGCTTTTGGTTGCGGTTGTCGCAAACGGGTGCCATTCGGCATGAGCCGGTGTGGCGGCCTGTGAAGCGACGAAGGATGCGAGGGTAAGCGCGGAAAAACCGGCCAGTTTTCTGCGGGTAAGGGCCATACGGTCAGTATCCTTGATAATTATTTGTTGAAAGTTATGTCTTGGAGCTAGTTCTCTAAGTGGCATCCAGACAAGATGAAAGAACAAGAAAACTTCTATTTTCTGATGAATTCCTATGACTTTCCTATAAAAATTGCTGCAGTATTATCTGTCATTCCTATGCGGTCCAGCACGATACTTCGAGAAGCACATAAGGAGCATTCTCGCATGCTGGATATTCTGTATCTCGCTCTTGGAGTGTGTGGCTTCGGCATATGCGTTGCCTACATTTCCATTTGCACGAGGGTCTGATCATGACCTTTGAACTCATCATGCCAGCGTCGTCACGTGTGGCCTGCTGGCCTATATGACGGCGGTTCTCCTGCGACCGGAGAAATTCTGACAATGTCATTCTATGGCTGGGTCACCATCATGCATTCCTCATCTGCGTTGTTGCGATGACGAGGCCGCTTGGTGGTTTCCTCAAACGTGTTCTCGAAGGAGAACAACATGTTCTTGGACGGTTCTTTGGCCCCGTCGAGCGCGGCATCTATCGTGTCGCGGGCATACAGGCCGATCGGGAGCAGTCGTGGTCACAATACACTCTCGCAATTATTGTTTTCAAGATCATCTGTTTTGTGGTGGTTTACGCTCTGCTTCGCCTTCAAGGTGCATTGCCACTCAATCCTAACGGCATGGGAGCGGTCGCACCCGATCTTGCCTATAATACGGCTATCAGTTTCTTGACGAATACAAACTGGCAGAGCTATGGCGGCGAGACGAGCATGAGCTACCTCAGCCAGATGTTGGCCCTGACAGTGCAGAATTTCGTGTCGGCAGCAGCAGGTATTGCGATCGCGGCGGCTGTTATCCGTGGTTTTACACGCCGGAGCGCCTCATCGATCGGTAATTTTTGGGCGGATCTCGTGCGGACGACGCTTTATGTCCTTTTGCCGATCTGTGTAATCCTGACCCTGTTCTTCGTAGTGGAAGGTGTTCCGCAGACTCTGGCCGGTTCTGTTACCGCCCTGACGGTCGAGGGTGCGCACCAGACAATTGCGCTCGGTCCCGTTGCTTCCCAAGAAGCAATCAAGATGCTTGGCACCAATGGAGGCGGCTTCTTCAACGTCAATTCGGCCCATCCATTCGAAAATCCGAACGCGCTGACGAATTTTGTGCAGATGCTCGCCATTTTTGCTCTGGGTGCAGGGTTGACCAACATGTTTGGACGCATGGTCGGCAAAGAGCGTCAGGGATGGGCAATATTCTCCGCGATGGCCGCATTGTTTCTTACCGGCGCCGCTGTGACCTACTGGTCTGAAGCCCATGCTAATCCTCTGCTGCATGCGCTCGGAATTGATCCTTCTCTGGGTAATATGGAAGGGAAGGAAACGCGTTTTGGCATTATAGGATCAGCACTCTTCGCAACTGTAACAACCGATGCGTCCTGCGGTGCCGTCAACGCCATGCACGAGAGTTTTCTGCCACTGGGTGGAATGGTGCCGCTCGTGAATATGATGCTGGGTGAAGTAATCTTCGGCGGTGTCGGTTCAGGTCTTTATGGTTTCCTGCTGTTTGCCATCATTGCCGTTTTCATGGCGGGATTGATGGTCGGACGCACGCCGGAATATCTGGGCAAGAAAATTGAGGCGCGCGAGATCAAAATGACGATGTTGGCAGTCTTATGTCTGCCTTTGGTTATGCTTGGTTTCACCGCGCTCGCCGTTGTCGTGCCGTCGGGCCTGTCTGCTCTGTCGGCCAGTGGTCCGCACGGTTTTACCGAGGCACTCTACGCATACACGTCGGCGGCGGCGAATAACGGTAGCGCGTTCTCCGGCTTGACGGCGAATACGTTTTGGAACGTGACGCTCGGTATTGGCATGATGGCAGGCCGTTTCTTCGTCATCATTCCAGTGCTAGCCATCGCAGGGGCAATGGCTGCGAAGAAAACGGCAGCTCCCACGCCGGGCACGTTCCCGACAGATACCGGTCTTTTCATAGCCCTCGTGATAGGCGTGATCCTGATCGTGGGTGGTCTCACCTTCCTTCCTGCACTCGCTCTCGGGCCGATCGTCGAGCATCTTACGATGCTGCGCGGCACCCTGTTCTAAGAGGCGCACCGTTCATGGTATTCCATTTACCTCATTCCGAAGCTACGCATGGCGGTCGGCAGCCGGAACATCGTAGTCAGGGCAGCCTGATGCAGACGTCGCTTTTGCTGCCTGCTATCGGAGAGAGCTTTCGCAAGCTCGATCCACGCATCATGTGGCGTAACCCGGTCATGTTTGTCGTGGAGGTCGTCACCATTCTGACGACGGTCCTGCTCATACGGGACATAGTCGCCGGGGGAACACATCTCGGCTTTGCGATCCAGATCAATCTCTGGCTCTGGTTTACGCTCCTCTTCGCTAATTTCGCCGAAGCCGTGGCGGAAGGGCGCGGTAAGGCGCAGGCCGACAGTTTGCGCCGAACCCGAACTGAAACACTTGGCAAGCGTCTTCTGATGAATGACGAGGGAGGCTACTCGCATCTCGGTCTGTATGAGGAGGTTCCTGCCCCTGAACTCGCGGTAGGTGACGTTGTGCTGGTGCAAGCGGGCGACTTCATTCCGAGCGATGGCGAAGTCATCGACGGGATTGCGTCAGTCGATGAGTCTGCCATCACCGGTGAATCTGCTCCTGTCATCCGTGAAAGCGGCGGTGATCGCTCCGCAGTGACGGGCGGCACGCGCGTCCTGTCAGACTGGATTATTGTACGAATTACAGCAGCTCAGGGTTCGACCTTTCTCGACCGAATGATTTCGCTCGTCGAGGGGGCACAGCGCCAGAAGACGCCCAATGAGATCGCACTGACAATTCTGCTGGCGGGTATGACACTGATATTCATCTTCGCGGTCGTGACGATCCCGAGCTTCGTGCATTATGCGGGCGGTCATATTTCGGTTCTGATCCTCGTCGCGCTGTTCGTGACCCTGATTCCGACAACCATTGGTGCTCTGCTCTCGGCAATCGGTATTGCGGGTATGGATCGGCTGATCCGCTTCAACGTTCTCGCCATGTCCGGGCGCGCAGTGGAAGCTGCTGGTGATGTCGATACGTTGCTACTCGATAAAACTGGCACGATCACTATTGGGGACAGGCAGGCTACCGCGTTTGTTCCTGTTTCAGGTGTAACCGAACACGAACTTGCTGATGCAGCACAACTTGCATCTTTGGCTGACGCGACACCGGAAGGGCGTTCGATCGTCGTGCTGGCCAAGGAGAAATTCGGTATCCGCGGCCGTGACATGAACGCCCTTGGTGCGCATTTCGTGCCCTTTACAGCACAAACCCGCATGAGCGGTGTAGATGTTGGAGATAGGCAGATCCGTAAAGGTGCTGTGGACAGTGTGATCGCATGTCTCGGGGAGGCCGTGCCATCAGTCGAACAGATCCGCCAGATTGCCGACGAAATTGCTCGTCAGGGCGGCACTCCGCTTGCTGTCGCCGACAATACACGCCTGCTCGGTGTGGTGCATCTGAAGGACGTTGTAAAAGGAGGAATCCGCGAACGTTTCGCGGAACTGCGGCGGATGGGGATCCGTACTGTCATGATCACCGGCGATAACCCCCTGACGGCGGCAGCGATCGCAGCAGAAAGTGGCGTGGACGATTTTCTCGCCCAAGCGACACCAGAAGCAAAACTGGCGCTGATCCGCTCGGAACAGGCATCGGGCAAGCTGGTGGCAATGTGTGGTGATGGCACCAATGATGCTCCCGCTCTGGCACAGGCCGATGTTGGCGTAGCCATGAATACGGGGACTGTTGCCGCACGTGAGGCCGGCAACATGGTTGACCTGGACAGTGATCCGACAAAACTCATCGAGATCGTCGGGATCGGAAAACAGCTTCTCATGACGCGCGGTGCCCTGACGACGTTTTCGATCGCCAACGACGTCGCCAAATATTTCGCCATCATTCCCGCCATGTTTGTAGGCTTTTATCCTGCGCTTTCTGCATTGAACATCATGCATCTTGCCACCCCCGAGAGCGCGGTGCTTTCGGCAATTATCTTCAATGCGCTCATCATCATCGCGCTCATTCCTTTGGCGCTGAAAGGCGTTCGTTATCGTCCGGTCGGCGCGGCATCGCTTCTGAGGCGCAATCTTCTAGTTTACGGCATTGGTGGCCTGATCGTCCCGTTCATCGGAATCAAACTCATCGACATGCTCGTGACGAGCATCGGTCTGGCCTGAGGACACTGGCATGACTCTTATCCGTCAACTTCGTCCCGCACTGGTGATTTTCGGTATTCTTTCCATTCTCACCGGCCTCCTATATCCGCTCGGCATGACTGCCATTGCGCATCTCTTGCTACCAGAAAAAGCTGGTGGCAGTCTGATCCATGAGGGTGAGCAAACGGTTGGTTCCGCGCTCATCGGTCAGAATTTTACGCAACCCCGTTATTTTCATGGTCGCCCCTCGGCGACCGCTGGTACAGATCCTACCGACCCTGCGAAAACCATTCCAATGCCCTATAATGCTGGGGCTTCGGTAGGTTCCAACGCCTCCCCGACCTCAAAAGCACTCGTGGAGCGCGTCTCCGCAACCCTTGCGCAACTGAAAGCTGAAAACCCGGAGGCCGTCGCGGCTGGGTTGCAGATTCCTATGG
>NZ_BAJU01000031.1 GCF_000613865.1 Acetobacter okinawensis JCM 25146
CTCGCCCGGCGGTGCGGCCATGAAAGCGGTCGCCTCCGACGCGAGGCTGAAAGGGGCTCCCCCGCCAAACGCGGAAGAGGGCTGCGGTGCGCTGGGCTTGCGCCCGCCCGGCATGGGGCGGATGACTGTCCGATCCGAATCATCGGGTTCGGCAAATGGATTGTCGCTGTTCATTATTGCTCTTCCGCCTTATGGCCGTCCCGTGTCATCCGCGGATCGCCCACAGATCCATGCGCAGGCCAGGAAAATCGCCTGAAACATGGATTGCGAAACCACCCGAGTTGCGCATCTGCTGCCAGTGCGGACTGTTGCGATCGAGTTCGAAATAGGTTGCTCCGGTATGGAACGGGATCTGGCGCGGTGCGACAGGCAGTGGCCGTATGGCAATGCCGGGCAGTGCGACATTCACCAGTTCACGGATCTGCTCGACAGCCCCGATCTTGACCTGTGCCGGAAACAGGCGGCGTAGTGTCTCGGTTGGCACATCGGCCTGCACACTCAGCACGAAATTGGCGTTCTGGAGCACGGTCCGGTCGGTAATCGGCCCAACATGCACGCCATGCCTGCGTTCCTGCAGGGGAATGGCTATGGCATTGGTTTCCATGACCGAGGACAGGGCACGGCGCAGATCCGCAATGACCGGTCCGAAGGCGCGTTGCATATCCTCGTGCCGGTAGCCCGGATAGGCACTGGGCCTGCGTTTGGTATCGGTAAAGGTCGCAAGCTCGCCCGCTATCTGCACACATGCGCTATAGAGCGTTTCGGGGTGAATGGCGAAGGCGTCGCTCCAGTGTTGCAGCAGGCCCTGCCAGCGGTTGAGCGCCTGAAGCAGCATGAAATCCGAAACTTCGGCGACCCCGCGCGTATTGGGCGCTGCCAGACGCGTGGCCAGGGCCTCCCCCCGCTGGTTGATCATGCCCGCCAGTTCGACAATGAGCCGGACAGGGAACGCGAGACGTGGCATAGCAGCGACGGCGGTATCCAGCGTTCGTCAAGCGTGACACGGCGGTCGGCAGACACTTCAATAATCCGCGCCAGCGGAATGCACAGATACCCCGAGCGGTCATCGGTATCGAGCAGGTAACGCAGTTTCAGCCGCCCTACCAGAAGGTCCGCTGGCTGGGGCGATGCCGAATGTGTGTCATAGGCTTCGAACACGCTGGGGCTGTAACGCCCTTCCACCCCCGGATCGGCTGACGCGGAAATTTCTACCGCACCGGGCTGCCGCACCGGCAGCGCCAGATGCACCAGCACACCACGCGCGGTATCTGGCACATCAAGCGGGGGTGGATGATCGGCTTCGCCAGGCAGCGAGAACGTTGTCCCATCCTCGAAGACACCGGCAACGGCCGACAGCGCGAACTGGCCCGTTCCCAGAAGATCCTGGTTGGTCGTCATCTGTGTCAGACCCCAGCCATGGGGCTGCAACGCGGCCAGTCTTGCCCGCAGCCCGGCCTCCAGCCAGCGGTCCTGCTGCTGGAAGTGCTGGGAGCGGATGAACATCCCCTCCTGCCAGATCACACGATTGGTCCAACTCATGAGTATGTGTGCTCCGTCCGGTGTGGCTGTCTTGCCAGTTGGTCTTTCATGACGCTCCCCGATCCTGGATGTCCTGAAGCGCTGTTTCATAGGCACGGGCAAATGCCTGCCCGAATACGGCGTCGAAATTATCGGCCAGACCGTTCGAGACGGTGCGGTATTCTTTCTCGAAAATATCGAACGCCCGCGCTTTTTTCTGGGCTGGCAGCAAGGCCATTCCCCCCGCTTCATCCGCATTGACCCGCAGGCGTGCCGGGTCCAGGCGGGTCATGACTGCGCGAACAGCGCCCTGCATTGCCGCCATGGTGGCAAGTTCGTGCAGGCGCATGTCGCGCAATGTCTCGCTTACCGCCGTATCGGGGCGCATATCCACCCGCCGGCCCAAGCCCAGCAATGCGCATAGGGCGTCATCATCATGGGCGGAGAACTTCAGCGGGTTGTTTCCACGTGCGCGGATCATCGTCTGTTCGATGCGGAATTCACCCTTGATGGTCGCACGCGCGATCAGGGCCTGCCGCAGCCCGGACACCATGGCGCGAAAGGTCGCGCCAACCGCGTTCATAAGGGTCTCCGGGTCGGCGGGGGCAGGCATGTCGGTCAACCCAGCTCCCAACAGAAATGCACTCAGCAGATCGCTTCCGTCCACTGCCGCATTAGGAGCGGGGGGGCCTTTTGCAAACGGGACCGCAAGCGGGCGGGCCGTGTCTGCGGGTTCGACAAAGGGGTTGCCATGCGCTGGGTCGGGATCGGGCTCACCCAGATCGTGTGCAAGAAAATCGTCGGGCCCTGCATCTTCGGGGAACGGCGCATTGCTCGGCCCTGCCGGGGTGGCCTCGGGTGCCGAAGCAGCAGGGTGCGAAGGCGGGGGCGCAAGAGGGGACAGGTCCCAGTCATCGTCATCGGGCAGCAGCACGCGTGAGGGGGGAGGGGCAAAGGCATCACAAAAAGCGGGCACGTGATCCGCAACGGTAGGGGGAGCGCCAAAGTCGGGTTGCTGTGAGGCAGGAGGGCTGAAATCGTCGGGTAGGGTCACCGAGGTGGGTTGAGGTGGAGCCCCAAACAAAGGGTCCGCGCTCCCGAATGCCTGATGAATGAAAGCGCTGTCCTGCGCGTGTTCACCAAGGCCTGATGGGGTGCCGAACAGGGCATCGGTAAACGGGTCATCCAGCGGGGAGATACCACTTCCGCCAATACCCAGGCTGGATGGTGGAGAAACATAGTCCTCCATGTTGGCTGGCGCATAGGCGGCGGGGGCGATCTGCGCCTCGATTTCATAGGTTCCGATACGGATACGGTCACCACTGCGCAACTCGCGGATAGTGCCGTGGCCAAGGGGGGCCGTGTCATCGTTGACGAATGTGCCATTGGTGCTGATATCGGCCACCGCCCACCCGCCATGATGAAACGCGACAATACAATGGCGTTTGGACAGGTGCCGTTCCGGGTCGGCCAGAACCCAGTCATTATCAGGCCCACGGCCGATACGCAGTTCCCCCCCGACTACGTGGCGGGTCTCGGGATATACTGCATCCGGGCAGCGCAGCACGGTCAGTATCAGAGTCATGCGGCCTCCATCGGTAGGCGGCCAGCGCCACCTGTTGCGATATCCTGCGCGGAGCGAAGAAAAGCGGTCAGGCGTGCATCACGCCGGGAGGCATTCCCCCGGATGGATGCAAGTGCCACCGCACTGGCCACAGCTGTGCCGGCAAGGTGCGGGGCAGGGGGGACAGGCAGCACACCCGATGCTGTTATGGACATGCCACTCCAGAACGTGGCGACAGCCGCCCAGGATTCCGGGCTTTGCAGGCCAGCCCGCCGGGCAGCTTCCATGGCCTGGCGGCCCGTATCCTCGTCGGGTTGGCGCACCCAGTTTTCAGCCAGGCTTCTTGCCGCCTCCGTGGCATCGGGCAGGGTGGCGGGCGCACTATGCCGGGCACACATGCACGCCCACCACACCGCTTCACGCCGGGGAAGGGCATAGGCGAGCAGTCGCGCGGCATCCGCAGTACGGCCCGATGCCACCAGCGCCGAGAGCACCCGCTCGATCGTATCGGCACGAATGGCGCTGGCCGCGATATCGTCAGCCATGCCACTCAGTTCCAGCACATCGGCAAGGTTTGCCCCCGCCAGCTTGCTGTTTGCGTGCATCTGCATTCCGCTATCGCCCGCCATCATGAATTGATCATGGTGACGCCACCGGATAGTTGCAGCAGTGCCTGCCCGGAAATGGTGACCTGCGGAGATTCAACGCTTACGCTGGCTGCTGTCAGTTGCATTTTGCTGTCGCCGATGCTGAGGCTGATTCCAGAAGGATCGATTACAATCGTGCTGCCCCCCACTTGCAGCGTGATGGACTGCGCGGCTTTGCAGTGCATGGCCCCAGCGCAGACATCGACCGACAGATTGCCCTCTGAAACGGTGGTTGCATGGTCGCCGCGCACCGTGTCGGTCTTGTTCCCGTCGATCCGCACATTCTCATCATGCGTGACCGCAACGGAACGGTCATGTTCCACCTCGACCACAAGATCGCGTTCGGCATGCAGCAGGACTGCTTCCCGCCCTTTGGCGTCATCGACCGAAAATTCGCTGAAATTAGCCCTGCCGCCATCCATCGAGCGTGAACGCCACCCGCTGCGGGTCTTTTCTGCTGCGGGGAAAATCGGGGCGTTGCGGGCGTTGTACAGCCCCCCTACGACCACGGGTCGGTTCACATCCCCTTCCAGAAACGCAATTGCGACCTCGGTCCCTACACGGGGAATATGCTGCATTCCCCAGCCATTGCCTGCCCACGGGTGCATGACACGGACCCACAGCGTCTTGTCCGCCGAAATATCGCGCATGTGGTCGGATGGGAACTGCACCTTAATCCGCCCGAGGTCATCTGTATGCACTTCCTCGCCCTGCGGCCCTATAACCAGCGCACTGTACAGACCGGCCATGACCGGCGGTGCAAAACTATGGTCAGGGCGATACGCCACGGCGGTGCGAAAGGCCGTCAGGCGAATGCCGACCGCACCACCCTGCTGGCCGTTCGATACATCGTAACTGAGAGACCGGACTACGTAGTCCGTACTGCCCCCCCCCGCGAAAGGGTCGTCCTGCAGCAAAAACCTGCCCCCGGCGAAAAAGGCGGGGACCTGACCCCTGCCTTCATACAGTTCCGCTACGGCTTCGGCCGCCTGCATGCGTGTCTTGACCACATCGGTCACGCCGCCGCGTGTGTCACGCGTCGCGGGCCAGACGTAATGAACGCGGCTTTCCGCCCCCGATGCCTTCAGCAGGGTCGATTCGTCGGCCTGCAAAGTCCCGACCGAGGCCGTGCCTGTTGCTGGGTTGTAATCCGAAGCGCCCATGCGGCCGGCCACCGTTATATCCGCCCGGTCCCAGTCCTGCATGACGCCCAGACCAGGCGTTACCTGATCCAGCGGCAGGGTATACGGGTTCATGGCGGGGAAAGCGGTGTTGGCATCAGCCAGGATCAGGCGGTGCGCGTGCTCATCGTGGATAAAGAAGTAAAAAATCCCGCAATCTTCGAGAAGTCTTTGCAGGAAATCCAGATAGGACTCATTGAACTGCACGATATAATCGCGTGGGGTATAGTCCAGGGTTAGCCGGTTGTCACAGGTGATTCCAAAATGTGAGAGAATCTGTGACGCAATTTCAGGCACGGACATCTGCTGGTAGAAGCGGCAGTCGCTCGTCTGCCCCAGAAACCACAGGCGCGGCACGACTGTCAGCGTGTAGGACCAAAGATTGTCGCCCTGCATGGGATCCTGGACGACCGACGATACAATTCCATTGATATAACGCGCAGGCGCGCCGCCGCCCCTGGGGCGAGCTACCTGAATACTGACCGCCTGATCCAGAAGCTGCTCCGAGTCGAGCTGGTCAGCGCCTGAATGAAGATGAACCTGATAGATAAAAGGGTGACTCAACTCCTCAGTGCCATGTACGCGCGCGACGCCAAAGGGCGCATCACGCAGAGGCGTAACAATGGAGAGAAGCTCAAGATCCATCGATAGGGTGTCCGTCCAGATTGAGAAAGGTGCAGGTTCTGTCCCCTGTTTAGGGGACTTGCACCAAGAGTATTGATGAGTATAGAGATCAATAGTGATAGGGGGAAGAGGAAAAATAAATGTTTTTCAAAAAATATTATATATTATAACAAGTTTTTCTAATAGTACTCCAATTCCGTTAGTGGGTGGCGTACGTTCTCCACCGGTTGCTTTGTCCCCTGTTTAGGGGACTTGAGCGCGCATTCGTGGGGTACGAAAGTCGGGTACGCGTTCGAGCAATCGTCATGCGTCATGCTTGGCATATCGTTATGTATAGATTTTAGATGTCCGGTTATTTTTATTTTTGTCTTCTTGTTATTTACTGACTATTTCTTTTGCGCGGGAAGGTGGTGTAGTGTTGAAGGATGATTGCACAGTATGGCGGGCATGGCTGGGGGTAGCTCTGCCGTACTGCTCCCCGTGCCTTCAGTCTGGGCGCAACCTTCACTGCCCGTTCTTGAAACCTCCCCGATCCCAAGAGAACTGCCTCCGGTACAGCCTGATCCGGGGCACGCACTGCCAGTTGTTCGGGAAGTGGAGCGCGAAGGAAAGCTGCCAAAGCTTTCCCTTTCCATAAAATCCGTATCCTTTGCGGGGGCTGATGCATTCCCGTTATCGTTGTTGAACGAGATTGCAAAGGACATCGCGCATCGTCGCGTCACTCTGGCCGTGCTTGAACAGACACGGCTTGCGGTGGTCCGGCTTTATCGTGAGCACGGTTTTCTGCTGTCGACCGTCTCGATGGCGATCGATCGCGACGCTAATGTTCATTTTGTCGTAACAGAAGGCTACATCGCTTCGGTCCGGCTGGGGCATGACATTGGCCCAGCAGGCACCAAGGTTCTGGCGTTGCTGGAACATCTGGTAGATCGCCGTCCGCTGGCAAATGCGGAAATGGAGCGCTGGCTGCTTCTGGCCCAGCAGGTTGCGGGTGTAAAACTCCGTGCCGTGCTGCAAAATGCCAACCGCGAACCCGGCGCACTGACCCTGATTGCCGATGTCAGCCGCCAGGCCGTATCGGCCATGATATCGGCCGATAATCGTGGGTATGAAAACACCGGGCCGGAAGAGGGGCTGGTGGTGGCACACTTCAACAGCTTTACAGCGTTGGGTGAACGCACGGACCTCGTCTATTACCACACCGACGGCAATACGGATAATTTCGGCCAATTATCGGAAAATATCTTTATCGGTTCAAGCGGACTTCAGTTCCATGCCTATGGCGGCATGGGTCGGGCGGTGCCGTCGGGCGTGCTGCGCGAGATCGACTATCATAGTCAGGTCGTAAGCTTTGGCGGATCGTTGGACTACCCGGTTCTGCTGGGCCGCAGGAAGGCTTTGACAACCCGCCTCAGTCTGGACGGGCGTGATGTTGCGATTTCCGTTGGGAGAACAGGGCTTAGTCAGGACAGCATGCGCGTTGCGCGGGCAAACGCCAGCTACGCCTGGCAGGACTTGTGGTTTGGTAGCACCCGTGTAGGCACGAGCACGGTGGATATCACCGGCTCGCAGGGGCTGCCTTTCATGGGCAGTTCGGCCAATGGCCGAGCCGCGCCACCGGGTGGGCGAAATAACGCGCGCTTCGATTTCAGAAAAATTTCGCTCTCCGTTTCGCGCACCCAGGCCCTGTTCATGCCCTGGCAAGGCGCGTTGGTCGCGCTGCGGGGGGCCGCGGGGGGGCAGTACACGCCCTCCATCCTGCCAACGGCGGAAGAATTTTATCTGGGCGGCCAATCGTTCACGCGCGGTTATTATTCCGGACAGGTCGCGGGTGATAAAGCCGCCTATGCGACAGCCGAACTGCAACTGAACACGACCGCAAGCATCGATGTTTTTCAAAGAAATATCGACGTTACATCGCAGGTGTATGGCTTTTACGACTGGGGACAGGCCTGGTCGAACCAGGTAGGCGGCGCCAATCCCCGTCTGGCGTCTGCCGGTGTGGGGGTCAAGGTCGGGGTAGGGCATAACTTCCAGATGCAGGGGGAATTCGTCCATCGTCTGGCAACAGAGGTAGAATATGAAGGCCTGGGTGCGCAGTCACTGGGCCATACAATGTTCTATTGGGGGGCGACGGTATTCTATTGATATCGCTCCTGCTCAAAATGAACGCGTCCTCTTTTCTCGGAGAACGTATGGTGCGCGCTAGGGCCAGCACGAACACGGCGGCTGTGTGGCATGTGGTATTGCGCCGTAGCCATTTTGCCCTCTGGGTTGGCCTGACCTGGGCTGCAACCGCCTATGGCCAGACCTTGCCCGCTCCCACCGCGTTGCCGCAGGGTGGCGAAGTGGCTGGCGGCTCGGCAACTGTCGGGAACCCCGTTATTTCGGGTTCGACCACGACGTTGACGGTCAACCAGATCACACCCAACGCCATTATCAACTGGTCCAGTTTCGATGTGGGCGCGAAGGCAAGTGTGAATTTCGTTCAGCCGAGTTCAACGGCGATGATACTCAACCGTGTCACGGGTGATAAAACCTCCAATATCGCGGGATCCATTTCAGCGAACGGCGTTTTCATACTCGAAAACCCGTCAGGTGCGATATTCTATAACGGTGCGAATGTCAGTGCGCAAAGTGTCATTGTGACACCCTCCCACATCAACGACAGCAATTTTGAAAATGGGGTTCTGTCATTCAGCGCCCCGACTGACTCGTCCATTACCTCTCCGGCGATTAAGGTCAATCAGGGGGCGACCATCAGTGCTGCACAGGCCGGGCTGGTCGGGCTGGTCGCGCCGCAGGTGTCGAACGCAGGCACCATTACCGCGAACCTCGGCACGATCCTGCTGGCCGGTGGTGTCACGGCATTTACGCTCGACCTGTATGGTGATGGGTTGATCAATTTCGATGTGACGGACAAGATCGCAGCGGGTGCGGTATCCAAGGACACGGTTCTTGTGACCAACACCAGCACCGGCAAGCTGTCCTCACCCGGGGGGCACGTGCAGTTGACCGCACAGGCTGCTGACGGGGTGGTAAGCACGCTGGTCAACGCGGGCGGTCGGGTCGATGCCGGTGAAAAAGGCAGTATTTCAATCCAGGGGATTGGCGGCAATATTACCATTTCGGGCGATCTGCTCGCCAAGGGGTCAGATGCCGCGACGGGTGGCACGGTCAGTATCAACGCGTCAGACGGTGCTGTTACAACAACGGCCACCAGCAAGATCGATACCAGCGGCGACACAGACAGCGGGGACATTACCATCCAGGCCCAGCGGCCAAGTCAGCTGGCGGGCACTATCACCACTCCCGGCAAGGTTGGCATTACCATACCGTCACAGGCACAGGTCACGCATACGGGAACCATCACTGCGGGTTCGGTCGATTTTGCAGGCCCCGTGCAGGTTGCATCCACGGGCACAGTCAATGCGCAATCAGTTGAATTCGACATGTCCGCACAGGTCATGGGCACGATCAACGCTGCGTTCGTGGATGTAGCTTCTGGCGCAACCCTGTCCCTGTCTGGCAGCGGGCAGCTCCGCAGCGCATCCTTCCTGAAAGATGACGGCACGTTCGACATTTCAGGCGCGTCACCCAGCGTATCGATCGGGGGGCTGAACGGGGGCGGCACCGTGGCGTTGGGAGGCAACAACCTGACACTGACAGCCGCAGATGGTGGGTCGGGACAAGTTTCCGACGGTAGCGCATTTTTGGGTAATATTACGGACGGTGGGATTTCCGGCGGTGTTGGCGGTAGTCTGAGTATTGACAGCGGCACCCTGAGACTGTTCAGTGAGAACACCTACACCGGCCCGACAGTTATCGGCACCGGTGCGACATTGCAGCTTGTGGACGGAAGCATTGCCACTTCCAGCTCTGTTGTCGATAATGGCACTTTCGATATTTCGTCTTCATGGGCGCCGCAAATATCCTCATTGTCGGGGACCGGGTCTGTGCTGCTGGGTGATCAGGGACTGACCATCACCAATGGGTCAGGCGCATTCAGCGGCGCTATTACCGATGGTCCGTATTTAGAAGGCACCAGTGGCGGCCTGACCCTGACCGGCGGCACCCAGATCCTTTCGGGGCAGAACACCTATAGCGGCGTCACCACCGTAGGGTCGGGTGCGACCCTTCAGCTTGGAAATGGCGGGCAGGGCGGTACGGTCGCTACGGATATCGTTAACAACGGCACCCTGATTATCGACCACGACGCAGACACGGTGCTGGGTACGGCCATTACTGGCACGGGACAGATGCAGATCAGCGGTGGCGGCACGCTGACACAGGCTGCGGGAATAAACATTTCGCAATCATTGATCTCGACGGGGAATAGCGTCTTTAACGGAAGTATCCTGCTGACTGGCGACAACACTATTCCTGCTTTGGGCGGCATTTCAGCCACCGGTGATGTTACAATTCACACCAATGGTGCGCTGGGTCTTACAGGCCTTATCAGCACGCCCGGGACCTTCACTCTTCAGAACTCTGGCACGTTACAGGAAAGTGCAACCGGCGCTATTGACGCGGGGGTTCTGACAACCGGCACCGGTACTGTGGGGGGTGATACGACCCTGTCAGGGGCGAATACAATAGGCACATTGGCGAGCTTTGTGGTCCAGGATGGGATATTTCAGCTGAACAATGCGTCCGCGCTGACGCTGGATGGCCCGCTGGTAGCACATGCGGTTAACCTGACGGCAGCAGGTGGCATGACGCTTGGCGCGGGTGGCAGTATGTTTCTCTCGCCCGGTTCCGCAACCGACAGCAGCACGCTGACAATCACTGGCGATGGTGCGACACTGCAACAGGCAGGCAATTTCTACATCAACGATGGCCCCCTGCAATCGGCTTACGCCAATATGCCCACAACGCTCACACTCGCACTACCGGGTACGGGCAGCATGGCGCTGGGTGGTACGGGACAGCAACTGGTTGCCTCGACCACTGATCTTGTTCTGCGGCTGGGGGATCAGGTAGCGCTGACGGGCAATGTCAACCTGCTTTCGCTCACTCTGTATGGCGGCGCAACCGCGGATATGGAGGGCACGCTGGGCGGCATAACAGGCACGCAGGCAGCTAATAAAGCCGTTGCCTATTCCACCGATACGACGCACGATCGGTTTAATGGCTGCCTGTTCGGCACCACGGTTTGCACGCCCCCCACCACTGTGCCGACAAACGACAATACCGATCCTTCAGGTAACAAAACGTCATCATTAGCCAACGCCATAGTGCCGGTCATTACCAGCCCGCTTTCCAGCTACGATTTCCAGAATGGCGGGAGTGGGAACAGTGCGGGAACAAGCCTTCTTGGCGTCAAGGGTGGCCAGCCGAAGGACGCATTGGGTAACGATTTGCTCTTCAGTTACAGCCCTCGTAGCGGGGGTAGGCACAAGACCGACAGCAGCATATATCTGCCAGGTGTCCGTGGGCAGGATTATTGATCTTGCAGGACGCATCATCTCATCCCGCCAGACAGGGTAGCTTGCACCATGGCAGGGCCAGCAGGCTTTGGGCCTGCTGGCTTGTGCTGTGCGTGTTTCTGGCACTTGCCTGTTCAGGGTGTAAGCATCCTCCCGCATCCGCCTACGATACAGGCACCATGGACGACGCCAACGCCCAGATGCTGCCAGCAGGGCAGGACAGTTCAGGTGCGTCCTGCACCATACAGGCCAAAGGCACGTTGCGAGATCTGTATTGCGGCGATTGGGACCAGCCCAGCGGGCATGTCCAGATCGAACGCCTGCGCAAGGATGAGACTGCAGCGAACGAAGATACGTTACTGACCCAGCTTGCCACCACCAGCCGCTGGCGGGCAGGGCTGGATACGACCTATGCTTGTGATCCCCCAAAACCGCTGCGCAGTCACGACGATCAGGCAGGGAGGCTTATAACCTGCCGCCAGAGGCAGGCGGGCTGGCCCTACGTAGGCATGGTGCAGGTGCGTAACGGCCGCGCCTATTATGGAGAGGGCGTGCAATCCGCCCTGCCAGCCCTGCTCCGGGCGATTGATATCGTGAATGGCAGGTCCACACTCGGGAACACAAAAAATGCGCCGGATGGTGCGATGAACCGCCGTCTGGTCGGACTACTGGCCGCACACGCGTTCAGTACCGGAGATATCCGCGAATATGCGCGCCTGATGGCTGTGGGGGCACGCGCCAACCAGGCAGAAGATTTTTCAGCCGCTGTTCTGGCCTATCGTGCTGCACTGGCTCTGCAGCAGAAACAATTGGGGGCGGATAGTCCGGGCACCATCGGCGCAATACTGGCGTTGGCGCTCAATCTCTCCAACGAAGGAAACTACGCCGAGGCACAAACCCAGTTTGCCGCGGCAGACCGCCTCATGCCCCGCAGCGACGACCCGACCGCACCTGCGACAGCACTATACGATCAGGCTCTTGATAAACTCAGTCAGGGCGCAGCACTTGCCGCAATCTCCCTGCTGCGCGATGCCTTGGCCCGTTACGAAAGCCTGTTGCCCCCCGGGTTGCTGGATAGCGCGGCGGGAACAACCCTTTCGCCGTTCGGGCAGGGCGATGGCGCAACCCTGCTGGGGGCGCAGCTCAGTCTGAGCGATCCGCTGACACAGACGGCTACTCTGGGCGCCATCGAAGTCTGCCGTCACCTCGCACTTGCCCTGCACCAAACCGGCGATACACAAGGCAGCGAAGCAGCGATTACCCGCGCGAACATGATTGCCGAACGCTCCGACGCATCATCTTCGGCTATGGCGGGGCACCTGCATCGCACTGTGGCGGCTCTGGCCATAGCGCATAATCATTACAATTTTGCAGCACGCGAACTCGACAAGGCATTGCACAACTTCGATGCGGGTATGCCGGGTTCACGGCCAACGGCGGAAACCATCCTACTGCGTGCCGCCGCCCTTTTTGCAAACGGGCAGCAGCCTGCCGCGGTAGAGAACTGTCGCCGGGGCATGACATTGCTGCGCGTCCTGCGGCAGGGTGCATCGGCCCGGCTTATCGGCCCCTGCCTGGACATTTACGCCGCAGCAGCGGACAGCAACCCGGTCCAGCGCGACGGTCTGCATACTGAAATGTTCGAAGCGGCGGAATGGATACAGGGCAGCGTGACTGCCCGCCAGATATCTCTTGCCGCCGCACGCCTGGCATCGTCATCGGGTGACCCGAAACTGGTGGCCGCCATACGCGCGCAGCAGGATGCCCAGCAGAAACTCGAAACACTCTACCAAAAACGCGACCAGCTTGCCGAACAGGCTCGTGATGCAAGCCGCAATACCGACCTTGCTGTGGTGGACAAGGATATTGCCGCAACCAGTGCTGCCTTGCAGCAGGCTGCCATGGCTGAACAGGCACTTGTGCCCAATTACGGCCAGCTTGTGCAGCAGGCGGTTTCGGTCGCAAGTGTGCTGGAACGCCTGCGCCCCGACGAGGCATTTTTCGGAGTAACAAGCACGCCCAGCCACACCTGGCTGTTCCTGCTTCACGCAGGGCGGATCGTGGTCGCGCAAAGTGAACTGACCGACAACGACATGGCAGGGCTGGTTCGCAAGGTCCGTGACTCCATAATACCGGGGCCAGACGCGCTACCGCCCTTCGCCATGGCACAGGCGGGCGCAATCTACGGAGCCACACTAGGCCATGTAGCCGCCGCCATGGACGATGTCCATGAACTTGTCATCGCTCCATCTGGCGCGTTGCTGGCTCTGCCGTTCGCCCTTTTGCCAACCGGGCCTGCGAATGCCAATGATCTGGCCCATGCGCCCTGGCTTATCCGCAAGGTCAGTCTGGCCTATGTGCCCACGGCGGGGAATTTCGTTGGCCTACGCAAGGCCGAGGGGACATCCACGCACGCCGCCCATGGTTCGGTCTGGGAGATTTCCGGCCTGCCAGCCTGCCACAGGCTACCGCTACGTTCTCCGGCACGGGTTGCCGCGCCAGTGCCGAGGCATTTGCCGGGCTGCCTGTCCTGCCGTATGCCCGGCTGGAACTTCAGGCGGCATCGGCAATTTTTGGCGCAGGGTCACAGGACCAGCTTCTGGGCGGGCATTATACGGCGCCGAACGTGCGTCATGCTTCGCTTGGTGATTACCGGATCGTGCATTTTGCAACCCATGCGTTGCTGCCCACTGATCTGCCCTGTCTGGCGGAGCCGGTCATTGTCGCCTCAACCCCACCAGCCGCGCCAGATCTGAAAGACGCACTGCTGGACGCCGATATTATTGGCACCTTGCATCTTGACGCGGATCTGGCCCTGCTGTCTGCATGTAATACGCAGGGCGGGGCGCAGGGCGGTGAGGCGCTGTCGGCACTGGCCCGCAGTTTCTTTTATGCTGGTGCCCGCGCCGTCATGGTCACGCAATGGTCGGTCAATGATCAGGCATCGGCCTATCTGGTGGCGTCATCGCTGTCGCACATTCATGACGACCGCTCAGGCGGTGTGGCCGCGAGCCTGCGCGCGGCCCAGTTGGCAATGCTGAACGATGCGGCCGCCAGTCCTTCCTCTACCTTGGGCAATCCGTTTTTCTGGGCTGCCTTTGTCGTGATCGGTGATGGAGGGAAGCCGCCCCCTTCCGATATCCCGCCCATGTCTTTATAGGATTCCCATGAGCGATAGACTGGGAAAATATGAACTGCGTCGTATCCTTGGCAAAGGTGCCATGGGCACCGTGTATGAAGGATACGATCCTGTCATAGACAGAACCGTCGCCATCAAAACGGTGCGCCTGGTCGATGCCGACAGCGAAGATGCACAGGCGATAGAGGAGCTGGAACGTTTCCGGCGTGAGGCAAAGGCTGCCGGGCGCTTGCAGCACCCCAATATTGTCGGAGTCTTCGACTATGGAGAAACCGACGATATTGCCTATATCGTCATGGAATACGTGGATGGCACCACGCTGAAACAGGTGCTGGATAGCGGTGAACGCTACGGGGTGGATGAAGTGGTGCGCCTGATGGACGCATTGCTGTCGGGCCTCCAGTTCAGCACGACAGGGGCGTGGTGCACCGCGATATCAAGCCCGCCAACGTCATGCTGACATCAAGCGGTGAAATCAAGATTGCGGATTTTGGTATCGCGCGTATTGAAAGCAGTTCGTTCACCCAGGCCGGAACAATTCTGGGTACTCCCGCCTATATGTCGCCCGAGCAGTTCATGGGCCAGCGCGTGGACGCCCGGACAGATATTTATTCGACCGGGGTGATGCTCTACCAGATCCTGACCGGTGAGAAGCCGTTCGATGGCGGCTAACCGCCATCATGCACAAGGTTCTGAATACCGAACCCCTGCCGCCATCGGCATTGTCGATCGCGGTCACACCGGCGCTTGATCATGTCGTCCTGAGCGCCATGGCAAAGCAGCCTGACCGACGCTATGCCTCTGCCAGCGCATTTGCAGCAGCACTGCGCAACGCCCTGCTTGCTGAGCCTATCCTTACCGGCGATGAAAAACAGCTGGCCACAAGCCATAGTGCAACGGACGATGACGACGGCACGCTGGTCGTCCAGTCTGCGCGCACGCAAGCAGCATCACCACCCGCCAAGACACAGGCTGACAGCCCCAGGCAGGCCGATGCCCCCCGTAAAAACATGCCCCTGGCAGGAATGGCCGTGGGTGGGCTGGCTGTCGTCGCAGCGCTGGGTGGAGGAGGGTATTTCCTTTTCAGCCCCGGCCATGGCGACCAGCCCGCCGCCTTACCCGCCGCACAGGCAGGGCCTGCTGAAAATCCCGGACTTCCGGCAGCAACTGCGGCACCTCAGCAAGTGCCAGCCTCAACGGCTCCATCCGTAGCACCAGACCCGATACATATCGCCGCCGCAGTGGGCACGCTGTCATGCAGCTTCCTGACTGCCGGTCGCGACGGTGACCAGGTGACGTTGTCTGGCTATGTCGGGGCAGGAAGCCCCAAAGCTGCGCTGGACGCCGCATTGGCAAAATTGCCCGGCTCCGCACAGATCCGCAATACGGTGCGCCAGGTCGATGGTCCCTATTGCCCGATTTTCGATGCCTTGCGTACGTATCACGGCGTAACGTCAGGCAGCAGCGGGCTGGTAATGTCATTGCCGGGCGGCGATCGCCCCCTGCATGATGGGGAGCCGATTTCCATTGCTGTTCATCTGCCGACCTTCTCCGCACATCTGTGGACGATTTATTTCTCCAACGACGGATCGGCCGTGCGGATATACCCGACATCGGCCGAGGCAGCGCACGCATTTGCCGCCAATGCTACCAGAACGCTGGGCGATGGTTCTCAGGGCGGCGCGCGCATGCAGGTTGGGGCACCTTTTGGGACGGATCTGGCTGTCAGCTTGGCATCAGCCGCCCCGCTTCCGGCTGACCGTATCCCGACGGATGGCAATCTTGCGTCTATGACCACCGCAATGACCGAACTGTTGTCAAAGGCTGTCAGTTCAGGTCAGCAGGTCGCAATAACGCTACACCCCATCGTAACGCGGCCAGCAGGTCAATAATGCGGTAGGGATTTCGGGCTCGGCATCCAAGTTTTAGGCGTGCATTGGTCTGCCATGCCGGGGACGTTCAGGCCTGAAAAAAGCCGGTAGTCCTAACCGATTAAAACGGTCGGGCACCCCAGCATGATAACGCCGCCATGCGATGTCTGGTCTCCCAGCCGGGCGGCGGGTAGCCCGTTGATAAAGACGGTTGCCGAACCGGTAATAACCGTAGCAGGTGGGCCGACACAAACGGCAGTGTCCGACACGCGTGCTGCAGGCATGCCCCCGATCAGCACATTGGTAGACCCCGTCAGGATCGGGCCGCCAACATGGGGAACCAGCCCGCTGACAGCAGGGCAGGTGTGAATATCCGTAATACGGGCAGCAGGTTTTGCAGCCATGGCGGTTGTGCTCCGTAAAAATTATGCGGGATTTCCGGTCAGTGCATCCGGGCAGATGGATATTGCTGCAAGAGGAACGGGCTGAGTTGCCAGGTCACGAAGCCAGAAATCCGGCATACCGTTGAGAAAGGATGCCCGAAGTGCTTCAAGCCTCATATCGGACAGATTGACCACCTGCGCATTGAAAAAACGCCTGTCCTGAGTAAAGACAAGATAGGCCTGCATTTCGTTATACATCAGGGTTTCGGATGCCGTATCGTAGCCCTGCTGGTCCAGAAAGGCGATAAACCCCGCGCGTTCGGATTCAGGAAGGGCCTGCCAGAAACGCCTTGTATAGGCACGGTAAGCCGGAACCGTATAAAACGCGCCATGGGCAATTTCATGCCGCAGGGTAACAGCCCGCATGGTTGCATCCAGCCCTTCGCCAGATGCGCTAACTGTAATCAGCGCCCCATTGGCACCGGGTTGCAGCCACCCCATGCGGGCCAGCATATCGTGCAGCCAGTTTTCCTGCGGAGTCAGTGATATTGACTGACTGGCCGCCTGGGCAAAAAACGGCGCAGGTCCTCGGCCTGATAGTCATGTCCGTAATAATAGGTCTGTTCGCTGGCACCACTGTCGCGAATGGCGCGTTGCAGGGCTGCATCGTCCAGCACCCGGTCACGCGGGAGGCCTGCTTTTTCCACAAAAGCAGCCACCCTGTTCAGCGTTTGGCCCTGCGCCAGAAGTGACGAGAAGTCGATAACCAGAACGTCATGATCCTGCGCCAGAACAAAAGCATGTATGGCGCAGGTAGCGTTGATATCGATACTGGCTTCTGTCTGCTCGGGCGGCAGATAGCGTGGCGGGGTCAGCCCCCGCCAGAGAACGGTGCCCCCACCGGCCAGCACAAGGGCTGCGGCAAGCCCCGCGACAATCAAGCCGGGCCGAACGCTGCCGGATGACACGGACGTGCGTACTCCTTGCGCCGGTGAGCGGAGGATAACCGTATCGTCGTCGTTGCACGAAGAATGTCGCATAACCCGGGCGTCAGGTGCTGAGATTGATGATTTCTACGCGGCGATTGCGGCGTTCGGACGTATTGGGCGGGGTGGGAACGGCCAGCCCGTTCTGCCCCACGCCGATAGCCTGCAGGCGGTCATCCGCGATCTGGAACTTCGCCTTCAGGTATTCCTTCACCGCAACGGCCCGCTGTGTGGAAAGCGCCTGATTCACGGCGGCGCTACCCGTGGTATCGGTATGGCCGATAATCTTGAAACGGTAGGACCCAAGCTGCGCGCTGGTCAGTGCGGCGCCAAGCTGGTCAAGGGCCGCTGCTGCCTGTGGCGTCAGTTCCGCCGATCCGTTGAGAAAATCCACAACAAGGCTGGCGGATGGGCGATCTGCCTCATGTGCCTCGGCATGGGAATGGGCGGACGAAGAGGATGCATGAGCACTGCCGGCAGAACCAGCCGGCAGCATGCGGATACCGCGTGTCGTGCCATCCATATGCGCGCTGGGGCGCAACTGGTTGATCAGTTGCTGAGCCGACGGATTGGCCTGTGCCAGTGCCGCAGCAGGCATGCCAACAATACAGGTAATAAGGGTCAGAGCGGGAGTTGAGAAGCGCATGACGGATTTATCCTTCAATATGAGAGGGTGAAAATGGAGCTTGCTATGTCAAAAGTCGGGTCATGGCCTGCCTGCCTTCACAAGCCACGATCCGAACAGGGCATCGCCGATACTTTCGCGGCCCCGTAGGGCATCGGTTGCTGAAGGGAGCCAGGTTGTCCAGCCCAGACGGGGCGGTGTGTCCTGCCCCTCGCCCCCCGCGAGACGAAAAGGAGGAATTTCACGGGCGTCCAGTTCGGGATTGATCGCGAAATCCACATCCGGGCCGACATAAGCCCTGGTCAGGTGGATAAGCGCAATCAACCCGGGACGGTCTGGAAGCAGGGCCTCGAAATCCTGCCGTGAGAGTGGTCCCACCCGCAGGATGAAGCGCCCCTGCTGGTCCCAGGTGCGCAGTCCGATAACGGCATCAACCCCCAAGGCACAGAATGCTCCGGTCTGCCGCCCTACGGGAAGGCGTGTGCGCTGGTCAGCCGGTATCGCAAGCCAGGCCCCCACGAATTCATCAATCGCCACCGGGCGACCCAGAAAATCGGACAGCATGGCCCCCAAACGTGTGGCCGAACGCGGGTAGGAGGAGAAAAACCCCGCGTAATGCCGCAACAGGTCAGTGCTGAACGGCAGTCTTTTGCCTGCCGCGGTATCAAAGCCCGCCAGAGCCAGAACGGCGGTGCCAACAGGTTCAGCACGGTTGGACCATTGCGCCTGTTCCGCCGAATAATGCAGCCTGTACTTGGAGCCTGCATCAGCAAAGGCAGACAGGGCAGGCTGGGCCAGCATGCCGACGAAATCCGCCAGCGCATGGGATTTCTGCCGTTCGACCTGGTTGAGCAGTTCCGTATACCAGCGCGGCATCTCGCCCGAAGGACCGGTCAGGCCCAGAATGGCTGTTGTCAGGCGCGCAGGTTTACCGTCCCTCGGCAGGGTGACCGATACGACCTCCCGCGTAGGGGGCGCGAGGCTGGACGGCGTATCGAAGCGGAGCGTTCGCGCACCCGTTCGGGCCGTGACTGCGCGCATCAGCCGCACCGCCGCATCGAACGTGAACAGGTGGGGCTCTGCATGCAGGGTGCCAGCGGGGGTGTTGGTGTGTGCCATTGCCAGAACCTACAGCAACGCCCGTGCGCCAGCCATTGGCGGAAAACGGGCTTCGGGCTCGGTTTTGCCGCGCAGGCGCAGCGTGGTTCGGACAAAGGAGTTAATGTTGGCGTGCAACGCCATGAACCGCGCCAGAACAGCCGTCAGCAAATAGAGCCTGCCACTGTGGAAGGCCCGGCCATCCAGTTCCAGTTCCACATCCAGCCCGCGACAGAACGCCCCGAGCTTTGCCCCCTGCACACGCGCAACACCGGGGGTTGCATGAACGCCCACAATCGCTTCGATCGCGGCGCGCGTTTCGGCGGTGTCGACCAGATCGTACAGCCGCAGCACCTCGCGCAACGATGCGGCACCTTCGCCTTCGCCGGTAATGGAGAAATGACCGAGTGAGAGGTGCGAAATCAGCCGCCACGCACCACGTGACCGGCGTTCGGGCCGCAGGGTTGGTGTGGGTGGGACAATGCACTGCACGTCCTGAATACTGCCATGGGGCTGTAATTGGCGAAAAAGCGGGTGGCCACCGCCAAAGGGGAGTTCCGTCGGCAGATCCCGGTTAAAACACAAGGCTTGGACCGAAAGAACGCTGTCGGAAGGCCGTGTGGGATCAAAGGCGGGGTCGAATATGTTCACGAAGCTGTCTGTGCCGCCCAGTCCTTCGCCCGCTTCGCGCCGGGCGATACGGTAGGACGGTGTGTCTTCCGTGTGCGGGGCGTGGGGGGCGGCCATCCGGTAAAAAGGCTGGAAGGGCCTGGACGTGCCATCCTGACGCAGTTCGGTGACATTCGTGACCTCCCACACCTCGGTCACCTTGGCACGCCGGGCATCGGGCAAGACACGGTAATCGGTCGTAGTATGGTCCAGCGGCATGGGTTCGCAGCGCTGATGGAACAGATTGACCACAGGCGCACAGCCCAGCGCGATCATGTCGGCATCGACCGTGCGTTCCAGTTCGGCCGATGAATGATTGAGATACAGGAAAATTTCCAGTCGGCTGCCATCAAGCACCATCGTGCGTGCGCCCAGCCCGCAAAGGTCCAGAAACATGAATTTCTGCGGGAACGCGAAATACTCGCTCAGTAGACGGAACCCGGCAAAGCCCCGCCCCGACCACGGAACAAGGGCTTCCTCCGCCGCGTAGCCTACCTGCTGTATGGCATCTGGCCCCAGGCAGACAGGTGCGCCATCCTGCGGCGAGGTTGCCAGTGCGACACCCAGCGTATGTCCGGCCAGCAGCTCATACAGCGATAGCGCGGAAGGCCCTTCGCCACGGAAAAACAGGCGCAAACGGTCCATACCCAGCGTGCTGAAAGGCATATCGGCATTCAGCGTCGTAACGACCAGCCGCAGCACGGCCACAGCGCCAGCCGCTCGGGGGTTCAGGGGGGCGGCAAAAGGCTGGCTGGACAGGTGCGCGGATTCAATACGCACCGGCCATAATGTCATGGGGGCGGCTGTGCGGTAGCGGCAGGACTGTCCCCGTACGGCTTCCGTTTCCAGTTCGAAGCCAGCGGCGATTTCGATAGGCGTGGTCGTTTCCGGGCGGGGAACGAATTCCGCAATGGCGCATGACGGAAACGGAGCAAGATAATGGGGGTAGAGAATATCCAGCAGCGTGTCGGTCAGTTCGGGGAATTCATCATCCAGACGGGCATGAACGCGCGCTGACAGAAAGGCGACCCCATCAAGCAGGCGGGCAACATGCGGGTCGTCCACCGTATCGGGGCTCAGCCGCAACCGCCCAGCGATTTTAGGGTGTGTGCGGGCAAATTCGGCAGCTAACTGACGGATGGCGGTCAGTTCCTGGTTGAAATAAGGCAGCAGCGAATCAGCCAACTTGGCCTCCCGAAATCACGATATTGGCGGTCGCCGCATCCACGGAAGTGTCGAAAGAAATCGGCTCCGGGGCGGGGTCTGCATGAAGTAGGGCCTCGATCCGAAAACGCAATGTGACCAACGCACCGTGTTCGTCCGAGGGTTGAACCAGCACCGAAACCTGTATCAACCGGGGCTCGAATGTGCGGATGGTGGTTTCGATTTCCCGGCGCAGTTCCTCTCGTGCGTCCTGCGCGTTGCGAGCACTGGCTGCAAAGTCAGGCAGGCCGAAACCCAGATTGGAGGCGCGCAGCGCGGCATAGCGCTGGGGAATGGAGCGAAACCGGCGGTGGCCGTTCAGCAATGCCTCCAGATCACGCCGGACAGCCGTACGCAGCACCGATAGGGCTTCGGTCGCTGACATTGGGCGGTCGCGTTCATTATCAGGGGAGGTATCAATCAACCGGTCCAGCACCGACAGCTTGACTCTGGCCCCGGCGTCACGCATCCGCTCCAGGAAAATATTGGCGTTGGCTGGCTGGTTGATTGTTGCGTCATTCATGCGGGCGTATCGAACGTTACGGTTTGGAGGTCCATGATCGGGTAGTCTTCTTCCCCGATCAGGAACAGCCGCTGCCCGATGCCGCGAACAATCCCGTTTTCCTCCACCCAGGACGTGGCGCGGCCAAGGCGGTGGGCGTCATCCATTTCACCCGCCGTGTGGTAAAGTGCCGGCACATAAACATCGCCATCGGGCCCGGCATGAACGCTCATGGAACACCGGCGCCAGAACAGGTCGCGCTGGCGTTTGGGTGGATGAAAGATCATGCTTTCGATGCGTGATACCGGGACCCAGAAATATTTTCCGGTCACGGTCAGTGTTTCGATATAGCCGGGCAGCAGGTCATCCATATCGCGAAAATCGTCAAAACGGCTGCCATCGGCCTCACCCGTCATGTGGGGGCGCAGGGTTTCGGCCTCGGACACGTATCGGGCGGCTCCGACCGTATCATTGTCGCGCAGGGCGGTCAGTGCTGCCAGTGATACCTGTCCATCTGGTGTAAGAGTATCGAGAATTTCCGGCACGCGGCCTTCGGTCAACACCTGCCGGCGGGCTGTTTCCGCGCGCAGAAGCTGCCGGAATTCAGAAACGACGACCGCAACCGAAGGCTCGATCTGCCCTGTCGCATCCAAAATGACATCAGCGCGTTCGAGGTTGCCGCTGAACAGCAGTAGTTCCGCCAACAGCACACGCTGGCCAATATTGGTTGGCGCTGCCCGCACGGCGGCCGTTGCGGCCGCAATGGCGTCGTTCAGTTGCCCGGCACGAAGAAACGCTGCGGCAGACAGTGGCGTGGTGGAAGATGTTGTATCCGACATGGGATGAATGCTCCTTGTTACGCGTGTTGGAGGTCAGCCCCTGCCCGGGGCGGAGAGTTCGGTCATTAGCCGGAAAGTGACAGCGACATCATCAAGTTGGAAATGCGGCTCAAGATGAATAACGCAGGAAAAAACACCCGGCCTGGCAAGGTCGTCCGACACCGACACCTCGGCATGCCGCAGGGGGTAGAGCGCGAGCGTTTCCATGCTGCCGGGATTGGCGGTCGTGTAGCGGGCCAGCCAGCGGCGCAGGCGATCCTCTATTTCGTTCGCCGTCATGAACGCCCCCGTCATGTCGCGCCCCATGACCTTGAGGTAATGCGAAAACCGCGACACGCAGAGAATGGAATTGAACTGGGCCGAAAGTCGGCTATTGGCCACGGCCTCGCCCCTTTCGGGGCCTACATAGTCCGTGTCAGGCTGTTGCAGGCTGCGCGCGGTGCTGATCAGCAGCTCACCACCGAACGGAATGGCCGAGATGGGCATGAAGCCCGCCGCAACCAGCGCGCGTTCCTGGCGGTCGGTCAGGATCAGGTCCAGGGCAGAGCGCCCCGCACCTTCGGGCGGGTCGACCGATGCCAGAGGCTGGGCCACCGTATCGATCATGCCGCCGCCTTCGCGGTCCATGTCATAGCCGCGCATGTCGGCTGGCCAGGAATATGTCTCGAACGCCCGGATAACACAGGCGGCAACAAGGTAGCCCGCAGTGCTCCACACCCGGCTGTCGGCCGAACCGCGTGCCTCACGGTAGCGGAAGCCCCGGGCATGATGTAGCGTTTCATCCCAGGGGCGACGCATCGTCACGCGCGGAAGTGTCACCGCCAGAAAGCGGGTATCGGCTTGGGAGCGCAGTTTTTTCCAGCGCTGATAATCCGCCGCCGCCATGACCGCGACCGGGTCGGGCACACCGCTGAGCGCACCAAAATCATCCACGCCAAACAGGGCTGGGGACGCACCGATCGCAAGGGGGGCAAAAGCGGCGGCAGCCACTTCCGACAACGCCATCAGGGCTGAAATATCGTCGGTTGGCGCACCCGGCCCGGGCCGATGCCGAATTTCATAGTCGGCCACAAGTAGACCGAAGGGTTCGCCACCGGCAATGCCGAATTCCTGCTCGTATATTTGGCGAAACAGATGGCTCTGGTCAAAAGCTGCCGCCCGCTCAAGGTCGCGGCAGACCTCGTGCCAGGTCAGATCGAGAAAGCGGAGCTTGACCCGCCCGCTGAGCGGGAGCGAAATCGCCAGCCAGTCCAGCGCACGCCATGACCCTTCCAGCCGACGCAGGCGCTCATGGTGCACGATTGTATCCAACTGCCGCGCAATCATGCGGTCGAGCGTTACGATGTCACGCTCGATACGTGCAGCCAGCAGGCTGGTGTCGGCACGTAGGCAGGGGATTCAGCACCGAACCATGCGTCGAGAATACACTCCGTTCTGGTCAGCATGACGGCAACGCGCCGAGCGTTGTCCTCCTGTCCGGTACCGAAAAAGGCACCGGACAGGACGGCATCGCGTAGCGGCGGCTGGCTGGTGTTGTCCTGCCGGGGATCGTCACACACAGCGGGTACGGAGGCAGCCGGGCACCTGATAATGGTTGCGTCAGAATTGTCGTCGTGGTCGGTCATGAAATCCTTTTCTCCGCGTGGGATGCCACCCTGAAAAGTGTGGCATCCGGGCGAATAGTGTTCAGCTGCTTGGGAACGCGGGCCACCATGCGCATGCTGGTGGTCAATTCCTCCATCTGTAACCAGGGACGCAGATGGGCGACAGCATTGTAGGAGCCCGGCTTGCCCGGAATTTCCTTTACTTCCACGCGGGCTTCACGCAGCGGGTATTTCGCCTTGGTTTCGGCCCCGGCATCGGGGTTATCGGATACGTAGTTCGTGATCCAGCGGTTCAGCCAGCGTTCGCATTCATTGACTTCCATGAAGCTGCCAATCTTGTCGCGCGCCATTACCTTCAGGTAATGGGCGAAACGACTGGACGCCATGATATACGGCAGGCGGGCGGAAATGGCGGCATTGGCTGTTGCATCTGCACGGTCGTATTTCTTGGGTTTCTGCACCGTCTGCGCACCGAAGAATACAGCGTAATCTGTGTTTTTGTAATGGCAGAGCGGCAGGAAGCCCTGGCTGGACAGTTCGAATTCACGCCGGTCGGTAATACCAACTTCCGTCGGGCACTTGCCGTCCATGTCACCATCGTCGGACTGGAACAGGTGCGTGGGCAGGTTATCGACCTTGCCGCCGCCTTCGGCCCCGCGAATGGTCACGCAGAAATTTGATTCTGCAAAGGCGGTCGTCATGCGCACGCCCATGGCGTAGGCCGCGTTCATCCAGCAGTAATTGTCATGGCTAAGCGCTTCCGAAGCCCCCGATGCGGAAACAGGTGCTTCCTCATAATCGAAGTCTTCAACCGGCTTTGTGGCTGCACCATAAGGCACACGGGCCAAGACGCGGGGCATGACCAGCGATACGAAGCGCGCATCCTCGGTTTCGCGGAAGCCGCGCCACTTCGCATATTCGGCAGATTCAAAAATCTTAGACAGATCGCGTGGCTTTGTCAGTTCGGTCCAGCTATCGAACCCGAACATACCCGCACCAGCCGCCGAAATGAATGGTGCGAAAGATGCTGCTGCCACGTTCGACATCAAACGCAGGGTTTCGATATCGTCGGGGTGGTTGACCCACTCGTAATCACCGATCAGCGCACCGTAAGGTTCGCCACCCGGCGTGCCGAATTCGTTTTCGTAAATTTTCTTGAAAATCTGGCTCTGGTCGAATTCCACTGCCTTTGTCAGGTCGCGGTTCAGATCGCGCTTGGTGGCGTTGATCACGCGGATTTTCAGGTTCTGGCTGGTTTCCGTATTCATGACCATATAGTTCAGCCCGCGCCAGCTTCCTTCCAGCTTGGTGAACTTGGGGTCATGCATGATCGCGTTGAGTTGCGTGGACATTTTCTTGTCCAGTGCCGCAATCGCGCTTTCAATCGTACGGGTCAGGTTCTTGTCGAACGTTACAGTGCCGGTCAGTGCCTGCTCGACAAGGTTACGTACCAGGTCCTGGGCGTGATCGGGCTCGGTCTGCTTGGTGGCCGACACCACCTGGTCCAGAAAGCTGAGGCCGGTTGCTGTTTCAGTCGTGGCGGCAGTCTGGGGCTGGTTCTGTGTTTCTGACATCGATCAGGCTTCCTTCTTGTCCATGCCAAGCTGTTCGGAGAGTGCCTTTATTTCACTGTCGCTCTGCAGGACCTGTTCCAGAAGGTTTTCCAGTTCCTCAGATCTGTCGGCCTTGCTCAGCAGGTCACGCAGCTTGTTGCGGGTTTCCAGCAGGTTTTTCAGCGCGGGCACCTGGTTGACAATCCGCGACGGGGTAAAGTCGTCCATGGAGCGGAACACAAGGTCGACCGCCATGGACGTACCGTCATTAGCCAGTGTGTTATCCACCTTCAGCTTCAGGCCCGGGGCCATGCGCGCCATGATGTCATCAAAATTGTCGCGGTCGATCTGCACGAACTTGCGTTCGGCCATTGGGCGGAGCGGCTGCACCGGATCGCCAGAGAAGTCACCCATGACGCCGACAACGAACGGTAGTTCCCGTGCGACTTCCGCACCAGCCGTTTCAACATCGTAGGAAATGTGAACGCGGGGTTTGCGCACTCGATTCAGCTTGCTGTGAACACTGCTATTCATATTTTACATCCCAAAAAACGTTTGAATTCCAAAACACGGTTGCCAACGCCCTGCCGGACAAGCCCCCGCATGTCCGCCGCCCAGGTCACGAGGCGGCAGGCAGTCCCAGACGCATGAGCAGGTTGTTGCGGGCCTGTTCATCCTCGACCAGTTCGGCAACAAGCTCGGGCCATGTCATGCGTCCACGCCTGATGGCTTCTTCCAGCGTGTAAGCCAGGGGTGACTGTGGCTCCGCCCGCCGGAAAAATTCGGCAACTTCCGCAAGGCGCGACAGCGCATCCTCACGGGTTACAAGCGGGCGCGGTGCGGTAACGCCCGCCGGCGCTGCCTGCCCGACCGGAGCCTGCGCCACTGTTTCGTCCGCCGTTACGTCGGCCCCCTTCTCCTGCCCGGATGCTGCGGGGGCATAACGGGTGAGAAAATCCTCGATCTGGTCGAGAACACCCGCCACGCGGTTGGTTGGTGGGGCATCGGCCCCGGCGGCACGGTCCAGTGCATCACCCATACCGCGCCACGCTGCCTTGGCTGCGTGCAAATCAGCCATCATAGCAGTATAATGCGTGGCCGGGGCGGCACGGGCGGCCGCAGTCATGGTCTCGTAAGGCACCACGCCGGCCTCTATACGTGCTTCAAGTCGCTTGGGGTCTGCAATGGTTTGCAGTTCGGCGGACTGTTCGTACTGGAACAGCATGACCGGCTCGCCATTACGGTCTTTAAAAAGTTCCAGCTTGCGCAGGGGCTGAATTAATGTGCCATCACCCCCTTCACCGTTCAGCCCGGTCAGTGGAGCCACGCGCGTTTCCATGCCGTCTTCATCCGGCATGGGGTAAAGCTGGTCCCAATACCGCTCCACCAGCCTTCGATTACGCTCGCGCCAAATGTCAGCCCGGCCAGACCGTCGCTGCGCACAAGGCTCTCGGTCAACCAGGCGGCGGCTTCCAAATCCTTCGCTTTTTCCAAAAGGATTTGTGAAGCAAGCTTCTGCACGTCACGCCACTCGGGTGGCGTTGTAGCTTCAGCAGGGTTCGCATCTCCCGCACGCTCCGCTGCACGCGCATCAGCCCTGGCATCCCTGAGTTTGTAATAAAGAGACGTTGCGGAATAGTCGCCACGGATATCATCGCCTGTAGGGGCGTCTTCCCCTACAGGAGACAGAAAATTATCAATATTTTCGATATTCACTACCGTTCTCGCCCCATCAAATCACTACTCATTAAATTTTTACTTAATAAATTCCAATATCATCTGGCTTAAATCCAGCTTTTTCAAGTTCTCTTTTGATATCCGGCATAAACTGACGTAACGAGGCGGGCATAAGACCGCCATTGAACGACGTCAAACTCTCTGGAATAACACCATTCCTATGCAGGAGAGCGCATATGTCTGTATAAGCAGCGTCAAAAACATTTTGTGGAACAGTGGCATTAATGTTCTGCAGTGTTTCTTTTATTGGGTTCTTCAGCTCGCTTGAAAGATTTGTAGCTAAAATAACATCTTTGTAGCTCGATGGAGGATCCAAAAAAGAAGTAGAAGAGGGCAAACCGACGATACACCATTCGTAAATGAAGTTAGCAAACGCTCTAACATCTGCACGAACGCTATACATGGCACGATATGCCTGTACTAGCACTATAAATAAACCACTATCAAAATATTTGTTAGAACCTTGCGTACATAATATTAAAAAAGCGTGCTTCTTTGCAGATGTGTCTGTTAGCGCTTGTATCTTCTGCTCGAGGGCGCCGTTAGGAGCTGCAGAGAAATACATGGTCCGATTTACACGTATATCCCCTGATCTCTGACGGCCAGATGGATGCAAAGCCATAAAATGGTCAAATCTCTCACCGTCAGTCTGAGATATAGCTCCTGATCTCTGACGGCCAGACGGAGAACTGTCAACTTTCTTACGGCCAAACGGAAACAAAGCCATAAACCTGTCAAATGACATAGTCTTTATCCTCGTTGTCGAGTCAATTATTTCTTGGGTTATTATCTCAAGCAGATCAGCTTAGCTTCTGCTGGCCGAGATCGTAGGTGACGGGGAACGGAGAGCCCTTGCTGCCATCTTCCTTGATCGGGGTGAATTTGGTTTCGATCTTGGTGAAGTTGAAGGAAATAGTCTCGCTCGGGCGATCACCG
>NZ_BAJU01000030.1 GCF_000613865.1 Acetobacter okinawensis JCM 25146
CATGCCCAGATGGTCACACCGGCTGACCGGGCGGGAGACCACTGTGGCGGCCTCTGGCAGGCCGTTGGGGGGAGGGCGGGATCGGGGGAGATTTTTTTTCGTCCTTGGTGTGGTGGGCCGGGTAGGGTTTGCCAAAGTGGCTGGTCTGCTCAGGCAATTATAGACGGGTTTGTCCCGTTCTCCCAAAAGCAAAAAAAGCAATTTCGCGTTGCAAAATTGAGTGCGGCCCCTGTGCTGAAAAAAGCAATGAGAAAGTGCTTTTTTTATTTTGTGAGAAAGGGAACTCGTAATTATATATCGGAATCGTATCGTTTTGGGCAGTGTTCTAAATCCATCCCCCCGCTCAGGCATGTTGACCAAAGGGGGCCGACCGCGAATAACGCCTTTTGCCGCTTCATCCTGTTTTTGCTTCTGTTTTTGGGAGACTACGCCATGCCTTCCCGATTTTTTTTCGTGCGTCGCCCTGTCGGTTCCGTGCTGACATACCGGCAGCGCCTTGCCACCCTGACCTGTCTGGCCAGTGTTGCTGGTCTTTGTGCAGGTGGTGCAGAGGTAGGGCAGGCGCATGCCGCTGCCAGCCAGAGTGCGCCAGTGGCGGGCAAGGTAGGGCATGGTCCGGCCAAGGCGGGTAAAACTGCCAAAGCGCGGAATAGTTCGCTCCAGTCTTCCCGCGCGGAAGAAATTTCGGTCGCCTCCAACCGCACTGCCCGCTCCGGTGGTGGTGGTATGATGCGTCTGGAAGTGGCACCCCACGCTGTGCAGACCGTCACCAAAGACTACATCAACATGCGCAGCCCCACCTCCACTCCGCTGGATCTGGTCAAGAACCTGCCGAGCCTGAACGTGATGACCCCCGATGCATCGGGCATGCAGGGGGGGGCTATTCAGTCACGCGGGCTGACTGATCTGGACATGGGGCTTATGGTGGATGGCGCACCTGCGGCTGCGGCCAAATACATGACCGAAGACATTGATTCGGAAAATCTGGACGAAGTGAGCGTAACCCCCGGCAGTGCATCACGCGACCTGCCGACCATGTCTGCTGCGGGCGGGGTTCTGAACTCGCGCACCCATCTGCCGTCGAGCAAAATGGGGGGAATGGTCGATTTCTCTTACGGGACCAACAACCTCTCACGCGAGTTCATTCGTTTGGAATCGGGCGAGATCGGCAAAACCGGGATCAAGAGCTACTTCTCCTTCTCCAACACGCATGACCGGAGCTGGATGGGGGCTGGCACCAACCAGCGCAAACACATTGACTTTGGCGTGCGCAAGGACTGGGAGAACGGGTCCAACGCCCATCTGTTCCTGTCCTGGAACTCCGAAGACTTTGTTATCGACAACTACCCGACCGCAGCGCAGTTTTATAACTACAAGCACACAGGCAACGGCTATGGCCGTTCTGCCAATCCGGGGAACGTCAACTACTGGAAGAATAATAACGACCACTGGAACCAGATTTTCCTGACCGCACCAGTGCATATTGTTCTGCCTAAAAAGCTGACATTCGACATCCAGCCCTATTTCAGCTTCGGGCAGGGTTGGGATGCGTCTCCAGGCGGTGTTATCGGCACAACAAACCCGGCGACCAATACAACGGTTACAGCAAGCTCCGGTGGCAACACGCTGCAATCTGGCAATCTGACCAACTTCTTTTTGGAAAACGAAGCCCGTCAGGTCGGGGTTGTGGCCAAGCTGGGGTATGACATTGACCGGCACAACCACGTCAGCTTTGGATACTGGTATGAAAACAACCAGACCATTCAGGCTTACCCCCAGAGCCTGACCATGGCCAACGGTGCTGCCGCCAGCCCCAACTGGGCCCAGTATCAGGTCAATACGCCCATGTATGGCCAGACCGCAGGGTACGAGCTGCACTCCCTGTTTATTCAGGATCAGGCGCGTTATCTGGACAACCGTCTGGTTATTAACGCGGGCTTCAAGTTTGTCATGTCCAATGCGTGGAACAAGGGTTGGAGCGGCAATAACCGGAACCTGATTTCGGGCAATAGCTCTGGCTCAAACACGACCGAGCCGCTGCCGCAGTTGTCCATCAGCTACCAGATCAATGACAACAACCAGATTTACGTGAACGCCGAAGGTGATTACCGCCAGCCCAGTGCGACCGATATGGGGTGGATGAGTGCCAGTGGCCCAATGCTGAAAAACCAGTATTCTATCAAGGAAGAACTGGGTTACCGCTACCACAACAAATACGTCATGGTGGACATGTCCCTGTTCAACTACAATGTGACAAACCGCATTGTGGACCAGTATATGGGCATGAACCAGTTCAGCCCCATGTCCATTGGCAACCAGACCATGCGTGGGTTTGACCTTATGGTTGCGGGCACGTCCATCCACGGGTTCAGCCCCTATGCATCCATTGAGTATCTGCATGCTACGCAGGACAGCGATGTCAAAGACCCGTACGATAATACGTTGATCCATTCCAAGGGCACGCAGGCCATTATGGCGCCCCGCGTTATGGCCAACTTTGGTCTGACCTATACTTATAAAGGGTTTTTTGCCAACGGTGCCGTGCATTATACCGGGCCGCAGTCCGTCTCCATTGCCAATGACCAGCGTATTCCGGGCTATGTGACCAATACGCTCTCTCTGGGGTATCACTTCAAGCCGTTTAGCTTCCTCAAATCGCCTACGTTCAAGCTCAACTTTACCAATCTGACGGGCTCCATTGTCCGCACGGGTGCCATGGGTGCGGTGTATCGTGGCAGCGACCTGAACACGAATCCAGTGTGGAGCGGGAGCAGCGCTGCGGCTGCAGGGTATGGCAACTCCTTTATGGTGGAGCCGCGCTTTACCATGGTAGGTTCCGTGTCCACGTCTTTCTGAGTTTACGACAACAGCACCCGGCTTGCCGGGTGTTACAGGAGTTTGCATGCCACGCCGCACCCTGCTTACGAACATAACCAGACTTGTGTGTATGGATGATGCACGCACCGAACTGGAAAATGGATGGGTTCTGGTAGAGGGGCGGCAGATTGTGGCACTCGGTGGTGGGGCAGATGCTCCTCCGCCGGGGGCCGAGCACGTTATAGACCTGCAAGGCCATGTTGTGTTGCCGGGCATGGTCAATACCCACCACCACATGTACCAGTCGCTCACACGGGCTGTTCCGCAAGCGCAGGATGCCTCGTTATTTGGCTGGCTTAAAACATTGTATCCGATCTGGGCAGGCTAACGCCAGAAATGGTGCAGGTGTCCACCCGTACAGCCATGGCGGAGCTGCTGCTTTCGGGCTGCACCACAACCAGTGACCATCTCTACATTTTTCCCAACGGGTGCAGGCTGGACGACCAGATCGAGGCGGCCTTTGCCATGGGCATGCGCTTCCATGCCTGCCGTGGGGCCATGAGCGTGGGCGAGAGCAAGGGCGGCCTGCCCCCCGATGCACTGGTGGAGCGCGAGGCTGACATTCTAAAAGACACGCAACGGCTGATCGAGATGTACCACGACCCCGAACCACTCGCCATGTTGCGGGTGGCGGGGGCTCCGTGCTCGCCTTTTTCAGTCAGCCGGGAACTCATGCGCAACATGGCGGCACTGGCGCGCGCGACCGGCACCATGCTCCATACGCATCTGGCAGAAAATGACCATGATGTCAGCTACAGCCGCGAGCGTTTTGGCCAGACACCGGCAGAATATGCCGAAGGTCTGGACTGGCTTGGGGCCGATGTATGGCATGCGCACTGCGTCAAGCTGGATGCGGATGGTATGGCCCGCTTTGGGCGCACCCACACTGGGGTCGCCCACTGCCCGTGCTCCAACATGCGGCTGGCCTCGGGTATTGCGCCAGTGCGGCAGATGCAGGCCTCTGGCATACGCGTGGGGCTGGGGGTCGATGGCTCCGCCTCCAATGATGGTGCCAGTATGCTGGGAGAAACACGGCAGGCCATGCTGCTCTCCCGCCTGCTGCCAGAAACCCCGCAAACACCGGGTATGATGAGCGCGCGCGATGCTCTGGCCCTTGCCACGCGCGGTGGTGCCGCCGTGCTGGGGCGCGATGATATAGGCCAGCTTGCGGTGGGTATGGCGGCGGATATTGTGGCGTTTGACGTGCGCGGCCTTGCCCATGCAGGCGCACAGACAGACCCGGTGGCAGCCCTTGTGTTCTGCTCACCTACGCAGGTGTCCATGAGCATGGTCAACGGCAATATTCTTGTGCAGGACGGATATTTTTCCAGGCTTGACCTGCATGAGCTGGTAGGCCGGCATAATGCGCTTGCCGCCCGCCTGTGTGCAGGGGCCTGACAACGGGGCGCTAAAAACCCCCATCTCCCCTTCCATTTGAGGCTCAAAGGAAGGGGTTGGTTGGGCGCGCGGAGGTCAGGCCTGTGGTGTGTCTGCTGCCGAAGGGTGCAGGGTTTTGTGGAGTTGCTCCATATCCAGCGCGTTTTCCCACCGTGCGACCACAATGGTTGCCACGGCGTTGCCCACAAGGTTGGTCAGGGAGCGGCACTCGGACATAAAGCGGTCAATACCCAGTATAAGCGCCATACCGCCCACAGGCACACTCGGCACAACAGACAGGGTTGCAGCCAGAGTAATAAACCCGGCCCCCGTCACACCGGCTGCCCCCTTGGAGCTGACCATGGCCACAAGCAGCAGGGCGAGCTGCTCGCCAAAGCCCAGATGCACATCTGTTGCCTGAGCAATAAACAGGGCGGCAAGGGTCATGTAGATATTGGTGCCATCAAGGTTGAAGGAATAGCCCATGGGTACTACCAGCCCCACAATACCGGGCTTGCACCCGGCTTGCTCCAGCTTGCTGATAAGCCCGGGTAGTGCGGACTCGGACGAGCTGGTGCCCAGTACAATCAGCAGTTCCTCCTTGATGAACATTAGAAGCCGCAGAATGCTGAACCCTGCCAGACGGGCCACAACTCCCAGAATAACCAGCACAAACAGACCGGCAGTAAAATAAAAGGTCAGCACCAGCCCAAGCAGATGCACAATGGAGCCAAGGCCAAACTTGCCCACGGTAAATGCCATGGCGCCAAAAGCACCAACAGGGGCCAGATACATGACCAGCCGCACAACGCCGAACACCATTTCCGTCAGACTGCGGAACAGGTTGAGCACGCTCTCCCCCGCCTGACCCATCTGCGCCATGCTGATGCCAAACAGAATGGCGACCAGCAGAACCTGTAAAATCTCGCCCGAGGTAAAGGCCCCTGCTGTGGTGGAAGGGATGATCTGGAGCAGGAAGTCGGTAAAGGAATGGCCATGTGCTGCCTGCACAAACTGCTCGACCGAAGCGCTGTCCAGACTTTGCGGGTGGATGTGCATGCCTGCACCGGGGCGCACGATATTGGCGACCACCATACCCACAGCAAGCGCAAGCGTGGAAAAGCACAGAAAATACAGCATGGCCTTGCCTGCCACGCGTCCTGTCTGCTTCAGGTCCGCCATGCCTGCAATGCCAGTGCTGACGGTTAGAAAAATAACCGGTGCAATGACCATTTTAATCAGTTTGACAAACCCGTCCCCCAACGGTTTGAGCAGTGTTGCAACAGAGGGGAACAGGGCACCCACAAGAATGCCCGCGGCAACGGCTGCGAGAACCTGAAGATAGAGGAACCGCTGGTGTGAACTGGAAAGGGGGGCTGTAGAGGGAAGCACGCTGTTTATCTTTCTGTTTTTATTGTTCTTGTCTTGGCGTCCATGATGGGCGTTGGCGAAAACTTATTGTGTTATATCAAGCACCTTTGTGCATGTGCGCGGTAGGCTACTCCCTCTTGTTGCGGTTTGGAAAGGGTTGCCCCCGTAAGGGGGGGTATGAAAAAAACAACAAAGTTGTGAGTTCCTGCCGCATGCGTCTGTGCTGGGCAGGGGGTTTGGGCGTGTTGCGGGCTATGCTGGGCATGGGTTGCACGGCCCGCCAGAGTGGTATGGAGAGGGAGTGCCGTGCGTCGGATCTGTGTGTTCTGTGGGTCAAGTCCGGGGCGGGGGAGTGCCTACCTGCATGCGGCCGGGCAGCTTGGCCAGCTTATGGCCCAGCGGGGTATAGGACTGGTTTATGGTGGTGCCTCGGTCGGGCTTATGGGGGCGGTGGCCAATGCGGTTCTGGCTGCTGGCGGGCAGGTTACGGGTGTTATCCCACAAGCACTGGTGGCGCGCGAGGTTGCGCATAATGGGCTGGAAGACCTGCGTATTGTGGGTTCCATGCATGAGCGTAAGGCGCTTATGGCAGACCTGTCCGATGCTTTTGTCGCGCTGCCCGGAGGTATTGGCACGCTGGAGGAACTGTTTGAGGTCTGGACATGGACCCAGCTTGGCAACCACGCCAAACCGTGCGGGGTGCTGAATGTGAACGGTTTTTACAGTACGTTGGGCCTGTTTTTGGACCATGTGGTGGAGGAGGGCTTCCTCAAATCGGTGCACAGGGACATGTTACAGGTGGCCAGTACACCCGCCACCCTGCTGGACGGGCTGGCCACGTGGCACCCTCCGCAGGAAACAAAATGGATTACGCAGAGTGAACGTTAGGTTTGTTGCAGTAATGCATCAGATTGATGGGTATTGATGGTAATAATCTGATGTAAAACGGATTTTTCTTTCATAATATCTTAACGGAACTTTTGTTAAAAAAAGCTTTATCCTGCGCCAATCTTTTTCTGCGCAGGGTGTTTTTATGTCAGATACAATGCTGAGTCCTCCGGTTGGAGGGCGTCCGAATATGCGTAAAGGGGAGCATCAGGCTTTCCGCATGTTCTTTTTGGGAGTGATTGCAGCAGCTCTGGCGTTTGTTGGTTACAGCGTGCTGGCAGACCTGCACGCTGTTGGCACCAGTGGCATAGCAACCGGGGCCTTTGCCTTGCTGGCTCTGGCGTTGCTTATTGCTCTGGGCTTCGAATTCGTAAACGGTTTTCATGACACCGCCAACGCGGTCGCAACCGTTATCTATACCAACAGCCTGCCCCCGCTGGTGGCAGTGGTGTGGTCTGGTATGTGGAACCTGCTTGGGGTTCTCACCTCCTCCGGCGCTGTGGCGTATAGTGTTGTTACGCTGCTGCCGGTGGAGCTTATCCTTCAGGTTGGCAGTGGCGCTGGCCATGCCATGATCTTTGCCCTGCTGCTGTCCGCCATTGTGTGGAACCTGGCAACATGGGCACTTGGTATTCCCAACAGTTCGTCCCACGCGCTGGTTGGCTCCATTCTGGGTGTGGGGTTTGCAAACCAGCTTATGTCTCCCTCGGGGAGTGCGCTGTATGGCGTGGACTGGACGCAGGTTAAAAAGGTTTTCTCTGCCCTGCTGTTCAGCCCCCTGTGTGGCTTTATCCTTGCGGCGGGTCTGTTTATGGTCCTGCGTGTTGTGGTGCGCAATGCCGCTCTTTATCGTGCGCCAGAGGGGGATGCGCCTCCTCCGCTGTGGATCCGCAGCCTGCTGATTGGCACCTGCACGGGTGTATCCTTCTTCCACGGCAGCAACGACGGGCAGAAGGGCATGGGCCTGATCATGCTGATCCTGATCGGTGCCGCCCCGACTGCCTACGCCCTGAACCGCGCCATGCCAGACAGCATGATGCCCGGCTTTGTGGAAACCGCACAGCAGGCCTCCCATGTGTTTGAGAGCCATGCCCAGCCCATGCTCCAGCAGCCCACGGCTGAGCAGGCCCGCGCTCAGGTGACCGATGCGCTGCGCGTCAAATCTGTTGACCGCCCGGAAGTGTATGGTGCCCTGTCCGTTCTGTCGGCTGACATTGCGCAGGCTGTGGGGGGTTACCACTCCTTGCACGAAATTCCGGCAGCAACCGTGCCTAACGTGCGTACCGACATGTATCTGGTGGCGGAAGCCATTCACAACATGGGCAAATCCGCCGCCTTTACCAAAACGGAAGATGGCCAGCTTGCCCAGTTTATGAAGCAGCTTAACGCAGGCACGCGTTTTATTCCCGTGTGGGTTAAAATTGCCGTCGCACTGGCTCTGGGCCTTGGCACCATGGTGGGCTGGAAGCGTATTGTTGTGACCGTGGGCGAAAAAATCGGCAAAAGCCACCTGACCTATGCTCAGGGTGCTTCGGCTGAGTTTGTTGCCATGGGCACCATTGGTCTGGCCGAAGGGTATGGCCTGCCGGTTTCCACCACGCATATCCTCTCCAGCGGTGTTGCTGGCACCATGGCCGCCGGTGGCGGCGGGTTGCAGTGGGGCACACTGCGCGCCATGGGCATGGCATGGATTACCACCCTGCCTGCCGCCATGCTGATTAGCGGCGTGCTGTATGTGGTGTTCCGCCACATTTTCTAAAACATCTGCTCTGGTATGGGGAATACGCCATGCCAGAGCCTGTTTTTCTTCCAAACTGCGAAGGCAAGATCATGTCTGATGCCAATGCGAACAGCCTGACAGCGGCCGAGCGTGAACGCGAGCGGATGCGGCAGGAAATTATTGACGATCTGGATGAAGAGATCGAACTCGAATTGCAGGAGGAGGGGTTGGGCGGTGAATCTTCACCATCCGATCGCAGCTTCCGCCATACCTATTTTAGCGAACTGGTGCGCCTGCAAGGCGAGCTGGTGCGTTTGCAGGACTGGGTAAAAGCCACCGGCCACCGGCTGGTTGTGCTGTTTGAAGGGCGCGATGCCGCAGGCAAGGGGGGCGCGATCAAGCGCATTACCCAGCGCCTTAACCCGCGCATCTGCCGCGTGGCGGCACTGCCAGCCCCGACTGACCGCGAAAAAACACAGTGGTACTTCCAGCGCTATGTCGCCCAGCTTCCCGCTGCGGGCGAGATCGTTCTGTTTGACCGGAGCTGGTACAACCGTGCCGGTGTGGAGCGGGTCATGGGGTTCTGCTCCGATGAGGAGTATGAAGAATTCTTCCGTTCCGTGCCTGAGTTCGAGCGCATGCTGGTGCGTAGCGGTATTCAGGTTGTCAAATACTGGTTCTCCATCACTGATGATGAGCAGGAAGCCCGCTTCCGTGCCCGGATTGAAGACCCGCTCAAGCAGTGGAAGCTCAGCCCGATGGACCTGGAGAGCCGCCGCCGCTGGGAACTTTACACCAAGGCGAAGGAAACCATGCTGGAACGTTCCAGTATTCCTGAAGTGCCGTGGTGGGTTGTGCAGGCTGTGGACAAAAAACGGGCACGGCTGAACTGCATCAGCCATCTGCTTGCACAGGTGCCTTACCAGCCCGTGGAACACCCCGAGGTGGCTCTGCCCCCACGTGTGTACCACCCGGACTACGAGCGCCAGTCCACGCCAGAGAACATGATTGTTCCTGAAATATACTAAATCTGTTTAAAAAACAGATCAGGTGTTCTTTAAGTCCTCCCCGTCCTGCGGGGAGGTTTTTTTTGAAAACAGCGCTCAACAGCGTTCATCAGGGCGCGCCCGCTGGCCTCGTCCCGCGAGGGGGCGCAAAAGTCCGGTCCCAGTGTTATGCGGTAGCGCATGGGCAGGGGCGGGCGCCGCAAAAACGGCCACCCCTGCGACAGATAGGGGGATTGTGTTTCTATCAGCACAACCTGCACATCAGCACGCATACGCTGGGCGATGGCGGCAAAACCGGGCTGTATTGGCCCTGCCTGCGCGCCTGCGCGTGAGCGTGTTCCTTCGGGGAACAGCAGAAGCTGGCAGTCCTCCCGCAAGGACTGGGAGGCAGGGCCAATAATCTTGAGCAGGCTGTCATGCCGCACATAACCTGCGGTGCGTAATGTGCTGCCCAGCACCCCGCGTTCCCAGATGGATGCCTTGGTAACGCACACCATGTGGGGCAGGGCGGAGGCCAGAATAAGGCAGTCCAGCCGGGAGGGATGGTTGGCAACCAGCACAAGGTTCCGGCGCTGGGCAATGGTGGTAAGAGCCGCCATGTCGCAGTCCAGTATGCCAGCCCGGTGCAGGTAGCCCACGGCCAGTCTGGCCATGGTGCACAGCCAGCGCCGGGCCATGCGCCTGCGCCGTGGCCCTTCTGGCATGCTCAGGCGCAGCACGCAGGTACCCGCGTCCAGCGCTGCAAAAACGCCGCCTGTCACCAGCAGGGAAGTATAAAAACGCACGGGAGCGCTTATGGATTGAAGCAACGGCATGGCGGCACGCAACAGACCTGCTGGAACACAGAACGGGTGGTCAGGGTATAAACGCCTGTCAGGGGTTGGGTTTGTCGCCCGCCATGATCTGGCGCAGGTTGGCTGTCATTGTGGGCTGGTCGGCGTTGGCGGCTATGGTGCCACGGTAGCGGGTCTGCGGGTCCATGACCACAAACTGCGGGGACATGCGCATGGCGTAGTCCCACTCAGGGTCGGTCATTTTTTCCACCGGCGCATGGTATTCTTTTGCAAGGTCGGCCAGTGCAAAGGGGGCGGCCGTGCCCGCGACCACACGGGGGCTTATCTGCTCGCCATACTGGCGCAGGCGCTCGGCGTCATCACGGTCAGGGTCGAGGCTTACAAAAATAATGACCATTTTGCGCTTGCCCGGGTCAACCTCATCCATGGCGGCGGACATGGTGCGCAGGGCAGGTGCGCATGCATCATCCCCGCAATGGGTGGCGCCGAACAGAACCAGCATCCACTGACCAGCAAAGCTCTTGTCCGTCATGGTGCCTGTGGTGGCATCCATCAGGCGGAAGGACCCGCCAACGGGGTTACCGTAGGAGTTCAGGCTGATGCTGTGTTTGAGTGCCAGATTGGTGGCTACAAAGCTGCCAGCCCCGGCAAGGGCCAGAATGCCAGCGCCAATCAGAACGGCGCGCTTTCCTGCTGGTGTCATGGGTTAATGTGCCTCCGCCCAAGTCTGGGCTATACCTGTTTCGACCACCAGCGGCACGCTGAGCTGCGCTGCCGCCTCCATAATGCTTTTTGCTTTTTCCGCCACGGCCTGAGCCTGTGCGTCGTCCACCTCAAACAGCAGTTCGTCATGGACTTGCAAAAGCATGCGCGCACTGTCCAGCCCTGCGGCGGTAAGGGCTGCGGGCAGGTGCACCATGGCGCGTTTGATAATATCCGCAGCCCCGCCCTGTAAGGGGGCGTTAATGGCCTGCCGCTCCGCATACTGTCGGCGTAATGCACTTTTTTCGTGAATGCCGGGTACGTAGCAGCGTCTGCCAAAGGGGGTCAGGACATAGCCATTGGCGCGTGCTTCCGCCTTGATCCGCTCCATATAATCCCGGATGCCGGGGTAGCGGGCAAAATACGCATCAATGTAGCTTTTGGCCTCCCCTGCGGGAATGCCAAGCTGCTTGCCCAGCCCAAAGGCGGAAATACCGTAGATAATGCCAAAGTTAATGGCCTTGGCGCGGCGGCGGGTCAGGGCGTCCATGCCTTCAAGCGGGATGTTGAACACCTCGGAGGCCGTGCGGGCGTGAATGTCCTGCCCCAGTTCAAACGCCTCGCGCAGGGTCGGGATGTTGGCCACATCGGCCAGCAGCCGCAATTCAATCTGCGAATAGTCGGCCGAAATGAGCTTGCGCCCCGCAGGGGCCACAAAAGCCTGACGGATGCGCGTCCCTTCCTCCGTGCGGACAGGAATGTTCTGCAGGTTCGGGTCGGAGGAGGACAGGCGGCCCGTGGTGGTGATGGCCATCTGGAATGATGTATGGACCCTGCTCTCCTTGCTGGTCTGCTTGAGCAGGGCATCGGTGTAGGTGGACTTGAGCTTGGCAAGCTGGCGCCATTCCAGCACACGCACCGGCAGGTCATGGCCCTGATCGGCCAGATCCTGCAACACGGAGGAATCCGTGCTCCATGCGCCTGCCTTGCCGCGCTTACCGCCTTTGAGCCCCATCTCATCAAACAGGATTTCGCCTAGCTGACGGGGAGAGGCAATGTTGAACTCCCTGCCCGCAGCAGCATAAATGCCCTGTTCCATGTTTTTCATGCGGGTTTCAAAATCGGCGGACAGGCGGGTCAGCTCCGCGCGGTCCACGGCAATGCCAGATTTTTCCATGGCAGCGAGCACCTGCACCAGCGGGCGCTCCATCTGCTCGTACAGGGCCTGTGCGTGGTTTGTGCGCAAGGTGGGGTGCAGCACATGCCACAGGCGCAGGGTGACGTCCGCATCCTCGGCGGCGTAGGTGGTGGCTTTTTCTACGGGAACCTGCGCAAAGGGTATGCGGTTGCGGCCTGTGCCAGTCATGGCGTCGTAGGGTATGGGCGTGTGGTTGAGGTGCTGGGCCGAAAGCTCGTCCATACCCTGCCCATGCAGCCCGGCTGACTGGCTGTAGGAGATCAGCATCGTGTCATCCACAGGGCCGATGCTGGCGTGGTCTATGCCCGCATGGTCCAGCACCAGCAGGTCGAACTTGGCGTTCTGGAAGACCTTGAGAACGCTGTCATCCTCCAGCAGGGGGCGCAGCAGGTCCAGTGCCCGGTCGGGGGCAAGCTGTTCGCCGGTCGGGGCTTCCAGTGTGCCCTCATGCCGTAGGGGGACGTAGCAGGCCTTGCCGGGGGCGGTAGCAAGGGAGAACCCCAGCATGGTGGCGGACAGCGGGTCCAGCCCATCTGTTTCCGTGTCCACGGCGCATAGTCCGGCTTCCTGTGCGGCGCTGACCCATTTTTGCAGGGCTTCAGCCGTGCGTACGGTCTCGTACTCCGTATAGGGTGCGCTCAGCAGGTTGGCAGGGCCGGTGGATGGGGCTGACGCAGCTTGTGCGGGGGTATCCTGCCCGTTTGCGCTGGCATGGGCGGAGGCACGGGCTGCGCGGTGCGCGTGTGCGCCAGAGGTGCTGCCCATGCCCATGCGCGTCAGCACGGAGCGGAAGCCCATACTGTCCAGCCAGTCGGCCAGTACCAGCTTGTCCGGCTCCCGCGTAATCAGGTCGGCTACCGGCACGGGCAGGGGCACATCCGTTGCCAGCGTGACCAGCTGGAGCGAGAGGCGGGCCGCCTGTGCGTGCTCGATCAGCATATCCCGCTTTTTGGATTTTTTCATCTCCGGGGCGGCGCTGAGCACGTCTTCCAGCGTGCCGAATTCGTTAATCAGGGCCGAGGCAGTTTTGGGGCCAATGCCGGGTACACCGGGGACGTTATCCGTCGGGTCGCCCATAAGGGCCTGCACATCCACCACTTTTTCGGGCGGTACACCAAACTTGGCTTCCACTTCCGTCGGGCCGATGGGGGTTTGCTTGATGGGGTCGAGCATGCACACGCCCTGACCTACAAGCTGCATCAGGTCCTTGTCTGAGGAGATGATGGTGCATGTCCCCCCCATCTTGCGTACGGCAACTGCGTAAGAGGCGATCAGGTCGTCTGCCTCCCAGCCCGGTAGTTCTATGCCCGGGACGTTAAAAGCCTGTGTGGCATCGCGGATCAGGCCGAACTGGGGGCGCAGGTCCTCGGGTGGTTCCGGGCGGTGGGCCTTGTACTGGGGGTAGATATCGGAGCGGAAGGTCTGGCGGCTGGCATCAAACAGCACGGCCAGATGCGTACCCACATGGTCGCGCAGCAGGCGGGCGAGCATGTTGGTAAAGCCATACACGCATTGACCGGCACCTTCGGGGCTGGTCATGGGGGGGAGGGCATGAAAAGCGCGGAAAATAAAGCCGCTGCCATCCACAAGAACCAGATGCGGTGTGTCTGTCATGGCTGGGGGAACCGTGTGCAAGAAAGGGCGGACAGGAAAGCAAACATGGTTTTGGGATATGCCGCTTGGAGCGCTCTGTCCAGCATGTCTGCCGTGGTGGCGGGTTTTACATAAAAACACCCCGGCCTGGGGCCGGGGTGCGTGCAGGGTAGTCTGGGGGCCGGGGCTTACGCCACCGTGCGGATCCAGTCATGCGGGTCGGCTGTGCGGCCGAACTGGATGTCGCACAGGGTCTGGCGCAGCCTGGCGGTAACGTCTCCCACCGTGTTGTTGTTGATGGTGCAGCTATCGGTCTTGCTTTTGAACGCACCAATGGGGGAGACAACGGCAGCCGTGCCGCAGGCAAACACTTCACGCAGCTTACCCGATTTGGCATCGGCAAAAAGCTGGTCGAGCGCGTAGCGTTCTTCTTTTACGGTCATCCCCGCATCGCGCGCCAGAGTCAGCAGGCTGTCACGCGTAATGCCATGCAGAATGGTGCCACCCGCCAGAGGGGGGGTGAGCAGGGTGCCATCTTCAAACACCATCATCACGTTCATGCCGCCCATTTCTTCAAGCCAGCGGCGTTCTTCCGCGTCAAGGAACAGCACCTGCTGGCAGCCGTGCTCCTTGCCCTCCATCTGTGCGGTCAGGCTGGCGGCGTAGTTGCCCCCACATTTGGCTGTGCCAGTCCCCCCGCGGGAGGCGCGCACGGTATCTGTTTCCACCCACACGGAAACGGGGCCAGCATCCTTGGAGAAATATTCCCCCGCAGCACAGGCAATGACAATGAACTTGAACTCGGAGGCAGGTTTGACCCCAAGGGCTGCTTCCGTCGCGATCATGAACGGGCGGATGTAGAGCGTGCCCACCTCGGGTGCGGGCACCCAGTCGCGGTCGATTGTGACCAGTTGGGTCACGGCTTCCAGGAACAGGTCTTCGGGCAGTTGCGCCATGGCCATGCGCTCGGCGGATTTTTGGAACCGGCGGGCATTGGCTTCGGGGCGGAAGAGCTGCACAGCCCCGTTGGGGGTGCGGTAGGCCTTCATGCCTTCAAAAATTTCCTGCGCGTAGTGCAGCACGGAGGCCGCAGGGTCGAGCATGAGCGGCTGACGGGGCAGAATTTCAGCCGAGTGCCAGCCCCGGCCTTCGGTGTAGGTGACAACGGCCATATGATCGGTAAACGCGCGGCCAAAGCCGGGGTTGGCTACCAGGCTTTCGCGCTCGGCGGCAGGGGTGCCATCCGTTTTGCGGGTGATCTTGAAGGCGATGTTGTCAGATACGGTGGTCATGGTGCTCTCGCGTCTTCCGCGGCGCTGGTATGGGGACCAGAGGCCTGGTTGCTCCGATATACGGTTTTGTTCTGTTGTTTCAGGTGCGCGGCAACGCAGCCTGCCGGTCGCCCGGTCGGGCTCTTTCCTATCATGTCCGCCGTGTCTGTGCCAGATAGGTGCAAACGTGTGCGCATGTGGTGCGTTCGTGTGTGTTGTGCGGCTGTGGCAGGGCTTGGCGGCTGTGCCGTGCTGGTCTGGTTTTTTGCAAGGTGGTGTTCCAATGCCCCATTCCTCCATACGGCAGGGTTACGCAGCGCTGCCTGCGCGTTTTTATACCCGCACACAGCCTACACAGGTGGCTGCCCCCCGGCTGATCGTGCTGAACAGGCCGCTGGCCGACGCACTGGGGCTGGACGCAGCGTGGCTGGCTGGCCCGCAGGGGCTGGCCATGCTGGCAGGCAACCAGATGCCACCGGGCATGGACCCGCTGGCCACCGTGTATGCGGGGCACCAGTTTGGCCATTTCTCCCCCCAGTTGGGGGATGGCCGCGCCCTGCTTTTGGGGGATGTGACCGACCGGCAGGGTCTTGTGCATGAAATCCAGCTCAAAGGGGCCGGCCCCACGCCGTATTCACGCAGGGGGGATGGGCGGGCAGCCCTTGGCCCCGTCCTGCGTGAATACCTGCTGAGCGAGAGCATGGCAGCCCTTGGTCTTCCCACCACCCGCGCGCTGGCCGCGGTGGAGACGGGGGAGCATGTTTACCGTGAAACACCATTGCCCGGCGCCATAGTGGCCCGCGTTGCCCGCAGCCATGTGCGGGTTGGCACATTCCAGTTTTTTGCCGCAACGCAGGACGAGGCAGGCCTGCGTGCTCTGGCTGATTTTACCATTGCCCGGCTCTACCCGCAGGCCGCACAGGCCGAGCGACCTTATGTGGTGCTCCTTCAGGCGGTTGTGGCAGCGCAGGCTGCGCTGGTGGCACAATGGATGCTGGTTGGCTTTATCCATGGCGTGATGAATACGGACAACATGGCCATCTCGGGCGAGACCATAGACTACGGCCCCTGCGCCTTTATGGATGTGTATAACCCCGCCACCGTGTTCAGTTTTATTGATAAGCGCGGACGCTATGCCTACACCAACCAGCCCACCATGGCGTTATGGAACCTGACCCGTTTTGCCGAGGCCCTGCTGCCTTTGCTGGCGGAGGAGGACACACAGGCCATAGAGCTTGCCCAGCAGGCTCTGGCAGAGTTCCATCCGCGTTTTCATGCGGTCTATTTTGCGGGCATGCGGGCCAAGCTGGGGCTTGTGGGCGAACAGGACGAGGATGAAGCCCTGTTCAAAACCCTGCTGGACCAGATGGCCGATCACGGGGCGGACATGACCAACAGCTTCCGCGCGTTCAGCCACGTCGGGGTGCTGTCGGGGCAGCAGGCTCCTGTGGGTCTGCCTGCCGGTATGGCAGCGGGGCTGGCCCCATGGCTGGAGGCATGGCGGGCGCGTGTGGCCAGCGCCGGTGGTGTGGACTGGGCGGCCCGTGCGCAGGGCATGCGGCAGGTCAACCCGTGCTATATTCCCCGTAACCATAAGGTGGAGGCCATGATAGAGGCCGCTGTGCAGGAGCGGGACTACACAATGTTCCATGAGATGCTGCATCTGCTGGCCACCCCCTATGTGGAGCAGCCGGGCATGGAGCGGTACGCAGTGCCCCCATGTGCGGAGGAAGTTGTCCCCTACACCTATTGCGGCACGTAAGGGCGGCTTACACCACGCCCGTGGTGCTGATGAAGCGTTGCCCGTTGGCCCCCTCATCCACCCGTGCTGCAATACGGTACACGGTGCGCAGGTGCTCCGGGGTCAGCACATGCGCAGGCTCCCCGCTGGCCAGAATACGCCCGCCGTGCAAAAGGCAGGCCAGATCGCACTGGTTGAGTGCCATGTTCAGGTCATGCAGCACCATAATGGTGACCAGCCCGCGCTGTGCCGTCTCGCGCCGGAGCAGGGCCATGATGGTCTGCTGGTAGTAGGGGTCAAGCGCGCTGAGTGGCTCGTCCAGCAGCAGGGCGCGCGGTTTGCGGCCAAGAGCCTGCGCAAGCCCCGCAAGCTGGCGTTGCCCGCCAGAGAGTTCATGCAGGCTCCGTGTGGCAAGGTGGGCAATGCCTACGTCGTGCAGGCAGGCCATGGCGGCGTCTATGTCTTTGGTTGTGTCCGCATCATTTTGTCGTCCTGTGGCATGGCGTGCCGCCAGCATGGCGTCCAGCACGCTCAGGCGCACGGGTTCGGGCAGGGCCTGCGGCAGGTACAGGCAGTGCTGCGTGCGCTGGGCCAATGGCAGCGGGGTCAGGTCCACCCCGTCCAGCAGGACGGTGCCGGTAGCGCGGAGCAGCCCGCCCATGGCGCGCAGCAGGGTGGACTTGCCGCTGCCATTGGGGCCAAGCACGGCGCTTACCGCTCCGTGGGGGAATGGCCCTGCATCCACATGCTCCAGCACCGGCCTGCGGCCATAACGCACCCCCAGCGCGCGGACGTATAGCCCCTGTGGCGGGGTATGGGTCATGGCGTATCTCCCCTGCGGCGCAGAACAATGGCCAGAAAGAACGGTATGCCCACCAGTGCCGTGACAATGCCGGTTGGTACCACCACCCCCGGCACCAGAAGCCGCGCCACAAGGGCGGAGAGGGAGAGAATAAACGCCCCGCTCAGCATGCTGGCAGGCAGGTAAAAGCGGTGGTCCTCCCCCACCATGCGGCGGGCAATATGGGGGGCTACCAGCCCGATAAAGCCAATAACGCCAACAAAGGCGACCGCTAACGCACATAGCAGGCTTATGCGTAGCAGGCACATGCGGCGCAGGTGCTGCACGTCCACCCCAAGGCTTGCGGCTCTGTCCTCGCCCATGCGCAGTGTGGTCAGCGGCCATGCCGCGCGCATGGAAAACGGAAAAACACACCCCAGTGTTCCTGCCAGCAGGGCCAGTGTGCCCCATGTGGCGCGCGTCAGGCTGCCAAGGGTCCAGAACACCAGATTTTGCAGTGCGTCCTCGCTCGCCACAAACTGCATGAGTGCCACCAGCGCCTGAAACGAAAATACAAGTGCAACGCCGCACAGAATGACCGTACCTGTTCCACCCCGGCGCAGCCGCACCAGTATGTCCAGCAGCCAGACGGAAAGTGCCGAACAGACAAACGCGCTCCCCGCTGTCAGCCACATGTCGGGTACGTGGCTGATGTGCCAGCCCAGAACAATAGCAAGCGATGCGCCAAATGCCCCTGCGGCAGACAGGCCCAGCGTAAACGGGCTGGCCAGCGGGTTGGCCAGAATGGTCTGCATTTCCGCCCCGGCCAGCCCCAGTGCGGCACCTACACATGCGGCCATAAGCGCATAGGGCAGGCGGATCTGCCATACGATCAGGCGGGTCTGCTCCTCCACGCCGGAGGGGGCGAGTATGGCGTGCAGCAGCGTGGCGGGGGAGAGTGCGGCAGGCCCCACCGCGCAATCCACCAGCACGGACAAGGCCAGTGCTGCCACAAGCCCTGCAAGCACAAGGCTGTGGCGGCGCATGGTGGTGCGGTAGGTCTGTACAATTGTGGCGTTGGGGTGGTGCTGCATGGGCGCACACTATCCCGCGCTATATAGCGCAGGGCAAGGGGGCTTGGTCCCCACCGGGCCAAAATGCTGCGGCGCTCCCCCTGTGGCTCTCCCGGCTTGACGCAGGGGGCGTGAGCGGGCTTTGTACGCGCACCCATCCACCCCAGCAACGTGAGTGAGACAGACGGGCTTTGGCACAGACAGTTCCAGCACAGGGCGGGGCCAAACCCGGTTTTGCCCCCACCCACGGCACCACCCTTGCTTTTACCGTGGACGCGCAGCAGGCGGGCGAGCGGGTAGACAGGTTCCTGTCCACCTGCCCCGGAGCGCCCTCGCGCTCACGCATCAAGGGGTTGATCGAGGGCGGGCATCTGCTGTGCAATGGTGTGGTGCTGCGTGAGCCCGCCATGCCGGTCAAGCCCGGTATGGTGGTGGTGCTGGACCTCCCTGCAGCAGCTCCGGCCACCCCGCAGGGCGAGTCCATGGAGTTTGCCATCCTGTACGAGGATGACGACCTGATCGTGCTGGACAAACCAGCTGGTCTGGTGGTCCACCCCGCACCGGGGAACGAGACCGGCACACTGGTCAACGGGCTGATCGCCCATTGCGGGGACAGCCTGCAGGGCATTGGGGGTGAGCGCCGCCCCGGCATTGTGCACCGGCTGGATAAGGATACATCGGGCGTGATGGTGGTGGCCAAGACGGAAAAGGCGCATCTCGCCCTCTCCGAGGATTTTGCCGCCCGCCGTATAGACCGTGCCTATCTGGCGTTCTGCTGGGGTGTGCCTACCCCGGCAGAAGGGGATTATGAAGGCGCGATAGGCCGTGACAAGCGCGACCGCAAACGCATGGCGCTGGTGACGCATGGTGGCAAATGGGCGCTAACCCACTACCGCACGCTCAAGGTGTTCAGCGCATCGGCAGCACTCGTCGCCTGCAAGCTGGCTACCGGGCGCACGCACCAGATCCGTGTGCATTTTTCGGCCAATGCTCACCCGCTCATGGGGGACCCGCTCTACTTGCGGCGCGTGCCTGCGGCGGCCCGTGGCCTGTCTCCTGCGGCACGGGGGGCGGGGCTGGACTTCCCCCGTCAGGCACTCCATGCGGCGCGGCTGGGCTTTACCCACCCCAGAACAGGGGAAAAACTGCTGTTTGAAACCCCAATGCCGCCCGACATGCATGAGTTGGAACAAAGCCTCAGCGACTCGTAAGCGGGTGATACAGCCCCCGAGTCCCGTTTAAAGAGGACCGCACAGGTCCACTAACTGTGGCGGTTTTGCTACCATGCGTAGCTGTTTTCTTGACAGGGTGCATTTTTCGGGCGCACCCTCTTGCTTCATACCGCTTTGTGTACCGTACGGCGGAAGGAGTCTTTGGTGTCTGTTGCTCATGCAGAGGGCAGGTGCTGGGGCTGCCACTGTTTTCCATCGGGTACTGGAACTTGCCGTTACTTGTTGGGTGCGCCTGTTGACGGGACAGGAACCAAACGCACCCGTGGGAGTTTCCAGCTCAGGAAGGAGTACTCAAATCATGGCCTCCGTCATTGATGTTGGGCCTGAAGGCAATCTTTCAAGGTACCTTCAGGAAATTCGTAAATACCCCCTGCTTACGCCGGAAGAGGAGCTCTCCCTCTCGCGCAAATGGCGCGACAAGGGGGACGTCAAGGCCGCCCACCGGCTGGTCACCTCCCACCTGCGGCTGGTTGCCAAGATTGCCATGGGGTACCGGGGCTACGGCCTGCCAATTAACGAACTGATCAGCGAAGGCAACGTGGGTATGATGCAGGCCGTGCGCCGCTTCGACCCCGAAAAAGGCTTCCGTCTGGCAACCTATGCCATGTGGTGGATTCGGGCCGCCATTCAGGAATACATCCTGCATAGCTGGTCGCTGGTCAAAATGGGCACTACTGCCGCCCAGAAAAAGCTGTTCTTCAACCTGCGCCGCCTCAAGGGGCAGATGCAGGCGATTGATGACGGGGACCTCAAACCCGAACAGGTCAACAAGATCGCCACAACCCTTGGTGTGTCCGAGCAGGATGTGGTGGACATGAACCGCCGCATGGCTGCCCCCGACCATAGCCTGAACGCGCCGCTCAAGGCTGATCAGGAGAGCGAGTGGCAGGACCGTCTGGTGGACGATCAGGTCAATCAGGAAGAAGTTTACGCCGAGAACGAGGAAATGTCGGGCCGCAAAGCCCTGCTGACCACAGCGCTTGAGACGCTGAACGAGCGTGAACGTCGTATTTTTTTCGAACGCAGGCTCAAAGATGACCCGGCAACGCTGGAAGAGCTGGCCCACGACTACGGCATATCCCGCGAGCGGGTACGCCAGATTGAAGTGCGGGCGTTTGAAAAAGTGCAGGAAGCGATGAAGAAGGAAGTCGCGGCCCGCCGTGGTGCCACATCGGGGGACTAAGTTCCCCCGGTGTGTGCTGCAAGGGGCCGGAGCGGCGCTTCCGTGCTGTAACCGTTATCCAGTGGTTATGAAGCCGATAGGTCGGTGCTTGCAGCACTTTGCCCACAGGGTTGTGGGGTCAGGCGTGGGCGACGTCCTGCACAAAAAATGTGGCGTCCGTGCGCCCGTTCCAGCTTTCCGCCCGCAGGTACCCCGCCAGATGGAGGGAAGGGCGCGTTGCGTCCTCCAGCACCTGTGCCAGAGGGTTCCCTTCCGCTTTGAATAAAAGGGCCTTGAGTCTGCTGCCATTGCTGGCGCGGATCAGCACCCGCAGGGTGTTGCCATCACGCCCGATGCGGTCTGTCCGTACGATAGTGGCATTGGGCAGGGCAATCAGCGGTTCAGGGTTGCCCGCGCCAAAGGGTGCAAGGGCAGCCATATCCCCCGCCAGTTCCGCTGTAGCGCCACTGACTGCCACAACCGCATCTATGGTCAGGTCCACGGTAGGGGGCAACGCGGCAGCTTGTGGCAGGCGGGTGTTGAGAAAGGTGTGGAACTCGGCCAGCCTGCCAGCATCCAGCGAGAACCCGGCCGCCATGGCGTGCCCGCCCCCGGTCTTGAGCATACCTGCCTGACGTGCGGCAATAATGACGGTGCCAAGGTCCAGCCCGGGTACCGAGCGACCGGAGCCTTTTATGCTGCCGTCCTCCTGCTGTGCGCCAACAAGAGCGGGGCGGTTAAAGCGTTCTTTTATGCGCCCGGCCACAATGCCGACAACACCGGGGTGCCAGTCCTGCCCGGCCAGCAGAATAACGCCGTGGCCAGCGTCCCTCTGTTCTGCGGCCTGTTCCATGGCGCGGTCCAGAATATCGGCCTCCACGTCCTGCCTGCGGCGGTTGACCGCATCCAGCCGCTCGGCCATCTGCTTTGCGTCATGCACATCGGGGCAGCGGAGCAGGCGCAGGCCAAGGGCGGCTTCGGCTATGCGGCCACCGGCGTTAATGCGTGGCCCCAGCGCAAACCCGCACGAAAACGCATCCGGCGCCTTGCTTACCCCTGCAACTTCCAGCAGGGCGGCAATGCCCACGCGCTGGCGCGCCGCCATGATTTTAAGCCCCTCAGCCACAAACAGGCGGTTGACCCCCTGTAAGGGCATGACGTCACACACCGTGGCCAGTGCCACAAGGTCCAGCAGGGGGCGCAGGTCAGGCTGGGGGTGTTCGGCGGTAAAAAAGCCGTTCTGGCGCAAGGTGCGTCTGGTGGCCACGGTTGCCAGAAAGCTCAGTGCCGCAGCGCAGATATGCCCAAGCCCGGAGGTGCAGTCCACCCTGTTGGGGTTTACGGTTGCCAGAATGTCGGGCAGCGCATCCTCGGACTTATGGTGGTCCAGCACCACCACGTCGGCCTTGCCTGCCAACTGGTTGAGAATGGGGGCCGATGCCGTGCCACAGTCCACGCAGACCAGCAGTGTGGCCCCTTGTGCCACCAGAGCCTCGAGTGCGGGCAGGTTGGGGCCGTAGCCCTCGGTCATGCGGTCGGGAATATGGGTTAGAACAGAACAGCCGAGCTGCTCAAAAAAAGCGGCCAGCACGGCACTGGCGCAGGCTCCGTCCACGTCATAGTCACCAAAAACACCTATAGTTTCCCCCGCCTGTACGGCCTGCGCCATACGGGCAGCGGCCTTGTCCATATCGGTCAGGCAGGAGGGGTCGGGCATAAGCGCACGGAGCGATGGCGCCAGAAAATGGGGAGCATGCTCGGGGCTGACCCCGCGCATGGCCAGCAGACGGCCTACAATTTCGGGTATGCCAAGCTGCTGGGCTAGTGCGGCCCCCAGCCGGTTGGTCGCGGGGCTATCTGCTCCCTCCCGCCATGACCAGCGCCGCCCGTTTACGCTGTGCTCCACATTGAGCACAGCGGGGGTTGGGACGGGGCTGGGTGTTTGCGCATCCGGCGGTGTGGCGGTGGGGAGCATGGGGTTAAAAAACGCCTGTTATTGGGGCGTCCATGTTTTGGTTTTGAAGTTGTGGTGCCCCTCGATAAAGCGGGAGGTCCCGGACTTGGAGCGCATGACCAGCGAGTGCGTGACGGCCTGATGCGGGTACTGCCGCACGCCGCGCAGTAGCGCACCTGTGGTCACGCCTGTTGCGGAGAACAGCACGGAGCCTGCGGCCATGTCGTGCAGGTCCAGCTTGCGGTCGGGGTTTTTGCCGGGGTTCATCTTCTGTGCGCGCGCACGCTGTGCGTCGTCCTCGAACAGCAGGCGGCCCTGCATCTGGCCTTCTACGCAGCGTACGGCAGCAGCCGTCAGCACCCCTTCAGGCGCGCCGCCGGAGCCTACGTAAATATCAACCTGACTGCTGTCCAGGCAGGCGGCAATGCCGCCTGCTACGTCACCATCGCTCAGCAGGCGTACGCGCGCACCTGCGGCGCGGGCGCGGGCGATCATTTCCTCGTGCCGTTCGCGGTCGAGTGTGCAGAGCAGGAGGTCCTGCACACTTTTGCCACGGGCCTTGGCAAGGTTCTTCAGGTTGGTTTCAATTGTGTTTTCAAGGTCCACAACGCCTGCGGGCAGGTTGGGGCCAACCACAATCTTGTCCATGTACACGTCCGGTGCGTGCAAAAAATTGCCGCGTTCGGCCAGTGCTACCACGGTAATGGCGTTTGGCATGTCCTTGGCGCACAGGTTGGTGCCTTCGAGCGGGTCCACGGCAATGTCCATGGCGGGGCCGCCGGAGCCCACTTTTTCACCAATATAGAGCATGGGCGCTTCGTCCATTTCGCCCTCACCAATGACCACGGTGCCGTCAATGGCCACGGTGTCAAAGGCAATGCGCATGGCTTCCACCGCAGCGCCATCTGCATCGTTCTTGCGGCCACGGCCCGTCCAGCGGGCAGAGGCCAGGGCCGCTGCTTCGGTTACGCGTACCAGCTCAAGAGCCAGATTGCGGTCGGAAACAACAAAAGGGGAGGGGCCAATGGAATCAGACATGAGAAAGCGGGATCCTTAATTGCACAATCGGTCAGAGGGTGGAGCGGGGCTGGCCAAGGGGTCTCAGGCAGCCTCGATCCGGATCACGACTGTGGAGTCTGTCACAACACTCAGGGCGTCAATCCGGGTGATAGCGTCCTGCATGGCCGCCTCGGATGTCCGATGTGTGACCAGAACAAGGGGAACATAAGGCGTGCTGTCATTTTCCGCCGGATGCTGGAGCATGCTGCGCAGCGAGACGCCACAGTCACGCAATATGGCGGTAATGTCGGCAATAACGCCGGGGCGGTCCTCCACCATCAGGCGCAGGTAGAACGCCCCTTCACCGCTGGAGATGGGGCAGGCCCGCAGCGGGGGCTGGTTGCTGCTCTGCACGCCCCATACGGCAATGGTGTTGCCACGCGCAATATCCACCAGATCCGCCGTGACCGCACTGGCCGTGGGGCCTGCCCCGGCTCCGCGTCCCTCAATCATGATCCGGCCGACAAATTCGCCTTCCGCCACCACGGCGTTGAACACGCCATCCACCTGCGCAAGGGGGGCATGCTGGGGTACAAGGCAGGGGGTTACGCGGGCGTGCAGCCCGGCGTCGGTCATGCTGGCAAGGCCGAGCAGTTTGATGCGGTAGCCAAGAGCGCGGGCAAAGCTCTGGTCCACAGCGCCAATGCTGCGGATGCCTTCCACATGCACGCTGTTAAACGCCACGGGCTGGCCAAAGGCAAGACCTGCCAGAATGGTCAGCTTGTGGGCGGCGTCCAGCCCGTCCACATCGGTGGAGGGGTCGGCCTCTGCATAGCCAAGGTCCTGCGCGTCCTTGAGCACGGTTGCAAAGTCCTTGCCCGTCTCCCGCATGACGGTGAGGATGTAGTTGCAGGTGCCGTTGAGAATACCGCCAACGCGCAGCAGGCGGTCTGCCGCCAGCCCTTCGCGCACGGTTTTAATGGCGGGAATGCCGCCAGCAACCGCTGCTTCAAACAGCAGGGGGGCGTTGTTGTCCGCACTCAGGCGGGCAAGGGTGGAACCATGTAGGGCCAGCAGTGCCTTGTTGGCCGTAACCACCGGCTTGCCTGCGGCAAGGGCGGCTTCCACCAGTGCGCGGGCCGTGCCTTCTGCCCCGCCAATCAGCTCCACCACCACGTCCACGTCCGGGTCGTTTACCAGATCGGTTGCATTCTCGTACCAGCGCAGGGCGGACACATCCACCCCCCGGTCGCGCGTGCGCTCACGCGCGCTGACGGCCACAACCTCCAAAGGACGGCCAGCGCGTGCGCTCAGCAGGTCCGCATTGGCGCGCAACAGTGTAATAACGCCCGCGCCAACCGTGCCGAGCCCGGCAATGCCAAGACGAAGAGGAGAAGAAGAGGGAGAGGATGTCACGGTACAACAGACTCCGGTTTTTGGGCTGGGTTGGAAGAGGGAGGGGCCTTGACGCCGTGGGCCGCCATAAAGCCCTTGATCGAACGCAGGGCCTGACGCAGGCGGTGAGTGTTCTCCACCAGCCCGATGCGGACGTGGTCATCGCCGTATTCACCAAAGCCAAGGCCCGGAGCCACGGCAACGCCTGCCTCCTCAAGCAGGAGTTTGGAGAAGGCAACACTCCCCATCTCGCGGAAGGGTTCGGGAATGGGCGCCCATGCAAACATGGACTTCGGGGGAGGGAACATCCCACCCGGCCGAATGCAGGCCCTTTATCAGCACGTCGCGGCGCTCCTTGTACAGGTTGCGCAGGTCGGCCACGCAGTCCTGCGGCCCGTTCAGTGCCGTGACCGCCGCAACCTGAATGGGGGTGAACGCCCCGTAATCCAAGTAGGATTTGATGCGCGTCAGGGCAGAAATCAGCCGCTCATTGCCTGCGGCAAAGCCCACGCGCCAGCCTGCCATGGAGTAGGTCTTGGACAGGGATGTAAATTCCACCGCAATGTCACGCGCACCGGGTACGGCCAGAATGGATGGGGGCACCAGATCGCCAAAATAGATTTCCGCGTAAGCCAGATCGGACAAAATCCAGATTTCCTCACGCCGGGCAAAGGCGACCAGCTCCTTGTAAAAATCCAGATCAGCCAGATACGACGTGGGGTTGGACGGAAAGTTGACAATCAGCGCCGTGGGTTTGGGCACGGAGTGGCGCACGGCGCGTTCGAGTGCGCGCAGCATGTCCTCGTTCGGGGTGGCGGGGATGGAGCGGACGGACGCCCCGGCAATAATGAACCCGAACTGGTGAATGGGGTAGGACGGGTTAGGCACCAGAATGGTGTCCCCCGGGCTGGTAATGGCGGAGGCCAGATTGGCCAGCCCTTCCTTGGAGCCGAGGGTCACAATCACTTCGCTGTCGGGGTTGAGCTTTACGTTAAAGCGCCGGTCATAATACCCCGCCACGGCCTTGCGCAGGCCGGGAATACCCCGGCTGACCGAATAGCGGTGCGAGCGCGGGTCGTTTACCGTTTCAATCAGCTTGTTGACGATGTGGGGCGGGGTGGGGGTGTCCGGGTTGCCCATGCCAAGGTCAATAATATCCTCGCCCCGTGCGCGCGCTGCTGCCTTAGCCTGATTGACAGAGGCAAACACGTAAGGCGGCAGGCGGCGGATGCGATGGAACTCTTCGGTCATGGACTTTGGGTGCTCTAAAAGGACAGGGGGCATGGCCCCTGTTGGATGATAGGGAGTGGGCATAGTAATCGCCAAAACGGAACAGGCAACTCCTGTGGATGCAAAACCGCCGTGCGGGTGTGTTTTTACCGTACGCAGGCAGGCCGGTGCCGTATGGCGCGTAGCTTTAATTAAGGCGGTGTTAGCACTTTTGCCCCGGTTCCAAACGCATCTCCGCGCACGGTTATGGCGCTGGGGGGAACACCCCGTTTGGCAAGTTCCGTGGCAAGGCGGTTGGCACGCAGCAGGCCAAGGCGCACGGCATCGGCCTGATCCTGAGCGCTCATGGAGGCGGCATCGCCAAACCCGCGAATGCTCAACGGGCCGTGGGGGCTTTTTTGTATCACCTTGTCCAGCGTCTGCTCCTGCCCGCTGGAGAGCTGGTCGGACTGGGGCAGGAAGTGGAAGGCCGTACCCCGGATATCCGTCAGGTCATAGTTGGGGCGTTTGGCGTCGGGGATATTGGCATCCGTTGGCACGTCAAAACCGGGGAAGGTGGGAGCCGTGGGCGGGCTTTGCGGTATTTGTGGAATCTGGTCCGGGCGCAGGTCGGGGATATCTGCTTTTTCATGCACTTCAGGCATGGCCACTTCGGCTTCCGCCCCCGCTTTTGCCGTGGTGCTGCTGCTCAGCCCGGTTATGCCCGGAAGTGCGGGTTTTGGGGTCTTCAGGGGCGTGGCCGTGGGCGTGGGGCAGGTGGGGGCGGTGTGTCCGCCGCATCCATGATTGCGCCGTTAACCCCTTCTGGCAGGGTCGGCTGGGTGGTTTTCTGGCCAGTGCCAGTGCCAGTGCCAGTGCCAGTGCCAGTGCCAGTGCCAGTCGGGCCGGGAGGGGGCGGGATATCGGGGATCATCGTGCCGTTGGCGGCTTCGGTCCGGTAGGCAAGATTGCGCTCGCGGGCCAGTTGCTCGCTCAGCAGCGCACGGGCCTGTGGGGATGGCACATCGGGGGCCTGTGTGGGGGGTAAGGCCCACTATGGGGTAGGGGTCATACTGCCCCGGTGGTGGTGGGCGCTGTGTGGCGATAACCCCACCACGCAGGTCGCGTGTCCATTCCAGCGTTGCGTCTACTGCATCGCGGTGTTCGCAGCCTGTTATGGCGCTGCCACAGGCCATAAGAGCGACCATGCGGGCAGCCTGCGCAAAGCGGGTGTGCCGGGGGGTATGGGTCCGGCCTGTCGGCTTACGCTCCAAGGGGGGCTGCTGCATGGCGAGGTGACTGCTCCAAAACCTGATATAATTTACACCGTACCTTACCCTTTTCCCTCCTCCGTGGCGAGAGAGCGCATGATTGCCCCTTGGCAGGCACGTTCGGGCAGCGCAGGATAAGGACATGAACACTGATACGGAACAATGTGCGGAGACAGCAATGACGGGCCTCTTCTCCCGTAACGCCATCAGGCTGGACGATGAACCGGAAACCCCCGAAACCCCGGAAAAAGAGGAAGGCAAAGCCTCTGGTGCCCCGCAGGGTGAGCTTGAGCACAAGCTGTTCAAGCAGCGGAAGGTGCTTATTTTTGGTGGCATCAACGACAAGGTCGCGCGCGACGTAACTGGCCGCCTGCTGGCGCTGGCCGGTGAGTCCGACAAGCCGATTGATGTGTACGTCAACTCCCCCGGCGGGCATGTGGAAAGTGGTGACACAATCCATGACATGATCCGCTTTGTCGATTCGGTTGCTCCGGTCAACATGATCGGCACGGGTTGGGTGGCATCTGCTGGTGCGCTTATTTTTGCCGCCGGTCACAAGGACCGCCGATTCTGCCTGCCCAACACACGCTTCCTGCTCCACCAGCCATGGGCGGTGTGCGCGGCCCGGCGACTGATATTGATATCGAAGCGCGTGAAATCATTAAAATGCGTGAACGCCTGAACCACCTGTTCGCGCGTGAAACCGGACAGGCCTACGAAAAAATCGTCAAGGACACGGACCGTAACTACTGGATGTCCGCAAAAGAGGCGATTGATTACGGTTTAGTGACCAAGATCATTTCTAAGCTGGGTGATCTGCACTAACACGGGGGTATCGCCGCCATTTTCCATTGGGGAGTGGCGGCATATTTCAGGTTTATTGGACCTTCCGGCGTTCCAGCCACTCAGGGCCGGTTGCACAAAGGGGAGGTCCCCAGATAACGGGTTCCTCACATGGGTTCTCTGAGCGATATTTATTCCCGTCTGCCCGAAAGCATGGACGACCTTCCGGCTCCGCCCAATGCAGAGGCTGTGGTTGAGGCGGATTTTCGTGCACGCCACTGGCTGAGCCCCGTCCGTGGGCCGCTCAAGCCCGGGTCGGACGCGCATAAGCGTGCACTGGCGGAAATGTTCCGCGATACGTTTAATCCCTACAAGCCATCCGTCATTGACTGGCCCAAACTGGACCCCGAGACCCTGCACCGCGTGACCTCCCTGCCGATCTGGGACATTGCCGTGCAGACCGAGGGCAAGGCCCGCCTGCGCATGGCCGCCTATGCCAATCTGGTCACGGACCCTGACGTCAAGGACGCCATCTCACGCAATGCGTGGGAAGAAAACCGGCACAAGGAAGTGCTGTCCAAGATGGTGGCGGCCTACAACATTCCCATGGCCCCCGAGCCCCCGTATGTTGAGCCAAAAGACGTTGAGTGGGCGTATCTGGTCACCGGCTTTTCGGAATGTGTGGATAGCTTTTTTGCTTTTGGCATGTTCGAGCTGGCCAAGCGTTCGGGTTACTTCCCCGAAGCGCTGACAGACACGTTCGAGCCGATCATGCAGGAAGAATGCCGCCACATCCTGCTGTTTGCCAACTGGCTGGCATGGTACCGCGCGGTTATGCCGTGGTGGCGTCGCCCGTTCTTTGAGGCCAAGGTATGGGCTGTCTGGGGCTTTTTGGCCTACGAGCGCATGAGCCTTGCCCGTACGGTGGATGACAGCGGGCAGGTCCACACGCAGGACAACAACTTTACCGTGACCGGCACCAAGGAAGTGACCAACATCCAGATCACCCTGCCCGAGTTCATGGACCTGTGCCTGGAAGAGGACGACCGGCGTTTTGCCGGGTATGACCCCCGTCTGCTCCGCCCGACCACAACCCCCGCCATTGCCCGCGTTATCCGTGATGTAGGGCGTGCGTGGGAGTTTGCTTCTGGTATTTTCAAAGCCAATGCCAAAAAGGCTGCCTGAGTTTTTTTGGTAGTCGTGCATGCGCTGGCAGCCTGCCCCGATCTGGGGCAGGCTGTTTTTGTTTGGAGCGGTATGCGCGGCTTCATGCAGGCCGGGGTGTAAAACACGGCGTATGCTCCCTACCTAATACGCATGCTGTGCGGCCCAGAGCGGTTGGGGCCGCACGGTTTTGGTACAGATGATCAGGAACAGGGTAGTGTCATGACCGAGTATTCTCCCCCACGGGTATGGGTCTGGAACAAAGGCAATGGGGGTGCGTTTGCCAGCACCAACCGCCCGGTGGCTGGCCCCACGCATGAGCAGGCGCTGCCAGTTGGCAAACATCCGCTGCAACTTTATTCTCTGGCGACCCCGAACGGCGTCAAGGTTACGACCATGCTGGAGGAACTGCTGGCGCTGGGCCACAAGGGGGCGGAATACGATGCGTGGCTGATCCGTATTGGGGAGGGGGATCAGTTTGGCAGCGGGTTTGTGCAGATCAACCCGAATTCAAAAATTCCGGCTATGGTGGACCAGAGCGGGGAACACCCGGTCCGGGTGTTTGAATCCGGCTCCATTCTGCTCTATCTGGCCGAAAAATTTGGAGCGTTCCTGCCTACCGATCATCAGGGCCGCACAGAGTGCCTGAACTGGCTGTTCTGGCAAATGGGCAGCGCACCCTATGTGGGTGGCGGCTTTGGGCATTTTTATGCCTATGCCCCCCAAAAGATAGAATATGCGATCGATCGTTTTGCCATGGAGACCAAGCGGCAGCTTGATGTGCTCAACCGCAGGCTGGCCCAGAGTGCTTATATTGCAGGGGATGCTTACACCATTGCCGATATGGCCATTTTGCCGTGGTATGGCTGGCTGGTGGAAGGCTGGCTGTATAATGCGGCAGAGTTTTTGAGCGTGCAGGACTACCCGCATGTGCAACGCTGGGCCACGGAACTGCTCGCTCGCCCCGCTGTGCAGCGCGGGCGCATGGTCAACCGCACTTTTGGCGACCCCGCCAGTCAGTTGCATGAGCGCCACGATGCCAGCGATTTTGCCACCAGAACCGAAGACCGCCTGAACGCCACAAAGTCCTGAAGAATGGCCACAGGGCAGGCCGCTCCAGTAGGGGCTCTGCCTGCCGTGTGGGGTTTGCTGTTACACCCTGTTTATGGTGCGGGTGTCTGCCCGCGCCATAATGTGGGGCTGGTCAGGATTTTTTTACAAATTCGGACTTCAGGTTCATCGCACCAATGCCGCTGATCTTGCAGGCAATGTTGTGCCCGTCCGAGCCATCAACCAGTTTGATGTTCTTGACCTTGGTGCCACTTTTGACCACCAGTGACGACCCTTTGACCTTAAGGTCCTTGGTCACGGTAATGGTGTCACCATCAGCCAGCACATTGCCGTTGGCATCGTGGATAACGCCGGTGTCCCCCGCATCCGTATCGGCGCTGGTGGAGAGTTCGTTCCATTCATGCGCACATTCGGGGCAGACCCACAGCCCACCGTCCTGATAAATATGCTCACACCCGCATTGCGGACAGTTGTGTTGGTCGCTCATGTGCATCCCCCCGTGTTACAATCGGGGGCAACCTAATACATGCGTCGGTCAATAGAAATAGCGGCAGCGCAGTGCATCAGTTCAGCGTGGCTTATGCGGTGGAGGCGTTTGTGGCCTGTGCCACCGGTTTGCGGTGGGCGCGTACACAAAGCAGCACGCTGAATACGACGCAGCCAAAAGCCACGGCCTGTGTGCCTGTAGGCATGCGCTGCTCCCATATAAACCCGTAGCAGAGCGAGAACAGGGTTTCGAACAGGATCATCTGCCCGACCAGTGTCAGCGGGAGGAGCTGATTCATCCTGTTCCACAGCGCATTGCCCGCAATGGAGGCCAGTAGGGCCACCCCGGCGCTGACCAGTGCAAAATTGCTCCATTGCGCCAGCCCGTGGGTTGTGGGGTCCAGCAGCAGGGCAAGGGGGAGCAGGGCCAGATTCTGCGCGCCTGTTGCAAGCCCGGTCAGCAGGTTCCAGTCATGGGCGGAGAAATGGCGCTGGCGCACAAGGGCGCGGCTGTTGCCCACAGCATACAGCGTCCAAGACCCAAGGGCGGCTACGGCACAGAGCAGCCCAAAAAAGGGCGCGCGTGCGACGGAGTGCGTATGCATGGCCTGCCAGCCAATGCAGATCGCCCCCGCCACACAGAGTATGATGGAAGGCAGAAGCTGGCGCAGGGGCAGCGCGTCCTTGTCACGGCTGCCAACCAGCGTGACCAGCACGGGCAAAAACCCGATGACAAGAGTTGTGGTGGTTATGCCCCCGTTTTTGACCGCGCTGGAAAGCAGAACATAGTAAGCCGTATTCCCCGCAAAGGAGAGCCAGTTAAGGGTCCACCACGTGCGTAGTGGCACGGTGTGGCTTAAAACCCGCCAGCGTGGGGCAACCATGGCGGCAGCAAACAGGCCGTACAGGACGTAACGGCCACAGGCCATTTCCAGCGGTGTAAAACTGCGGATGAGTTCGGGCGCCAAAAAGACCAGCCCCCACAGAGCACCGGCCCCCATGCCACAGGCAATGCCTTTACCAAGGTTATGGTGCTCGGCCGGATGGTGCATGGTTTATGCCGCCTTGATCGGAATGATGGGGCCAGCTGTTCTGCCGGGTGGGCAAAACCCGAAGGCGGAACAGCGGGGAGAGTGTATGTGTATGCCTCTTAGCCACAAGTGCAGGTCCAGCGCAATTTGGTATGCCGGTGGGCGCGTGGTGCACAGGTGGTTGTGATGCCACGCACGTATAAAAGCCGTTTTGTATCAGGCGTTCCCAAAACGTCTGTAACGGAACGGAGGGGGTGTTTGCGGGCGGCTGGCAATGGCCTGCGTGACCTGCTGGTGATCGGGGGATTTATGGCACACCGGGTCGGCAGCGCTGGCGTTGCCTGCAAGGGCCAGCGCCTGACAGCGGCAGCCCCCCCAGTCTTCCTCCTTAAAAGCGCAAGACCGGCAGGGTTCGGGCATCCACTGTGTGCCACGGAAGAGGGTAAAAATGGGAGCCTCCTCCCATATGGCGGCCAGCCCCGCATCCCGCACATTGGGGAAAGTGATGTTGGGTATGGTTTCCGCCGCATGGCAGGGCAGAACCTTGCCGGTAGGGGTAACGTTTAAAAAACGCTGGCCCCACCCGCCCATGCAGGGTTTGGGCCGGTCCTCATAATAATCGGGGGTGACAAAATCTATACTCATGCGCCCCGCAAGCCTTGTGCGGGCAGCGTTAACGGCCTCGGTCGTGGCGTCAATCTGGGCGCGGTCGGGCAGGAGTGCATCGCGGTTGAGCAGGCCCCAGCCATAATACTGGGTATGCGCAATTTCCACCCGCCTTGCCCCCAGTTGCTCGGCCAGTTCCAGCATGGCGGGCACCCGCTCTGCATTCTGGCGGTGGATAACAAAGTTGAGTGTCAGCGGCAGGCCTTCGTCCGTAATCAGGCGGGCGGCTTCCAGCTTTTTGGCATGGGCACCAGCCATGTTGGCAATACGGTCTGCTGTTGTGGCCTGTGCGTCCTGGAAGGAGAGCTGGATATGGTCCAGCCCCGCATCAGCCAGTGCGCGCAGGCTATCGGGGCGGATAAGCACGCCTGACGTAATGAGGTTGGAATACAGGCCCGCTTTGGCCGCATGGCGCACAAGCTCGGGCAGGTCGGGGCGGGCCATTGGCTCCCCGCCGGAAAAATGCACCTGTAACACGCCCATCTGCGCGGCCTCGTCCAGCACGCGCTGCCATTCCGCCGTACCCAGTTCCTGTGTTCTGGGGTCGAGCATAAGTGGGTTGGAGCAGTAGGGGCATTGCAGGGGGCAGCGGTGGGTCAGTTCCGCCA
>NZ_BAJU01000029.1 GCF_000613865.1 Acetobacter okinawensis JCM 25146
GAATTATAGTGGGACAGCTACCCTGCTGCGGGTATGAAGGTGGTTTTAGCGCGTGGCTGGGCCATCAGTCTCCGCTGGTTGTGAAGGATGTTTCACAGCCAGTGGAGGATGTTAAACCCTGAAGGACAAGGCCGCTGTGTTACCAGCGGTACTGTATGTTCCCAAGAATAGTGCGGCGCGTGCCATAAAAGCAGTTTATGGAAGAGGCGCATGCAACAACATATTTGTTGTCGGCAAGGTTGGTCGCATTGACCTGGAGCAGGAGGTTTTTCAGTGAGGAAAAAGCACCGCCCAGATCATAATGGGCTTCTGCTTCACCCAGAACGTAACCGGGCACCTTAAAGGAGTTTGCGTTGTCCCCGTAGGTGAAGCCATTGTAACGCACGCCGCCACCCAGACCGAACCCTTTGGCCCTGCCGTTCTGGAACGTATAGCTGACCCAGCCGGAGGCAGTGTTGGAAGGTGCAGCAAGCAGGCGGTGGCCAATGTTGCTTGCGGTTGTGTCGTGCCTGATCTGAATGTCGTTATAGGCGTAAGAGGCAATCAGGTTCAGGCCGGGAAGAGGGTGTGCACGTGCTTCCAGCTCAAAGCCACGGGAGCGTACCGCGCCAGTCTGGATATTGTAAGTTGTGTGCACGGGGTCTGTGGTCAGAACATTTTCCTGATGAATGGTATAGGCTGACCCGGTGATGGTCATGGGTATTTTGCTGGGTTGGTACTTCACCCCCACTTCGTACTGGTTGCCCGTGGTGGGTTTGAAGGATGCCCCCGCATAGCTTGTACCAGCCGTTGGCATAAACGACGTGCTATACGAAAAATATGGCGAAATACCATTGTCAAACGAATAGACAATGCCGCCGCGATAGGTTGGTTTTCTGGCGGAGGAGGAGACCGATTTTCCACCCCAGCGGTAGGTTGTGTCGAGTGTTGTCCAGTCAAACCGCCCGCCCAGAATAAACGAGAAGCGCTTCCACTTTGCCTGATCCTGAATGTAGAGGCCAAGCTGGTTGAGAATTTGCGATGCGTCGCTTGTCGCTGTTGGGTAAAAATGTGCGCCATACACTGGATTATACAAGTTAAGTGAGGGCACGGTGCCGTTACCCAGAATACGGTTGGAAGCGTTGTGCAGGTAATCTATGCCAGCAATAAGCGTATGTTTGACATGACCGGTGTGAAAATGGGTTTCCAGACTGTTATCGCTGTTGAATGCATCCATATGCTCGCGTGATATTGTGTACATCCGCGATGCTGTTGCCTGATTACTGGCCAGTGCGCGCAGGGAAATGGAACGGAAATCTGAATCAAGGTGCAAATAGCGGAAGTTCTGCCGCCATGTCAGAGCATCGTTAAATTGATGGCGGAAGGCAATTTCCGTCATATATTCCGTGCGCCGGTACTGGTCAAAGCCCGGTTCACTTGTAAACAGGCTGGTCGGGAGCTTGCCATTTTTGTTGGGGAGCACCGTGCCTGCGGCAGGCAGGGCCATGCCGTAGAGTGAGGATGGATCGTTTTGATAAAAAAGCCGGACGTTCAAATCCGTATGATCCGTCGGGCGCCACGCAATCTGGGGCATAACACCAATACGATGGTCCTGCGTGTAGTTGACCTGCGTATTGCCGGTCCTGCCAACGGCAGTCAGCCGCGCGCTCAGTGTGCCGCTTTTGTTGATGCGGTCAGACATATCGAGCATGGCCTCCCCATAATCATATGACCCGGTGCCGAGCCGGACCTCATGGTATGGGGTTGCTGTCGGGGTTTTCATGGTCATGTTCACAAAACCGCCGGGGCTGGACTGGCCATACAGAACCGATGCAGGCCCCCGAAGAACCTCCACGCTTTGCATGAAGTATTCATCAAACGACGGTACGGCATAGGAGATACCCTGTGTCAGCCGCGTACCATCAAGGAACTGCACATAGTTGGCACTTCCGCCAAATCCGCCAAAGCCACGAAGGTAAATACTGTCAAACCTGCTGCCCGGGCGGCTCCCGGCGGAAACACCGGCAGAATAGTTCAAGGCATCGGAGATGCTGCGTGCGTGCTGTTCATCCATCTGCATACGGGTAATGACCGTAACGGACTGGGGTACTTCACGCAGGGGGACATCTGTTTTTGTGGCAATGGATGTACTGCCCGCCACATAGCCCGAGCGCTTGGCCTTGACTTCAACATACTCGTCTTTTGTGGTTTCGGAATCCTGCGAGAGTGAAGTCTCTGCCTTTGTGGCAAGCGGGTAGGCCAGACAGATCCCTGCTGTAAACACTCATAACGCCGATTGAGGGACGGGCGAAAGTCATGCGAAGACCTTTAATGAAAATGACAATGATTCGCACCTATAAAGTGAGGCTGTCAGTTTGTATCCGTCGCAAATATTAAAAATTGAATATGTGACACACGGGCCACAGGTCGTTCTGGCGCTGGTTCCTTGCTTGTCGCCGGAAAAAGTGATGCAGGGTGGGTGAACATCTGGCACGGACCGCGCGTTCTAATGTCTCTATGGCGAATACGTAAAGGAAACCATGGTGGCACACGACCCGACCGCGAAAAGACATACAACGGAATCCGGTATTCCGGTTTCCAGTGACGAACATTCGTTGAGCGTTGGCGCAGATGGGCCAATTGTGCTGCACGACCATTACCTGATCGAGCAGATGGCTGCGTTCAACCGTGAGATGATCCCGGACCGCCAGCCACATGCCAAGGGGAGCGGCGCTTTTGGCACGTTTGAAGTCACGCATGATGTCAGTGCGTATACCAGCGCGCAGTTTTTGCAGCCGGGTGCCAAAACCGAGGTGGTGGCCCGTTTTTCAACCGTTGCGGGGGAGGCTGGCAGCCCGGACACATGGCGTGACCCGCGTGGTTTTGCCCTGAAATTTTATACTGGTGAGGGGAATTTTGACATGGTCGGCAATAACACGCCGATCTTTTTTGTGCGTGACCCGCTCAAGTTCCAGCACTTCATTCATTCACAAAAACGCCGGGTCGATAACGGCCTGCGCGATAACGACATGCAGTGGGACTTCTGGACCCTTAGCCCGGAGACAGCCCATCAGGTCACATGGCTTATGGGCGATCGTGGTATTCCCGCAACATGGCGGCATATGGATGGGTTTTCCAGCCATACCTATATGTGGGTCAATGCAAAGGGGGAGCGGTTCTGGGTGAAGTATCACTTCAAAACCGATCAGGGCATCAAGTTTCTGACTCAGGAGCAGGCAGGCAAGATTGCCGGTGCAGATGCGGACTACCACCGCCGTGACCTGCATATGGCCATCAAACGGGGGGATTACCCCAGTTGGACGCTGCGCATGCAGGTTATGCCGTATGAAGATGCGATAACTTACCACATCAATCCTTTTGACCTGACCAAGGTGTGGCCACACGCAGACTATCCTTTGATTGATGTTGGCAAGCTGACCCTTGATCGCAATCCAACGGATTTTCATTCCCAGATTGAGCAGCTTGCCTTCGAGCCGAATAATTTTGTGCCGGGTACGGGCCTCTCCCCGGACAAAATGTTGCTTGGGCGCTCATTTGCCTATGCGGATGCACACAGGGCGCGGCTGGGTGTGAACTATAAGCAGATCCCGGTTAACGCGGCCAAATGCCCTGTTCATGGCTATGTCAAAGGTGGCGCCATGCGCGTGCAGCCAGCGCACGACCCGGTTTATGTGCCAAACTCCAAGGGTGGCCCGGTGGCAGATACACAGCATTTCCCCGAAAATGCCGTGTGGGAGGCAGATGGCGCGTTCATGCGGGCCGCCTATACCCTGCGCCGTGATGATGATGACTTCAGTCAGGCCAATGTATTAATCAACCGTGTTATGGATGCTGCGGCCCGCGAGCGGCTTGTTGATAACATTGTTGGTCATGTACTGCAGGGGGTTGAAGAGCCGGTACTGTCTCGGGTCTTTGACTACTGGACGCATATTGATGCGGATATAGGTAAACGTGTCCGCGATGGCGTGCTGGCTGCCAGAGTCTGAGAGTCTGGCATGGTGCTGGTCACACGGGCTGAAGCGCTTTTCAGCCCGGAGTGGCAGGAGCACGTAGTGTGCTCATGCGGTAAAGGCGGCCTCTTTTCTCTCACGGAATGAAAAGAGAATGTTGAGCACAATGGCGCTTACACAGCCAGCCACAACGGGGGATTGCAGGACGGGTTGGGTCCAATCAGGCATGAACATAAAAAAATCTGGCTTCATGACAATTGCCATGGCCAGAACAATGCTGACAGAGGCAACAATAAACGGCTTGTTCCCCGGTTCCAGCCCAAGGGATGCCAGCATCTGTATGCCCACCATCATCAGGGTTCCAAAAATCATCAGACCGGCGCCTCCGGCTACGGCAGGGGGGAGGGCGGCCACTGCCGTAGCCAGAAAAGGCGAAAGGCCCAGAACACATAAAATTCCCCCGGCCAGTGCGACAATCCACCGGCTGCGCACGCCCGTAATGCTTAAAAGCGCAACATTTTCGGAAAAAGCGGTGTAGGGGAAAGACCCCATAATCCCGCCCAGCAGTGTTGCCAGCCCATCTGCCCGCAGTAGCCTGCTCACCAGTTTTGGGGTTGCGTGGCGTCCTGTCATTTCCCCCACAACAACCGCATCCCCAATGGATTCAACCCACGTAATCGCCACAATGACAATCATGCTCAGGGAAGGCATTAACTGAAAAATCGGCCAGCCAAAAGGGAGCGGTCTGACAGCTGCCAGCAGCGGCGGCATACCGCTCAGGTGCGGGGTAAACTGGCCTGCCGCAAAGGCCACCACAAGGCCGATCCCCACGCCAATAATGACGGCCAGATTTTTAAAAACACCACGCCCGGTAATGGATAAAAAAATCGCACTGGCAAATACGCTCATGGCGACAAGCATGTTCCGACCCGCATGCACGCCAGCGCCGGAGGCGATCTGGTCAATGGCGACTGGTAGAAGGCTGAGCCCCATGATGGCAAGGGACGTGCCAACCACAACCGGCGGAAAAAACCGCATGATATGGCGGCCCAGTGGCGCTGCCAGCATGGCGGCCAGACCCGCCACAATGACCGCACCATAAACCGTGCGTAACCCTTCATTGTCATGGCTTGTGGCTAAAGTGGCGGAGGAGGCAATACCGATCACGCACGACACGGTTGCAAACGAGACGCCCTGCATCAGCGGCAGGCGCGCTCCCAGCCAGCGCGTGCCAATGGTCTGCAATAATGTGGCGGCACCACTGGTCAGCAGGTCTGCCTGAATAAGGGTTGCAGTTTGCGCTGCGGGAAGAGCCAGAACACGGCCGATGACAAGTGGGGTGGTAATGGCTCCCATATACATGACCATGACGTGCTGCACGGCCAGTGGGACCATGCGGGGGAGCGGCAGAACTTCATCCACTCCGTTTTTGCCGTTCATGGCGCCTGCTGGGGGTGTTTGCTGTACCATGATCTTACCAGAATCCTTCGTGCACATGGGCAATTCGGGCTTCCATCTCTTCAACGGGGCCGACAACCACAACCTTGCGCTGGCCTGCGTCAAACACCTGCGTGCAGGGCATGTTCATGGTCAGGTTTTCGGGGTTGTCGCCGGTCAGGGTTGCTAGGCGCTTTTCGGTCATGCCGTAAACAAGGCGGCCAATACCTGCCCAGTAAATGCCGCCCGCGCACATGCAGCATGGCTCTACCGAGGTGACCAGTGTGCATGATGCCAGAAATTCTGGTGCATATAGCCGTGCTGCCTTGCGGGCGACATTGAGCTCCGCGTGTCCGGTACCCCGGTCTGTCGCAGCACTGTTGCCGGATTCAAGCAGGATTGTTCCATCCTCTGCCGCCAGCAGGGCACCAAAGGGGTGGTTGCCAGCCAGCCTGCTTTCCTGAGAAATCTGGAGTGTTCTCTCGAGCAGTGTTCGGTCCGAGGCAGTCAGGTTGTGCTGGGGTGACGGGTCGGTGGACATGAGTGGGCTCCCATAAAATATGCAGCAAGGAAGCTTCAGACTTTAAAACATTGCATTTATGTTCCTGTAGCGCAATGAGTTGTCAACGGTGTTCTGATTTTTCATACACGGGAGTATTTTTAAAAAATGTCTGCATTTTCACGCGAACTGCTATCTTTTGTGGAAATCAGTCGCCACAATTCGGTTCGGCGTGCAGCGGAGGTGCTGAATGTTGCGCCCTCCGCACTGATCCGACAGATGCAGATGCTTGAGCGTGCATTTGGTGCACCGTTAATGGCCCGCACCCCACAGGGCAGCCGCCTGACGGATGCGGGTAAAAAACTGCTGGAACAGGCAACCCAGTGGATTGATGCAGAGCGCCGCCTGCGCGCCACAATTGCACGGCCCGGTGCCGCAGGGGTGCGTTTGGGCATTATGGAATGTCTGCTGCCATTTGTTACGGCCCACCCGGACCTGCGTGACCACAAAACGGCTTTGAGGCTGATTGTCTCGGACACCAACACCCTTGTGCGCCAGTTACGCGCGGGGGAACTCGATGTGATTATTGCCTTTAATGTTCTGGACGATCAGGACATATTAATTCAAAAAACACGTGATTATGACATTGGTTTGATTGCAACGCCGGGAGTGCTCCCTGCCGGGGGTAAGGTGGCGGATCTGCTGTGTGCCTGTGCGGACTTTCCACTTTGCCTGCCGGATAGTTCGCTCTCTCTCTGGCCCAGACTGGACGGGGAGTTCACACGTATGCGCGTGCAGCCCAATGGTCTGGTCAACACCAACTCTGTGGAACTTATTCGCGCTTACATCAGGCGTGGGGAATATATGGGAGTGCTGACATGGCTGGATGTTGTGCACGATGTTTCCGCTGGCGTGTTGTGTTTTCATGCCCTTGATAATCTGCGACTGCGTGAAACACTATGTTTGTGCACCCGCCATGGTGGTGGTGTGCCCGCTGCGGTTATGGCGGAGTTGTCGCAGATGTTTGAGGCTTTGCCACAAACCGGGCAACGCCTTAACGTCTAGCGCTGCCATTGGTGGTGCTAGGTCACGCACGCCATGACGGCAGGCCGTCGTGCACACGCGCTTTTCATACCAGCAGGGTTGGGCTGTGTAGGTGTGTGGCAGGGGAATGTGGTATGCTGCCCACCATGCCGCGCATCTGGCATGGAGGATGGAAGGCGCAGACCATGCGTAAACAGCTTATAGGTCTTGTTATGGGTAGCCTGCTGGCCATGTGCTCAGTGCCGGTTATGGCGCAGGACACGGAAGAGGACGGCGATTACAAGGCGCTGATGCAGAAAACCACGCAAAATGCCAATGGCATCTGCATAGATTACCTGAACTCCGAGCATGGCGATTATTCTGGCGATAAAATGAGTGAATCCCGTATGCCAGATGAGGTGACCAGAGGTCTGTCCAAAGCCATACGCGACGAGTGCCAAAAACACCCCAAGGAGCGGGTCGGCAAAGCCGTGAACAATGTTAAAACCGCCTATGCGCGCGAGCTTGAACAGATTGTCAGGCACATGAAGCTGAATGATGACCCGCTACGCACAAACGGCGGGTCATAAAAAAGAGGCTCTTCCCGAGACATGGAGCATTGCCCTGCTCGGGAAAAAAGCTGTCAGATATGTGAGAAAACCGATTTTTCCGGCAGGCGGGATTTGGGGAGGCTGGCGTTGAAGTCGGCATCCGAATGGTAGCCCAGAGCGACAATAACGGCCGGAGACAGGCCGTTTTCTGCCAGTCCCAGTTCCGTGCTTAAAATGCTGGCGTCAAAGCTTCCATGGGGGTGGCATCCACACCAAGGAGTGCTGCGGACAAGAGCAGGAACCCCTGCGCAATATAGGTTTGCTTTTGCGTCCATGTCGGCACGTCCCCGGCCTGTTCATGGAGCCCCACAAAACCGGAGCGGCCTTTGTGCGCCAGAGCGCGTGCCTCCTCATTGGCATAGCGGCCATCGGCCTGTTCCTGATCAGCCAGCGTTTGCAGGTAGTCGGCAGGCAGGCTGTTGCGCGCACTCAGCACCACCACATGTGATGCGTCCATGACCCGTGGGGCATTAAAGGCGAATGGACCACTGGTGGCCTTGGCAATCCGGGCTTTGCCCGCGTCATTGTCTGCGACAAAAAAGTGCCACGGCTGGGAGTTGACGGATGACGGGCTGTAACGCAGGGATTCCAGCAGTTGCGCCGCAATTGGGGCCGGTATCTTGCGCTCTTTGTCGTAAGCCTTTGTCGTGTGGCGGTGCTTGAGAATGTTAATCAGATCCATGGTGCTGTCCTAACCTTTGCCCAATTTGCCACTGGCACAGACCGCAGCAGATGCTGCCGTCGCAGTGCCGATTGTGCATTACAGTGGGTTGGATGGGCAGGGAGATCAAGGGGGTAAAGCTGCACCCCATGGCACAGGGCCGGTCTAGGCGATGACAATCCTGTCCCGTCCATCTTTTTTGGCCTGATAAAGCGCCATGTCGGCCTTGCGGATAATGGCCGATGTTTCTTCTGGCAGAGACTTGTCCCACATGGCAATGCCAAAGGACATGGTTATCTTGCCAAGGGTGCGGCCATTATAGTGCAGTTCCAAGCGGGACAGGTTGTTACGCAGGCTTTCCACCCGCTGGACAAGTGCATCCAGCGGGTGGGACGCGTGATGATAAGGAATTCCTCCCCCCCAAAGCGGCAGACAATATCCTCGCTTCTGAAGGAGTTCTGTATTTCGTTGGCAATGGTGCGCAGGACCATGTCACCGGCGTCATGCCCGAACTCGTCGTTAATATGCTTAAAATGGTCAATATCGGCCATAATCAGGCCAAGGGCAGTGTGGTTCCTGTTGGCTGTAGCAATTTCCGCGTTCAGGCTTTCTTCCATATGTCTGCGGTTGTACAGGCCGGTCAGCGGGTCGTGGATTGTCTGTTCAAGCAGGTTTTTTTGCAGGTTCTGGTTCACCAGAGCAGAGGCTATGTTTTCCACCAGTGCGACAAGGCGGAAGCGGTTTTCCTCCGCGACAAGGCTTTGCAGGTACAAAAGCCCAACGACCTCACCACTCGCAAACAGCGGCTCGCAATGGTAGATGCTGACATCATTCCCCACATGCTGGCAGACCACATCTCCCCCGCTGGTGGAAACGGCATGGCTCTGCCCTAACCGCAATGCCCAGCATGATGACGGGTGCAGCACGTCGCATCCCACAGCAATGGCACCCCATTGTGCAATGCGCTCAAGCTGGTTGGTTGTGTGGTTGTACGTGTACAATGCGCCGGGAATGTTGGGCAGCACACGTGGCACAAATGCGCAGATAATGGCTGATAGTTCATTACTGGTGCGCGCGGCCTGCAAGCGGTGAGCCATTTCGCCCAGCAGTTCCATGGCTTCGTTGTTGCGTTTGAGCTCCGCGTTGGCCTGGAGCAGCTTATGGTCACTTGCCTCCTGCGCCTGCATGGCGGCGTCCATCCGCTCGGCCATGGTGTTGTAGCCCTGAGCCAGCATGTCAAACTCGGTGCAGCCCATTTTGTCATCCACGCGGGCTGCGCGGTTGCCGTTCCCAAAGTCGGCCATGGCGCGCACGATCAGGCTGACAGAGCGGCGCATGCCGTTAAGCACAAGATACAGGAGGCCATTGACCAGCAGCACAATAATCAGGCAGCCACCAAGGACCAGCTTTCTGTTCCAGCTGACATGGGCTTTGGCGGTTGCTTCCCGCGCAATGAGCAGTTCTTGTTCCGTCTGCCGGATTTCTTCCGCCTTTTGCACAATAATGGCCATGTCCACACGGCCCTGCCCCAGAACAACGCGGGATCTGGCCTCTTCAAACCGTCCCTGACGGGCGAGTGCTATCTGCTTGGTCAGGGTGTCTATGCGTTCATTGGTGGCAATTTGCAGGCTTTGTGCGCGCTCGTGCTGGACAGGATTGTCCTGCACCAGTTGTTCCAGCATGTTGACCTTGGACAGAGCTGCGGCAACGCGGTCGTCAAAATCCTTGGCAAAGGACGGGTCGGTGGTCAGGAGGTAGCCCCGTTCCTCGGCCTGTGCCTCGCGCAGGTCGGACAGGGTCTCGGAGACGATTTCTGTAATTTTCTGCTTGTGGGTGTTCCATTCAAAGCTGGCAATCATGCTGTTGGAGGCAGAAAGCAGCAGACCCGAGAGGCAGACCAGATTAACGCTGACAATGGAGCCGACAAAGACGATCCGAGATGTAAGGGAATGGAGCAAAATAATCTCTTTGCACTATAAAATTTTGTGCAAAATACAGTATCTATTTCATCCATTCAATTCTGTTTTAGATGTCTTGTAAGAATATTCTGTGACTATGCAGCCTGATTTAATTCATTATTAAAGATCAGATAAAGCCTTTACGTATAAGTTGTGGTGTCAGCTCCGGCCGGGGATTAATACTCCGCATGGATTGCACGGGGGGCATCCGCGCGTGGAACCATGGTCGGCAGGCCGGAGTTTACAGGGTGTGGGTGCCATAATGGTGCCGCAAAAGTAGCCAAACCTCGCTGGGTAAAATTGCGTAGTGGCTTAGGCCCAAAGGAATAAATCTGGTGAATACAAAGCTCCTTGTCGCCGTTATGTTGAATGGCTTTTTACTGGCCGGGTCTTCTGCCTATGCGCAGGGCATGGGGCCGGGTGGCCCCGGTGGTGGCCCACAGGACCAGCGGGGTAATCCGGGCCTGCATAATCCGCCGCCATCACAGGGTGGACCGGGCCGTGGGCGTGGCGGCCGTGGCGGTCCGGGGTTTGATGGCGACCATTATGACATGAACCGACGCTGGAAGCGTGGAGACCGCTATGACGGGCCAGTGAATAATCGCTGGTATGTGCAGGACTGGCGTAGCCAGCGCGGGCTGTATGCTCCACCGCCGGGTTATCGCTGGATGCAGTATGGTAACCAGTTCCTGCTGACCAGCATTGCCAGTGGGGTTATTGCGGGTGTGGTCAGCGGTGTTATCTCCTCGGGTATGGCGCGCTGAGTGCGCGCACAGGCTGGTATCCGCCGGACTGCCAGCCTGTGCGGCCATGGTGTTATCCACAGATTCTGAGGATGCTTGCGTGGGTAAGCCTGTGGATTAAAAGCGAATAAACAAAGGGTTGCAATCCGGAGCGGTGCTTGGTAGGCATCGCCCCGTCCTTGGGGAGTAGTTACCCTCAGTCATGAGGGGCCTTCATCAACACACTTGGCTTTCGGGCCATGGTGGAGGCAGCGTTTTGGTAGCAAAACGCCAGGCAAGACCAACGGCAGCGGAACCTCCAGATGTGGCCGGGGGAGTTCCGTCTGCCGTGTGAGTCTCTTGCGGCCCTTGGAATTTTCATGACCGGTATTTTCACGCTGGGTATTCTTGGTCTCAGCCTGTCTGTTGATGCTTTTGCCGCAGCGGTTGGCAAAGGTGCAACAGTGCAGAACGCCCGTTTGAACGATGCTGTACGTATTGGTGCCGTGTTCGGTTTTTTTGAGGCGATAACCCCCGTCATTGGCTGGGTGCTGGGGCTGGCACTCAGCACATGGATTGCCGCAGTCGATCACTGGATCGCGTTTGGCCTGCTTTTGGTTATTGGCGGCAACATGATCCGCCTTGCCTGTACAGGGCATGATGCAGATACCTCCGAACGCGATGTCAGGGAGGCCCGGCATAATCGTGGCGTGCTGGGGTTGGTGACAACAGCACTGGCCACCAGCATAGACGCAACGGCTGTGGGGGTCAGTCTGGGTGTTATGCGGGTGAATATTCTGGCGGCCTGTCTGGTCATTGGTGGGACGACTACGGTGGTGGCTACGCTGGGCGTTATTATTGGCCGGCATGCCAGCGTGTGGATCGGCCGTTATGCAGAAATTCTGGGGGGCATAGCCTTGATCGGTATTGGCTGCTCCATTCTCTATACGCATCTGAGCGCACCATAATTCTGGTTGGGTGCGGCATGGTCCGGGCCATGCCGCACCGACAGGAGCGGGAGATTTCTTCTAGGCGATGATTGTTATGTTATAATATTACCTATATGGAGGAGGGTGACCTGTTACAAGCAGTAAGGCCCCGCTCATGCCCAGCAGATTGCCCGTTACCGTTCTATCCGGTTTTCTAGGTGCCGGAAAAACAACGCTCCTTAATCATATCCTCAATAACCGTACCGGCCGACGTGTCGCGGTGATTGTGAATGACATGAGCGATGTGAACATTGATGCCGATCTGGTGCGTGGTGGCAGCAATTTATCCCGCACGGATGAAAAACTTGTTGAAATGAGCAACGGTTGCATCTGTTGCACCCTGCGCGATGACCTTTTGCAAGAGGTGCAACGTCTGGCCAGCGAGGGACGGTTTGATTACCTGCTGGTGGAATCAACAGGCATTGCGGAGCCTCTACCGATTGCCGCAACATTCGAGTTCAGGGACGAAGAAGGACGCAGCCTGTCTGACATAGCCCGACTGGACACGATGGTGAGTGTTGTGGACGCAGTAAATTTATTGCGTGATTACAGCTCAACGGATTTTCTCAGGGACCGGGGAGAGGTCGCGGGGGATGAGGATGACCGCGCGCTTGTGTCTCTTCTGGTTGAGCAGATCGAATTTGCTGATGTTGTGGTGCTGAACAAGGTCTCCAGCGCTACGGCGGAGCAGCGCATGGCTGCACGCCAGATTATTGCGAGCCTGAACCCCGATGCCGATATTGTAGAGGCGGACCATGGCGCTGTTCCTTTGGAACGGGTGCTGGATACGCACCGCTTTGATTACGAAAAAGCACATAAAAATCCGTTATGGTACAAAGAACTTTATGGTTTTTCTGATCATGTTCCCGAGACGGAAGAATATGGAATCCACAGCTTTGTCTTTCAGGCAAGGCGGCCTTTTGACCCTGTAAAGTTCAAGGCTTTTATTGACCACTCATGGCCGGGCGTTGTGCGGGCCAAAGGTTACTTCTGGCTGGCAACGCGCCCTAGGTGGGTGGGTGAACTGGGGCAGGCGGGAGCACTGGTGCGCACCGAGGCCGCAGGGCACTGGTGGGTGGCCATTCCGCCTGAGCACTGGCCGGACGATAAGGAGTGGCAGGATATGCTGGTCTCCCGCTGGGACCGGGTGTACGGCGACCGACGGCAGGAAATGGTGTTCATTGGCACTCCGGCTATGGACGAGACCGCCATCAGCGCAGCTTTGAATGCATGTCTTGTGCCCGATACTGGGAAAACCCTTTTTGATGCGCAGGAGTTTGCGCACCTGCCAGACCCGTTTCCTGTCTGGCAGACAGAGCCTGCGGCACAATGACCCACCAGTCGGCACACACCAACGAACGTACCCTGCGCCATGAGGTCTGGCGCAGGTATGATGGTAATGACTGGCAGGCGTTTGATGCGCTTCCACCGAGCATCAGACTGCGTGTGAGCCAGCACAGTTATGATGCATGGTCAGTGAATGTGCTGATGCTCTGGCGGCATTACAAGCGGAGCTATGGGCGCACAGTGCGGGCTGAAAAAGCGTTGATCCGTTATCTGGATTATTGCGAACGGCTTGAGCGCGATGTGTTCGCTGCCCATTACGGGGAGCGGTATGGCATGGAACTGCCGCATCTGGCGGCGCAGGGGACCGTGCAAAGGTAAGGCGGTCTGCATGGCGACCTGTTGTAATGTCTTGGCCCGGTTGCTGGAGTATGTTAGAACAAAAATAGAACATACTGACGTGGGAGGCAAATATGGCCGTAGCCGAGCGTATCGTGTTTCAACCTTTTGTATGGCAGGGCGCGGCATTGCGGGCAGGTGCTCCGATTTTATGCCCCAACGTGGATGATGCACGCAGGCGGGTGGACAAAATTCGGGCAGGTGTCCTGCGGGTGGCCGGTGCTGTTGTCGTACGCATGCAGGTGGATGAGGACATAGGCGATTACGGCGAGCCCGAATATCTGGAGCAGGTGGGGGATGTCCCCGCAGTGGAGGAGGACTGATGAACCCCACATCTGCGAAGGCAAGCGCCAGCAGCCAAACTGACACAGGGGTGATTGCGCAGAGGCAACACGATGTAGGAACTGGCGCATCTTCCTGCTAAAGAGGGCGCGTAAAGGCAAGGGGCAACGCCCGGTCTGCCAGTGGATGGTAAAGGATTGTGTTTATGGCTGTGCATTATGCCACGGTAACATGGGAGCAACTGCATCGGGATGCCCGGGCACTGGCGGCGGCTCTTGTGCCCAGAATGCCTTTTAAGGGTATTGTCGCGGTAACCCGTGGCGGGTTGATCCCCGCAGCCATTGCGGCAAGAGAGCTTGGATGCCGGCTGATCGAGACCATTTCGGTCGTGACATATGATGAAGAGGAAATGGGACAGCCCCAGATTATCAAATCCCCCGATGCCGCAGGGGATGGAGAAGGCTTCCTGATTATTGATGATCTGGTCGATTCCGGTGTGACCGCACGCTTTGTGCGTGAGCGCCTGCCCAAAGCCTATTTTGCCTGCCTGTATGCCAAACCAGCAGGTAAAGCCCTGACAGACCTGTTTATTACGGAAGTTCCGCAGGATACGTGGGTTCTGTTCCCGTGGGATACGGCTCCGTTGTTTGTGCCGCCACTGGTCAGCAACAAAAAAGAGTGTGCGGAGTAATTTTTTTAGCGCAGCAGGGTTGCCAGTTTGCGATTAGACGCCTAGTTTCCCGCTTGTTCGGGGCGTGGCGCAGCCTGGTAGCGCGCGTGTTTTGGGTACACGAGGCCCCCGGTTCGAGTCCGGGCGCCCCGACCATAAATAAAGCGGGAGGCACATCATGCCAGCGCGTATTTATAAGCAGTCCAAGCCAGCAGGTCAGTCCGGCCTTATCGGCACCCGTCAGTGGGTGTTCGAGTACGGGCAAAGTGCTCCGCGCAAGCAGGATGCCCTTATGGGGTGGTCTGGCAGTGCGGATACAAATTCCCAGCTTAGGCTTTTGTTTGAGACATGCGAGGCCGCAGTGGCCTATGCCCAGCGTGAGCAGATTGCTTACGAGGTGGAGCAGCCTGCGCAGCGCCTCCGTCGCCCCAAGGTTTATGCCGATAATTTTGGCTATACGCGGGTGCAGAACTGGACGCATTGATTTTTAGCCCTTTTCCCCTTATGCGGGAGGGGCTGTTTAGCGCCCTTAGCTCAGTTGGATAGAGCAACAGCCTTCTAAGCTGTGGGTCATTGGTTCGAATCCAATAGGGCGCACCAGTTTTTTCAAGTCAAATGCATGATGATGGTCAGGGTGGGGTTATGCTCCGCCCTTTTTTGCATGATGCTGGGTGTAACGGCCTTGTTTATGGCGGGCTTTGTCAGCTTTCTCTGCTTGCACGTGCTGAGAGAGGCCTTGAGCCTGTATCTGCCGCAGCCACAACCTATGTGGGCATCGAATTCCCAAACGTCTTTTGCAAGGTTCGTTGTCTTGCAAAGCCCGTCTGGGCAGGGGCGGGAAAAATAAGGCAGAGCGTCTTTATGCGGGAGAAAAAACACGTAGGAGCAGGTGCCGCCGTGCTCCCACGTGGGTTTTGGGTCTTGGGTCAGATGATGTAATCAATAGGTGGGAGTGTCTGGTCCATGTTCAGGGCGGGCATGCCCTTGTGGCGTACACCTACCTTGCGGGCAGGGTTGCCCACCACTGTGGTAAACGGGGGGACGGGTTCGAGCACTATGGAGCCTGCGCCAATTTTGGCACCTTCGCCAATTTCAATGTTGCCCAGCACCTTGGCTCCAGCCCCAATAAGCACGCCTCGACGCACCTTGGGGTGGCGGTCCCCGCAGTGCTTGCCAGTGCCACCTAGGGTGACATTTTGCAAAATGGATACGTCGTCTTCAATAATGGACGTTTCCCCCACGACTATGCCAGTGCCGTGGTCGAATAGAATGCGTCGACCAAGTTGGGCAGCGGGATGAATGTCCACTCCAAACAGTTCCGATGCCCGGCTTTGCATGTGCAAAGCCAGATGCCGCCGCTCGCACAGCCAGAGCCAGCGCGCAACCCGGTAGGTCTGCACCGCATGATAACCCTTGAAGAACAGGAAAGGGGTTACAAAGTCCGGGCAGGCCGGGTCACGTTCACGAATAGCCAGCAGGTCTGCGGCTGCTGCGCACACAATATCGGGCTCTGCGTCAAAACTTTCCTTGACCAGTTCGGATAGAGCATCCGCAGCCACGGAACGGTCCCCCAGCTTGCGGCCGATCAGGCCGCAAGGGCCGAGGCAAAGCTGGAATGGCTGCGCACACCAGTGGCCAGTAGCCCGCGCACCAGCGGGTCATGGCAACTGCATGCCTCTTGGGTCATCTGTTCCCACAGCACGGTAAGCTGTGGCGCGCACAGCATGCTGCTTTCCTCAAAATGGCTGGAACTGACTGAGGCAATCTGAGCGTCGCTCATCCCGGCTACTCCGTTACTACAAACCCATGGCGTGCTTTACAAAAGCTTTCCGTAGGGCGGGAAAGCGATGCACGCCAGCAATACCCAGATCACGCGCAAGGCGGAGGACCGGGTTGTCATTACTGAACAACCTGTCCAGCGCATCTGTAGCGGCCAGCATGAGCATATTGGCCGGTCGGCACAAGGCCTGATACCGCGCGACAACGGCGGGAGCGCCGGGGTCTTTGCCCTGTGCGTGTATGTCCAGCAGCAATGGGCTCAGGTGGATGATATCCCGGTAGCCAAGGTTGAGCCCCTGACCTGCAATGGGGTGAATACCATGTGCGGCATCGCCCACCAGAATAAGCCGTGTATCCGTATAACGCGCCGCGTACTGGGCGGAGAGCGGGTACGTCCAGCGCCGCCCCACGGGCGTTACGCGGCCAAGGCGGGTGTTGCCCATGCGGCGCTCCACCTGACGGGCGAAGGCATCGTCAGGCAAAGCGGCAAAGCGCTCGGCCACGCCGTCCTTGTCGCTCCACACAATGGCGGACATGTAGGGGTGCTCATCCGTGCCAGTCATGGGGAGTTGTGCAAACGGGCCAGCAGGCAGGAAGTGCTCCAGAGCGCTGTTGTCGTGCGGGAACTCGTGGGCAATGGCACACACAATGGCGGTCTGCCCGTAGGGTAGGCGGGTCAGGGGGATGCCAGCTTCGGTGCGCAGGCGGCTCCGGCGGCCATCGGCGGCCACAATCAGGCGGGCGTTAAAGCTGCGGCCATCAAGCAGTTGCACATGCGCGCTCTGGGCCGTGCGGGTAATTTTGGCTTCAGCCGGGGCCAGAACGGTCACGCCCGGAGTAGTGCTCAGGCATTTGTTCAGGGCAACACGCAGGGCGCGGGCTTCTACCATCCAGCCAAAAGGCTGTGTTGCATCCTCACGCGTGAACTCAAGGAAGAGGGAGGATGCAGGCTCACCCGGCCGACCATCGGTGACCAGGATTTCCTCAATAGGGCAGGAGGTTGTGGGGAGCTCGTCCCATATCCCTGCGCTTTCAAGGTATTCCTTTGGACCTGCGGCAATGGCATAGGCCCGCCCGTCCAGATCGGGGTGTTCCATGGGGGGGAGGGCAGCCTTGTCCACAACGGCGACCTGCATGCCGCCACGTGCTAGACGGCAGGCAAGGGCCGCGCCAACGGGGCCCGCGCCAATAATGCACACGTCCACATCCGCGACAGGCGGGAGATGGGGGCTGGCGTGTTCTGCCGTGGCGCGGGGTGGGATTGGGCGCATGGGGTGTTTATCCTTACAATTCACGCATCTGGCAGGCGGCAGGCCCAAAAAGCCCGCACAGGCTGTTGCAGGTCATGCCCCCTATATGCGCTCTCCTTTGCGACAAAACCAGCCGTCTTGCCTTGAGGTGCATCAAAGCTCTTGGCAATTGGTGTTTAACTGTGCCAACATCGTAACGTCATGGAAATGTTTTGCAGCAAGGAGTTGCAGGCAGTATGAAGCTGATTACCGCCATTATAAAGCCCTTTAAACTTGATGATGTCCGCGAGGCACTCGCGCCGCTGGGCGTTCAGGGGATTACTGTTTCCGAGGTCAAGGGTTTTGGTCGCCAGAAAGGGCAGACGGAAATCTATCGTGGAGCTGAATACCGCATCAGCTTTCTGCCCAAGATCAAGGTGGAAGTTGCTGTCAGCGATGCCCTGCTCGATCAGGTGCTTGAAGCGATTCTAGATGCTGCCCATACGGGCAAGATCGGGGATGGCAAAATTTTTGTCAGTGACCTTACCCGCGTTATCCGTATCCGCACGCGGGAGACGGGGGACGCCGCTCTCTAATGTTAAATTTGGTGGCGTATCCTGCCTGCCGGTAGGCAGGTGCGGGGTGCGCGTGATCGCTCCTTGTGCATGGTAACCGGTCTGGGGGCGTTGTTCGCGGCAGTGTGCTGCCGTGCGGGCCGATGCATGCTGTGTTGCTTGCCGTACAGTCTGCTGTTTTAGGTCATCTTCCCTGCTATTTTGAGGCTTGACGGAGCGGGGGTGTGGTTCCATTGCTTCGTACATGCGAGTAGCTGCCATTCTACTGGCTGCCGGTACAGGCAGCCGCTATGCCGCCACCACGGGGTGCGCCACGCCCAAGCAGTATGTGCTGCTTGCTGGCCAACCCGTTATCCGTCATGCCGCGCAGGCTCTGCTGCCGCATGTCTCCTCTATTCAGCCTGTAGGTGATCCGACCTCTCTGGCCGAGGCACTGGATGGTTTGACCGTCCTGCCGCCCGTACAGGTGGGCAGACACGTCAGGCGAGTGTGCGCGCCGGGCTGGAAGCGCTTGATGCGCTCCCCCCTGAGCAAAAGCCCGATCTGGTGCTGGTGCATGACGGTGCCCGCCCGTATGTGAGCGCTGCGCTGGTCAGTGCCGTTGTGGCGGCTCTGACGGAGCATCCGGGTGCCATTCCCGCAGTGCCTGTGGCTGATACCCTCAAGCGTGAAAAAGACGGCGTTATCGACGGGACTGTCCCGCGTGATCACCTGTTCCGTGCGCAAACGCCTCAGGGCTTCCGCTTTGGTCTGTTCTTGGACCTGCACCGTGCTGCGGCATCGCTTGATGCGACCGACGACGCCGCCCTGCTTGAGGCCGCGGGTATGAGTGTTGCACTCGTGCACGGGGATGAAGATAATATCAAACTGACATACGAGGCAGATCTGGTGCGTCTTGAAAGGCTGATCGGCCCCACATTGCTGCCGCGTGTGGGTCTTGGGTATGATGTGCATGCTTTTGAGGAGGGGCGTCCGCTCATTATGTGCGGCATTACCATCCCGCATACACATGGCCTTGCCGGGCATTCCGATGCCGATGTGGGGATTCATGCGTTGTGTGACGCCATTTATGGCGCGCTGGCCGAAGGGGATATCGGCAGGCACTTCCCCCCCAGCCAGAACGAGTGGAAGGATGCGGATAGCGCCCGCTTTCTTATCCATGCAGGGCAGCGTATCCGCGAGCGGGGTGGCATGCTTGTCAATGCCGATCTGACCCTGATCTGTGAACGCCCCAAAATTGGCCCCCATGCGCAGGCCATGCGCGAGCGTCTGGCAGCATTGCTGGAAGTGGATGTGGATCGTATTTCGGTCAAGGCGACAACCTCGGAACGGCTCGGCTTTACCGGGCGTGAGGAGGGCATAGCCTGTGCCGCCACGGTGAGCGTGCTGGTGCCGTAAGGTTTTTACTGCTCAACCGTTACGAAAAACATTGCACAGGGGCGCGTGGATCGGTATTTCTGCCTAATTCGTAGGCAAATGGAAATGACTGTGCAAACGCAACCCCTGCTGCGTCCCATTGATCTGGGCGGTGTTGTCCTTGATACGCCGGTAATTCTGGCTCCCATGTCCGGTGTGACCGACCTGCCATTCCGGCGGCTGGTGCGCAGGCTTGGCGCTGGCCTTGTTGTTTCTGAAATGATTGCCTCATGGGCCATGGTGCGTGAGAACGACACCACGCTGCGCATGGCCGAGGTGGCCGATGCCGGTGGCCCCAACGCAGTGCAGCTTGCCGGGTGTGACCCGCAGGCCATGGCCGAGGCTGCCCGCATTGCCGTGGACCGTGGCGCGGACCTGATTGACATCAATTTTGGTTGCCCGGTCAAAAAAGTAGCCGTGGGGCAGATGGCAGGCTCCGCCCTGATGCGGGATGAGGCCGCAGCGCAGCGTATGCTGCAAACGGTGGTCAAGGCCGTGTCTGTGCCGGTCACGCTTAAAATGCGTATGGGCTGGGACCACGCACACCTGAACGCTCCGGTGCTGGCCCGCATTGCACAGGATGCGGGTATTCGCATGATTACAGTGCATGGGCGCACCCGCCAGCAGTTCTACAACGGTACGGCTGACTGGGCCTTTGTGCGCAACGTCAAGGATGCGGTGGACCTGCCCGTTATCGTGAACGGGGACATCCTGACCACGACTGACGCACGCAATGCCTTGGCCCAGTCTGGTGCGGATGGGGTCATGATCGGTCGCGGCTGCTATGGGCGGCCGTGGTTTTTGGCGCAGGTCGCGCATGCCCTGCGCACGGGGGAGGAGATGCCTGACCCCTCCTTGGAGCAGGAAAAAGCCATTGTGCTTGAGCATTATGGCATGATGCTGGAGCATTTTGGTCCACGCCCCGGTCTGCGGCTGGCGCGCAAGCATGTGTCCTGGTATTCGGCCGGTCTGCCTGCCTCGGCTGCTTTCCGTGCGGCCTTCAACAAGGTGGAAACGCCAGAGGAGGCCGTGGCCCGGATTGCCGAATTCTATGACCAGCAGATGGCCGTGGGTGCACAGCGTGAGCCACGTGCCTCCCGGCAGGAGTTGGCCCGCCAGCAAGAACAGGCCCACGCGGCGTGAGCACACCGGCGCCAGACAGGGCAGAGCCTGACGCGGCGCTACTACTGGACAGCCTGCCCGTGCCCTTGCTGGAAGTGGGGGCGGGGAATGTGGTCCTTGCGGTCAATATGGCTGCGGAGGAGTTTTTTGGCATGTCCCGCCAGCAGATCAAAGCTGGCGGCATGGCGGAAATTGCACCACCAGACCACCCGATCTATCTTCTGCTGACCCACCTGCGCCAACGTGGCGGCAGTGTAACGGAGCATGACCTGTTATTCAGCTCTCCGCGTTTCCACCATGAAGGGGTGAGCGTGCAGGGGGCGGAAGTGCTGGACCATCCCGGCCATCTGCTGCTGACATTCCACCTGCCGTCCACAGCGCGTGTGCTGGACCAGCAGCAGGTGTACCGCTCGGCGGCACGGAGTGTGTCTGGTATGGCGGCCATGCTGGCGCATGAGGTGCGTAACCCGCTCTCCGGGATCAAGGGGGCGGCCCAGCTGCTCGAGCAGGCCGTAAGTGATGCCGACCGCGACCTTGCCACCCTGATCTGTGATGAGGTGGACCGTATAGACGCGCTGGTCGAGCGTATGGGTATGTTTGGCGAGGCACGGATGGACTACCGTGCGTTAAACATCCATCGCCTTTTGGAGCATGTCAAACTGCTGGCGGGCAATGGTTTTGCCAAAGGCCTGCGGATTATCGAGTGCTATGATCCATCCCTACCCCATGTCTGGGGGGACCGGGACAGGCTGGTACAGGTCCTGCTCAATCTGGTTAAAAACGCGGCGGAAGCTTGCAGGAAGCCGGTAAGGAGGGGGACATCACGCTCATGACCAGCTACCGTCCCGGCATTCGCGTGACTGCGCCGGGCACCACCCAGTGGCGGCATCTGCCGCTCGTTGTCACAATAAGGGACACGGGGCCGGGTATTTCCGAAACGGTCAGGCCACATCTGTTTGAGCCATTTGTCTCTACCAAGGTGAATGGCAGCGGGCTGGGCCTTGCGTTGGTGGGTAAGGTCATGGACGACCACGGTGGGGTCATGGAAGTGGAAAGCCGACCCGGCCGCACCGAAATCAGCCTTTTTCTTCCACTTGCGGAAGAAAGGGGTGGCCTCCCTTGACGATCAGCTTGCCTGAGCCTGATAAGCCTCTCCCTGTTGTTTTTCCTCTGGTCCAGAACGCATGACACCGCTGCCCACCATTCTTGTCGCCGATGATGACCGGTCCATTCGCACAGTGCTGGGGCAGGCACTTGGCCGCGCGGGGTATCAGGTTCAGTTGACCCCCTATGCCTCGACCTTGTGGCAATGGGTGCAGGAAGGGGAGGGGGATCTGGTCATTACCGATGTGGCCATGCCAGATGGTAACGGGCTGGAGCTTGTAACCCGCATCCGCCAGATCCGCCCTGACCTGCGGGTTATTGTGATGAGCGCGCAGTCCACACTGACAACCGCAGTCAAGGCCACCCAGCGCGGGGCGTTTGAATATCTGGCCAAGCCGTTTGATCTTAAGGAACTGCTTGCCGTTGTTGCCCGTGCGCTCACAACCCCCGTGCAGGCTGCGGAAAAAACCACAGCCCCCCAGACGCCCGAAGAACGCCTGCCCCTGATCGGGCAGTCCGTAGTCATGCAGGGGATTTACCGTAGCATTGCCCGGCTGACGACTTCGGACCTGACCGTGATGATCACGGGGGAAAGCGGGACCGGCAAGGAACTGGTGGCCCGCGCCCTGCATGAATATGGCCGCCGCCGCAACGGGCCTTTTATTGCCGTCAATATGGCAGCCATCCCGCGTGAGCAGATTGAGAGCGAATTGTTCGGTTATGAGCGTGGCAGCAACCTGGGGCGTATGCCCGGCAGGTTTGAGCAGGCATCTGGTGGCACGCTGTTTCTGGACGAAATCGGGGATATGCCGCAGGAGGCCCAGACCCGCCTGCTGCGCGTTCTGCAGGAAGGGGAGTTTACAACCGTTGGCGGTTCCACCCCCCTGCACGCCGATGTGCGCATTGTGGCTGCCACCCACCGTGACCTGCGGCAGGCCATTCAGGCAGGCACCTTCCGCGAGGACCTCTACTACAGGCTGAATGTGGTGCCGCTGCGCCTGCCCCCCTACGGGAACGGCGTGAGGATATTCCCCTCCTTGCCCGGCATTTTCTTGCACAGTGCCGGGAGGCTGGTGGAGGTTACCGGACGCTGGATGAGGAGGCCATGGACCGTCTGCAGGCATGGCGCTGGCCGGGCAACGTACGTGAGCTTGAAAACCTGATCCGCCGCATTGTGGCCCTGTATTCTCAGGAGACCATTACAGCGGATCTGGTGGACGCGGAGTTGGCGGACCCTCTGGGGAGCGAGTTTGAGCCGGACAGGGCGCCTGTGGCCGAACCGCTGGTCGATTCAGTCTCCCGCCATATTGCCCGCTACCTTGAAGCCGGGCGCGAAGGCATGCCGCTACATGACCTGCATGCCCGCATTATAGCCGAGGTGGAACGCCCGTTGATCCAGATGACATTGACGGAAACACGGGGCAACCAGATCAAGGCCGCCGCCATGCTGGGGCTGAACCGTAACACCTTGCGCAAAAAAATACGCGATCTTGAAATTCCAGTCGTGCGCGGTGTGGTCTAGTCTTGCCCATGCCCAAAATGCCCCGGCTCCCCTTCAGGCATCTTTTCTCACGTGCACGGCTGCACTGGCTCCTGCGTGCCCTTGAGCGCAGGAGTGTTGCCGTAACTCTTGTTGCTCTGGCGCTGTGTCTGGTGTTTGCAACCTTTGTGGTGCTTTCCGGTGGCATGTCGTTCGGGCATTATGCCGTGGTCGAGCCGCTGGTGCTGGGCATTAACGGGCTGGTTCTGCTGCTTCTGCTCCTGGCCATGGGGGTGCGTGGCTGGCCTATGCTGGTGGAATATCGCAAGGGACTGGCAGGTACGCGCCTGCATGTGCGCCTTGTAACCCTGTTTGGCATTGTGGCAGTGGCACCGACTGTTGTGGTTGGCGTGTTTGCTACCCTGTTCTTCCATTACGGAATCCAGATATGGTTTTCCGACAGGGTGAACACCGCCCTGAATGAGGCGCTACAGGCCTCTCGCGGGTATTTGCAGGAGCATAACGCCAATATCCGTACGGATGCGTTCTCGATGTCCAACTACATCATGAGCGCACAGAACGAACTGGCCGCCAGCGGGATGGAACTGCTGCAGGACACGATGCCCTGTCCCAGATGCTGGACAGTCAGGCCACCATACGCGGGCTGACAGAAGCACTTGTGTATGACCCCATTACCAACCGCGTTGTAGCCGCAGGCGGGTTGATGAGCCGCACGGGCTATTTGCAGGACCTCCCCCCACCCGCGGCAACACTTATGGCGCGCTCGAACGACGTGGCTATTCTCGACTCCCCCGATGAGCGCACGGTGCGCGCGGTTGTGGAGTTGTCGCAAACACCAACCCTGATGCTGGTGATTACCCGGCTGGTGGACCCGTCCATTCTGGAGCACATGCACCGGACGGAAAACGTGGTGGCGGATTACAAGCACCTCAACAGCAACAAGGCCAAGATACAGCTTACCTTTGTCATGATCTTTGTGCTGGTCGCGCTGCTGGTGCTGGCTGTTGCCGCCCTGATCGGCTTTGCGCTGGCAACCCAGATTGCCCGTCCGCTTGGCCTGCTGAGCATGGCCGCGCGCAGGGTGAGTGAGGGGGACCTGCGCGTGCATGTGCCCGAAACCGACCGGGATGATGAGGTGGCGGGCCTGTCACGCGCCTTTAACCGCATGACGGAGGAACTGGATAGCCAGCGTTCGGAGCTTATGGCCGCTTATGGTCAGATCAATGAGCGCAGGCGCTTTACGGAGGCTGTTCTGTCTGGCGTGTCCGCCGGGGTAATCGGGCTGGATGTGGAGCAGCGGATTGAACTGCCAAACCGTGCGGCCAGCGTGCTGCTCCAGACCAATCTGGCAGACGCCACGGGCGAACCACTGGCGACCCGTGTACCAGAGTTTGCTGCTCTGCTGGAGGAGGTGACCCGTGCGCCAGAGGCCGTTTTTACGCGGGAAATTCAGATTGGTCCGGCCAGCAGCCAGCGCACCCTGCTGGTGCGTGTGGGCGCGGAGCTGCGCGGCACCGTAACCGAAGGGTATGTCATGACGTTTGATGACATTACCGCCCTGCAACAGGCCCAGCGCAAGGCCGCATGGGCGGATGTGGCCCGCCGCATCGCGCATGAGATCAAGAATCCGCTGACCCCCATCCAGCTTGCGGCGGAGCGGCTCAAACGCCGTTTTCTCAAGGAGATCACCTCCGACCCCGATACATTCGCCCAATGTGCGGACACAATCGTGCGTCAGGTCGGCGATATCGGGCGCATGGTGGACGAATTTTCGGCTTTTGCCCGCATGCCCCAGCCAATTATGAAGGATGAGAACCTTTCCCGTATTGCGCAGGAGGTGCTCATCCTGCAACGTAATGCCCATCATGAGATTACATACCACCTTGATTTGCCCGATCATGGGCCAATGGTCCGGTGTGACCGTCGGCTTATCAGTCAGGCCTTGATCAATCTGCTGCAAAACGCGGCGGATGCTATTGCCATGGTTCCCCGGCAGGCTGCCTCCCCCGAGCAGGGGGGCGGATCTGCGGGGAAGTATGGGTGCGTATTGCGCAGGAGGCGGAAAACATTGCTATTGTCGTTGCTGACAATGGGGTGGGCCTTCCAAAAGACGACCGGAATCGCCTGACGGAACCCTATGTAACGCATAAGGCCAAGGGAACGGGACTGGGATTGGCTATTGTGAAAAAAATCATGGAAGACCATGGTGGAACCGTGCGTCTGGAAGACAGGGCAGGAGAGAGAGGAACGGTGGCTACTCTGGTTTTGCCGGTGAAAGACGACCATGGCGCATGAAATCCTGATCGTTGATGACGAACCCGATATCCGGATGCTGATTGAAGGCATTCTGTGTGATGAGGGATATGAGGCCCGCGTGGCTTCCAGTTCCGAGGCCGCGTTGGCGGCGTTCAGGGTACGCAGGCCATCGCTGGTCATTCTGGACGTGTGGTTGCAGGGCTCGGACATGGATGGGCTGGAAATCCTGCAAACCATGAAGGCGGAGGAAGCCTCCGTCCCCGTGGTCATGATCTCGGGCCATGGCACGATTGAGACCGCAGTAGCGGCACTCCAGCACGGGGCTTATGACTTTATAGAAAAGCCTTTTCAGGCAGATCGGCTTCTGGTCATTGTCCGGCGTGCGCTCGAAGCCTCCCGCCTTGCGCGTGAAAATGAGGAACTGCGCCTGCGGGCCGGGCATGATGCCGAGCTGTATGGCAATAGCGCGCAGATTGTGGCCATTCGCAACCAGATTGAAAAAGTGGCCCCCACCGGCTCGCGCGTGCTCATTAGTGGCGGGCCGGGGTCTGGCAAGGAGGTGGCTGCGCGCATGATCCATGCCCGCTCCCGCCGGCCCGACGGGCCGTTTGTCGCACTGAACTGCGCAACACTGGCACCGGGCCGTTTTGAGGAGGAACTGTTCGGGCTTGAGGGCGGGGTGGATGGCGTGGGCCGCCGTACCGGTGTGCTCGAGCGTGCCCACGGTGGCACCCTGCTGCTGGATGAAGTGGCCGACATGCCGCTGGAAACACAGGGCAAGATCGTACGCGCCTTGCAGGACCAGACATTCGAACGCCTTGGCGGTGGGGCGCGGGTTAAGGTGGATGTACGCGTACTGGCGACCACCAACCGTGACCTTCAGGCCGAAATTGTGGGTGGGCGCTTCCGCGAGGATCTGTACTACCGTCTGGCGGTTGTTCCCCTGCGTATGCCCGCACTCAAGGAACGGCGGGATGATATTCCCGGTCTGGCCACGCTCTTTTTGCACCGTGCAGCGGAAATGGCGGGCCTGCCCTCGCGCGATCTTTCGCCCGATGCGGTTGCCGTTTTGCAGGCGTATGACTGGCCGGGCAATGTGCGCGAACTGCGCAACCTGATGGAACGGGTGCTGATTATGCAGCCCGGCAGCAGCCAGGACCTGATCCGCGCGGATATGCTGCCTTCCACCATCGGGGAGAACGCGCCGGGGCTGCTGAAGTTTGATGCCTCGACCGATGTGATGAGCCTGCCCCTGCGAGAGGCGCGTGACCTGTTTGAAACCCAGTACCTTCAGGCGCAATTGTTACGTTTTGGAGGGAACATAAGCCGCACTGCGTTGTTTGTAGGCATGGAGCGGAGCGCTTTGCATCGCAAACTCAAGCAGCTTGGTGTAACATCGGACGAGCGGAACACTGGCTGATCAGTGAGTTGTTGCGGGGCATGCAGGGCGTTACGTCTGGCTCCCAAGAAAAAAAGAAAATGGAATAGGGTCGCACACAGTGGAAAAAGAGAGTGCACACAATGTGCAGGATGCATTTTTAGGCCAGATTCGTCGTTCCCGGGCGGCAGTGACCGTATTTTTGGTCAACGGTGTCAAACTTCAGGGATTTATTACGTGGTTTGATGATCAGGTCGTACTCCTGCGGCGTGATGAGCAAACCCAGCTTATTTACAAACATGCCATAAGCACTGTTATGCCCAGCATTCCCGTAGATATAGCAGAACCCACCGGAGCGGGCGCAAAGGCGGACAAGGAACCATCTCTTGGCGACGAGTTTTACTGAGAAAAAACAAACGGTTGCAACGCGTGCTGCCGTTATTCTGCCGTGGGAGCGCTCAGCCCACGGGCAGGACGTAAGGGCGGCCGAGGCACGGCTGGAAGAAGCCGTGGGTCTGACGGCTCCATTGGTCTGGTTATTGTTCGCAAAGCCGTGCTTCTCCTGCGGATGCGCCGCTCGGCCACATTGCTGGGCAAAGGGCAGATCGATTCCCTGCGCATTGCCATCAAGGCCGACAATATTGACGTGCTGGTGGTTGATACCAAACTGACCCCCGCCCAGCAGCGTAATCTGGAAACAGAGTTCGGGTGCAAGGTTATTGACCGTACGGGTCTTATTCTGGATATTTTTGGCGCTCGTGCCGCCACGCGGGAAGGGACGTTGCAGGTCGAGCTCGCCCATCTGGAATACCAGCGCTCGCGCCTTGTCCGCCTGTGGACCCATCTTGAGCGCCAGCGGGGTGGTTTCGGCTTTCTGGGCGGTCCGGGTGAAACCCAGATCGAAGCTGACCGGCGTATGATTGGCGAGCGCATTGTGCGCCTTAAAAAGGACTTGGAGCAGGTGCGCCGCACCCGTGGGCTGCACCGGCAGGCCCGCAAGCGTGTGCCATTCCCCGTTGTGGCGCTGGTTGGCTACACTAACGCAGGCAAATCCACCCTGTTTAATGCCCTTACGGGGGCGACGGTCTATGCGCAGGATCAACTGTTTGCAACGCTGGACCCGACCATGCGTGCTATTGCGCTGCCATCGGGGCGGCAGGTTATTCTGTCTGACACGGTGGGGTTTATCAGCGATCTGCCAACGGAACTGATTGCCGCCTTCCGCGCAACGCTGGAGGAGGTCGCCGAGGCGGACATTATTCTGCACGTGCGTGACATAGCCCACCCAGACAGCGCGACCCAGAAGAGGGACGTGCTGGGTGTGCTGCAAAGCATGGCCAAGGATAACATGCTGGAGCAGGACTGGCCGACCCGTGTGATTGAGGTGCTGAACAAGGTGGACCTGCTAGGTGAGCAGGCAGCAGCCTTGCAGGGGGATGAAACGGTAGCCATTTCCGCCATTACGGGGGATGGGCTGGACCGGCTTCTGGCCCGTATTGACCAGCGTATTACAGCGGGGATGGAAATGGTGCGCTACGCCATGCCTCTGGCCGAAGGGGCCGCTCTGGCATGGTTGTACCAGCATGGTGAGGTGACGGACCGCCATGACCGGGAGGAGGAGACGGATATTACCGTGCGCCTTCTGGCCGAAGACCGTGCCCGTTTTGAACGGCAGTTCCGCCATATTATTCCCCAACTGGCCTAAAAGGGGCCGGAGCAGGGGGTGCAAAACGGGGTGCGGGCGCGTTATGCGCTCCGCACCTTTTTTGTGTCAGTCAAATTCTGTTATCAGGCTCAGGTCAGCATGGTGTGCGAACAGCCGGTCAATCTGGGCGCGCGATATACGCCCGGTTGAGAGGTCGTGCGGAATTTCATTGCGTGCAAAAAAGCGCACTTCGCTGGTTTCAATGCTGGTGGCAGGTGCGCCACCGGTGAGTTCTCCCAGAAAAAACAGCTTGGTGATGGAAAAAGCCTCAGGTGGCTCATGCCCCTGCCTTGCGCGGTCCAGCGCCATGGCAAGGCGGGTAATCCTTACTGTATAACCCGTTTCCTCCCAGACCTCCTTGGCTGCGGATTCCGAGGCGGTGAGGTTCACATCCGCCCAGCCGCCGGGTACGGTCCAGCGGTTCTGGTCCAGCACTTCGCGCACCATGAGCAGGCGGTTATCTGCATCAAACACCCCGGTGCGCACTTCCAGCTTGGGGGTGGCGTACCCGGCCTGCTGGGCAAACAGGTTTTCAATCTGCTGCACAGGCGTGCCACTGCCCAACGCCATGGCTTTGGCGGCCAGAGTGCGCAGCATGGTGTAGCGTTCACGGTCAAACGGGTCTTTGGTAAAGGTCAGCCCGGTCTGGGCAATGGCCTGTATCTCTCTGGCCCAGACAAGCCATTCAGGCTCGGACATGGTTTTTGTTCCCCTCTCTCAAAATAAAAAACGGGAAGGCGCGTGCCCTCCCGTTTTTCGCGTGGTGTTATGTCAGGCGTTAAGCCCGGTTCAGTAGGCGGGTTCGGGTTCTGCCGCTGCGTGCCCGTTAATCAGCAGGCCATCGCCATTGGCGGAGATGTTGACCGTCTCCCCGTCATGGATTGCCCCTTCAAGCAATTGCCCTGCCAGCGGGTTTTGCAGGCTGCGCTGGATAACCCTTTTAAGCGGACGTGCGCCGTAAACCGGGTCATAGCCCTCGTTTGCCAGCCATGTTTCGGCCAGTGTATCAAGGTGCAGGGCAATTTTGCGGTCTTCAAGCAGCTTTTGCAGCCGGCTGACCTGAATTTCCACAATCCGCGCCATGTCCACCCGCTGAAGACGGGAGAAGAGGATTACCTCATCCAGCCGGTTCAGGAATTCGGGGCGGAAGTGTTCACGCACCACTTTCATAACCTGTGCCTGCACCATGGCCGGGGTGTCGCCATCGGGCTGGTTTGCCAGATATTCCGAACCAAGGTTGCTGGTCAGGATGATAAGCGTGTTGCGGAAGTCCACCGTGCGGCCCTGCCCATCGGTCAGGCGACCATCATCAAGGACCTGCAACAGGATGTTGAACACATCCTCATGCGCTTTTTCCACCTCGTCAAACAAAATGACCTGATAGGGGCGGCGGCGCACGGCTTCGGTCAGCACGCCCCCTTCTTCATATCCCACATACCCTGGAGGCGCGCCAATCAGACGTGCCACGGCGTGTTTTTCCATGAACTCGCTCATGTCAATCCGCAGCAGGGCTTTGTCATCATCAAACAGGAAGCGGGCCAGAGCCTTGGTCAGCTCCGTTTTGCCAACGCCCGTTGGGCCAAGGAACAGGAACGACCCAATCGGGCGGTTGGGGTCCTGCAAACCTGCGCGGGCACGGCGCACGGCATTGGCCACGGCACGCAGGGCAGGCTCCTGCCCCACAACCGACTTGCGCAGTTCGTCCTCCATGCGCAGGAGCTTGGCGCGTTCACCCTCCAGCATCCGGTCCACCGGCACACCCGTCCAGCGGGAGACAACGGAGGCAATGCCCTGATCCGTCACCGCTTCGGAGACGAGGCTGGCATTTTTGGCTTCTTTTTCTTCCGTCTGCTGGGCCGCGGCAATCTGGCTTTGCAGGTTGGGGATCACACCGTACATCAACTCGGATGCGCGTTGCAGGTCGCCTTTACGCTGGGCCACCTCCACATCGGAGCGGGCCTGATCAAGCTGCTCCTGCAACTTCTGCACGGCATGCACACGGTCTTTTTCCGCATGCCATGTTGCGCTGAGCGTGTTGGATTTTTCCTCCAGATCAGCCAGTTCAACCTCAACAGATTCCAGCCTGTCCTTGCTTGCGGTGTCATCTTCCTTGCGCAGGGCTTCACGCTCGATCTTGAGCTGGATAATGCGGCGGTCCAGTTCGTCCAGCTCTTCGGGCTTGCTGTCGATCTGCATGCGCAGCCGGCTTGCGGCCTCGTCAATCAGGTCAATGGCCTTATCGGGCAGGAAGCGGTCGGTAATGTAGCGGTTGGACAGGGTGGCAGCGGCTACAAGTGCACCATCGGTGATGCGTACACCATGATGGAGTTCGTATTTTTCCTTGATCCCGCGCAGGATGGAAATTGTGTCGGGCACCGAGGGCTCACCCACATAAACGGGCTGGAAGCGCCGGGCGAGAGCCGCATCTTTTTCAATATACTTGCGGTATTCATCCAGCGTGGTCGCACCAATGCAGTGCAGCGTGCCACGGGCCAGTTCGGGTTTGATCAGGTTGGAGGCATCCATTGCACCGTCGGTTCGACCTGCGCCAACCAGCGTGTGCATTTCATCAATAAACAGGATCACCTGACCTTCGGCGGTCTCAATTTCCTTGAGCACGGCTTTTAGGCGTTCTTCAAACTCACCACGGTATTTGGCGCCAGCACCAGTGCACCCATGTCGAGCGAGAGGAGCTTTTTGTTCTTGAGCGCTTCAGGCACGTCACCATTGACAATACGCTGGGCCAGCCCTTCCACAATGGCGGTTTTGCCCACACCGGGTTCGCCAATAAGCACGGGGTTGTTCTTGCTGCGCCGTGCCAGAACCTGAATGGCGCGGCGGATCTCCTCATCCCGGCCAATGACCGGGTCGAGCTTGCCCTGTTGGGCGACCTCGGTCACATCCCGTGCGTATTTTTGAGCGCATCAAATTGGCCTCAGCGTTTTCACTGGTCACAGTGCGCCCTTTGCGGATGGTGGTAATGGCCTTGTCCAGCGCGTCCGGGGTGGCGCCATTGTTTTTGAGCGCCTGACCAGCCGGGCTGTCGGTTGCGGCCAAGGCTGCCAGCAGGCGGTCCTGAGCAACAAAGCTGTCCCCCGCTTTTTGTGCGATCTGCTCAGCGGAATCCAGAGCACGCACCAGATCGGGGGTTGCCGCGGGCTGGCCAGCGCCGCCGCCCTGCACTTTGGGCAGTTTGGCCAAAGCCTGCTCGTTTGCGGCGCGCACGCCATCGGGGTTGCCACCGGCTGCGCGGATCAGGGCCGATGCGGCACCTTCCTCATCATCAAGCAGGGCTTTAAGCAGGTGTTCGGGGGTAAGCTGCTGGTTGAAGTCACGCAGGGCAATGGTCTGTGCTGCCTGCAGAAAACCGCGTGAGCGTTCGGTAAATTTTGTAATATCCATAATATCCCTCTTGTCCCTTTATGGTAGGCGACTGAAGGCCGAGCCCCGTCCCGCTTTGCGGCAACGGAGGGCAGGGTCTGTCGTGTTGACAGTTCTAAGATTGGAAGGCCCCGGAGCACAGTCAAGGGGTGTGTGTGCATAAGCCGCACACTGTGCGGAATGGCGGATATGAAAAAAGGCGAAGCGCAAGGGAGCTTCGCCTTTGTCCGCGCCGGGCCGTGTTGGCCGGGCTTTACACTCAGGCCGCGTTCAGCTGGGCTTCTGCAAATTCGTAGTTTGCCAGCTTGTCGAGGAAGTTGGTGATGTAGTCAGGACGACGGTTGCGGAAGTCCAGATAGTAGGAGTGTTCCCACACGTCGGCGGTCAGCAGGGCCGTGCCCTGACCTTCGGCCAGCGGGTTGGTGCCGTTGGGGGTTTTGGTAATGGCCAGCTTGCCATCCTTGCCCAGAACGAGCCATGCCCAGCCAGACCCGAACTGGGAGATGGCGGCCTTGCGGAATTCGTCCTTGAAGGTGTCGATGCTGCCGAAGTCGGCGGTAATTTTTGCGCCCAGTTTTTCGGGCATGGCACCACCGGAGGTGGACAGGCTGTTCCAGAAGAACGAGTGGTTCCAATGCTGACCAGCGTTGTTGAACAGGCCGGTCAGATCAGCCTTGCCGTGCGCGGCCAGAATGATCTCTTCAAGGGACTTGCCAGCAAGCTCAGGCTTGCCTTCAAGCAGCGTGTTCAGGGTGTTGACGTAGGTAGGTGGTGCTTGCCGTGGTGGAACTCGAGTGTTTCCTGGCACATGCCACGGGCGGCCAGAGCATTGGGTGCGTAGGGGAGGGTTGGCAGTTCAAAAGCCATGACATAACTCCGTCATATAAAGCAGGGCGTGTTAAAAAAACGCGCCTGTCCAGAGCTATGGGTGCGCCATATGGCACAAAGGCAACGGTTTGGGCCGCTGTCTCTTTCCCTTGCTCACGGAAACTTGCCCTGCTGGTGGGGGTGGGGTGGCGCGGCAGTCCGTAAGGAAAGCTATATGTGCATTACGCATGAAACGGCATGAATTTGCAACATGCACCCGGTAAGAGCAACAGGATACAGCCATGAACATTGCGCTCTCCCCCAGTGATATGCAGGCATTGGTGCTGCTGGCGGAAGGGGACGTGGACAGGCTGCTCTGTATGCGTTTTCTGCCTGCTTCCGCCCAGAGCGGGGGGCTGGTGCTGCTGGCGTTCCATAATGAGCTGATTCGCGCGCTGGCCCCGGCCCGCTCGGCTGCGGTTGCCGGGCCAATGGCCGGGCTGATCCGCCTGCAATGGTGGCGCGAGGTGCTGGAGCAGACACGCCCGCCAGAGCATGTTCTGGCACCTTTTTTGCTGGATATGGTGGCATGCGGGCAGGTCCGGCAGGATACGCTACTCCGCCTTGTTCACTCTTGCGAGAGCGAGCTGAGTGGCCCGCGTGACCCCGCTGCATGGCAGAGCATGATGCGCGATGGAGCCGGTGCGCTGCAATGCGCAGTGGGCGAGCTACTGGGGGTGGAAGACGCAGCAACCCTGCTCAGGCTGGAGGCATGCGGCATGGCCTATGGTGCGGGCGCCATGCTGCGGCACTGGCCAGTGCTCCAGCAGTCAGGCCGCTTTGTCTGCCCACAGGGGGGGGAGGCGCTCAGGCAGCATGGGGCAGCATGGCT
>NZ_BAJU01000028.1 GCF_000613865.1 Acetobacter okinawensis JCM 25146
CCGGCCCGGCCGATGCTGCGCAGGCCGTGCGACGGGGAGGCCAGCCCGGGGTGGTGCGACAGGCGCGCATGACCGAACTGGGCCTGTTGCATCTACTCTGGGAAGAAGCCGGACTGAATAGCTGGACGCGGGGTGTGCACCGTGCTCGCAGACGCTGGTCCTTTGTCCGTGAAGCACTCGATAGGGCTGCTTTACGGATCGTGCCAGCCCGCAACCAGACCTTGTCGGACAGACTGGCCATGATTGGCTATGGCGACGAGGATGGGCCCGCGCTTTTGCGCGAGACCGCGCGGAGCTGCGGTGACACATGGCGGATCCTGTTGCTCGGGATTGTGGACGACATTGCTCTTGTAGACTGGAAGGAAGGTCGACAGTTCTGCTCACTCCGCTTTGATGGCGCTAGCGCTTACGATCTTCGCGTGAGTGCGGCGTCTGTCTGGCATGAGCGCCTCACACGCAGCTATCCGATGGCCATGGCCGCTCTGGCGCGGCCGCGTACCGAACGGACCATCCGGGTCGTGGGGTTGGTGACGGCGACCGTGCGGGTGGGGTTGGATCGGGGTGTTGCGCTGGTGCGCTGTCGTGCGGATGACATTGCGCTCATGGAGGTTGAGCCTGATACGCTCACACCCGTGTCGAGCGCCCATGAGCTGGCGATTGCCCGTGCGCTGGTACACGAGCGCCGGAGCTTTATCCGACCTCTGCGCTTCGATGTCGGGCGTGATGTGGTGCTGCCGGATTTTGTCCTGACGGATACCGAAGATCCGCGCGGCACACCCATGGAGGTGTTCGGGCGGGCGGATGAAGCTTATGCGGCTCGCCGGGCAGAAAAGGCACGCTATTACAACGAGGTCTACGGGCAGGAGAGTTGGTGGAGCTGGGATGCTGTCGCCTCCCCTGGTCGTTGGCCCGTCTTCCCGCCAGCGCTCTCGCGCGTGGGCGGGGAAGAGGATGTGTAATGCAGGCCGCTTCACTTCTGCTGGCAGGACGAGACAGGCAGTTATCCCCAGAATCTGTGGACAGAATGGTGTGCAAGTTGTGACCGATCTGGACAAACCCGGGGAGCGGCCCGTCCGCCATGCCGATGGCGTGTTGATCGGTATGGCACTGGTATGGATTGGATGGCCGCTCCAACAGCTGTCGCGGCGCTCAGGCTATGATCGCCATGAGATTACGCGGTGGATGCGCAAAGGCGGGATGCCTGAGCCGTTCCGGGCGTGGCTGATCGCCTTGCAGGCGGTTCATGTCCGCTATCCCACTCCGCTGGCGCTTAGTGTCCGGCCGGGCGGGAACCGTCCACCTTTAGGGAAATGGGAGGTGTTACGGGCTCAGTTGGTGATTGGCTGGTCAGAACGCCAGCTTGCGGAGAAACTCGGAGAGCATCGCACCGCTTTGCGGCGTCGTCTGGATGGGGGTGAGACACTGGATGCGCGGGAATCCCGGTGGCTGGAATTGTTGGAAGATGGCCATCGGCTTAATCCGCGGCCCTGATGGGCCGCGTTAACACGAAAGGATAGACCATGCTGGATGGACAGTTTCAAGAAGACAGTGATGAGGACGGCGGTGTGGACACGCGCACGGATGCGGCTGTTGGGGGGATTGCGGCAGATCGGCTACGCTCGATTATCGAACGGGTGGAACGACTTGAGGAGGAGCGCAAGGCGCTCGCAGGCGACATCAAGGACATCTTCACCGAGGCGAAATCGGCTGGCTTCGATGTGAAAGTCATCCGCCAGATCATCCGGCTACGCAAGCTTGAACCGTCTGAAGTGGAGGAACAGGAAACCCTGCTCGATATCTATCGGCGTGCATTGGGCATTTAGGCCAAACCGCGCAGTACCGGAAACACCCCGATCAGACACGACAGGAAGGAAGACAACACGACAACAAAGCCAAAGGAAAACACAGATAGGACGTGGCAGCCCGATGGGACGGCTGACACGCCCTTCTGGGGCCGCCGGCATGCCAATCAACCTACGGTCCTTCGCTGCGCTACGGTGCTGCGTATGATTGGCCTGCCTGTGGCGACCCCTTCCGGTTGCGTATCAGCCGCCCCATCGGGCGGCGACGTCAGGAAGGAAAAAAACACATGGCCAGAAACAGCACATCCACAGGCAATGATGCCCTCAGCGAACGTCTCGACCTGTATGCCGAGGTGACGCAGACCATTCTTGCCCAGATGGAAAGTGGCGCGCTGCCATGGACACGGCCATGGAAGACAACGGGGGCAGCCGGTCTGCCGACAAACGCGCTGACGAAGAACCGGTATTCGGGGATCAACGTCGTTCTGCTGTGGCTTTCCGGGGCGATAAAGGGCTATTCGAGTAGCCGCTGGATGACCTATCGGCAGGCCGTTCAGGTGGGTGGGCATGTGCGCCGCGGCGAACGTGGAACGATGATCGTAAAAGCGTCCACTTATGTCCCCCAGAGTGAGCGTGAGCGCTCCGAGGGGAGTGAGGAAGACCCGCGTGCGGTGCCCTTTTTGAAACGCTACACGGTCTTCAACCTCGACCAGATAGAAGGAATAGAGCTTCCAGTTCAGGAGGCTTGCGCACCTGTGCTCGCCAATGCAGCACTGGACGCATTTGTTGCGGCGACTGGTGCGGATATGCGTTTTGGGGGCGATGAAGCTATTACGTTCCCTCACGTGATTACATCCAGTGCCCGGAGCCGCAGGCGTTCGAAAACGCCTTTGATCTGTTCCGGGTCCAGTCTCATGAGCTGCGCATTGGACAGGTGCGTCTCACCGTCTGGACAGGACCTTTGGCCAGCGTTTTGGCGATGCTGCCTACCAGATGGAGGAACTCGTGGCCGAACTGGCAGCGGCACAGATATGTGCTGTGAAAGGTGTGCCGCCGACCACGCGCCATGCGGCGTATCTTCAGAGCTGGATCAAAATCATGAAGGCGGACAAGCGGGCTATTTTCACAGCCGCGCGTCACGCATCGACGGCTGTGGAGTTTTTGCTGGCCGCAGCGCAAGCATCGCCGGTGGACATGCGGCTTGCCGCCTGACGGCGGCGACGCCACAGCCGCAGCGCCATCGCGCCCTGGGCAATGACGCCGCTAACTCCGTGAAAGAGCTGGTTGATGATCTGGCTCTTGCGGGCAATGCCATCGAGTAGCTGCCCGCTGCTCTGATGAGCAAGCCAATAGAGGGCAGGCAGGCTCAGGCGCGGCGTGTTGGCGACAACCATCAGACTGGCCTGAAGGCCGATGCCGAGGATGCCGTAAAGCACGAGCAGGCTCAGCCCGAAAACGCATACCCCATACCAGCAGAGTGAAACGGCAGAGCGGGAACGGGCAACAAAGGTGCGCAGGAAAAGCATCAGTAAAAACCATAGCAGAAAAGAACAGGTGAACAGGCTGGCACAAAGCATTGTGACGCCTCGCATGGGATCGGGGCGGCCGCAACGGTCGCAGGCTCGCGCTTCGCGCGTCCGTTGCCCCCGTCCCGATCCCATGCAGCGGCAGAGGGATGAAGGAGAAAGATAACAATGCACAAACAGATCGCCGTCACTCCACTGTGGAGAGGTACTCCCTCAAACATGCCCGCTGATGTGCTGGCAAGGGGCCAACAGGCTGCCCTGATCTCGGTGTCGATTGCCCCGTGCGACAGGGTCTGGAGCGCGCGTGAGCGTCTGGCCGACGAGTTGGTGCGTGTCTGCTATGGGAGCGACATGCCCGAGTGCAATCGCACAGCACTGGCTTGCATGATGCGTACTTTGGTTGAACAGGCGGTTCCCGGCCTACCGAGCCAGCATGTGCAGCGCAATGCCCCGCCCCCGCCGCTGGATGATGGGGAATGGTATCGTCATTGGTTTGCCGTTACCCGCAGGGAGGGCAGCGTATGAGCGACATGGGGCTACCTGATGTGCGCGTACAAGTGCGTGGGCCTGCGCGCGATCGTGCGGCATTACGGGACTGGTTACGTGCGGCATGTCGCGATACGGGCGTCTGCCCGCCCCCGGTCTTTGGGATACACACCTCCCGAAAGCTGCTGTCCTTCGAACTGGAGCCTATGCACAAGAGTTTCCATGTACCGCTGATGACCCGCCTGACGCGCCGGTATCCCCGGCTGGTGCATACCCTGACATGGGACAATCCTGATGACACCTCGCGCTATGCGAGAACGGGCCTTGATATCTGGCAGGCTGGTCGTGTGCACAGGAGCGGGTATTTCGCTGCTCTGCTGAGTGTAACACGGCCCCGGCCGGGGCGCAGGACAGCCCGTGTCATGCTGTTTGAATCGGATACCAGCATCGCCAATATACGGCCCTTTGCCCGGGTGGGTGCGGGATTTCGCGGCATCCTGCCCGGTTCGCACGACATTGGCCCGTGGCGCGTTCTGGAGGCGTGGGTGCCGGAGCGGCCAAACACTCTGTACGATCCTGCCCGCAATATCGTGCTCCATACCGTCTCTACGCTGGTGACGGTTATGAGCGACATTACCGCGTATGGCCGGATCGGAGCGAAGGAGTGGCTCGATGTGGATCAGCTGTCTCGGCGTTTTCCGGAACTGGCTGGTTGGTGCGAGAAATGGCGGGCCTATGAGGCGGATGCTGAGGCCCAGGCGCGTGAAGCGGCCGCGCGTTACGATCGCTACGCGCGGCGCATGAAAGTGCTTTATGGCCCGGACTGGGACGCAATTCTGTTCTGATGCTTTTTTGCATGCCCGGACGACACGCGCTGAGGTGTGTGAGGCCGTGCAACGCTGTTACGGGCTTTGGCCCGTTCAGCATTGCACGGCTCACAGGCGATGCCTTTGCGACAGGCCGTAACGCTTGGCATTTCGATCCAGCGGCTTTCCCACTCGCAACGCGGGCAGGTGAAAAGTGCGACCATGCGCATACCCGGCTGGTAAACACAGCCGTGATCGCCGCAATCGGTCAGGTGCGCGAGGATGCGCGGCGCACTGCGTGGCCGCTTCCATCCGAACAGGTCGCCCTGTCGTGCCATGTCTGGCTCCTGTGTTTGGGAAAGGTCGGGGGCGGTTTGCCGGTTGGCCAGAGGACACCGGTAACGGCTGGGGTCAGTTCGTGGTGTGGGACTGCATTTCTCTGGCGGTTATTGTGGCACATACCCCGGACTCAGTGCCCCCTCTTTTGCACAGCCAATACAAACCAATGAAGGAAAAAACGTTCTGCGCAGTCATATGGGACGCAATGATATTGGCGATGTCGTAGAAACGCTCCGCGTGTGTGCCATGGCAGAAAATGTAGTCGCCCATGAACAGGATGGATAAGGCGCAGAAATTCACGAACAGGAAGATGAAAAACGCCTTGAGACATATTTCGACCAGTTCGAACGAGAAATAGACCAATCCCCGTGCCAGTCTGGGAATGACTTCCTGAACCAGTGAAGAGAGAATGTCCCGGATAAAGACCCGCTGGGGAGGCTGATGAGGGTTTTCCTGAGGTGTGGAAATGGTTTCTGGCGTTGGCGTCATGGTCTCTGCTTTCTGTTTGGCGAGGGCAGTTCCGCTCGCTCTTTGCAGTATGACGCAACCGGTTGTGACGCCTGTCGGGCGGGCTCTGTCCGGGTATGGAGCACCGTGTCCCCCCGCGTGCTGCCCACAACTCCACAGGCACCTCCCAAGGGCCGCGCGCCACCAGACTCTTGGCGGTCGTGTCACACGGCCCTCGGGTCCCTCCTGTGGATTTGTGGACAGTCATGACCTTGTGCCTGCACCAGTGCGCAAGGCCGGCGGTTTCACCAGACGCCTTCGGCGGCCTACGGCTGGCGCGTCACACGCGCCCTCTGGTGCAGCCAGTCCCTTGTGCCGGGGAGGTGGCCTTTTTGCTCAGGAGGCAAGGAGTGGGGTGGGGCGACCATGCCTCTTGCCCACCGTTCCGTGTAGCGGGGTGCAAGGGTGCGTGATGTATGAAAGGACAAGAAATGTAATAACGAAACAACCTTCACCAATTTTTTCTTGTTGGAAATGTGCGGAAACAAATACAGAAATATAACGCGCAATATTGTTTCATTTATTTGTGTAAAAAATACTGAAAAAACACGCATTTGTCGCAGTTTTCTGCGCTTTTTCTCTTGCTATGTTTGTCGGGATGTACTAATCTTTACTTGTTGAGAGGGAATAGGCCCGATCAACAAAACGCCCCGGTCGGTGCTGTAACACCAAACCGGGGCTAGCCAGAACAGAAAGCGAGATTTTCATGTCCGACGTAAAGAACACTGTAAGCAAGGCGAACTCCCCCCGCAAGGGTGATGCCGCCGGTTCCGTCTCTCCCGCCCGCGCCCGTCAGTTCCACGAAACGGAACAGCGCATGAAAGCGCAGCGGTCTCCTTCTTTGGCTAATGTGGAGCTTCTGGCCCCCTCAGACGACCAGATTGCTCTTATCAGCGCACGTTTCGGTCTGGACGTTGCAGACGTTGACGAAATGATCGGCCTCGGCCTGAGCACCGTTCGGGATCAGTATGAGGCGTTACGGCCCGTTCTGGTCATGTCTTTTAACGGCGAAGATGATTTTAAGGCGATCAAGATACATCTTGACCGTATCGTAGATGCGCTTGTGCGCTCGGCTCATGGTGCGGCGAATTACTACGAAACCCGCCGCCAGCTTGCAAAAGACGCAAAGGATAAATGGGCGAACGAACACCGCGACGACGACCGCATGGGCATCGACGGACAGGATAACTACACAGGCCGCTTGCGCCGGGCCGCAGCCGAACATGCAGTGAAGGCATACGCTCTGTACCATATCGCCAGCGGAGCCTGCACGGCTTATGCCGAAGTCATGGGCGAAGAATGGCAGCCCTACCAGTCCCGTGCGAATAACCGCACAGTGTCACAGGAAGCCGCCGCCGCTCTAGACGAGGCGCTTGGTATCTGAACAACAAACAGCCGGGCCTTTTGGCCCGGCTGACTTCAATTTCCGGAGCGGTGTTAGAAATGCTAGGTATCCCGGCAAAGCCCCCACAGAATGAGATACAGCTCACAGAGCGGCTCAAATTGGCGGCGTCTGCCTGCCAGAATCTTGCGCTTACGTTGGTGGGCCTGTCGCTTATTTCTCCATTCTTCGCGGCAGGTGGGTGGTCATGGCGTAAGTTGCCCGCAGTTATGGTTGCCGCAATTTTGGAACGTGCAGCTTTTGAGTTTTTGAGTTATATTCCTGCTAAGGAAACCTCAAAGGAGGATAAGCAATGACAAACGCCTTCCTGACTAACACAGTCATGGTGCTCGGTGTGTTTGCTGTTACCTTTGCCGCGAGCGGGTGGCTTGCACGGCGGCTGTTGCCAGCCCGCCAGTCTTCTGAACACAAGAGGTAGTTGGTAAACTATCATCGGGAAATCGCACGGCGGGCATAAGCCCGCCGTGATGCATTTTGGTCTTCATTCCTGATTTTGTTGCGTTCCGGCCTGTAAAAAGGGCCGTATCGTTGTCCCGGCGGGCTATCCACAACTCCACAGGCACCTCCCGAGGGCCGCGCGCCACCAGACTCTTGGCGGTCGTGTCGCGCGGCCCTCGGGTCCCTCCTGTGGATTTGTGGATAGCCACGACTTTGCGCCGGGACCTATGGTGGCGGGTTTGCACTGCCATATGCCCGAATGGTCTTAATACCTGGATGGCGACATCACCGCTTCTCCCGAAATAACGGCTACTCGACAAAACCGGATTGCCGCTATTCGTCCCCGCGTGCTGCCCACAACTCCACAGGGACCTCCCGAGGGCCGTGCGCCACCAGACTCTTGGCGGTCGTGTCGCACGGCCCTCGGGTCCCTCCTATGGATTTGCGGACAGTCATGACCTTGTGCCTGCACCAGTGAGCAGGGTCGGCGGTTTCACCAGACGCCTACGGCGGCCTACGGCTGGCGCGTCACACGCGCCCTCTGGTGCAGTCAGTCCCTTGTGCCGGGAAAGAGGCCTTTTTGCTCAGGAGGCAAGGAGTGGGGTGGGGCGACCATGCCTCTTGCCCACCGTTCCGCGTAGCGGGTGCAAGGGGGGCGTGATGTATGGAAGGACAAGAAATGTAATAACGAAACAACATTTACCAATTTTTTCTTGTCGGAAAGGTGAATCCACAAATACAGAAATATAACTCGCAATATTGTTTCGTTTATTTGTGTAAAAAAGACTGAAACAACAAGCATTTTTCGCAGTTTTCTGCGCTTTTTTCTTGATCTTTTTGTCGGGATGCACTACTCTTTATTTGTTGGGAGGGAATAGGCCCGAACAACAAAACGCCCCGGTCGGTGCTGGAACACCAGACCGGGACTAGCCAGAACAGAAAGAGAGGCTTTCATGTCCGACGTTCTTTCCATTCCAGCAAAATTCGAGATGCAGGGCAACCCGGCCCTTGTCCAGTTCCCTGATCTTGTGGCTACGATGGAGGTAATCCAACAGGAAGCGATGCGTGGCTGCGGCAGTTCCTATGAGTGTTTTGCCATGACATTCTCCAGAAATATCGATGCAAAGTCGTCGCAGCTTTCTGATTCAATGGGGGGCGAGCTTGTGGCGTTGGCTAAGAAATCAGGTTTTTACGTCACAGAGGATGAAGCTGAGATTTTGACGCGTGGCTGCTGTGAACATGGGATCGATCTGGGTTTCTGCCCCGCCGGTTGCGACGAGTATGATGACGAAGACTAATTTTTAAATCACGACAGACAAAAATAATTTCATTCTTTAGGGGTTTTAGACATGTCAGGCAGCGTCAACAAAGTCATTCTGGTGGGTAATCTGGGCAAAGACCCCGAGGTGCGTCATGGGCAGAGTGGCGCGAAGATCGTCTCTTTCTCGCTTGCTACTGGCGACACATGGAACGACCGCGCAACGGGCGAAAAGCGCGAGCGGACCGAATGGCACCGCGTTGTCATTTTTAATGATCGGCTGGCCGATGTTGCCGAACGCTTCCTGCGCAAAGGCCGCAAGGTGTACCTTGAAGGCACGTTGCAAACCCGTAAATGGACCGACCAGGGCGGGCAGGAACGCTACACGACAGAGGTGGTTGTGGACCGCTTCCGTGGCGAGTTGGTTCTGCTGGACAGCCGCCCGGACAGCGACGAAGCGGGCGGGCATTACGGTTCAGCCCCCGAACGAAGGCAGGCGGCTCCTGCCTACGGCAACGCCGGTCCGGTAGACGAAATCCCGTTCTGAATTGGTGGACATGGCGCGCGGCGACCGCGCGCCATTTTGGACACAAAAGATTAGTTCTGGTTCTGGGCCGGGATGCGCAAGGGTGTGAGGTCACACCATGCCTGTCCGCTTTCCGCAACGTAGCTATGGCCCTCACAGTAGCGCGCCCGTTCCAGCGTATGGGACACCACCGCATAATGGGCTAGCAGACCGCTACAGAAAAGCAGCGCCCCGGCTAGTGCCAGACGTGAAATCGCTTTCCAGCGTGTCGCAAGATAAAACCCCTGCTCATGGTGTGGCATCTGCTGTTTCAGCCGGTCATACAGCTCCGTTTTCAGTCCTCCCATGATTGAGGCGATCATCTTGTCAATGGTCACCTGCTGGTACTGTTTGAGGCGTTCCTCCTCCATCTTGACCCGCTGCTCCCCTGCCGAGCGGATTGCCTGCACAGCTTCCAGGCCGTTTGTCAGGTCTTTGCGTAGCTGGACCAGGCTGATCTGTGCAGTTTCTTCGGCGGCTGCTATTCGGGCTGCAGCGGCGTTTACGCTCTGGCATGTTTCGGCTGTTGCATCGCCCAGACAGGTCAGCAGGAGCCCAAGCGGGCTATTCAGATCGATGCCCGCATCGTGGAGGCTGGCAAGGAAGCGCTGTCGCGCTTCCTCTTCCGGCGTTCTGCTGATCGAATGACTTATGGCATCCATTCGGCGGCTCCCTCCTCATCCAGATTATGGGTGAAGTCCTTCAGCCATTTCTGAGCCATATGGACCCACAGTGGATTAAGGTGCCGCCCCGACCCTCCTGCTTTGTTGTCGACGGCGTCAAATACGCTCAGTCCTTCCTCTTCTATATACTTCATCGACGTGAGCGCGGGCATGTCGATGGGAATGACCCCCGCTTTCAACATGGCGAGTAACCGCGGATCTTCTCGCAACCATGCAAACGGATCCACTGCACGGCTCGCGTTACGTTGTAGGCCAGCGTTCAGGAAGAGCACGCTAGTGCCTCCCTGAAACGCACCACCAGCCAGATCCTGTGCATATGCTCGAAGTCATCCCGTTCTGGACCGGTAAAATAGGCGTAGGTCGGAATCAGGTTTGATGCAGCGAGAAAGTGCCCAAGATCAGATTCCGCCGCAAGTTCCTCGCTAATCCTGTCGCCGCCGCCCATATCGATTACTACCGAGGCGTGCTGTTCCAACGCCTTCGCCAATGTATCGGCCAGCCAGACCTTACAGGTTTCAAGTGTCGCGTTTTTTGGGCGGCCAACGCCATGTGCTCCCTCTGGTGGATAAAGACGCGACAGCATCGGGTTATTGATGTCGCCATCAGCGACAAGCACATTATGACCTAGCCCGATGGCATGTCGTGCGATGACGGCACAGCCTAGACTTCCGCCGCTGCGGCCGCGACCTATGCGCCACAGGGCGCGGGGGGAGCGAGTGGGAGTTGGGGGTAATTTACTGGCATCAGCCATAGAATGAGACCTTCTGATGAGAGACTGGCACAATGCCTGCCTCTCACCATTGTCTCTTATTCTGTTGTGACGCTGTGCAGAGGCTTAAGGTTCAGAGTCTTCCTCTCCCACGAGCGATACGAAAGGCGAATTTTTCTTCCTCGGTCATGGAACTGGTTGTGTTGTGCCTAGCGCGCAGCAGCCTACCCACATCTCTCAGCCAGTCATCTTCGAATTCGTAACCCCGCTTGCTGGGATAGCCCGGCAGATCGTCGCCAAATTCCCATGCGTTCCCACTCAGGGGGTTGATTTCCCCTTTGCGAATTGGCGGCAGGGTGGGGTCGAACGGCTCATAGGCCCGATACGACACGCCTACCACTTTGGGCAGATCAAGTGTGACGAGTGGCGTGTCGCCAGTCAGCGCGACAACATTGTTTCCCGTTGTTGACTGCGGATTGGCGACAGTTGCCGCCCGCGCCTTTCGTACTTCGGCTTCTGCCGCCATGCGCTGGTTGTGTTCCGCCACGCGGGCGACTTCCTCGCGTCGCCATGCCGCCGCCCTTTCTGTCCTTTCCATCCTGTCGCGCAGGGCGGCCTTTTCGGCGGCTTCCGCCTCGCGGCGCTGGCGGATTTCCGCCTGAATAGCCGTTTTTTCGCTCTCGCGTTCCGCTTCGAGGCGCAGGGTTTCGGCCTGTCGCGCCGCAGCGCGCTCGTTCCGTCGCTCAAGCCATTTCCCGACCCGGTACCAAGTCTGCTGGGCGCAGCGGACGCTCGGCGTCAGGCCCTTGCCGTTCAGCAATCCGACCGAGGCGAACCAATCGCACAGCGCCCGCCAGTTGATCCGGCGCCCGTCCTGATGTGCCAGCAACGCCTCGCGATGGCGCTCCATCCATGCCCGTACAGATGCGACGCCAGCAGCGCCGTCAAGCGCCTCCAGTGCCCCTTCTATCCCGATGCCTGCTGCCGACATTTTACTCGTTCCCTGTCCTCTGCGCTCAACTGTGACTGCGCACGCACCCTATAACACGCCATCACTTCCGCATCAATAAAGCATCAGCTTTGCTCGCGCTCTACCTCATGACTACTTCACTTCAACATCACCAAAAAGATTTCTCCATATACAAATGCAAACGTTCCGTTTGCCGCGCCTGCGGCGCGTCAGCCTATCGGTTACAGAGCAGTCGCTGATCGGGCTTGAAGGCGTGTCGCGGGCTTCTGTTGGGTGCATCCTGAAGGCGTTGTGCTGAGGGTGGAGGCGTGCATGTCGTGCTGGCGACAGAAGACTTGCGGGCTGCAAGGAAATTCCTTACAATTCGGGCATGATCAGAAGTCGCCTCACAAGCAAGTCGCAGACGACCATTCCGCAGGCTGTCCGTACGACACTGGGCCTGCAGCCTGGTGACGAGATAGGCTATGTTGTGGAGAACGGTCAGGTCATCCTGACCCGGGTATCGGCAACAGCGGAGCAGGATGATCCCTTCGCGACATTCAGCGAGTGGAATTCTGTCGCAGATCAACATGCCTATGCCGGGCTTTGAGGTCTGGGACCTGATCAAGGTTCCGTTCCCGTATACAAACCGTCCCGTCCGCCAGCATCGCCCGGCCCTTGTCGTGCGGGTAGTGCAGTCTGCCGGAGCGCCCGATCTGCTCTGGGTTCTGATGGTTACGTCGGTCGCCCACAGGCGGTGGGCGCTTGACATCGACATCGCCGATTTCAGGGCGGCCGGTCTTCCATCTCCGTCCATGGTTCGCACGGCCAAGATCGCGACGATTGAAGCGGTCGATGCCAGAAGATTGGCGCTCTGCCAGAGGCACACCGGGAGGCGGTCATGCAGATCGTGGCCGCTTTGTTGTCGACATTACGCGAAGGCTGCCCACCCGGGCAGTAGTATGCGCCTGTCGGCGCACACGAACAGGCGTCACAACCATCTGTGAGAGTCTGTAGGCCGTTTTACAACGGAGTACAGATAGATGTCCGAGATGGCGCAGATGCGCGACACGCTCCAGGCGCACACGAAGATACTGATGCTCCTGCAGGCGCAGGCGGAGCAGACGACAAAGGGTATCACCACGATTATCGGGCTACTGACGCCCCCTGAGGACGATGAGGGCAACCGGCTTGCTAAAGCGCTGGAGGCCTTAGCGGAGAGCATCGGGGTCCAGACACAGGCCACGGTTGAGATGCAGGCTGTTGTTCAGGAACTGGTCGCCAGATTGGGCGCCACGCCATGATGACGTTCCGCAAACTCTCCGCCGATGGGGCGGGGAAGCTTATCATGGCCTATTTGCGCGAGCATCAGATGGATGCAGCGCCCGGGGCTGAAGCGTCGCCGGGCAGCGGTCACGAAAAGGGCGGCCGTCTCAACAACTACTATACTGGCCGGGAAGGACGTGGCGACTGGGGGCCTGGCATTGGTCCGCTTGCAGCCAGCGCACTCGGCATTGATCTGACGGCTCCGCCCTCGGATGAAGCACTCTGCAACCTGTTCGAAGCCAAGCGTGCCGATACTGGCGAGGAATGGCACGATATTGAGGGTGACAAGACGACCAAACAGGCGGGTCGGAAAGCGGGTGGCCGCAAACGCACGATCTCTGGGTTTGATTTTACCGCTTCGCCCGACAAGTCCGTCACGCTTGCCGCTGAGTTCGCGTCCACGAAAGCCGAGCAGGCGCTGATTTGGCACGCCATCCATACGGCGAATGATCGGGCACTCAGGCTGATAGCGGCGGAGCTGGGCTGGGCACGACGGATGGTGAATGGCGTTCAGATCGACGAGCAAGGCGAGGTTGGTTGGGTGTCCTTTCGACACTACGCGGCCCGCCCGGCCATGCAGATTCAGGATGGTGCGTCAGGCCCCACGGCTTCGGTCGAAATTCCAGTGCCCGGCGATCCGCAGGCCCATATTCATAACATCCTGTTGAACATGGTTGCCACGGCGGACGGACACGTCGGCTCTCTGGATTCCGCCCGGATCACGAAAACGATGCCCCACATCTTCGGGGCCTACTTTCAGGCGCAGCTCGCCCAGCTGCTCCGCGAACTGGGGATCAAGGTCAGCATTGATGCTCGGGGCCGGGCGGTCGTTATTGACGACATCCCCAAGGAGGTCTGCGAGGCGTTCTCTAAACGGAGCAAACAGGCCGAAAAGCAGGCGAAGGCTTTTGTCGCACGACAGGGTGGTGACTGGAAGACGATGTCGGCCGACCAGAAATTCAAGGTTCTGCATCAGGCCAATCTGGCCTACCGGGCGAAGAAATATACCGGGAGCAACGACCGTGAGATATGGCGGGAGCAGGCTGGCGAACTGGGCTGGAAGCATACGACCTCGCTGACGGACGCGGTGTATGCGACGAAGACCGATGCTGAGCGGTTTGAGGAAGCTTATGCGATTGCCGCCCGGCTGGTCGCGGAAGACTTCAAGAGTAGCGCGGTTCTCGATCTGGACGTGCTGAGGATGCACGCAGCGCACGGCCTGATTGCGGCGGGCATCCATGAGGCTGGTGACATGGATCATGTCCGCGAGATGATTTTGCAGCGGGGCGTCGTGCTGGAAGGGGAGCAGACGGATCTTGTCGTGGAAACGATACATGGGCGCGAGCGTGTTACTTCCAAGTTCCAGATTAGCGTCGAGAAAGAGTTTTCTGAGCTGGTGGCGCTGGCGGCGCGCGATACGGACGGGGCGTTGTCGCGGGAGGCTCTGCACAAGGCGATTGAGGCATCCGGTTTGGATTTTGACCGTGAGCCGGATCACGGTCGCGCCCAGCTGGCAGCCATTTATGGCCTCGGGCTTTCGGGGCGGCTTGGTTTCCTGACCGGGGCAGCTGGTTCAGGGAAGACGGCGCTCCTGTCACCATTGGTCACAGCATGGAAAGAGGAAGGGCGCCAGGTCATCGGCACAGCCATGGCGTGGCGACAGGCGGATGCGCTCAAGGATGCCGGGTGGATCGGACGGTCGCACTCTCTCCGCTTTTGCGCGAGATCGAGGCGGGGCGAGTGGCGATTGCTCCTAACTCGGTTCTTATCATTGACGAGGGAAGCCAGATCGCTCCGAACCAGATGCTCAAGCTCCTGCGACTGCAGAAGGAGGTGGGCTTTTCCATGCGGATCATCGCTGACCGTGAGCAGGCGCAGGCTATTGAAGCGGGTGATAGCGTGGAACTGATGATGCGTTCGGTGCCAGCGGGTGTGCGGTTTGAGCTGTTGAGTACTATCCGCCAGAAAACTGAGCGCGGCCGGATGATCGCGGGTCTGTTTCGTGGCACGGGCCGCGACATGACGAAATCAGAGGAGGAGCAGAACGCCGAGGATGCGCAGCGCGCCCGCAAGGCGATAGACCTCAAGCGGACGGATGGGACGTTCAGCCTCGTCGGCGGTGATCACGCGCAGGTTGTCGCACATATTGCGGAGTTTTACCTCAAGCGCCGCGACATGCTTCGCGCTGCTGGGAGTAAGCGCGGGATTACGATGTCCGCCCCCACGAATGAGGACGTTATGGCGCTCAGCATGGCGGTGCGTGAGCGCCTGCGTGAACGCGGGGAGGTCGGGAAAGAGGAGGTCGTTCGGGCTGCGATTGACCAGCGGGGTGAGACCTATGATCTGCCGATTGCTGTCGGTGACCGGCTGAGGCTTTTCAGCAAGGTGCGGTGTCGTGCCCAACGCTCCTATGGGCAACGGTGGCTGGAGCTGGGGTCAAATGGTGATTTTGTCGATGTTCTGGGCTGGTCAGACCAGGGCCTGATCCTCAAGAACCGTGGCGGCACAGAGGGTATGGTGCCGTGGGATTCTCTGGCGGATCGGCAGACTGGCCGCATTGCCCTTGGCTTTGGTCATGCGATGACGATTGACGCAGCACAGGGCGCGACATCGGATGAGCATGTCAATGCGCTGCCACGGGGCAGTTCGTCGATGACAGGCTTTACGGCCTATGTCGCGGAAAGCCGCCATGTCCATGCGTCATGGACAATGGTGGGAGAAGCGTCTGTGCGGGAAGCGGAGACGTTTTCCCGGCCGCTGGGCGACAAGACCCCTGTGACGTATGAGGATTTGCTGAACCGCGTTGCGGGCGACATGGGCAAGCATCCATACAAGTCTGTCGCCATTGACCTGACGGGCGAGGAAATGAAGATCCGGCAGGGCCAGATCGAGTGGATCCGCCGCGAGCGGGACCGGGAAGAGATAGAGGAGGATGAGCAGCAACCGGGGGAACGGGCACGCAGCCGGGCCGCCTCTGTGTCGTTGCGCAAAGTCCCCACTGAGCGATGGGACGATCTGGGGCGCAATCTCAGGCGTCAGGCGCTGATCGCGCAGGATGCGGCGGAACGGGCTAACAGGCTTGTCGCGCTGGGTTCTGAAAAAGATATGGTTAAGGATAGGACACAAACGCCAGCGCCGGACAGGTCTAAGGGCCGCGTGGTGCGGCCTTCAACGGATATGGGAGTTGATCATGAGTAACCCACTGGTGGAAGAAATCGTAGCGCGGGCGTTGCCGCTTATTCATGTCGAACGGGAGGCGGAGCAGCTTGACACTCAGGAGGCTTATGAGGCGTTCCGGGTCAGGCATGCAGAGTTGAACCGTCAGGTCATCAGTCAGTTACGGGTCTGCGGATGGATGCGTGATGACGCGACCATAGAGGACATGCGCGAGATCTATTATGCCGTCTTGCGACATCCTGATCTGGAAGGATCCGCCTCTGACAGGGAGGTTGCCGGGAGCTTGTTGAATGAGGCGTGGAAGGGTGTGCGTGGCTGGGTTGGATAAAATCCCGGGGACGCCAGAAGTATTTGTCGGTTTCCATTTTCAGAGCAGCCATAGACTTCCAGATTATGGAGATGTGCTATTTATAGCCAAAGAACGCAATCGCGATATCCATGGAAGGGATCGTCACGTCATCCTGCGGCTTCGCTTTGGTAAAATTCAGTAGCCAGCGCACAAGACAATCTTTGTGCGGAAGCTTTGTGGGCTGGGATTACGGGAAGAATACCACGCAAAAAGCATGTTCTTCTGCATCCTGTCACCATCATACCGCTTGTCGGCCAGCAGGTGGCGGTGTGCCACGACCGGTGAGTGTATCAAGGCATCAGCGCCGGAATAACCAGAAACTCCCCCGTCCCGTCGGGTTGACGCCACGAGAGCGTGCCAGACGCATTTCCGTGTCCACCGACGGGTTGAGTTCCATTGTCCGTAGCGCTCATGTAGATGGCGTGACGAAGGACTGACACGCAGCACATAAAGCGCCCAATTGAGACACAGACGATTATCGTGTGCAGGTCGCGACGTGTTTACTGGTCTTCGCGAAGATCATCTTTGAATCAAATGTCCAAAATATTGAAACGTTCTTTTGTAGCCAGAACTTACAGCGCAACGAATAAATTTATCGTTCTTCCCTTGAGGCAGAATCAATTTTGAATATTGAAACGTCATCAGATAGTTCATTAGACATTATAACTAATCTTTGTGCGGTATTAGCACTTTCTTCAGCGATGGCAGCATTTTCTAATGTCGTTTTCTCCAAACTTCTAATAGCTACTTTTACCTCGTTCAGCCCCGCCGATTGTGATTGGGTTTCTGTTGCAATTTTGGTTGTAGCTTCGTTAATAGCGATAACCTGACTTGTGATGCGTTCCAAAGCTTCCCTGGCGTTATGTACTTGCGTGGCGCCAGAGATTACATCGGCAGCAGCTTTTGTGATTAACGCGGCTATTTCCTTGCTGGCCTTTGCAGAACGCTCGGCGAGCGCGCGGATTTCACTTGCCACAACTGCAAAACCGCGCCCGAACTCACCGGCCCTTGCCGCCTCCACCCCGGCATTGAGTGACAAAATATTTGTTTGCATAGAAATATTATTTATTAAACCAATTATATTAGCTATTTCTTTGGAAGATTGTTCCATTCTATTTATGGCTTCTATTGCATCAGCTGTGATTTTACTAGCTTGCTCAGCTTCTGATTGTGCTAAACTAGCCATACGTTGGGCTTTCATAGTCTCTTTAGCTGTCTCAGACGCACTTAGCGCAATTTGTGTCACTGCTGCCGACATTTCCTCTTGTGCAGCGGCCTGTTGCTCTGTTGCCAAAGAGAGATTATCTGCTCCGTGATGTATGCTTTCAGCATTTGTCATAACATCTTTGGTAGATATTGATATTCTACCGATACTCTTAGAAAGCTGCTCCGCTGAACCGTTAAAATATTGTTTCAACAGCTCAGAGCGTTCGGGAAATATTCCTGTTACGCGATAGCTGAGATCGCCATCCGCTAAAGACGTCAAAGCCGCATTAATTGATGAAATGACACTGCGGTCTTCCTGTGCTCGTCGTTCTTGTTCTGCACGCAGTTCAGCCCGCTCTGTTTCCATCGCATCCAGATAATATGATACTGTAAGATCTATTTCTGTTAGAACAGCCTTACACAGGCTAGTTACATTTTTGGCCAAACGCTCTCGTCCAGATGCCTGAGAAAAGAACCCGATACCATCCTTTCGATCTTCTATAATGGAGTGAATGAGGCGTTCAAGAATGATCGTGTATCCGCCGATATACCAACGGGGGGTCAAGCCACTATGTGCATGAACTTCTCCTATCCGACGTACCTGCTTCACATATGATCCATCGAAATGGGCGTCTAGAAGAGCTTGCCAGTGAAGGGTTTGAGCTTTTTTTGCTTGATTTATTTTTGATTCAGACGAAAAAAAAACGTTTTAATTCGGGCGTTTTCCGAATTTTCTCATAAAGAGCATCGAGAGCGTCAGGTAATGCATTTACAAGAGTGTTACGAAGACCTTTTATAGCGTTAAAATCGTCTTCATTCATTCCGATAAAATCGTGACGATGCCGAATGCTCATTACGCTATGATCATCTCTTTCCATTTTTTCTCTCCTCTTTTATTTTTAGTAGTTTTTGTATTAACGTGGGCACGCATGGACTGGGTCACCTGCAGCTTCCGCTCACATCCATCTTGTCTCGCGTGGCTCATTGCCAATCAGCGTTCAAGGAAGGTGCACTCAGAAGCCGCAGCACGCGTCTGCTTAAAAGTGGCGCGATCTACTCCGTAGTCGACCGAAGTCTGGACGTACACAAATCCAGTGCAGGTTCAACAGTCGCTCCGCCTTTGTATTATTCTCTGCAATATGGTTACTTACAGATTCATAACTAAATATAAATGTAACTTCAGTTCTACTTATGTTGTACCGTCCAACTCTCAATAAGATGGTCCAGTTCGTCTAAACTGACAGCAGGGGAGCAGAAAAAGCCTTGAAATCTTCTAACACCCATTCCTTTTAATTCGTAGAATGCACTAATTGTTTCAACTCCCTCTGCGTAACAATAAATCTGCATTCTATTGCAATAATATATAATGGCTTCTATCAAAGACCGCGTTTTGAGATTGGAAGAAAAGTTTTGTAACATACCCTTGTCTATCTTTATTCCATACAGATCGATATCAACAACCGGTAGCAATGTGCTATGCTCCGAAAAAAAGTCATCAAGGGAAAATTTAAAGCCGTAATCTATTAGTCTTTTGATTTTTGAAACAATATTTTTGTTAACCTTCATCCTCTCAGAAATTTCAAAAATGATGTTTTGTGGGAATCGTGGTTTTTTTCTCGAAATATCCTTCAAACGATCTAAAAAAACTCTATTATTGATATCTATTTGTGATATATTTATAGAAACGCTATATTTACCAGTGTATTTTTTTATGAATACTTCCGCGGAATCAATACATAATGTCGTGACTTTTTTGTGGAGATCGCTGTCCGACAATAATGGTTTAAAATAATCTGGAGAAAATACTCGTCCACAACCGCACTTAACACGCATTAGTTGTTCGAAGCAGACTATATTAAGGCACTCATCAAGGATGGGTTGAAAATAAATCTCGACAAGATTTTTGTCGAATAAATTATTGTAATCCTGCTGTACGCACTTTCCGCATGGAAAAACTATCATCGGTAGGCCTTTTTAAGCTTATCTGACGGAAATTGAAGGGTGATGGCACGATACAGTAATAGAAGTTCACGGTGACAATGATAAGATCTCACGACCACCTCAACAAGAAAGTTATCATACTCAGGCCATTCATCGCTGTTAAAGAGAAAATTGCGAATAATAACAAAAAGTTGGAAGTTTACCCATTAACACTGAGCCTACAAACAATAGGATATAGACTCAGTGTTATAACGACTTGACATTACACTAACGTAGCGGGTGAATTATCTTCCAATGTTAGGTGGAATTGAAATTTCATGCGTATAGTGCCGTTTATACTGAAATTGATTCACGATATCGTTTAAAGACGCAGCCTCTCGTGCAAGATTATGAACTGCCGCAGTGGTCTCTTCAACCATTGCGGCATTTTTTTGAGTTATGGTATCCAATTCGTTCATCGTTGTATTGATTTCGTTGAGCCCACCGGATTGTTCTGCTGCTGATGTCGAGACTCTTTCAATCAAATTACCTAGATCGTTAATCTGAGTTGAAATATCTAAAATGCATCGTTGTGTATCTCTAACGAATCCGACTCCATTGTTGATAACAGCGTAAGAATGGGAGATGAGATCTTGTATATTTTTAGACTCGTCGGCTGTGCGCTGAGCAAGCGTCCTGACTTCGCTGGCAACAACTGAAAAACCACGTCCATGCTCCCCAGCTCTAGCAGCTTCAACAGCAGCATTAAGAGCTAGAATATTTGTCTGGAATGAAATTCCATTGATTGTTTCAATAATAGAGTTGATTTTTGAAGATGATTCCTCAATTTTCTTCATGGCATCTATAGTGTTCTCGATGGTGACTTTAGACAAATCAACACTATTCTTTGTTAAAATCGATGTATCCCGCGCATTTTTTGTTACTGATGCAATTTCTTGCATATTTTTATTGATAGACGAAACCGTTTCCGTCGTTTGCTCAAGACTGGAAGCTTGCTCTTCTGTCCGCCTTGCTAGTTCATCGGTCGCGGTGAAGACTTCTGCAGAGGTATTGCTGACAACAACCGTGTTGCTAGTAATTTTCTGTAGCGCTGCACTAATAGCACTAAGCCCGTCATTAAAATCGTTTCTGATAGATTCATATTCTGGCGCAAAAGGCTGATCTAATGTGGCCGTTAGATCACCTGTTTTTATAGCTAGCAAAGCTCTACGAAAAGAATCTGTCATAAATTCTATGTTTTTCTGATTTTTTTTCTGCTGTTCTTGTGAGGCAAATTGCTCACGCCTGTCCTCCCAGACGACAGCAATTTCGTCATGTCCTTCAATATTTATGAGAAATATCGTTGCAAAAACAGGAAGTAAAGTTCCGTCAATACGTAAATGCACCCAATCAAATTGAATAGGTTTTCTATATTTAAGGAGCCTTTCTACTATGTCCTGAGTGGAATCGCTTGATTTCTTTCCATTAGGCTGAAATTCTGGCGAAAATCTTTCAACACTCAACCCTATAATCTGATCTCTATTACCGCCAACAAGATCTAACATGGCTTTGTTACAATCAGCCACCTTGCCATTTTTTAGATAAAAGCAGCCACTCAAGCTGTGTTCGAATATTGACTCCGCAAGAATTTGATGTACAGATAATACATCTTTATTATTTTCTTTCCTGAACTTTGAAAAGAACATGTTAATATACACCAACTTCACGGATCTTGTAGATGATCAGAAACATAAAACTCTAGGACTCCTTATTTATTCAAAAATACTCTTGTAGACGACTAGTCTATTCACTCTTATATATGAGTCACTATCTCCATGCAACACACAGCGCATAATCGCGACACCAAGCAGGACATTCTATACGCTGCACGAGTGATAATCGGCCGGAAAGGTTTTGCGTCAGCTGGATTAAACGAAATATTAGCTGCTGCAGATGTCCCAAAGGGATCGTTTTATCATTACTTTAAGTCTAAAGATGCCCTTGGGGTTGAGGTATTGGAAGAATATTTCCGCTCTTACGCCGATTTAATTGATGACATATTTAGCAGACCAGATTTGAATGGGTATGATCGCTTAATGTTATACTGGAAAAGATGGATGTCTTCTCAGAGAGTTGGTGAAAAAACGAGCAAATGCCTCACTGTTAAACTAGGTGCCGAGGTGTCTGATATGTCTGAGCCGATGAGAAGAGTGCTTATTGAGGGAACCGATAACATTATAAGCAAAATAGCAGGTGCTATTGAATGCGCAATTTTAGATGGGTCGATATCAATATCAGAAAAACCAAAAAAAACTGCAAAAATTTTCTATGAGATGTGGCTTGGGGCAACACTATTATTTAAAATAACCCATAATGACGATGTTTTAATAGATACATATTTAACTACGCAGCGGTTTTTCGATCCTAATACTATTAAATCGTTCTGATTTCAAACTGACATCTGGGTCGTTTCGTCATCTACAGTCGCTGCCGAGAGGGAAATGCCTGTAGTGGTTTATTTGAGTAACTAGTGACCCGATAATCTGGAGAACCTTAGTAACTCCGTTGTTTGGTGTCGGTATCTGTGATTCCATGCCTGTTGTGGTAATTGGATGGGTGAATAATTGGGTAGACGGATTTCTTTGATGTTGAAGATCAGTCTTGTCGTTTGAGGGGAAGAGCAGATTAACTCGACGTTTTTTTGCAGTCGGGTCAACGTAACCTACGACACGCACGCTTTTGTCTTCGTGATGGCGGTCAGTGCCTTCACGTAGTTGGTCCGTACGCGCTACATCCCGACACGGATTACAACACAGAGAATAAGTTATCCTGACAACCATCAGTCGAAAGATTATTACTTTTAAGTTAGGTAACAGGGGGCAAAAAACGGATATTCGCTCTGTCCACTTGGTTCGTCCTTTAGAACCACCACTATATCGGTTTTGTATGTCATACATTTTTCTTGCCCCCGAAAGTCTCGTCCACTCAACGATATATGATGCGACTGCCGATCCGGTCCTGATTGTTGAAATGATCGTCAGGAAAAGGATTAACGCGAAGCAGACGGCGACCAGAGTTCGCGATGCCCGGAACTGATCATTCGAAAGCTCACGCTTCTTTCATCCATTGCTTAAATTTTTGCGCCCAAGCCGGGTTCCAGCGTGACAGTGCTGGACGGTTGTGAATCATGTCGTCGGCTGACCACTGGATGCGGCGCATATCCATTTCGGATGTGACTTCGTTGTCAGGACACAGGATGTAGAAGTCCTCACTGAATAGCCGCTGCAGAAAATAATCTACCACCTGTTCCGCTGTCCATGCGGCCTTCGGTTTACGGTCATGAGGCCCGTCCTTGCCGTGGAAATTCATGGGGGTCCATGTATAACCTGGCACCAGAAGATGGGCCGAAACACTCCCACCCGTGGAGACCAGAAGTTCATGGGCCAGTTGCTCGGTGAGCACCTTCACTGCCGCCTTGGCGACAGAATAGGCGGCGTGGCCAGGCGGTGTAGTGATCCCTTCCTTGGAGCCAAGATTCACCACGGCCGATGGACGATTTGCGGCGATCATATGCGGCACGAATAAATGTTGTGCACTGAGGACAGCGCGAAAATTGACGTTGAGAGTCCGGTCCCATTCATCGGGTGAATCCCATGGACCGGCTTTGCTCAGCACACCAACATTATTCACCAGTAATCCGACATCCCCAAAGCGGGTCAGCGTTTGATCACGCAGGCGTAGAAGCACTGTATCATCGGTCACGTTACCCATGACAGTCAGTACTTCAACGGGCAGCGTGGACACCAGCGCCTCCAATGCATCTCCGTCCTGATCAAGAAGTGCCAAGCGCATCCCCCGGGCCGCAAATTCCCGGGCAAGAGCAGCGCCAATGCCTTTTGCTGCACCGGTGATGACTGCAACACGATCCTTTGCGACGATTGTTCGCATTCTTTCTGACATTCACGTTGCTCCTTCTGTCTGAGTGGCCAGGAAAGGCGATTGATCCGGGCATCCTAGCGCAACCTCATAAGGCTTGTAATTGAGTCAAACGGCACATGGTGTATGTTTATACTCAACAGATATGAACGAACGAGCGAAACGCATCATGCATCTTTCACGTGGAGATCTGGGAGATCTCAACCTGTTCTGCGCCATCGCCAAGACAGGCGGCTTTCGCAAAACTGCAGCAGAACTGGATCTTTCTCCATCGGCCTTGAGCCACGCTATCCGCGGACTGGAAAAGCGTCTGGGTGTACGTCTCTTCAACCGGACCAATCGCAGTGTCACGCTAACACCAGCTGGACGGGAGTTGCTCTCGCATGTCACGTCAGGACTCTCTGAAATCACCAATGGGCTCGAAGCCTCAATCGTTTTCGGGACCGACCCGCTGGACAGTTACGTCTGAACGTACCAACTGACGCCGCCCGGCTTGTTCTGGCCCCGGTGATTGCGCGTTATGCCACCCTTTATCCCGACGTCCGTCTGGAAGTCGCGGTGGAGGACGCCGTGGTGGACATCATCGAACAGGGTTTTGACGCGGGGGTTCGCTATGGTGGCACAATACCGGAAGACATGATCGCGGTCCCGCTCTGTCCCGATCTACGATGGGTGACAGTCGCATCGCCTGCCTATCTTGCATCAGCTCCACCCCTTCGAGGTCCGGCCGACCTACACCAGCATCGCTGTATAGGGATCCGGATGGGAAGCGGAAAAATCTATCACTGGGAGCTGGAACGCGGCGAAGAGAAAGTCTTTTTGGACACGGACTGGTCAGTGATCGTCAACGAAACCGTTCTGTCTATCGAGATCGCCGAACGCGATGGGGGGATCAGTTACAACCTTGAAAGCCGGGCGGCAGTGCAGATCGCAAACGGGTCGCTCGTCAAGGTCCTGCCCGAATGGGCCTCCATGGGACCGCCACTCTTTATTTATTATCCCAGCCGGCGACAGCTTCCTGAAGCATTACGGGCTCTTATTCGCCTGATACAGGGGCAAAAACCTGATCAGAACGTAACAGGTGAATAAAAACGATCACTTCGTTGATTTCAGCTCTCCGCCTGCGGCATGGATTTTCACTGATTTCGCGCTTAACTCCACAAACAAGTGGCGACAGGCATGACCAGCTGTGTGTCGCCCCGTTTTATAAAACTTGGGGGAAAGTTGAGACAGATGAGCAAACTTGCCATGATCAGCGGATCGTCTTCGGGTATTGGTTTCGAGATTGCACGTATCCTCGGTGGCATGGGTTATGACCTCGCCATTTCAGGGGCCAGTGGTAAAATCCACGACGCCAAAACAGAACTCGAAAAGATCGGTGTAGCAGTCTATGCATTTCAGGCGGATGCAGCGACTTATGACGGCGTCGAAGGGTTCTGGCAGTTTACGAAAGATCTTGGACGAAACATCGATATTGCCGTTCTCAATGTTGGGATCGGTCTGGGCGGGGCCTTTGTTGATAACAAGCTCGAAGATGATTTCCGGGTCATTGCCATCAATATCTCCGGGACGGTGCATCTGGCCAAGCGTGTAGTGCAGCACATGGTGCCCAACAAGGCGGGCCGGATCATGATTGTGTCCTCCCTCTCGGCAACCACACCGACACCTTACGAAACTGTCTATGGTCCTTCCAAGGCATTCGGTTTTATGTTTTCAGAATCCCTGCGAGAAGAGCTTCGCGATACGGGCGTCAGTGTCACAGCCCTGCTCCCGGGTGCCACAAACACGCGTTTTCACAAGAACGCCGGCATGGCCACCAGCAAGATCGATCATGGGCCCAAAAATGACTTGCATGTCGTGGCGCAGCAGGGTGTCGACGCTCTCATGCAAAACGAAGATATGGTCGTTGGCGGCGATGCCGCAACAAAGCAGCAGGCTATCGACAACCGCACCACACCTGAAACGGTCAAAGCGGCTCGGCATGCCATTCTTTGCAAACTGAACGGTGTCGCGTGATCAGGTAAAGCACGGCTGAGATTGCGCCGGATGGTATCGGGCAGACACCCATCGTCTGTCCGATACCAGATGAGCAAGCTAGGGATAAGCTCATGTCATCAGAACGAATATTTCAGGCACCTGAAATCAGCCGTTACCGTGTCGGAGAGTTCGCCGTAACGGTTCTGAGTGACGGCTCTCTAGACGCCTCGCTCGACCTTCTTGATGGGATTGATCAAGATGAGGCGTTGTCGCTTCTGGGCGCGGCAGACACTTCACCTTCATCGCACATGAACATCAATGCATTTGTTATTGAGGCCGGTGCGCGGACCATTCTTATCGATGGTGGTGCTGGAAACCTCAACGGCTGGGGCGGCCGACTGATTCCTGCGCTGATCGCCGCAGGTTATGACCCCCTGCAGATTGACACGATCCTTCTCACACATGGACACAGCGATCATGTCGGCGGTCTGGCAGGGCCTTTTGCTACAAAATCTTTCCGCAACGTTGAAAAGTTTTTCCTTCATCAGGCAGAGCTGAATTTCTGGCGAAACGAAGAGAGACGCGATGCTGCACCTGTTGCACATCAGCGCCTGTTCGACGTTGCTCGCAATGTCCTTGCTGCTTACCAGCAGCAGATAACACCTTTCGAGGACAGAGATGTTCTGCTCCCCGGGATCACAGCCGTCCATTTACCAGGGCATACGCCAGGTCATTCCGGCTATCTTTTGGAAAGTGAAGACGACTCTCTCCTGATCTGGGGCGATGTCCTGCATTTCCCCCATATTCAGGTAGCGCGGCCTGACGTCACATTTGCTTTTGATCACAATCCCGGCTTGGCCGCAAAGACACGCCGTAAGATTTTAACCGAACTTTCCCGCAACCATCGATATGTCACGGGCGTACATTTTAATGCACCCGTTAGAGCGAAAATCGAGAGTTACAAAGACGCATTCCGTCTGACTTACGATCTTTAGCCTATCAGTACCGGCCGACGTCAGCGGTTAGAGCAGATACAGCGGCAGAACGAAACGCAGGTAGTCTGTTGACTACATCTACGGTAGCTACGTAGTCTTCCTGAAATCTTGTCACACCTGAACTTATAATGACCACTTTATCTCGGCAGTAAGTCGATAGAAAGTTGTCGCCGCCATATCAGACATAGGGCGCTCCCCACACATCGCGATAGCGTGCATGATTGTTGTAAAGTTGATCAGCCGCCCTGCTCGCGCAGCCAACTTGCGATCGAGTTAACGACCTGACTTTCGATGCCGTAATAGCCGTGCGGCGAGAGCGAGCCGCAAGCTTTGGCTGACTGCTTCAAGCCTCCGGTAACTGTGAGCACGCGCGCGCTAGGCGCGTGCGTCATGGCTGCGACGATGCGAGGCGCCATCTCCGGTGGCGCCACGTTGCAAGCGTCATCGCGGTTGGCCACGACCAAAGCAGGAACTCGCACGTCCGACGGGTTGGCGTCGAACACAGTCTCGGCACTCCGCCGACCCGGCAGGGAAACGGATTCGGTAAGCACTACGCCGAGATCGACTTCGGCCGAGCTCGGGCGGCACCATTCATCGCTGCGATGGTTCCCTGACTCGTGCCGATCAAGAACACGGGTGCGGGAACGTGGCTATGGGCATATGCGACCAAATCTGAGATTAACTTGCCATAGCCTGGGGAACTGCGGGCTCCTCTTAAGTTCTCCTGTGCGATGGTGTCAGGGATCAGCACGGCATAGTCCCTCGCGACCCAGTCCTGTCGTGTACGCACGACGAAATTGTCATCGTGGCGCAGGTCGCCGTCACGTTGCATACCGACCTTGCCGGCACCGCCCGGCAGCATGATCAATGTCGCCCGCGGTCGGGCCGGGGCAAGGTAGAGGACGCGCTGGGTCAAGCCGTTTTCAAATGGAAGATCCAACACCCACTCGTGGCCCTCTGTGCTCTTCCACAAAGACTGGTCAGCCGACGCTGGGGTGATGAGTGCGATCACAGTCGTCACCACGGCAAGAATAGCAATTTTCAGCACGGTTGTAGATCTTCCCAAGACAGGAACGCTAATATGAACGGCGCCTTCAGAACGCTCATGATTTCGTCCTCTACCGCCCTCATGTCGGTCATACAGGCGGTAGGGAGAGTATCCCGAAAGCCGATATGAATCATCCGACGCTCTACCGGCAAAGACGGATAGCGGACTTGCGCACGCATTCTACTCAATCGAGGTTCGAATCTCGACGGGCATCCCAAGCGTCAGATTGTTTAAGCTTTGATATTTGCACAGGGCTTCGGCAGCATCCGCTCGGCCGTTTTTTCTTCCCCGCGACTTTACTGTAACTATCACGAACCGGTTGCCAGCTGACGGGTCATTCATTCTAACAGGGCGGATCGGTAACGGCCATGGGCAGAGGGTCGGCGAGGCCCCAGAAACGGGTCGTGGCTCTGATGTAGCGGATGAGGTCTCTCGATCGAATACGCAGACGCTCGCTAGCAACGGGCGTGCCCGGCAGGAGGTCGCAATAATCTGTCGAAGCATCGTTCCAGAGTTGGGGCGCCAACGCTCGAAGTCGGTCGCACGATTGCCCCTCGCCGTGCCGTACGACATTGGCGACAACAAACATCTGTGTCAGATCGTTTCCGAGACCATCGCAGGCGAGGTTAATACCGGCAATCTTCGCGCAGCCGCCGAGCAACGGCTCATATCCCCGGAGCCTAGTCACGTCGGCCAAGCCCGCGTCTTGGATGGACCGTGCCCAGATGCTCAGCTGGCGCTCGAACACACCCGCCAGCGTCAGTACGAACGCCTTGGCCGCCTCATTACGGGTATAGTTGTCGACCTGGGCCTTCGCGCGGTCAAGACATTGGTCGAGGCACGTTGCCTCGCCGGTCCCCAAGTCACCGTGGTATGGCATACTAGCCATGACTGGGCGGATCACCCGATCGTACAGGCGCACCAAGTTCGCCTGGAAGACGCGGAGGAGCTGATCTTTGTGTGAGTTCATCGCAACGCCTCAGCAGAAACAAAGCAGACAGGCTGTAGTCGCCTCATGTCGGTCATTTGAGCCGCCTTGTCGCTTTCCATATAGCGGACATGATCGACGCAAACTCCTTTTGCCACTTTGGGCTGAGAGCCGACGGGCAGCTTCTGGCCCCTCCACGTTATGGCCGCCTGATGATAAAACGTGGACGGGGCAATCGGCAGAACGCGACAGATTGGCTCGACCCCGTAATCGGCACGGTAGGCTTCAATAAACGCGATCATTTGCGAAACGGGCGGTCGAGCGCTACCTGTGCAAAATAAGCCGAGGCCTTCTTCAGGATCTCATTGGCCTGACGCAGTTCACGGACCTCACGCTCCAACGCCTTGATCCGTGCCGTCTCGGCCGTGGTTGGCCCCGGTTGCGTACCCGCGTCCCGCCGGGCCTGCTTCCACCAGTCATGCAGGCTGTCGCCCGAGCAGCCAAGCTTGCCACCAATCTCGCGACAGGCCGCTGATAAGCTCGGGTAATCCGAGCGATGCTCGTCCAGAAGGCGCACGGCGCGCTCACGGAACTCAGGCGAATAACGCGATGTTTTCTCCTTCTCTACCATAGGCTCATCCTCCGAGAGTTTTACTCTCCGGTAAACCCGGGGCAGGTCAGACTGACAAAGGCCGCCATTATTCCATGCCCTATTTCGGACGGGGGCTTGCTCTCTTTCAGAAGAAGGTTGAGCTCATCAATGGCTTCTCGGGCGGCTTTATGGGCATCCTCCCCGGTCAGCACCCATGACGTATCCAGGTTGGCGCCCTCAGGTTTGTCGCGCATGACGCTCAGCCAGTTGAAGGACCCTTCTGCAATGAAGCTCTGCGTCATCAGCGTCTTCGAATGTAGGAGCTTGATGTCGTGCAGCCTTGCTCCCGTCTCCTCGAGTGCTTTTCTGCACGCAGGTGATGTTCCGTTGGAATAACCGGGAGCGTTGGGAGCGCGCGTCACGATATTGACCACGGCCCCTCTGCCAACGGCCTCGCGGATGCTGTCCTGGAGTTCAGGTGCGTTGACGCCGGACAGGGACAGGAAGGGGGAGACAATGACAATTTCCTCGCCGTCTTTCAGGTCCGCGAGGGCTTTATCCAGTTGCGCGTGGTGCTCGCTTACGGATGACAGCCTCTTGCCACGGAGGATGAGAGACGTATCTGCTGCCCAGTTGCCAGTCACATCCCCGAGTTCATAGCCCTTGGAAAACAAGGCTCTCCCCAGAATTCCCAGGGCCGATGCAGGATTCCGCTCGAAGATTTCCATCGTGCCAATGACGACGAACGAATGGACGGCTCGTGAGATGGCGACGTTGAGAAGACTGCGCTTGCCATCCAGGAATCCCGTGCTCGCCTTGCGGTCGCATGTTGGCGAGAAGATGATGATGTCCCGTTCCGCGCCCTGCATGGCGTTGACCGTGCCGACCTTGATTTTCGAGATGTTCTTGTCCGTATGGGCCGTGCTGAACTTGCGCAACGCCCGCCGGATGGCGTCTCTCTGCGGTCCATAGGGGGCAATCACCGCGACAATCTCGTTCACCGGCTTGTCGTAGAAGTCCTTCCATTCATCCGCTTTACTGACAATCCACCGCGCGATGGCCTCCGCTTCACGGGGATTGCGCTGACTGCGCCCCAGACGCTCCGACGTTCCATTGACATTGGCCCAAGCAAGAGGGGGCAGAGGAGGTTCCCTGTCCGGTTCTGCGGTCACGGGTTTCAGGCGGCCGTTATAAACGAGTTCGTTGCAGATCTCGATGATGTCCCGTCGGCAACGGCGGTGCTCGGTCAAGAAGATGCCGGGAACAGGGCTGTCCGGTGAGGAGTGACTGGTGCCCGTCTGGGCCACGCGCATCACGGAGCCCATGATGTTATTGTTTCCCGGGGCGGCCGTGACGACGCGGGGATCAACCGGTCCGTCGTCATCCCAGAAGTATTCCTGAACGCCGGCCTTTCGGGCATTGCCAGTATCCGTTGCATAGGAACTGGTGACGACCGGCTCAATCTGGAAGACATCCCCGACCACAACGGCTTTCTTCGAGAAGGGCCATGGCCGGGACCATTTGGTAGGGGGCTATCTGTCCGGCTTCGTCAACAATGAGCAGGTCGAAAAAGCCTGCCATGAAACGTTCGACGAATTTGCCCTTTTCCATCATCGTGCATTTGGGAAACTTCGGAAGGCTGGCTGCCGTCACGATGAAGAGCGGTGTCAGCATCGCCCATCGACGATACATGGCCTCCATGGCTCTGCCGCCAACCTTGAACGGATAGACCTTGTTGTCGTTCTGCTCGAGCGCATCCTGAAGAGCCTGAACTTCAAGGACCCACCGACCTTCCCAGTAGCGCAAAGCATACTGGAACAGAGCGTAGCGTATTGTCCGGTCCAGGAAATCCTCGATGACATCTAGCCTTCCTGTCCAGTTGCTCTGGCGCCAGGGAAGTTTTTCTTCCGGCATGTCGAACATCGCGGCCCAGTCGGACGGTGCCAGAACCGTTTCAATGGACGTGCAGCAATCCTGAAGTTGCTGGAGTATCTGATGCTTGAGGGTGACGAGCTTTTCAAGCTCGCGACCGGCCAGAACATAGGAGCCTCCCACATAGTGATCGTACTCTGCTCGGGCGGTCTTGCTCACCAGGTCGGCAGCGGCAACCTCGCGTTCCAACTTCTGGACCAGGGTATCTCGAGCCTGACGCGTCTCTTCCCGGGATTTCCGGACTGTTGCGAGCTCCCTCTCGGCTGATTCCGTCATCTCATTGATGGCATTCATCCATTCGAGCTTGGACTTGACCTGAGCCTGCATGAGCGACCGAAAGAAGCTGCCCTGTCTACCCTCGGCGACAAGCCTTTCAACATTCGCCCAGTTGCGTCCACTCATCAGGTTCGAAAAGAAACCGCCCTTCGGCAATGCAGCAATGAGTGCGACGGCATGTGCTCCCACCTCTTCGACTTTCTGCCCGGCAGCATGCACAGCATCATCACGCTGCTTCAGGAGGTCCCGGGTTTTCCGGTTCTCCTCATTGATCCGGGCGCGCGGAACGGCGGCAGCGGCCTCTTTTTCCTTGAGGTCGGATTTGAGAGCGTCTTCCCTTGGCCTGCGCTCCTGAAGAAGGGCTTCCCGCTGGGCGATGGCCTCTGTGATGTCGGGATATGTTCCATAGCCTGAGGCCACGTAAAGCTGATTCAGCTTTCTGGCTTCTCCAGCACAGACCTGCCCTATTTCGACAAGCACTTTCATCCGGGCGCGGATTTTCGCGATGCCATCTTCAACAAGGCTGATATCGTGACGCGCCCCCTGAGGACTGTGACCTGAAAGGTGCTCCTTGCGGACTGGCGGAGTGACGCCGGATAGAAAGAACTGTAGTAGCCGTTAATCCAAGCGTCACGGGAGGCCCAGGCATCGACTGTGTCCCGTTCACGTTCGGGGAAGCCTTTCCACTCCATCGTGCCCAGGCCTCTTCCCGGAGACGCGATCAGGTAGCCGGCTTTCAGAGCCTCCTTTTCTTTCTCTCCAGACGGGAAATACAGACCCAGCGCATCGGCACCCTCAATCCATCTTCTCGCCCATGGCCGGCTGTCCTTGGAAGCCATGGCTTTTTTCATGGCATCAATGATGTTGGTGACAGCCTGGTTGTTGGTCGAGGTCCCGACGATGACAGCCGGATCACCACCCTCGAGGGCACGTGTCACCAGCTCCGTTGCGACGATACCTTGCAGAAGTGTCGTCTTGCCGGTGCCCGGGGGGCCGTTCACGGCGAGAATGTCACCATCTTTCACCGAGCAGAACGCCGTCATGGCTTCAGACTGGTTGGATGACATTCCATAGGCGAAAGTCATCGTTCCCCTGGCTCGGCCCGCTGCAGCCCACTTCTGGGACTCATCCACGACGGCCGGTTCCGGTCCACCATCGACATACCGTGCGAGCAGAGGTGTTACGAGATCGGTGTCAGCCAGAACGGTATCGTAAAACCGTCGCTGATGGAGGGTCGCAATCATCCGATGCTGGCCTCCGCAGGCTGAAGGGCCACGCGCTCCCAGAGCTCGTAGCCGTCGGGTAATCCGTCTTCTCCGGTCACAGCGTTCCAAAGCTTTTCCGCCCACTCCAGGGTCTTGCCGAGACTGCCTCCTTCAAACGGATTGAGCTGGAGCCAGGTGTCCATGGTGGCCAAATCACCAATCAGGACGTCACCATCCGACGGTTCGAGAAGCTCTCGATTTATCCAGGGCGGCGCATCCTTGAGCGGCTCGATGGTGCCTCCCGGACTGACGTTGACGAGCATGGCCATACAGAAAAGGGCAGGCTGTCTCGAATGCTCGGTGGAATGACTGACCTGTCCGAGAAGAATGCGGATACCGGCCATCGCGATAATGGAATCGTCGGGAGCCAGGTCACGGGAGGCAGGATGCATCTTTCTCAGTGCCTGGGTTTTGTCTGGCGGCAGCTGGCCTTTTTCAAAACCCTCTTCGTCAAGAGCAACCAGATTATCCCGGCTAAAGGAGATCTTCATCTGGGCATCATCAAGAAGAGCGGAATGCCAGTACGAAAGGACCGAATGATGGCTTGGCTTCGACGACATCCGCTTTAGAACCCTATGTAGTGACGCTTTTTGTTACAAAATGCCCTTTGACATGTAAACATATGCGTCCCCTAGGCTCAGGACTTAGTGTCAGAACATATGGTTGCAGTGAGGCAGATGACCAAGAAAACGACTGCTGGGCAAAGAAAGACACTGGAGAAATCGTAGCGCTTTACGAGATGTCTTCACCTGTGATGCCATCAAGGCTTGTTTCGATCTCGCGATGGAAAATCAGGGGCTGCTATCCAAAGTCGGGCCTTAGCCGTGCGATGCTGTGTCCGACCAAGATCCCTCAAAGCGCAAGCAACATCGCGCTGCTCATCGGATCGGATTGGTCTTTTATAGAAGAGAACGTGTTCTACAATCACATTGAGTGGTAGACCTGCCTTCCGGTATTCGTCATGAACCTAGATCATCCGGCCTGATGTCAGCTGCGGAAGAAGGTCATCCAGTGTCAATGCATCAGACCAGAAGGATGTCCGGGCGAACAGCAATTCCATGAGTGAACCGCCTAGGGATTGGCGGAGACGTCCGCTTTCAAAAAAATTCCACCCAAACCCGGACCGACCGGTTTTCCCCCAATTCTGTTGAAAAAGTCGCTCTTGAAATAATCATTGCTTCCTGATTCAGTCGTCATCAGTCAAGGAGTGTCGGCAGATGATGGGTAAGCGAACCGGGGTTCAGGAAACCCTGTTTTATGGGTTCAGCCTGGAGCAGCATGTACCAGACAATCACCTGCTTCGATCTATTGACCGGCTGGTTGATCTCTCCGGAATTCGAGAACATCTTCGTCC
>NZ_BAJU01000027.1 GCF_000613865.1 Acetobacter okinawensis JCM 25146
GCCCAAGCTGTGGCAGCGAACTATCTTATTTATTATAATTCTGACATTAAATTCTGTTTATACATGTGGTATTCGAAGTATCTTAATTACCTGAATGAAGGAACCTGCCTCGTGACATATATGACATTTACTGGAGTATCATACGCTTCGGACTCAGAAAGCAATATTCCTGTTATTGGGGATTATTGTGTTACTAACGTTGCCCACAAAAACGAAGAAAACCATTGTGCCTCAAGATTTTTGGTCTGGAAGCTCAAAGACAAGTTTATCGATTTCACTTTCAAGACCATCTGGGAAGAGCAGGGATTGTTTACATCTGCGCAATTGGCAGAAATTTTACAGCACAGCTCAGTTTATTCGGCACGTAAAAGTTTAACACGTATTGAGACTGGTGAGAAAATAGAAGTCGAATTCAGAATTTCTCATAATGGGAGTAGTTTCCCGTTGAGCGAAATGCCACCCTGCTAATTTCGTTCGGATATCATATTCTTGATATTCTTTACCCCGGCCCCACGCTTTCCCCAAACGCTCCAGCGGGCAACACCCAGCATGACGTAACAACCGGCCCGTGCCACTGATCTTCCAGTGCACGGGCCACCAGATCCGGCCGTGCCAGTGCCGCCGCATAGACCCGGCCCCTGTCTGCAAAGTGATGAAGCCCACACTTGCGTTTCATGGTGCAACCAAACGTCTGCTCCAGCACAGCCAGTGCGTCAAAACGCTTGGGCATGATGTGCCGCAAGGTTGCAGCCTGATCCACACTCATAAACACGCAGAGCGCACAGGAGAGCCTCCCAAAACCAATCTGGTAAGGAAGGGCCGGAATTACGCCATACCTTTGCAGGATGGCCCAGACTTGCGCCTCGCTCCATGCATGCACGGGCCTGTAATGATCGACATGCCTGCACCTGCGCCGACTGTCGCGTGTGTCCGTGCGATGCGGACCAAACACCGCGTAACGGGCACGGTTCGGACTCTCCTCGGCCCGCTCCCCGGTCACGAACAACGTGCGGCTCCCCAGAAAGCGATCCTGCGCACGCAAGGCCATGTCGGCCACATCGATCTTGGCAGTCGCACTGCAATAGCGCGTGCTGAGGCTGGCACTCACCTGCGGGAACCGCAGGCGGGTACCAACAGGGCCTGCACCACCACGGCGCACCAGCCCTGCGGGGGTTTCACACAGCACGGCAGCGGTGGGCACACCATTGCGCAGGATCTCGCCTTTCAGGCCACCTTCACGCCATGACAGGTAACAGGGAATTTCAAAGTGGTTCGCCAAGGCGTGGACATAGGACGTGGTGGACGGCCAGTCCATGAAGGATGGTCCCTGCCCGTCCACATCGTGGTGCCATAGCTCCATACGGTTTACCGGCGCACCGCACTCCAGAAGATGCAGCAAGGTGGCGATACTATCCTTGCCACGCTACAGGCGATAATAATCCGGTCATAGCTGGTGAAGTCGATCCGCTTCATTCTCCGGCTCCTTTGAGGGCGTGTCATCCATTCCTGTTCCCATTGTGCCGTCCGACGTTGTGACGCCGGACGGCCGAGTGGCTCAGGCTGCGTCCCTGAGCGCGTTGGGAGCATCGTCCTCCTCTGCTATGGGCGGGATGTCATCGTTGGCCGGAGCCTCTTCCTCCCCTTCCCTGCTGGTTGCAGCAAGATCGGCTTCCAGCTCGGCCAGCGCGTTGCGTTTCTCATCGAGCAGCGCCTGATCGCGGAAGGGTGCTCCCAGCCGGGCCTGATAGGCGGGCAGCCGTCGTGAAGCCTCATCACGGGTTTTCTGGGTGTCGGCCAGTTCCCCATCAAGACGCAGCACGAGGTTTTCGATGCGCGCGACCAGCCCCAGAGGTTTCGTGTCCTGATCCACGGGAATGTCCACCGTTCCATGCGCAAACGCCACGGACAGCCCCGCCTCGGTCACCACCCTGTCCTCTATGAAGCGCTGTCGGTTGATGGCATCCAGCGTGACGGCAAACCCGCCGATACGGCCCAGCGTCCACCGACCTTCCTGCGCGTTCCTGACCGCCAGACGGAGCTGGGCCAGCAGGAACGCCCCCGCCTTCTCACGCTCGGTGATCACACCGCGTTCAGTCTCAAAGCTGAAGGCCTCCCCACGCGTGGCCACACGGGCCGCCAGATCAGCTTCGATCAGCGGGATCCGTGCCTGCGCCCATGCAATCTCGCGCTCGGCCTGCTGGACGGCACGACGCACGGCGAACTGGTCATCGTAATGGGCCGCATAGAGGCGTTCGAGCCGCGCGAGTTCCGCTTCCAGACCGGCTTTCTGCATGAGCCGCATATCCCCAGAGGCCAGCGCCTTGGCCATGGCGAACTGGTTGCCATCGCTATCCAGATCTTCCACACGCCGGATGGACCGATCACCAGACATGGCCATCGCGATGAAGCGCAGCTTGCGTTCGAGGAGCTGCCAGTTGGTGGCGTCCACCGACCCTTCCTGCGCGTAGGCGTAAATCCGTATTTCCGGGTTCTGGTTGCCCTGGCGCTCGATGCGCCCTTCGCGCTGGATGATGTCGGAGACCAGCCACGGTACATCCAGATGGTGCAGGGCCAGAAGCCGCTGCTGGGCATTGACCCCCGTGCCCATGGTCTGGGTGCTGCCAATCAGGATACGCTTGCGTCCGGCGTTGAGGTCGCCGAACAGACGCTGCTTGGCTTCCGCCTTCTTGTAGTCCTGCATGAAGGCGATCTGCTCGCGCGGCACCCCCATGCGCACCAGCTCGTCACGCATCCACAGATAGGCGGAGAAGCCCCGCTTGCCTTGTGCTCCCACGGTGCCCAGATCCGAGAAAATCATCTGCACCGCACCGGGCTGGGCGTAGGGCTGGCCAGTCTCGGGATTGGTGTACCGGTTCTGCGCACTCTCCTCCCAGATGGCGAAGACGTTGCGGATCATCAGATCGAGCTTGCTGTCCTCCCCCTCCCCTGCCCGGCCCCAGCCGACAAAGCGCAGATCAAGAGCCGCATGACGGGCGTCCCCCATGACGGAGAGCAGGATGTCATCGCCTTTCTGGGGTTTGCCTTTGCGACGCTCGATCGCGGTAATCCGCTCGGCCAGCGTCTTCTGATAGGCACGGAAGCGGGCATGGACTGGTGCTACGACAATCTGGCGGTGCCCACCGCGCACGGCTGGCAAATTGACATAGCGGCGCAGATCGTCCTGCTGGACCACATCGGCGAAGTCACGATAGAGCGCCATGAGGTCGGCGACATTGACGAACTCGGTAAAGCGCGTGACGGGCTTGTAGAGACCACTGGGCTGCAATTCGAGTTCGGTCCTAGTCTCCCCGAAATTGGCTGCCCATGCGTCAAACTCATGCAGCCCTCGACTACGCAGGGCATCGAGCGCCATGTAGCGCTGGACCGAATACAACTCGCCCAGTGTGTTGGTGATCGGGCTGCCTGACGCCAGCACCAGCGCGCGACCGGGATTGACCCGCTCCAGATACCGGGCCTTGACGAACAGATCCCACGCCCGCTGCGAGCCCTCTGGGGCCACCCCCTTGAGGTCGCCCTGATTGGTGGCAAAGCTCAGTTTGCGGAACTGCTGGGCTTCATCCACGAGGATCTGATCAATTCCCAGTTCTCCCAGATGCAGCAGGTCATCCTTGACGCTCGCCAGCCCTTCCAGTTTCGCCTCCATGACCTCCTTCATGTGCTCGATGCGCTTGCGCGACAGCCGGTCGTCTTTATCCATTTCGCAGAGCAGCGTGTCATAGGCCTCGATCTGCTCGTCGATCATCCCGCGCTCAAAGGCGGCCTCCACCGCGATGAATTTGAAGGCGTCATGGGTGATGATGATCGCATCCCAGTTCCCAGTGGCTGCGCGGGCCAGAAACCGCTGGCGTTTGGCCTTCGCAAAATTCGTCTCATCCGCGACAAGGATTTTGGCTGTCGGATAGAGCATCAGAAACTCACGGGCCATCTGGGCCAGACAATGCCCAGGCACCACGATCATCGCCTTGCTGATCAGCCCCAGTCGTTTCTGCTCCATGACCGCGGCACACATGGAGAAGGTTTTGCCCGACCCCACGGCATGGGCGATGTAGGTGCTGCCTGCGGCAATGATCCGCCAGATCACCCGCTTCTGGTGTTCGCGCAGGGTGATGACCGTGCTTGCACCGGGCAGCCGGAGATGATCACCGTTGAATGTGCGCGGCACGAGATTGTTGTAGGTGTCGTTATACAGCCGCACCAGCCGGTCAGCCCGATCGGCATCCTGCCAGACCCAGTTCTGGAACGCCTGTCGGATGGCTGCGAGCTTCTCCTTCGCCGCTTCGGTTTCCTGAGTGTTCAGCACCCGGCTGTCGTTGCCGTTTGAATCCCGGATCGTGTCCCAGATTTTTGGAGAGGCCTGTGTGAGCGCGTCCTCCAGCAACTCCCCGGCATGACGACGCTCGGTGCCCCAGACTGACGTCGCTTCGGCCCGCCCCAGAAAAGCACGTTTCTCGACGCTCCAGCAGGCCACCTCGGCGGTATGGTGGATGACAGCCTCAACGCCCAACACCTCGCGGGTGAAGGCCATGATGTCGCTCACTGGCAGCCAGGGCGCACCCAGACGGGCGGTAATGTCGGATGGCCTCAGATCCTCGGGCTGAGCCCGTTCCAGCGCTGCCGCCGTGCGGGCAAAACGCGGGTCGCTCTGCGCTGCCTCACGGGCCGCCGCAAGTTTGGTGCGCACGGCCCCTGAGAGCAGTTCGTCCGTCGCCACCCACACATCGCACCCCGGGCACGAAGCCTCGGGATCGAGATAGACGGCCTCGCCCAGTTCGTTCAGGGCCGCCTCTACGGTGCACCCCGTCAGCTCGGCGATCAGGGGCAGATCAACACGACCCACGTCATGCAGGCAGACCGCCAGCGCGTCATGAGCGGAGTGGATTTCGGGCTCGACCGGTGCATGGATGACGCGCTCGGTAAACAGCGGCCCCGGCCGGGCTGTCTGGGTCGCCTCGTCATACTCTTCAATGGAGGAGACCAGCCAGACATCGGGATCATCATAGAACGGCTGGAGGTTGGGCCTGCGGCGGCTTTCGGTTTCCTCACCAGTGGTGGCGTTAACCCGGACCGTGGTGTTGGTGAGATTGATCGGCCCGAACTGGCGGGTAAAACTCAGCCACGCCTGCCGCAGCCGATGCTGGTGCCGCCCAAAGCTGATTGTCCATCTGCGCGCGCAGCACAGCCTTTGCCGCGTCCCGCACCGGGATCAGCGCTTCAATAATGCGCGCATGTTTCTGGAACAGACCTTCTTTTTGGTCACCCTTGCGGATGGGAACTTCCTGGCCTGCGCCACCAATGATCTGATGCAGGATGCGGTTGTGCAGATAGTAGCTGCCTTCCTTCAGGTCAGCGCCTGATGCCGCGGTGCCCACGCGCAGGCCATCCAGTTCTGGCCGCGTAATGCGCTGCTCAACAGGTGGAAGAAACCGGCTCTCGGGGGAAATACGGGCCAAAGCTTCCGGCAGAGCAGCGTGAAGTTCCACGCCCGATACCGGCAGGCAGCAGTAATCCAGTCCGAACTGGCTGCTAGCCCAGCCATGCCGCCCCAGAACCTGAGCGGGATTGTCGAAGAAATAGCGGTTGATGCTCAGCGGACCACTGCCTTCATCGCTGTCTGGCACGGTCGCGGTTTCCAGCCAGGCCTGATCACCGGGGAGATCGCCGATCATGCGCTTGCGGAACACCAGTAGATCAAGCACGACTTCGGTACCGGCATCCGCACGCATTGCCCCTGCGGGCAGACGCACGGCCCCCAGCAGGTCAGCGTCTTCGGCGATATGCTGACGGGCCTTCTGGTCAGTCTTGTCCAGCGTATGGCGTGATGTGACAAATGCAGCGAAGCCGCCTGGGCGCAGGGCAGCAATTGAGCGGGCGATAAACCAGTCGTGGAGACTGACCCCCCGCAGGTCACGGTGATCCGCTGCATTGACCAGACGGTTGGAGAAGGGCGGATTGCCAATCGCCAGATCATAGGTGGTTGCGAGAGCTGCCTTCGTGAAGTCTTCGTGCCTGATCCACTGTTTGGGGAAGAGCTTGCGGGCAATCCGTGCGGCAATACTGTCCATCTCGATGCCCGTGAAGGCGATCTGGCCTTCGAGACGCTCGGGCCTGAGGGCGATGAACTGCCCAACGCCACAGCCGGGCTCCAGAACGGACCCACCCTGAAAGCCACGCTTCATGAGCATGTCCCAGATAGCGGTGACGATATATTCGGGCGTGTAGTGGGCATACTGGGTGGAGCGGGCGAGGGCGGCATGGTCTGTCTCTCTGCACGCAGCCTCCAGTGCCTTGCCGATGCTGTCCCATCCTGCGCGATAAGGTTCTCCCGCACGGGGAAAAAGGGCGTTGGCCAGTTCACCCGCCCCAAAGCCAATGAAACAGCTCAGCACAGCCTGCTCGTCGGGGGTTGCATTACGGTCTTCGGTTTCAAGCGTGGCCAGCAGCTTGATTGCCGCAATATTGTCCCGCGCACGGTCTTTCCAGCTGATGGCAAGGCCACGGGTGCCCGTCAGGCGGAAATCGGTCTGGGGGATGACCAGTTGGGTTTCTGCGACGGGGGAGGGGAGGGGGCTGTCTTCACCTTCAAGCTCACCCCAGAACAGGTCTGCGGCACCGCTGAGGGAGGAGGAAGAGAACAGGCTGAGCTGATCATCGAACAGGGACATGGAAGGCTCCGGACAAACTCCGAACGCCGCCTGCGTCTGGGACGAGGCGGTGGTCGGGGTGGATGGACAACGGCAGGGAAGGGGACTGATCGCTTTGTTGCGTCAGATTTTCTTCTGCATGCTGTCTCCGGAACCGGGCCTGAGTGGCACGGGCAAAGGCGGCGCCCGCGCCGGGATCGGGCTGGCTTCAGACAGACCGACCCACCCTTTGCGCGCGACGCTCAGGGCTGGTCGGAGTTTTATCTTTATCTTACCCGCAGCTGAGCATTTTTTTGGAAATTAGACATGTCTAATGGAATTTAACAGGTTGATCGAGCATTCTGGAGGATGTAATCATTGCGCGGTAAACGTAATTAGACATGTCTAATTTATACAAGGCGGTAGCTACATGACAAAAATCGTTTTAGTGTCGTCGCCCAAAGGTGGAAGTGGGAAATCAGTGGTCACAAGGCACCTTCTTGTCGCAGCGGCGCAAGAAGGCCAGAAGGTCATTGGAATAGACTTTGATCGTCAGGGTACAATCGACAAGTGGGGAAAACGACGGCAGGCACTCCGGTCTAAAATGCCTGAGTTTATCGACGTTCCGATTGTTGGCGCGCAACTTCAGGATTGGCGAGGCGGTCTCAGTCAAGCAAAAGGCTATGACTTAGCCGTTATTGATACGCCTCCCAGTGTTGAAGATCACATGTCAGCAATCACTGGCTTGGCGCAAGCTGCTGACATCGTAGTTGTTCCTTGTGCCTGCACTCAGGACGATGTCGATAGCATCGCCCCTTGGATCGATGTTTTAAACCAGGTTACCAACAATACCGTTGTCGTGTTGAATAGAGCTAATCGCCGCACCAATTCATTCGCTAGAGTTCGCGGGCGGCTCATCAAAGTGGCCGATGTTATTCCAGTAGAGCTTCCTCAATTAGAGGACGTGCATGTGCCCAGTGGCAAAGGACTGACCCTTCTCGATTTCACAAAAAGTCGAGGTCAGGAGCCATTTGAAGAACTTTGGGCATTCATAAACAGGAAAATCACCAATGTCTAAAACACACCGGGTATCACGCACCTCAATCATGTCCGTAATGGAAGAAGATGATAGCTTGAGTGTTAGTGATAACCGTGCCGAAATGTTAATAGAACGAGTTGTCATTGATGATAACGTCATGACGACAATAGAAGACGTATTTGCAGGCACTTCTGTAATTTCCGACACTGAAAAAGTCTCGCGTATTTTGGCAGTTCGTGCCGAGGTCAATCAGAACTGGAGTCAAGCCCGCGATTCATTCCTCGCCATTGGACGTGCTCTTCTCGATTTGGAAAATGTTCTGTCAAAAGCAGAATATATTAAATTGAGACAAGGCTCTGATCGCCTGTTCCCCTTTTCTGACGCCACGGCAACACAATTAAGACGGATCGCGAAAGCCGTTTCGGATGGGGTAATCCCTTTGGAGGCTTGTCCTGGGAGTTACGGAACAGCGTATCAAATTACGCTGTTGAATGAACATCAACTTCGGGTGGCTAAAGAGCGTGGCCTGATTCGTCCGGATGTAACTCGTCGGGAGATTGCCTGCCTTCGTAAAGAGACGGTTATTAAACCGGAAATCTCCGGTCGAGTGGACGTCAATGTATTGAAGGAGGAGTATAGAAAGCTTCTACGGCATCGAGAAAAGCTGGAATCTGAAATGGCCGCCGTTGATTCTAAAATACAAGATATCAGGGGACTCTTAGGGGATTTAGTGGAGTAACTGGCAGACAACAAAGATATCCCGCTAGAGTCCCCATGGTGCGAACTCTAGCGGGGTATCCCGTGAATCTTAGGGGCAATGGGTGCCCTAGACGGATGTAAGATAACACCAGTTTTTGTAACTTCGGTTTTAGCCGCAGGATATACAGCTAGTGCTATTTTCAAGTTATCTATGAACTTCGGTCTGAAATGGTCTAATCGCACGACACCAGCACCAAACTGGGCTTTCAAAGCAGACCATGTGATTGCTGTTGGTCCTTTCAATGCGTGAAGCCGATAAGCAAGCCAACAATAAATGTCGAGCGCTTGGCTATGCCCGTTTAATGCGCGGATCGCAGCTTCTTCGATCGGAATCGGATGTTTTTGCAGTTGATCGTAAAATAGTTCGGAAAGCTTCGCTCGTTCCAGGAACTGTTGTTTCCCGTTATCTTTATGATCATCCGTAAATATCGCGGCATCCACAATATTTTGATTTATTAACCCGCTAGAGTTCCCAGATTGGAAATGAAACGAGATTCGGCATCTGAAAATTCGCTCGGCTTGCTCTTTAACGTCTTTAATAGATTTTCCACCTTGCGGAATACCCATTCTCTTGAGCCAGTCTCTCAGCGATTTTCCTAGTTCAATTTCTCTATTCTGGGTTTTTATGGCTTCTGTTTGTAGGTAAAGCATGATTAATCGTGCTTTACTTCCGTAGGGTACGCCTACAGATACTGGATTTGCTCCACGTACTGCCCGACGACCGGGTTCAACAATCATCACTGCTCTGTCTGTCTCAATTTGCCAGACAAGATCGTCAGCCAAGCGTTTATGTGGCAACCCTACATGAGCGAACCCGCTATATAGAAAGCCAATACCTGTATCTTCATAAGCCATATAGTCAGCGGCAATTTCGATGATCTTTCGATCTTCGTCAAAGGACAGAGCCCCTTGTTTACCGTGTTCTTCTATGAGCTTGTGAATGGTTCCCACAAGAGAACTCCTTTGAGCAGGATTGCTGAACACTAGCAGTAATTTTGCGCTTGAGAAGTGGGAACTTTAGCGGGATGGCCTGGCGCGAGGCGCTCTAATATTTGGAGTATTATTTAAAATATTAGTTTGTCACGCCAGAGTCCTCGGGGTAACTCCAAAAAATCAGGAATATCCGGCATTTATATCCGCTAGAGTTCCCAGACAATCCCGCTAAAGTTCCCATTTTTCCCCGCTAAAGTTCCCGGGGTTCCGCCAGAGTCCTCGGGATAATCTAAACATTTTTCCCTCTAAAGTTCCCACTTTATTTTCAAAGTGGACGTCACCCATCCGAGTCTCTTTGACTGCTACTGTGTCTGAGCCGCTTTGCTGTTTAAAGCCGTGAATCTATATGACTTTGTTCTGGGAACTCTAGCGGGGCAGTGATCTCTACCTTAATGAATCATCAGACAGATTTATTTTTGAATTAACGGTTTAACGCATGTTCTTCAAAAGGATCACCTAGCTCCAGATAATCGCCCAGCGCTGCATAAGTTGCGTGTCGTGCAAGGCGCTTGAGTTTGACGGGGTGTGCTCCAGCATCCATTCCGGTTGTAAGCGCACCCCGTTTCAGGCTGTGCCCCCCAAAGGTTTTTCCATCCAACCCGGCAGCACTGGCACGGCTCTGGATGATGCGAGCGATCGAGCGATCTGTCAGGGGCTGTTGCCCAATTTCACGACCATTCCCGTCAGAGGCAGCTGTGCTTTCCTTTCGGACGCGGCGGAAAATAGGGCCAGCCTGTAAGCCAGACACGGCTAGCCAGGCTCCGTATGCCTTTACCGGGCAATACTGATCCTGGGTGTAGGGGAGGGCGATCTCCACCCCCTTGCCTTGTCTATCACCCTTTGAATGTGGAAGGGTGACAAGCAGGCCTTTACTGACCAAGGCTACGTGTCGGATCTCGATGCTGGCCAGTTCAGAACGCCGGAACGCGCCATAAAACCCCATGAGGAGTAAAGCCCGGTCCCGCATGCCGGATAACTTGCTCAGGTCTATTGCATTGATGATTGTTGCCAGAACGTCCTTTGTCGCCGCAGCCTTGCGGCGCGGTGTAAAGCCATCCCTTGCAGCGGTGCGCCTGATTCCGGTCATGGTTTCACCAATAGCGGCGTCAGCGGTGGGTACGGCGCAACCCGCCAGACGGTGAAGATAGGTGATCGCGGCCCGTCGCAACTCCAATGTCGAAGGTGCAAGACCCCGACCTCTTTCGTCTGCCAGAAATGCGGCAATGTCGGCCGAACGTGCAGGGAGGCAGGGAAGGGCATGACGATCCGCCCAGGCACACCATGCCCGGACACCGGCACGATAGGCTTTGCGTGTATTATCAGCCTTGGCCTGCAAAGCGTAGGCTGAGGCACTATCACGCGCGGTTTCAAGAGAGCCATCGCGTTGCGGAACGGCCCTTCCTAGAGAGGCGTCAAACCATCGGATAATGACGCCCGGCGTCTGGCCCGCAGGAGAGGGCAGGAGAGGGGGCATGTCAGACTGTGCGATAGTGTCCCTGTGTGCTTGCCTGTAACGCGCCAGAAAATACGGAACTGGACTGAGATGTAGGGCGAGAGTCAGTGAGGGATCATCTGGAGCTACACCGATCCGCTCTGCAGCCAGTGCACGGGCCCGGGCGGCGAACGGCACATCATGAGCAATCACAATATCTTCGGTCTTATTCCCTGACAGGGAGATACCGGACAAGCGCAGTTCCAATCCCGGGGAGAGACGGGCCGCCGCAAGAATTCCTGGCAGAGTGTCAGATGTTGAATCGGCCTCGGCCAGACGGTGTCGGGTGGTCCGGTCGCACCGCTCGAACAGAGCCGCGAAAACCCGATCTTTTCGGCCGTGGACAACAACTTCAACCTGCATGAATGGTGCCTCGAGCTTGCTACTATCCTAAGTATCTAACTCCCAGTGTAGTAGGTCATGGCGCTTAGCGAGAACCGTATTTTTCATCTCATACCGTTTCTCGTGAAGACCAACATGGGGGGTAAGCGGAACGACCGTTCTTAGACGACAAAGGGGAGCCTATTTGCCTCCTGCGCTGTTATCGCTTATCGCTACTACGGCCTTATTCCCAGCAATCTGCCAGACGAGCCTCTTTCCCGAATTTTTCTACGGGTAGAAACTTTGGCCTCATAGAGGCCCCAAAGCCCTAATTATTGGATTTCGGGCGACCTCCTTCAGAGCGAGTTCGAACCATATACTTTTTATTTTCAAAAAATGTGAACTGGTAGATACTCAAAGAAGATAGCCGTCGGCGCAGAAAGGATATTATTTTGTTCTCCAATTCTTTCGAAGAAATAAAATGTCTATATAAAGCATCTCTCAAATCTCATCGCACAATTACAAAGGAAAAAGCATCTGAGATTTTACAGATTTCCAGTAATGGATGCAAAGGCGCTCCCACAATATTCAACAGCCTTGTTGTCTCTGAAAACACGGAGTTACCGGTTGGTTTTCTGCGACAAGCCGCATGCCACTTTTATCTCAAAGAGACGTTATCCGGTCGATGCAGCGAATTTTCTAATGTCCTCAGTGCTCTTGCTGCGCATATTCCAGGGACAATCCAATCTGACGGCACGCCTATCCCATCAAGGCCTAAAGCTGATAAGACTGCGGCAAAGCCGCATATTCTAGCTTTTTTAAAAAGGTTAAATCATAAAGAAGCATGGGAACAGGCAATTTTGATTGCGCGTGCGCACGCAGTGCTGGGTGAATTTCCCTTCTCTAACCCTCGAACCGAGGCTGTGGCAAAAGCCGCATTAGCTATGAAAAAGCGTGGGTATAAATTTAAGGTTATTAATGGGCAGATCGATATTTCTAACGGGCAAATTAAAAAGATAATTAGAGATATCGAGACGAAATTAGCAGGTCTCGACGCAGAATATACGTTGAGAAGAATTTTTATTTTAGCGACAAAGCTCCACAAGTGGGAGTATGGACAAATCCTCTTTGGGCGCCATCATGCTCCGGGTCTCGCAAAGCGTGACCCACTCCCCCCGATAGGCCTTCTCTTCAATCTTGCGGTTAAATTGCCTTTTTTCTTTAATTGCAAACCCAACCTAGAAAAAGTTTGGATCAAAGCTGTCGATTTGGCACGAGATTTCTGTGCATTGTTTGATCTCGAATCCTATACTCCATTTGACAATATGAATCTTGATGCAATCTTGTTTGAAAATACTTTAAGAAAAATGGCGCTATACGATCATCTTTTTTGCCTACGGCAATGGCGTTATGAGTTTACCACTTACTTTCTCGAAAATTTTTTCACGCGCTCTTATGACGATGAAATGAAAAAAACACTTGGTTGGAATATTGATGATCTAATTTCTTTTATCTCGATCTTAGATAGATTTGTCAAAAAAGAACCCTGCCTTTTCACAAGGAGCGATCTATATGCAAAAGGTCTTCCCAATACAGTAGTGAACGCAATATTAAGAGATGCGTCTTATTCCGCAGGGGAAGCCAACCGTGGCTACATATCTCCATTTGTGCCAACCGGGCAAGATGTCATGTTTAGGCCCCTGTTATCGATTCCTGAGGGGCAAGAAACAAGTATTTTTAGTTTTTCCCGTGGATTACTAGGACCAGCATTTTACGAAGTCGCTTTTGCAGCGATCAAAAAGGTCGTGCCAAATAAAATTTCAAATATCCGTGGCACTGGTACCGAGCGCCTCACTAAAGATATTTTTGCTAAGTATGGCTTCAATGCCTCTATAGCAGAAAAAGAATATAAAATGAATGGAGCGGCGGGAGAGTGTGATTTAGTATTTCAAGACGAAAATCATATCATCTTAGTTGAATGCAAAGCGAAATCTCTTACGCGAGGCGCAATGTCGGGTGTCCAAGGAGACGCTATGTTGGACTTTGCTGCGAGCCTAGTAGCATCGCAGGCCCAATCATTACGTCATGAAAGAGTATTGCGGACGCAGGGGCACATTATCTTCACAGACGGCACTATATTAGAATGGAAAAACCGAACAATTACACGATTGTCGATTAGCTTAAGTGACCAAGGTCAGTTGCAGGATCGGTGGCTGCTTGAAACCTGCTTCAATGTTCTTATTAACGCGAGCGTTACATGCGATCCCACATATCAGAAAAAGAAGCAAATCGATGATTTTAATAAAAGCCTAAAGTTACTTCAAGAGGAAACAAAAATATTGGTGAATTCTGGACAAAATATTCGCGCCGCCGTGTTGAATATTGGGTCGGCCAGTCTTGCGCAATTAGATATCATACTAGAAGAGGCAAAATCTTTGAGCGACATTGTTAAATTTATGGCGGTACGAGCAAGTTATAACACTGGAAACCCATTATTGGAGCATTTTCATCTGGCAGGATTGCGTGAATATGGCGAAAAACACGCGTAAGTGTCCATACAATAAATGAAAAATATCAATGCAGCCTGAATTACATATTGGCTGAGCTAATATTGAAAAACTACGGCGCGTCGTCATTTAAGTCCTGAGAGCTTAAAGTGAGGGTTTTACGTTCTGTCAATCTGTGCTGACTATTTTTCCGGCTTTGGAAAAAACAACAGATGCGGCGTTATGCTTATGTGACGACCAGTGGGAGCGGACATCGACACACTAACGCTTCAAAGACGACAGCCACGGATGTCCAAGAGTCAGCCTAGTGCGGTTCGCCAAACAATGTCGGCTTCCGAACGAGTCTCACAACAGCTTGGACGTCTGACTTGAAGGCGATAGCTGTTTGTCTGCATCGCTCATTTAGAGCGTACAGACGGTTATGAGGGAGCGGAGTGTCGGTTATCAGGAAAAATGATTGAATGCTGCCATTCGCAGCTTTCACCCTGATGAGAGCTATCGACCAGAGTCGATCGCTCAGGTCGGGCACCAGAAGTCAGGCACGCCAGACCCGTCAGAGGGGAAATTATTAGTGGTAATCCGGCGTCACATCGCAGTGGCAATCAACAGGCTACGACAATTTTTATGTGCGGAAGCGACGCAACTGTGACCCTACATTTTAAGACTATGCCGAGAGATTGCTCTGAGTTACGAAACGCATATGACGATGGCTAGCTCCGAGCGTCGTGGAGCGGGGGGACGAACTAGCGAAGATGGCAATGCAGCCGATTCAGCGATGGCAATATCGGGTGAGCTTCGATCTCAGGGTCCGGAATACCTACGGCGCCTCGTTCCAAGATTTTTTCTCCACCATCATGGAAGCCCGATACGGCAGCGACTTCATCAGGGTTAGGCCCTTCGGCTCGCTTGGAGACAAGGGCTGCGACGGCTACAGAAGCACCGGCGGGCAGGTTTTTCAGTGTTACGGAAAACTGGAGGACGCCGCCCCTAATGCTGCGACGATCACGAAAAAGATCGGTGAAGACTACCAGCTTGCAGGCGGTCATCTCGGTACGATCATGAAGGAGTGGCACTTCGCCCACAATCTCGTAAGCGGGCTCCCAATTGAGGCGGTTCAGAAAGTTGAGGAAATTAAGCAGGCCGGCACCCACGTTGTCGGCGTGTTTGGGCCGGCGAGCCTCTGGATAATTGTCGATGAACTCAGCGAAATAGAGCTTTTCAATCTTCTGGGGCCCGCTGCGACAGCGGAGGATAGTCAGAACCTGAAACTCGAGGAAGTCAGACTTCTGACGGATTCGTTAATGGCTTCGATATCGTCAGGGACCATTCTAAACGGCTCTATCAAGCCGGTGCCGTCAGACAAGCTCGCCTTCAATCAGCTTCCCGGCCACTGGGTCCAGTTGCTGACCCTTGCGTCGATCAACGGGCCATACGTCCAGCAATATTTCGAGCAAAACTCGGATGTTGAGTTAGGCGCCCGGATTGCACAGGCGTTCTCTAGTCGATATCTGGAGCTCAAGCAGGAAGCGCTTACACCTGGACAGATCATGGACGCCCTTTACGAGCAGACGACAGGCATGGGCTCGGTGACAGCCGTCAGGCAGGTGGCGGCGCAGGCATTGCTGGCATACTTGTTCGATTCTTGCGAGATATTCGAGGATCAAGCCGACAAGGTTGGGACATGATTCTTCCTACAAAGCATATACCTGCGAGCCGTTCTCTAACCGCGATCGGTGGCGAAATACTTGCCCAGTTAGAGGAACCGCGCGCGGTCTCGGAGATCTGGGAGCGGGTTCTGGCTGCGCGATGCGCAACTGGGCAAGGCGCACCGCTGCCCTATGACTGGTTCGTTCTGGCATTGACGTTCCTCAACTCGATTTTCGCGGTCGAACTGTCGGAAGGGTTGGTGGTGCGGACCGAGGGTAGGCAATGATCATATCCATTGAAAGTGACCTGCCCAGCTTCAAGTCTGTTCGGCTGAGGCCCGGATTGAATGTGCTGCTTGCCGACAAATCGCCCTCATCGGACGAGAAGCAGACGCGAAACAGCGCAGGCAAGTCCAGTCTTGTGGATGTCATAAACTTTCTACTCGGAAGCAGAGCATCAAGTGCCGTAGCCAGCCACGACGCACTCAAGGCTTACACGTTCTATGGAACGTTCGAACTCGATGGCAACCAGATCAAGGTAGGACGCTCCGGCAATGCATCGTCAAAAATTCTGGTCGACGAGGAAAAGGCTACTGCTTTCGGACTAACTCCGAAGTTAGATAAAAAGACGGGTCATCACTTTGTCTCGAACGAGGTGTGGAAGGAATTCCTCGGCAACCGCCTTTTCGCGATGCCGTTTCCCACCAAGGGAACGGCGTTCGCGCAATCCTTCACGCCCAGCTACCGTTCGATGATTGCCTATTTTGCTCGTCGCCGCGGTGGTTTCATACGTCCGGATAAGCAAGCCGCGAAGCAGGCCACGTGGGACAGCCAAGTGAACCTCTCTTATCTCCTGGGCCTCGATTGGACGATACCGTTCGAGATCGAGAAGGTGCGCCAGCGCGAGAGCCAACTCAAGGAATTAAAAAAAAGCAGCTGAAGGCGGCGCGGTCGGAGACATCATCGGCACTGTCGCGGAACTGCGTCCGAGGGTCGTCCTGGCGGAAGCGAACGTCGAGAAGCTACGAGCGGACCTCGCGGCATTTCGCGTCGTCGACACGTACCGGGAGATGTCCGACCGTGCGTCGGCGATCCGTAGCGAGATGCTTGCAATTGAGCGCAATGCGGTGATCCTCAAGCAAACGTTGGATCATCTTGAAGCCAGCTACAGGGACGAGCAGCCGCCTGCGATCACGAATGTTGCTCGGCTCTACAGGGCAGTCGGCATTGAACTTCCTACCGTCGCGGTGCGGCGCTTCGAGGAGGTAAAGGCGTTCCATGAATCAGTGGTGGCAAACCGACGGAAGCGTCTCCAGGAGCAGATCGACAGCACAAAGTTGGAGCTCTCCGACGGAGAAACGCGCTCGGCGTTGCTAGATGGTGAGCGAAGTGAGATCCTCCGATTTCTGAAAGGCAGCGGTGCGTTCGAAGATCTCACGGCATTGCAGGAACAGCTCGCCAGACGCGCGGTTGAGGCAGCAGCATTGCGCGAACGCTTCAAGGCGGCTGAGGTTCTGGAGGGCGAGAAGACGGAGCTGGAAGGCGACCGCATCAATCTGAAGCGGCGTCTGCAGGACGATCATCAGGCCCGCCAAGCTCAGCTGGATAAGGCGATCCTTTTCATCGGCGGAGCAATTGAGCAGCTCTACAGTGATCGGACCGGCGGGTTTGTCGTTGCCGCTGAAGATAATGGCCCTGAGTTCGAGATATCGATTCAGGGAGACCGAGGTGGAGGTATCTCCCAGATCGAGATCTTCTGCTTGGACCTCGCGCTGCTATCGCTCACCTCAGACGCCAAGCGGGGGCCTGGCTTTTTGATTCATGACAGCCATCTCTTTGACGGCGTGGACGAGCGTCAGGTGTCGAAGGCTATCCAACTCGGAAAGGTGACTGCTGACCGGATCGGCGGGCAGTATCTTGTGACGATGAACTCGGACATCTTCGATCGCCTGCCGTTGCCCGCTGCGTTCGACAAGGGCGCGTATGTGCTGTCCACGCGGCTGTCGGACGATGGCGAGGATGGTGGGTTGTTCGGCTTTAGGTTCGATTAAGCGCAACAACTATCGCGCGCCGATGTCGACCACCCCTAGACATCCATGGTTTGTCCGCTAAATGGCCAGTTCTATGATATTCAGTCTATCACGCCTCACTTAGCAATGTCAGCTTTCGGGATGCCAGCATCACCGCTTCGACGTCTGACATGAAGGCGTCTGCTGCCTGTCCGCTTCACGTTCCATGAGCGGACAGGCAGATCAGGGGGGCAAGCGGAAGGTCGGCTATTAGGTAGAAAATTATACAAACAACCATTCGTGCAGCCAACGTGGATCACAGCTTCGTCCTATTGCGGTCGTTTTCACTTTGATTATTTGATCTGGTGACTGAACTTTTATGTTTACGGAGTGATGATATCAACTCCATCGACCTGCTTTACACCGGCTGGCAAAAGAAGCTTTTCTAACCAGCCAATCGGCTTCCCTCGCTCGGAGCAGTACACAAAAAACGCTCGTTGCATGGCGCGGGTAAAAGCGACGAAAAATGAATTGAGTTCCTCATTATGCTCCGGTAAAAGGCTCCACCATGTTTGGGCATCGAACCCGAAAAAGATCACAGTGTGGAATTCAAGACCTTTACTCTTGTGAATTGTCATGAGCGGGATCTGATTTTTACCTTCGAAGCGATCAAGAACATCATTCCAATTCACAGCGTTCTCGACGCAGTCTCGCAAAAGGATCCGAAAGCCGTTGTGCACGCGCTGAAAATCAGCATCGCGCCGATATTCGGGATAAGCTTGCCGCAGACGCTCCACCCCGACGAAGTCCAAGGTCTGCGCGAACAGCCGGTTAGCCACTGCCGTATCAAGCGGCTCGTCACGCATTATCTGTCGAAGGTTCCTAGAGAACTCTCCAATCTCGCGCTGTAATCGCTCCTGCACGGTTTCGTCGTCCGAGCTAACGTTTGCCAATGCTTGCAGGCGATCTTGCGCCGCGCTCCAGGCTTCTGGTGCGCGGGCACTTGCCCCAAGCCTTAGAAGTGGAAGAATTACTTCCGTAAGAGGCTCGACTAACAAATCCTGGATGGCAATTTCACCGACGTTCCTGGCAAGATTCCGTAATGTCAGGCCGTGATCACGCAGAACGGGTGCAAGCTCGTCCTCAACACTATTAGCGCGCATACGCACAAGGATGACAACATTGTGCGGTGCAACGCGGCCTTCGTCGACTTCTCTTCTGATCCATCGCGCTATCATCTGCGTTTCCTGCTCACGGTTGTCAAAACGCCAAATCGCTGCCGTTGCGCCATCGACCTCCAACTGTCCTCGGGCCTCGACCTTTTCAACGTCGGGATCAATTTGTCGTGCGATGACCTGTTGAATGCGGACAAGCGCCTCGTGTGATCTCCAGTTCCTGAGAAGGGCATGGCGAGCAGCATTAAAGCCGTCAACAAACTCATCGAACGCATTATTCATAGCTCCCGTCCAACCCATAATTCTCTGCTTATCGTCTCCGACAGCAGTGAAGATAGAACGGCTTCCTCTGAATGCAGTATTTACGAGACTATACTGGGCATAGGTCGTGTCCTGGAATTCATCCAGAAAAACAAAGGGATAGGTCAGGCGCAGAGCGCGCTTGATCCTTGGGTTCGAACGCAGCATGTAATCAACGAGGCGGTTGATCATTGCGAAAGAAACCAGTGCTCCGTCCGGCATGGCGTACTGGTCATCCCAGTAAGCTTGAAGCAACTCTCTTGTGCGCAGCTTTTCAACAGTTTTGTCAAACGGCAGTGGGGTGCGGGCGATCGCTTGTTCAAACCGGTCCGAACTGACATCCGGACGACCGTGCCTTTTCAGGAATAACTCGAAGTCTTGTCGTGAGGGAAAGGCAATGCTGTAGTCGATTGGCGGCCGGTAAGTGTTGGGAATCGCAAGGCGGAAATGGTCCAGCATATGCTTCGTGAATGCATCGAAAGTCATTGAGTGAAACCTGCGGGCCTGATTCGCAGGGCAGCGCTGGCGAACTCGCGCAGCAAGATTTTGAGCCGCATCGCGTTTAAAGCTAATCGCAAGGATGCGTTTTGGCTCGGGACAAAGACCGGTTTGGAGAAGGTAGGTGGCCTTCTGGGCCAGAAATTCGGTCTTGCCAGCACCTGCGCCAGCTGTAACGCACACGCTATGCGCAGCTTCTCGCAGAGCATCCCAAGCTCCTGATTCAAGCTCATCGACACCTTGCGGTTGCCAACCCTCCTGTGCGACTGGCATCACACTTCACCCGGCTTGAGAAACAAAACGTCTCGTACATGATCGATAAGGGCGCGCAATTCCGGTGGTGCGCCGCGGGCGAGGTTTTTACGTGTGATCCTGCTCAGCGCGGCAAGGTGCGTTTCCGGCTTACTTCGACTGAGGAAAAGATACGGATACCAAGCGAAATTATCGTCCCACTGTTCGTCTGTGTAGATATCCGGCTTCCCGTTGGTTTTGAGGACGACCTTCTTTTTCTCGGCAATCGCCTCCTCCGTTGTCCTGGGACCTCGGCCGCCCGGATTGGGATGTTGGTAAGCAGCCGGAAACGCTTCCAGCATTGCAAAATCTAGGTCGATGGGATCGGAAAAGAAAACGGCTTCATGCCTGAGGCTTGAAGCCAGTTATTATCTTCCCAGTCGTCCAGAACATCTTCATCAACCAGATCGTCGAGATCATCGAGATCGATCGTGCCATCAACGATGAGGGGATTTGCGGTGAAATCGCGGCCTATCTGTTTGAGAGCAGCGAAGGCGCTTCGGATCATGTTGGCGCCGCCATGGGCTCGACCAAGGTCAAAATCCAACAATGTTGCGTAGGGAATGCCAAGATCGGTGAATAGTCTCCAGAAGTGTGAGACATAGCGGCCGCCTAAGGGGACGATCGGCACAAAAGAAGGGTCAAGCTGCACGCCTCTGACTTCAGCAAGCCTGGGGAGAACAATCTGCTCCGAATCCCCTTCAGCCAGAATCACGAACCGTGCAAAGTAGAGTTCAGGGTAAGAGCGAACTGCGAGGCGCACATAGGTGCTTGCTTCCGTATCGCCTTCAGGCAGAGTTAGCTGCTTCACGGAGGCGCACCGCGTCTGTCGGTCAAGCCGAAAATAGCGGACCTCGTCCGCCTCAATACGTGAGAGGATACTCGCACTATGGCTTGAGATGAGCGCCTGAGCCGTGTCCATTTCTCCGATTTCCCGTGCCTGCGTCATGATCCGAGACAGAAAAAACGGGGAAAGACTGTTTTCAGGCTCCTCAATCGCAAGGAGAGTCAGGTGGGTGCGGCGGAGCTTTTCCTGATCAAACGGGCTTTCCGTTGCAGCGAGTGTAAGCGCTGCCTGTTCAGTTTCTAGCGTCGCAGCCGTCAGAGCAATGTGGAAAAGCGAACGCTGACCGTCACTGAGATCGGCAAGGACCCGATTTCGACCAGCTTCGTCAGGATGGAAAACAAATTCCGCGCGCCGCACCAGTTCTTCGATACTGCTCTCGATCAGCCGGAGATTAGGGGTCGTATCCGTGTCGCCCTCGTAAACCTGCTGCCACCTGTGCGTTAGGCGCTTAATGATGAAGTCTGCTGGCGCCTCTTGCTCAAACTGTTTTTGGATAAGCTCGGCGCCTTCCGTCGCGCGAGCGCCAAGGTCAGTAGACCAGAGCGCTGCTCTCCAGAGGCGACCTTTTAGAAGCTCGGTTACACGGTCGGTGGCGTTGCGCAGGGCAGGAACGTAGATGACCTGGATACTCGCGCGATCAACGGCGGAGACCTTTGGACAAGCGTCCCAGTCAAATTCGTCGTCGAGTGTCGTGATCCATCTGATATCTTCTTCTACCGTGCCGTCCAACGTACCGTCTTCCATCCATTTGGCGACAAGCCGGATACGCACTTTTAGCGGTCCATCGGACTCCGATGCAGCCATTTGGTTGAAAAAATCGGGAACAGAGCTGGCGTCTTCGTCCTCTTCATCATCCAACTCAGGGAAACCGAGCATGCACTCGATTTCGAGACACCGTCCGTCAGGCAGTTCCTCCTCGTTCTGAGCGATATGGAAGTCTTTTTTTGTAACAGTCCTATCCGTCCTCATTACACCAAATAGACGGGAAAGCGCTTGAAAAAGCGTTGTCTTGCCTGCACCGTTCCCCCCAACGAAAGCAGTCACCTGCTCTTGTAGACTCACTTCCGTCCATTCGGGACCAAAGCATCGAAAGTTTCGTATTGATATAGTTTCGATTTTCATAAAAAGATCTCGCTATGACTGCTCTGTGCACTTTTTTAAGAGCGGTTGAAGAAATATCTTCTCCCAGAATTCTGTTTTAATCAGCACAGTTCTCAACCTCTCATTATTGCATTTCAAATTACAAAATTTTTTCGTAAAATCCGAATAAGCGCTTTGCACGAATAGTTCGTACATCGTTGTAATTGCCATTTATTTAACTGACCAGTCAGTTAAATAAATGGCAGCTATTCTCGACATAGGTAGCGCTGTTAACTGCCAGCCAACTTTCGACCCAACGCGTCAATAGGAACCTGCACTATTCATGTCCGTTATGCGGAACGCGATTTGGAAACCTGTATGTCCGAGTTGAAGGCGACTGCCGCCTGTCTGCTTCTGCATCACTGAGCGGACAGGCAGATTTTGGGGGGGGATGCGGAATGTCTGGTTTCGGTTAGAAAGTCTTATAAAGCGGGGGTCTTCGCCAATCTCGATGCGGATCACCGGGTCGAAACGAAAATGCCCTGCATCGACTACTAAGGCAACGTCCGGAGGTGCGTGACTTCGAGCGTTAGACTACAGAAATTGACGTCCGTGTCGCCATATTGACTTGCTTCACGGCGCTGGTATCCAATAACACGTCCTGTCCTAAAAACATCAATAAAGCAGAGCACGTCCATCTACCATTGCTGCAATAGACTTCCAAAGTAAGCATGAACGACAACCAACCGAAGGATAAGGAAAGAGCGAATGGTCATATTGAACATTGAACAAATTGTTACGAAATCTCTGGGCGGATGGCCTGGGGAGATGGAATGATGTTCGACTGCGCTCTGGTGGAAACATGCCAGATGATAGTCTCGATATTACAGACCCAGAAGTAATGGATCTTATCCACATAGCCTCAAAATTGAAGTGACGGATAGGATAGAGAATATGATTGTTGACAACAAAATGACACTTTCTGAATTTCAGGCGCGCGCACTATTATCGTCTGGACAAGGACCGAAGATCTTCAAAAGGAATCGAGTATTTAGACCGGAAACAGTCGTTTACTTCGACCAAAATGTATTTTCTGATTTAAATGATGATGAGATCGCCTTTTGTAAAAAAAATCGTAAGACCAAATTTGCTTATAGTCCCGCCCATGCGGAAGAAATATTCAGAATGCAACAAAGCGAAAAAAAAAGATCGAATCATAAGAATAATATCTCATCTCACCAATGGATTATCTATACAACCGAAAAGAATAAAGGAGCCAATGAAATTTTTCAAAGAAGAACTAAGCTACGTTATCGATAGGTGCAAATCCGATAGAGATGCTACCGGCGCCGTCGAACAAGTTAAAATAGCAAACATAGATTCAAATAAAAATCCAGATTTAGAGAGGGTAAAGGAGGTAAACAGCAGAACTTCCAATGTATTGATGGATTTGACTGATGAAGAATTTTCTAAGCTTATTAAGGAAAGTAAGAGTCACTCTCCATCTCCGCGCAAAGAAGATTTTTCTAAATTCAGAGATTTTGGGAGCATAAATCATTGTTTCTATACTCTTCACAACATACTAGACGTAATGAATTTCAAAGTTGATAGGGGCGAGCGCGCAAAGAGAAGTGCTTTGTATGATATAGAACACTCAAAATACGCATCAGCATGCGATATATTTGTTACAGAAGACAAGCGGCTTCTTTCACGAGCAAAAATTATTTTCGAGTTTATGAAAATAAAAACTCGGGTCGGAACAAAAGAGCAATTTTTTTCCGGAGCAATGTAGCGGCGAGAGAACCGCGCGGATTTTTATTTTGGGGTTTATGTCCGCTTTACGAAAAGCTGAATTCTTACTTCAATGTCAGAATGGAGGCGTAAGCGGAAGGTATAGGTGGAGGGTTCGAAAAACCTTCTGGATTTGAGGGTTCCTCTGTGATTCCATCTCTCCTGCGTTGATTGGGGATGATGGCAGATGAAGCAGCCGGGTTTCTTTGATGTTGAAGAGCGGCTGGCCCGGTTAAGCGGGCTTGGCGATCAGCTTGAGGCATTTTCCCGGACTGTGGATTTTGAGGTGTTCCGCCCTGATCTGGAGAAGGCTCTGGCCTATTCAGATGGGAGCAAAGGTGGACGACCGCCGTTTGATCCCGTGTTGATGTTCAAGATTCTGGTGATCCAGACGCTGAACAATCTGTCCGACGAGCGAACGGAATATCTGATCAACGATCGCCTCTCCTTTATGCGTTTCCTTGGGCTGGGACTTTCAGATCGGGTGCCGGATGCCAAAACGGTCTGGCTGTATCAAAAGCGTCTGACCCAGGCGGGTGCGATCGATGGGCTGTTCAACCGCTTTGATGCGACCCTGCGCAACGCCGGGTATTTGCCGATGTCAGGCCAGATCCTGGATGCCAGACTGGTAGCGGCTCCAAAGCAGCGGAACACCAACGCAGAGAAAGCCGATCTTCGGGAAGGACGTATTCCTGAAAACTGGCAGGACAAGCCGTCAAAGCTGTCGCACAAGGATCGTCATGCGCGCTGGACGCTAAAGTTCACCAAAGCGAAGCGGCAGGATGATGGAACCATGCCATCCAGTGATCTCGCCATCCCGTTCTTTGGCTATAAATCGCATGTTTCCATCGATCGGAAATACCGGTTCATCCGGAAATGGAAAACAACGCATGCCGCCGCCAGTGATGGCGCGAGATTGAGAGAGGGGCTGCTGGATAAAACCAATACGGCCTCAAGTGTCTGGGCTGACACGGCCTATCGCTCAAAAGCCAACGAAGACTTCATGGAAAAGCAGGGATTTGTTTCCAAGGTTCATCGCAAAAAGCCGCATCTCAAGCCTATGCCCCGGCATATCCAGAAATCAAATGCTGGAAAGTCGGTCATCCGCTCGCGTGTCGAGCATGTCTTTGCCGATCAGAAGTCACAGACGGGGCTGTTTGTCCGGACTGTCGGTATCACCCGAGCCACCATGAGGATCGGCCTGGCCAATATCGTCTACAACATGCGCCGCTTCCTCTTCCTCGAAAGATTGAACGCGAGCGCGTAGTCATTCAGCAGGGGACAACACTCGATCTGCTCAAAACGCAGATCGAATGCTACCCCAGATAGCGTCAATCAGCACGCCAAAAGCCCAAAATCAAAACCAAGGTACATCAACCAATAGTTCTTCGATCCCTCCATGTCGAAAACCAGAAGATAATGATAATTCGAATGCTGTTTTATCAGTGAGTTATGAATCCATTTAATATGGATAGTATTCTATTTGGCCGAGAAAAAACCACTGATTAGTGATAAAAACAGCAAGTGAAATTTGAGAGTTTATCTCTTTAGCGTTTATGTCAACAATGGGGGATTACAGACTGTCCGCAGCTGAGAGGGAGACACGAAAAGCAGACGCTGCCGTATTATCCGATCCCACCCGTTGTACAACTTTTGCCCATCTGCTTCTTTCGTCAGGTCTGGCGCCCAAATTCAGGAGAGAAGGAGGGCACGATGGATCCCACACGGAACGTCGCGACGCTGTTCCTTGTCTCCGCTCCCGGTTCAGAGAGCCTTCATCGACGTTGCAAGCACGTCTCCAGTCCGGGTGAGGAAGTGCATGATGAGCTCGAATTCGCTGTCGCTGTATCCGTCCAGTTCCTGCCGCATCATGCCGCCCAGTTCCCGATAGAGCGTAGATGCTTGTTCCGAAATGGAACCGCTCGCCTTCAGCAGAACCCGGCGCTTATCGGATTGGTCACGCGCGCGCTCGACCAAACCCTGAGTCTCCATCTTTTCGATCAGCCCGGACACGGTTCCGAGTTGCAACCCCGCCTCCTGTGCCAGTGTCGTCATCGGCAACGGCCCCAGAAGCGCGATCAGCCGCAGACATTTGAATTCGGTCGCCGTCAGACCGAGGCGTTCAGCCACTTTCTGGTGGAACAGTACGAGGCGGGCCGCAAAAAGCTGGATCGTGGGGACATAACGCGCAAAGCGTTCGCTTGACTTATCGGGCATAATAGTTAGATTTCCTAAGTATATTGTTAGATATTCTAAGGAGTCGCGCACGCCATGTCGATCCCCTCATCCTGCACCGTTCTCGTCGTCGGTGGCGGCATCGTCGGCCTGACGGCTGCCGCCTTCCTCGCAAAACATGGCGTAGACGCCGTGCTCGTCGAACGGCGCTCATCGCCGTCGAAACGTCTGCGTGCGAAGTTTTTCTATCCGCGAACGATCGAACTCTATCGCTCGCTCGGTATTGAGCCGGAGATCGCAACGCCTTCCGGCATGCTGACCGATGCCGCGATCATCCACTCCCTGGCAGGAGAGGAAATCCGCCGCTGGACACTTCCGGCCATTGAAGGGACAGCTGCTTCGCCCTGCGTGGCCTCGTCCATCAAGCAGCAGGATCTGGAGTGCATCGTGCGGGACACGGCGCAGCGTCTGGGGGCGCGTCTCTTCTTCGATCATGTGCTGACGGCGCTCGACCCGCATCCCGACGGCGCGATCGCAACAGTCAGGGTCGGCGACGGGACCGAGACCACGCTCAACGCCGATTACGTGATCGGATGCGACGGCAACAAGAGTATGGTGCGCGATCGTCTCGGTATCGGGACCGAAGGACTGGGCGATCTCGTCCATTCCATGAGCATCACGCTCCGCTGTGACATTCGCGACGCTCTGCGCGGGCGGCCCCTCAGCTTTGCATGGGTGCGGCAGGCCGGTATCAATGCCTTCCTGTCATGGAGCACCGATCTCACCTCGGTCGTCCTGAGCGTCGAGTACGATCCGATGGACGCGGACGATGCTGCGCGCTTTACGCCGGAAAACTGCCGATCGCTTGCGGCCTCCTGCCTTGGAATGCCGCCGGACCGGATCGAGGTAGTCGATATCCATCCCTGGTGCCTGTCCTCCTGGTATGCCGACAGCTTCCGGCGAGGTCGGGTCTTCTTGGCTGGCGACGCCATTCACAGCACGCCGCCGCTTGGCGGGTTCGGGGCCAATACCGGCATTCACGATGCCCATAATCTGGCGTTGAAGCTTGTTTCCGTGATCAAACACGATGCGCCGGAACCGTTACTCGATCTTTATGAAGCGGAACGCGGGCCTGTGGTCCGGATGGCGGTCGCCCAGGCCACGGCCCGGCTGGCGCAGCGTTCGGACGTCCGGCTTCCCCTGGAGGCGCTTCAGCCGATTCTGGACGAAGAAACGATCAGCATGGGGTATCGCTATCCGATCCTGCCCCATGCCGGAAGCGTGCCCAACCCGATCACCGTGCCTCCACGCGACCTTCATGCAGAGCCGGGAACACGCGCGCCGCACGTCTGGTTGCACTGGGATGGCGTGCGTCTCTCCAGCCTCGACCTGTTCGGCGACGGGCTGGTGCTGCTGGTTGGGAAAGAGGCGGCCGACTGGTGCCGGGAGGCAGAGGCTTTATGCCACCGGCTTGGAATTCCGATGTCCTGTCATGTCGTGGAACGCGACGTCGACGATCTGAACGCGGTGTTTCCGGCTGCCTACGGGATATCCTCAAGCGGTGTCGTTCTTGTAAGGGCCGATGGGTTCGTCGTGTGGAAGGCCGTGCGGACAACGATTTTCTATGAAGCGGAGTTTCTGACGGTGCTCGTCAACGCGCGGGAATTACACGGACCTGTTGCGTGACGCCCGCTCCGGACAAGAACGGAGTGCCTTAATTTTCTGGAGACTTCGTGCCACCAAATGACCATGTCTGCTATGTCGAAGCCCGTTCGGGGAACGTATCACTGCGGTGAGGGCGCAAGCGGAAGGTATAGGTCTGTTTGCATGGTGGCCCGTGCATGTCTGCACGGGCCGGCAACTCTATCATTAACGTCTGCAATTTTATCGCGATTAAGTGGTTTTTTCGGCGACAAAAACGGCAGTCAGCGGCGGATTATCATTATCTTCTGGTTTTCGACAACATCGATTGGTTTTTGCCCGGATTTATTACGTCCGACAAGAGAAGTTATCGGACATAAAAACGGGGGAGGGGGCAGAAACTGGAAAATATCGTAGTTTCAAGTTATGAGTAAATTAGGTTGAATACGAGATACTTGCCTTTACGTTTGTAAAGACGTATTTTACGTATCTCGGGCAAGGAGAAATGAGTATGGCCTCCATCAATCTGCGGATCGATAGTGCACTGAAGGATCAGGCTTACGCCCGTCTGGCGGAGCTGGGCGTGACACCGTCCGATCTGATCCGTCAGACCTTCGAATATGTGGTGGAAACCGGGAAACTGCCGGTTGCGCGGCATGTCCTGTCCAATGAGGACGCTGATCTGTTGCAGATTGTGCGCGAGCGTCTCGCCACACCGCAAGTCCCCGTGACGGTGACGCTGGAAGATCTGTGAGCGGCTACACACTCCAGTTTGACCCCCGCGCCCTGAAGGAATGGCGCGGTCTTGATCATACGATTCAGGTGCAATTCAAGAAGGTTCTGGCCAAACGGCTGGAAATGCCCCGTATCGAAGCCTCCCGCCTGTCTGGGCCACTGAGTGACTGCTACAAAATCAAGCTCAGGACCAATTGCTACAGGCTGGTCTACCGGGTGATCGACAGTCAGGTGGTTGTGCTGGTTCTGGCTATCGGGGAGCGCGACAAGTTCAGAGCCTATGAACAGGCAGGGAAACGGCTCTGAGCGTGCGCATCGAACGTCTCACAGCGCGTCCAGACGATGTAATGCCAGCGCTGACCCGTACGGCACTGACATTCGGTGCACTCGACCAGCAGCTGCGCCGTCACCCTTTGCGTGAGGCTGTGCTATTCCGGGTACGGCTGGAAGCTGCTCGGCAGTGCGCGGCAGTGGATGGGTTTCTGATCGATCCCTGGCAGTTGGCTGCAAGCCTTGAGGGCCTGCGTCCGCGCATCCGCGGTCAGGATGTGTATGAGCGGGGCAGCGAAGTCGATGCTTTACGTTATGCCTTTGAGCAGTATCAGTGGCTCGTCAGGGCCTCAGCGTTACAGGAAGAGCGTATTGCCGAAGCGCTTAGTAGTATGACCCTGCCGGTTGGGCGTCTTGGCGTGTTGTGGGGCAGCGCTCTGGCCTTTCGAGAGTGGATCGAGAGAGGGGACGCGCGCGCGCCCTTTCGGGGAGCACTGGTGCGTCTGTGGCAGAAGGAAAGAGTTTTTAGCGGCCTGTATCCGGTAACCGGGGCGGCAGCCTTTCGGGGCGAGACGTCCTGGGAGGAGCGGCGCTGGATACCCACATGGCTGGACGCGCTGGAGCGCGAAGCGGCCGGGATCAGGGATATGGTGCACACGCTGGAGCGGTCCTGGCGAGACGCTCGGGCGCAGGCTGGCAATCAGCGGCGTCATTCCAAAGCGGCTCTGGCGATCGACGTCATTGCCGCCTATCCGGTGATTTCTGCCACGACACTGGCTGCCAAGCTGTCAGTGTCGGTTCAGGCCGCATACGTGTTGTTGGAGCGGTTCGTCGAACGAGGTCTGGTTGTCGATGTTACCCGGCGTTCGGCGCGACGACTTTTTGCGCTGAAAGATTTTGCGTCGTTGCGCGAGAGTGTTCGGAGACCGCGCAAGCCTCTGCCAGACCGTAAGCGGGGACGACCGCGCGCCAGCGAGATCATCAATCCGCAAGAAGATAATGTGATAGAGGACGTTGTATTTCAACCGCTGCCGCGCTGGCAGCCGGATTTCTCGGAGCTAGAAGCGGCAATGAAAGCTATTGATACTCTAACCTGTTCCTTGAGTAGCTCGTCTTGATGGATGTGTTGTCTCTGGATGCATTGATAGTGATGCATTCTAGGCTCAAAACTCATAGCCATAACATGAGGGTTGAAGCGAGACAGATGGTCGAAGAGAAGACGGCGGAGCATCTGTCATAGCGTGTTACGACCAGTTTCCAGTCCTTGAGCCTCTCGAACACGATCTCAAAGCACTGGCGTTTGGGCTTGTCTCCCTCGATATCTGGCAGTCTGAATATCCCATGACGCTGTATTGCTGCGTCGTGCGCGGCTTGTGAGGGCGTGGGCCATGACGTCTCTGTCCCATAAGGCCTCCTTTTCCTCACATAAAAATGTCACACCATCAAATTCTGAGGCTGAACACCTAAGAGACGTAGTCTGCATTCCTAGTTAGAATAATACTAAAATAGAGTGACTGCTGAGATATCTAACGGAGGAAATCTAATTTTAAGCATTGCATTGTTACTAGGTTTTGAAAATAAAAAACCTTGGAACAACTCGATACCGACACTTTTAAGCCATTCCCACTCCTCTGCCTGTTCTACACCTTCTGCTACGATTTCGATTCCTAAAGCTCGGCACAAATTTACAACTGATCTTACTATCATTTGACGAGGACCATCCTCATGAATTCTGCTTACGATTACCCGGTCTATCTTAATTTTCTCTGGTTGAAATTTTGTGATCAGAGACAAGCCTGCAAATCCTGCTCCAAAATCATCTATAGCAATGCCAAAACCAAAATAATGAAGTTTTTTTATTACATTAGTAAATTTCTCAGGATGAGAAATTGCTTCCTCTTCGGTTATTTCAACTATAATTTGACCGGGATGCAGATTAAAATCTTTTACATATTTTAATAAAATTTCAACTGTATTGGGAATTTTCAAAAGCGTATTCGGAAGTAAATTAATTGATATTTTTACATTGCCTTCTATAAATCTTGAGGCCCATTCTAAAGAAATTTTTTTGATATAATATCGAAATTATATATTTCATCAGAATTAAGAGAAGAAAAACACTCGTATGGCGAACCACCGCGTCCTGTTCTAAGCAAAAACTCGTAAGATGAGATTTTATTATTTGAAGTGTTTATTATGGGCTGGACTGAAAACTTATAATCAAGATTATCGTGATATGAAGAAATTTTTGATTCTCCAATATATACATCAATGTCAGACCACTCCCCCAATTCTTTTGAGTATGATATTTCGTCACTCCAAATATTGTCTAAAAAAGCATAAATTATTTTCAATATTTTATTGTAGTAAGGCTCAATTTTTATATGGTTATTTAATTTTTTGATCTCAGAAATTAATTCATCTCTTGATTTTTCACGAATATCAAAAAAAGTCATACCTAAATTTGTGAAATATCGTAGAGGGATTTGTGTTTCGATAATTTTTACAAAATTATGATGGCGCGAATCCATGCAAATTAGATGGTATAATTTCAGAATTTGTTCTTCGTCTCCTTCGAGAATTTGAAGAAAATAATTTCCATCATATAGAAGAACACCAGTAATTCCATTTTTTATATTTTTCTTTTGTGCTGAATTATTGAGATCATGAAAATCTAATTCTGAAAAATCTACTAATTTTTTGCTTCTGTATACCAATACTGTCAGCATGTCTATCTCCATATTTTACTGTTTCTATTTTTATATTTATCAATATTTTTCCATAATAATAGGAATATTTTTATGAGGTGTTTAGTCAGTTTTCTCTCTCGCGCGAACACGCACGATGACGATAGTCGGATATCTTGGTTACAGCTTTTGCAGATAAAACATCGAGAAAATACCCTACAGAACATGTCTAATTGGTTTGATAGTCCACCCGTGTTGGGGCTGACACGGTAAATATATCCAAAACCATTACGCTGCCGCTATTTCTGACGGACACTTTTGCTGATGCGTTCATTAGAAGCATTTTGCGGCGAATTGCTTGTTGCTTATAAAAGTTCGCGTGGTTTCTCCTTCTATCATAGCCCTTCATCGCCATGCGGAAGCGTTAGGAGGGCAGTCGAAAGTGACCGTAACGCCTTGGTTACCAACATTGGAATGGCACCCTAAATCGGCTGTATTGTATGATAAAATCTCCATCATATATAATTAATTTATAATTAGTTAACCTATCAATATTAACTAATTATAAATCTCATATTTATATAATAAATAATAATCTCCAGAGGGAGATTTGTAATGATTAAAATATTTAGTTACAAACAAAGAGACGTTCATGCCAAAACATATGAACAAATGCTTCAAGCTCGTGCTGTTGTTTTTGGAGACCGCTTAAAGTGGGCAGTTAATGTCATAGATGGAAAAGAAGAAGATGAATATGATCGAGAGTATAATCCACTCTATTTTGTAGCAGAGCGGCCTGATGGCTCACATGCGACATCCATGCGCATTGTCCCTACTACGGGACCGACAATGTTACGTGACAAATTCCATTTATTTTTTCCAGATTGTCCGGATATTTATAGCCCCACAATATGGGAAAGCACACGCTACTGCGCGACGTTACGACCTGGTGAGATCCATTACACAGGTGAACTCGCACGTTCTCTTTGTCAAACGTGCCTCGAAAACGGAATTACTCACCTTACAGGTATTTTTTTTCGGCCGATGTTACGGATTTATGAACGCGCGGGCTGGCCACCTGAGCCTATTATGAGTGCTCAACTTGAAGGGAAGATGATTACGCTTGCAACGTTTGATGTATCGCAGTCACGTCTTGATGAAATTAATAAAAAGTTTGCATTGGCGGCTTAAAATCTTATATGCCAGCCAAGAATATTTTGGCTGGCCTTGATCGCAATGGTTCCTGATACACACAATTCACTGCTCCCTCTAGGGGATACCCTTCTTGAACGTATTCAGTCATGTGAGAGCATTTCTACGATGCAGGAATTGGCATACGAGATTAGGGATAATAGTGGTGCCGCCCACATCACCTATCACTTTCTATCCAACCCTTGGGTTAGACAAGGTGGAGAGTTGGGCGTCACGACATACCCGTTATCGTGGCAAATCTTATATACAGAAAAAAATCTCGTTCATTCAGATCCTGTAGTCCGTAATGCACTAACCAGTGCACTTCCTTTTTTGTGGTCAGAAATTAAGATGCTGTCTCACAAAGAGAAACGGGTCATGCAACTTTTTTCTGAGCAGAATATGGGCAAGGATGGAATGTCTATCCCGTTAAGGGGCTACGTGGTGAAGTTGGTCTTCTGACCATAACCAGTCGCAATATTCATGATTTCGGACAAGAACGGCGAAGGATTTACGCCGCAACATTCTCCCAGATCGGTGCATACATGCATGAATGGTTTGCTAATTATGGAGGACGCCGAGAGGCTCTAGCGCCTCCTCGGTTATCCATTCGCGAACGAGAATGCCTTGCTTACCATGGTGAGGGTTTAATGACGCAGGAAGTGTCTTATAGACTGAACATCTCTGAAGCGACAGTGAGACTTTATCTTGCGACCGCTCGCCATAAACTTTGTTCACAAACAACGTGTGGAGCTGTAGCTAAAGCAATTAAATTTGGGTTGATATAAGCTTAGCCTGTTTATAAATTTTATCAAACACTGATGATATTCCGGAAAAAATATTGATAGATTTAATGCAATCATAAAAAAATAGTTGATTTATAACATTTTTGCTTTCTCTCCCCCCGAGGCGGAACGCGCTTGATATGTCATATTCCGAACTCACAGCTAGCATACACGTCCAACTTGTAATATAGTTATATGCTAAATACTTTCCAACCTGAAATCCAAGTGAGGTATTTTCTTTAGTATCATTATATTGAACGTTATCGAGGTCAATGGTCGTAATTTTATTCTCGTGCGATGCACTTGCATAAAGCAATTGACCTGTACTAATTGTCCCAATCCCGAGATCAGGACTTAATTGGACAATGTGGGCGGCTACTGCTCCAGCATCCGGTAGTGAAATTTTACTCACTTCATGCATTACTAGAGTTGCTAGCTTAAGTGCAAACTCAATTCTATGATTACTATCGTGATATACCATATCTATAAAATGAGTGCGGCCAGATATATCTGTATTTTTAAGTACAGACGCCAATATATCAATCGATTCAATAATAAATGGTTTAATGATTTCCGTATAAATATCGTTTTCAACATCAGACGGGGAATGTAACAACGCGCTCATCGATATTCTCTCTGCAGAAATATCGAATAATTCTATAATTTTTATACTGTGGAGCTTCTCCACTAAAATGACCTATCAATATCGCTAGGTCGGCAGAGGGGCAGAACTGGTCTAAAAAGAATGTCGAAAGTTCCCATAATGTTCTAGTTCATTCTTGTCTCGAATAGACATTGGTAGAACACGTGAAGAATGTCTTAACAGGGGATGCTGAAATGTTCTCATCACCGTAATTTTTTGGAAAGAAATTTTATAATATTATAAAATATAAATTATTTCAGGTGAGAAAATTTGAATAAAAATACTTGATTTATTCTCTTATTTTTTCAGGAATTTCTTTTATTAAGCACGCGGATAATGCTGTATCGAAAGCCCCAGCGATACCCACTATCACCCAGAATAATTAAGGTATCATTATGCGGATTAAATTTTCATTCCTCACTGCGTCCATCTTTTTTCCGTATGCTTCCCTGTCAAGGCTGCAGAGAAAAGTAATTCTCAACCTTCGCAGACTTCACCTGTTGTATTGTCCGGAACATCCGGCGACTGGTCCTATCGATGTGCATTTCCCGCCAGCGCCACCGCTCCGCAGTTATGCGCAATGGAGCAGCATCTGACGATGCAGGATGCCCAGAAGAAAGCCGTTCAGCTAGGCTCAGGACCTATTGATTTATTGAACTGAGCGAGAAGTTGTGATTCACAGGCTTACCGATGGAGGGTAGGCCTGTGAGTGACGTATTTTTGCTGTGTGAGCGCCAGATGGAGCGGCTTGAGCCGTTTTTTCCTCTGGCGCACGGCGTGCCACGCGTGGATGACCGGCGTGTTCTGAGCGGGATCGTTTATGTCATCCGCAACGGCCTTCAGTGGAAGGATGCCCCGAAAGCGTATGGTCCACACAAGACTTTATACAACCGCTTTATCCGGTGGAGCCGTCTGGGTGTCTTTGACAGGATCTTTGTCGCCCTGACAGAACAGGCTGGCCGTTCGAAGCGTCTGATGATCGATGCAACACACCTCAAGGCGCACCGGACATCGGCGTCCCTGCTCAGAAAGGGGCTTTTCCCC
>NZ_BAJU01000026.1 GCF_000613865.1 Acetobacter okinawensis JCM 25146
GCTCCGGCGGGTCCCGCGCAGGTGGCGGCCGTACCCTGACGGCAGCCGAACTGGCCATGCGCCAGCGCGTGCTTCAGGAACAGAAGAAAGAGGCCGAAGACGCGGAACGGCGTGACGCCGAGCGGCGCGAAGCCGAGAAGATCCGCATTCTTTCCGCCGCTGAAGAAGCGCGCCGGAAGGAAGAAGAGGACAAGCGTCTGGCTGAAGAGCGCGAGGCTGAAGAAGCCGCCGCTGCCGATGCCGAGCGCAAGGCCCGGATTGACGCGATCAAGCCGATCGAGGTCAAAGCACCTGTTGTCTCTGCCGTGCCTATTCCCGGTGAGGTCACGCTGGCTCCTCCGGCCGGGCGTCTGCGCCCGCTGGCCGAGCGCGCCATCATGCCCGCCAAGCCGCTCAAACCTGTGGCTCCGGCCCGTGCGCCTGCCGCTGCTCCCGCAGCGGACAAGGATGTCAGCGCCGCCCAGACCCTGCGTCTGCGCAGTGGTCGTGGCACGGAAGGTGAGGAAGAGCAGCGCCGTGGCCCCGCCCGTAACAAGGCCGTGCCGCCGCGTAAGAACAGCAGCGGCCGTAAGGGTGATACCGGTGGTGGTCGCCGCGCAGGTCGTATTGACGTGCAGGCCGCGATCGAGGGGGATGACGACAAGACCCGCTCGCTCGCATCCGTACGTCGCCAGCGTGAGCGTGAGCGCCGTCAGGCCGAACTGGAGCGTCTGCGCTCCGATCAGGTCAAGGTCGTGCGTGACGTGATCCTGCCCGAAACAATTACGGTGCAGGAACTGGCCAACCGTATGGCAGCCCGTCAGGGTGAGGTGATCAAGCGCTCATGAAAATGGGTGTCATGGCAACCGTGACCCAGAGCATTGATGCCGATACGGCGGAACTGGTGGTGGAAGAATTCGGCCACCGCGTACGCCGCGTTTCCGAAGCGGATGTGGAGCTGGGGATCGAGGGCGTGGAAGACACGACCGAAGATATGCAGCCCCGTCCGCCTGTGGTCACGATCATGGGTCACGTTGACCACGGCAAGACCTCGCTTCTGGATGCACTGCGCACCACGGACGTGGCAGCGGGTGAAGCCGGTGGCATTACGCAGCACATTGGTGCGTATCAGGTCACGCTGGAATCGGGTGCGAAGATCACCTTCCTCGACACCCCCGGACATGAGGCCTTTACGGCCATGCGTGCCCGTGGTGCGTCCATTACGGACGTGGTCGTGCTGGTTGTGGCAGCAGATGACGGCGTGATGCCGCAGACGATCGAGGCGATCAAACACGCCAAGGCCGCCAACGTGCCCATGATCATTGCCATCAACAAGATGGACAAGCCGGGTGCCAAGCCCGATCGTGTTCGTCAGGACCTGTTGCAGCACGAGATCGTGGTCGAATCCATGGGTGGTGACGTGATGGACATTGAGGTGTCCGCACGTCAGCGCATGGGGCTGGACAAGCTTGAGGAAGGTATTTTGCTTCAGGCAGAAATTCTGGAGCTTCAGGCCAACCCCGACCGTGCGGCTGAAGGTGCCGTGATCGAAAGCCGTCTGGACCGTGGTCGCGGTTCCGTGGCGTCTGTACTGGTGCAGAAGGGTACCTTGCGCAAGGGTGACATTGTGGTCGCCGGTGCTGAATGGGGCCGTGTGCGTGCTCTGGTTGATGACCGTGGCCGTCAGGTCGAGGTTGCTGGCCCGTCCATGCCGGTGGAAATTCTGGGTCTGTCCGGGGTTCCCGCTGCTGGTGCACCGTTTGTGGTCGTGGAAAACGAAAACCGTGCGCGTGAAATTTCCGAGTTCCGCCAGCGTAAGCTGAAGGAACATCAGGTTGCCGGGCAGGCTGCGGCCCGCGGCACACTTGACCAGATGCTGGCCCGCATTCAGGCCGGTGTGCAGAAGGAAGTTTCCGTCCTTATCAAGGCGGACGTGCAGGGCTCGGCAGAAGCACTCCAGACCACTGTGCTCAAGCTGGCTAACGAGGAAGTGGGCGTGCGCGTCCTCAACGCCTCGGTCGGCCAGATCACGGAAAGTGACGTGCAGCTTGCCAAGGCATCGGATGCGGTCATTGTCGCATTCAACGTGCGTGCTACCACTCAGGCGCGGCTTCTGGCCCAGCGTGAGGGTGTGGACATCCACTACTACTCCATCATCTATCAGGTGGCGGATGACGTGGAACTGCTCGTACGTGGCAAGATGGCGCCCAAGCACCGCGAAAAGTTCCTTGGCTACGCCGAAATCCGCAAGGTTTTCGAAATCAGCAAGGTTGGCAAGGTCGCCGGTTGCTTTGTGACCGATGGTGTCGTCAAGCGTGGCTGTGGCGTGCGTCTGCTGCGTGATGGTGTGGTGATCCATGAAGGTGATCTGAGCCAGCTCAAGCGCTTCAAGGATGACCAGAAGGAAGTGACCAAAGGTTACGAATGTGGTCTGTCCTTTGCAGGCTACAACGACCTGCGTGAAGGCGATGTGGTGGAATGCTTTGAAAGCGAGTTAATTCCAGCATGAGTCGTCGCCACGGATCAGGCAGTAAAACAGGGGGACCGGCGGACTATCTCGCCGGTCTTTCCTCATCTGGCCCATCGCAGCGGCAGTTGCGGGTAGGGGAGGAAGTGCGGCGCGTTCTGGCTGAGCTGTTCGCACGTACCACATTCCGCGACCCCGATTTGTCCGATGTCGCCATTACAGTGACCGAGGTGCGGCTTGCACCCGACTTCAAACATGCCACCGTGTTTGTTACCCGGCTTGGCCGCAGCGATGTTGCAGCTCTTCTGCCTGGTCTCAAGCGGGTTGCTCCATGGCTGCGTACACAGCTTGCCCACAAGCTGACCGTGCGCACGGTGCCCGAGCTGCACTTCCAGCCCGATACCGCGCTGGATACCGCCATGCATGTGGATTCGCTCCTGCGCCTGCCCGAAGTCCAGCGTGACCTTGGCAGTGCGGACAAGGACCAGCCGGAGGAAGACTAAGCCTGTCCGCCACGTGCACGGGGTGGTTCCGATCAAAGGAGCCTGTCGTGGGTCGGTGGTGCAGAATAGGTCCGGGTTGAACCTGCATTATGTAAGAACCTGTTGGGGTGTGACCCTGACAGGTTTTTTTGTGCCTAAGAGTGCAGGTTGCCAGTCACTCCTTTTTCCTGCTGCACAATGGGCCGAATGGCAAAGTTGCTTTGAATGCGCACCACGCCGGGCAGGCGGGAGAGTTCCTCCTTGTGGATGCGTTCGTAATCCTGCATGTCGCGCGCTTCTACCCGGAGCAGGTAGTCGGCATCTCCCGTCATCAGGTAACATTCCTTTACATCCGGGCATTCGCGGATACGGCTTTCAAAGCGGCGCAGACATTCCTCGGTCTGGCGTTCAAGGGTGATCTGCACAATCACTGTGGCCACGGGTGGTGCATTGCGGCGGGCAATAATAGCCTGATACCCGCGTATAACTCCCTCTTTTTCCAGCATTTTAACGCGCCTGAGGCAGGCAGATGGCGAAAGCCCGATGCGGGCTGCCAGGTCCGCATTGCTCAGGCGGCCATCATGGCGCAGATGGCGGAGTATGGCGTCGTTCAGGCGATCTGGCATGATCTGTCTTTTTCTACTTTTAAGCGCAATATTATGCGAAAATAAAAAGAATACGCTCCAACCATGCCGCATTATGGCGGGATATGCCATAAAGACTGCGGTAAAATTTTGCTACCGTAACAGACACGGATGTTCGCTGTGACCCAGGCTCCCAATTCCATCCATACAGGTTGGCCCGCATACCGTGCCGGAGCGGTTCTGAGCGTTCATCTGGACGCGGTGGTGCATAACTATCGCCTGTTGAAGGCCCGCGCACCCCATGCGGTCTGTGCCGCTGTGGTCAAGGCCGATGCCTATGGTCTGGGCGCGGCACAGGTTGCTCCTGCGCTGGTTGGGGCCGGGGCCACACAGTTTTTTGTCGCGCATGTGGATGAAGGTCTGGCCCTGCGCCCGCATGTGGGGGCACAGGTCGGTATTACCGTGCTGCACGGCCCCCGGCCCGATGCGGTGGAGGCCTGCCTGGCGCACGGGTTGCGTCCTGTGCTCAACAGCATGGAGCAGATTGGCTGGGTCCGTGCTGTTGCACGCCAGCGTCAACAGCAACTGGGGGTTGTGCTGCAACTGGATACGGGCATGTCCCGCTTTGGTCTTTCCGCCGATGATGTGCGCCAGATTGCTGCTGACCCCACTTTGCTGGATGGGCTGAAGGTGGAACTGGTCATGAGCCATCTGGCTTGTGCGGATGAGCCAGCAAACCCTGCCAATGCCGCGCAGGCAGCCCGACTGGTGGAGTATGCGGCGGTACTGCCTGTGCGTGCGCCACTTAGCCTTGCCGCATCCTCGGGTGTGTTCTTGGGGCCGGATTATCATTTTGACCTCGTGCGCCCCGGGGCTGCCCTGTACGGCGTGGCACCGCACCCCGGCGCACCCAACCCTTTGCGCGCGGTAGTGAGCCTTAAGGCTCATGTGTTGCAGACCCGTACCCTCAGCCGGGGAGACCGCGTGGGTTACGGGCTGACATGGAAGGCCGAAGGGCCATGCCGTGTGGCGACCATAGCCGTAGGGTATGCGGATGGGTTTATTCGTGCCCGTGCCAACGGGTCTGCATGGTATGGCGGGCAGGCCCTGCCCATACTGGGTCGTATTTCCATGGATTCCATGACCGTGGATATTTCCGCCATACCCGAAGGCCAGTTGGAAGCCGATGGCATGGTAGAGCTTTTGAACGACACATACGGGGTGGACGATGTGGCACGCGCCGAAGGGACAATCGGCTACGAGGTGCTGACATCGCTTGGGCATCGTTATCATCGCAATTATGAGCACGCTGCCTGAGGGCAGAGCAGCAGGGAAAGAGTGAGATCATGAAGGTTCTTGTTCTGGGCAGTGGCGTTGTGGGTGTAACAACTGCGTGGTATCTGGCGCAGGCAGGGCATGAGGTTACGGTTGTGGACCGCCAGCCCGGCGCAGGGCTGGAGACCAGCTTTGCCAATGCAGGGCAGGTCTCGCCCGGGTATTCCGCCCCATGGGCCGGGCCGGGTATTCCGCTCAAAGCTGCCAAATGGCTGTTAATGAAGTATCGCCCCTTTGTTTTCTGGCCCATGCCCGACCCGCATCTGTGGAGCTGGCTGGTGCAGATGCTGGAGAACTGCAATACCCCTGCCTATGACCGTAACAAGGGCCGCATGGTGCGGCTGGCCGAATACAGCCGTGACGTGATGTGCGACCTGCGCCACCAGACCGGCATACAGTATGATGACCGGCAGCAGGGCACGTTGCAGGTGTTCCGCACCCAAAAGCAGATGGACGGCATTGCGCAGGATATTGCCGTGCTCAAGCAGTACAACGTGCCATACGAAGTGCTGAATACGACCCAGTGTGTACAGGCCGAACCGGGACTGGCCCCTTCGGCGGACAAAATTGTAGGGGGGCTGCGCCTGCCGGGAGATGAGACAGGGGATGCCTTCAAGTTCTCCCAGCGTCTGGCGGATATGGCGGCTGCTGCGGGTGTCACCTTTTTGTACAGCACCGATATCCGTAAAATCCGTACCGAGGGAGGGCGCGTCAGCGGGGTGGAAACATCACGCGGGGTGCTCAGCGCAGACAGCTACGTGCTCTCGCTGGGCAGTTTTTCTCCGGCTCTTGTGCGGCCTCTGGGGCTGAACCTGCCGATCTACCCGGTCAAGGGGTACTCGCTTACGGCGGATATTACTGATGCGGCCCGCGCCCCGGTTTCCACTATTATGGATGAGACCTTTAAAATTGGTATTACCCGGCTGGGTGATCGTGTGCGTATTGGCGGCACGGCGGAACTGGCGGGTTTTAGCACCCGCCTGCGTGCCCCCCGCCGCGCTACGTTGGAACATTCGGTCACCGATCTGTTCCCCAACTGCTGCAACGTGCCTGCTGCGCAGTTCTGGACCGGTCTGCGCCCCATGACACCCGATGGTACACCCATTATTGGCCGCACCGGGCTGGACAATTTGTACACCAATACCGGGCACGGCACCTTGGCTGGACTATGGCGTGCGGGTCTGCCCGTGTGCTGGCCGACATCATGTCCAACCGCAAGCCCGACATTGCGTATGAGGACCTGAACCTGTTCCGCTACCGGTCGTAAGTTCTGATAAAACAGCGCCATAAAAGGTCATGTTCCCAAAAATGGGCGCGTGACCCCATGCCTTGCTGATCCGGCTTTGTGACGATATGAGCGTGTGGAATGTATGAGAAAACAAGCTCGTTGTGGTCATAATGGGCGTGTAAAGGGGGTAGGGTGTGCGGTATCTGGTAACCGGTGGCGCAGGGTTTGTGGGAAGTCATACCGTTCTGGCCTTGCTGGATGCCGGTCATGAGGTCGCGGTGCTGGATAATTTCAGCACGGGGCACCGTGCTGCCGTACCCCCCGGTGTACAGGTTTACGAAGTGGACCTGCTGGACAGGGAAGCAACCACAGCAGTTATCGCCGGTGCGCGCTGGGATGGTGTGTTGCACTTTGCGGCGTTATCGCTTGTTGGGGCCAGTATTGCGGAACCGTTTTATTATCTGCGGCAGAATTACCTGACTGGTCTTAACCTTGTGCAGGCCTGTGCCGAACAGGGCGTGAAAAAATTCGTCTTTTCTTCCACGGCAGCCTTGTTTGGGGGGCCGGAACGCCCGGACCCGATCCCAGAAACAGCCGTGATCCAGCCTGGTTCCCCGTATGGGGAAAGCAAGTTCCTGATTGAACGGGCACTGCGCTGGGCAGATAGCCTGTATGGCGTGAAAAGTGCTTGCCTACGCTATTTTAACGCAGCCGGGGCAGACCCACTTGGTCGCGCGGGGGAAGACCACCGCCCCGAAACACATCTTATTCCCCTGACAATTGATGCTGCCTTGGGGCGCCGTCCTGCGCTGAAGCTGTTCGGGACGGATTATCCAACGCGCGATGGTTCCTGCATCCGTGATTATATCCACGTAACAGATCTGGCGGATGCCCATGTAAGGGTTCTGGACCATATTGAAGAACGCAGCGTTGTGTATAACCTTGGTAACGGACAGGGTTTTTCCAACATGGATGTCATTCAGAGTGTGGAACGCGTAAGTGGCTTGTCCGTGCCATGGGAAGCCGCCGAACGCAGGGTAGGGGACCCTGCAATTCTGGTGGCTGACTCAACAACCCTGCGCCAGCAGACAGGCTGGTCACCGCGCTGGAGCGCACTGGATACGATTGTTGAGACAGCGTTCCAGTGGCGTAAAAATCACCCGGGCGGGTATGCGGCCTGATTGGGCGGTCTATTTACTTCCATATTTTGCGGATGAAGCGGCGCAGGCGCACCAGCATGGGGTAGCGCCGCAGGTGCTGGCGTGCAGCCCTGAACACAATATTGGGTATATCCTTGATATCCGCACTGGGGCTGGGGACCAAAAACTTCAAGGTCACTTTGTGTGTGTAGGGGAGCTCCGCAGCTTTGGCTTGTGAAGCTGCGCGAAAAGCATCCAACTGGACAAAGAATTTATCAACCAGACGCTGATAGTTCAGCTGTCCTTGCGGTACGGTCTGCCGTGCCCGCTCAATTTCGGCCGGGTCATTGCCCCAGGCAAAGCCGTCCCATCCGAGTTCGTTCAGCGCTATAGGCTCATCCAGCCATGTGTTGGGCATAAAGACAGCCGGGCAGCCGCACAATACGGCTTCTGTAGCAAGTGCCGTGTTTTCAAAAACATAGAGTGCTTCAACAGAACGCAGGATCTGCGCAATTTCTTCGGGGGTTTGTGAGTTGGGCAGATCGCGCGTGATTTCAATGGCATCAGGGGGGATACCAAAAACCTTGCCGTCATGCACGACCTTATACTTCATTGCATAAAAGGCCGAGCCTTTGCGGGGCTGGGGTGTTTTGCCAGGGTTGAACACACTTTCATTAATGACGGGTATATGTAGTACAGGCACATGCTCACCGACAGAATTAGATAGTGTTTTGGAAAAACCAATGAGCATTTCGCTTGCCGGGTAGCTGTTGTTCCCCCCCAGAAGACCGGGGAAATTGAGCAGCCAGCGCACAACGCAGTCTGCCTCCAGCGGGTTGCCAGCGACGACCTCGGGGTAAATGACAATGGGCTGCAAACCCTGCTGGTAATGATAGTCTACAATCTCGGGTGTCAGGATTGGGGTCTGTAGATCAAAGCTGACGTTGGGGCCAAGCTCAACGTATTGCAAGGCCATAAAGGCCCGTTCCCCCTTGAGGTTCAGCCAGTGGCACAGGAGGTGAAGAGCACGAATGCCAGCTGAAGTGCCAATATAGCGGGGTGCGACGATATAGTAAGGAGCGCGCTCCACACGCGGGTTGATCGGGGTAGGCACTGATGTCATTTTTGTCTCTTGATATGCCGTCAATACATGACGTTCTTTATACAGCTGAATGCTTTTAAAGGTAACATAATGAATGGGAAATATTGTGCATTGTTAGATTTTTTGGAGAAGGAAGCGATGTTGAAGAAGGTTGTTGTGAGACAGGTAGAGCATTGAAAATAATGCTTTTTTATACCAAATATAGAATGATTATAGTGATTGAATCTTATGGAGATGGGTATATTCTGCATCAAAAGTAGGAATGAAAAATTCCATAACGAAAATTATTAATTACGGTTTTTTTTATACGTTGTCAGCGCGTTCTATCGGCCAGACCACCGGCCAGCATGATTGCATGCACCATCCCTGAACCCGCATATCATCAGATACAGTCTTTTTTTTACGCTCGTTCAGAAAGACTGAAAAAATGACAAAAAAGAGAAAAGACCGGACAAAGAGGTGTTTCCTCCACCGGGGGTTCATGTTTTTTCTCTTGGCCAGAAGCACACTGTTCCTGATCAGGTAATAATCGCGGATCGGTGTATGGACCGAAATACTTCGCCCCAGTATTTTAATTTTTTCATCACCAATGGTGTGCGCCATTGCACACTCATTAACCTGAAAATTGCTGTATCCCCGGCTGCGGGCCCTAAGACCCCATTCTATATCCACAAGGTCAATAAACAGGCTTGAATCCATCAGGCCAACAGCAGAAAACACAGGAACATGGAACAAAGAACCTGAGGAAATCGCAAAATCTACAGGCTCAATCCGTTGCGACGTATCAGTTGCAAGTCTTTCTACCTTTGAACCTGTATCCCGCCATATAAAATTCAGCTGGTGACTATTTGTATCACGATAGGCACAGGCTATAGCACCGACAGACACACCATCGGTTACAAGCTGTTGGTGATGATGCAGGAGTGTTTTTACTGTATCGGGAGCAAATATGCTGTCCTGATCCATTAAAAATACATAATCAGCATGGTGCTTGATGGAAAATTTTATACCAACATTCTGGGCGTAGGCGATGCCCATATTGTCTGGAAGTTTTTCAAGAACACTATTTTCGGCCGCAAGGTCAAACATATCAATGTTGCCCGACCCATTATCCACCACAACAAGCTGATCCACCTGATGTAGAATGGAGTTGATGGCTGCCTGAAGTTTTTCAATATCCGGATTATAGGTTACCAGAACGGCAAAAGTTTTTGTCATATCAGGCTATTTTTCTGTCACTGCATAGGCACTATCCACGGCCCGTCGCACGCTATCTTCCCATTCTGGCATGACCACACCAAACACACGTGCAAGCTTGGTGTTGTCCATACGGGAGTCAACCGGACGACGCGCAGGTGTTGGCCAGTCTTTTGTCTGGATCGGCCTGACTTCCGGTACACTCAGGCCATATCTTGCAGCATTTTTAAAAATTTCTATCGCCAAGCTATACCAGGTCGCCTGGCCGGTACCACACGCATGATAAATGCCTGCAAACTCATCTTTCCAGCCGTTTTCGTGCAATATTCTTACAACAGATAAAATGGCCTGAGCCAGGTCATCCGCACTTGTGGGATTTCCCCTCTGGTCTGCCACAACTTTAAGAACAGAGTTTCTGGCAGCTGCATTCAGCATCGTGCATAAAAAATTCTTACCCTGCGGGGAGTAAACCCAGGATGTCCTGAAGATCAGACTTTGCGGGTTCGCGGCCAATACCCGCACTTCGCCCTCAGCTTTGGTTCTGCCATAAACAGTTTGGGGAGAAACGGCATCTGTCTCCACATAAGGTGCCCCCTTATCCCCAGAAAAAACATAGTCTGTTGAAATATGAATAAAGGGAATATTCCGCAGGGCGCAAAGCCGGGCCAACTCGCTCGACCCTTGCGTATTGGCGCGCGCTGCTGCCTCTGGCTCACTCTCGGCCAGATCTACTGCAGACCACGCTGCAGCGTTGATAACCACAGCCGGTTGAACGGAATCCAGCACAGCACGTAGTGTTTCAGGCCGATCAAAGTCAAAGTCTGGACGGCCAACGCATTTGACAGCCGCTCCACCAAGGCGCGCCAGAGATGTTGCCAGTTGCCCTTTGCTGCCTGTCACCAAAACCGGGTTATTCTGTCTGGTGTTATGCATCAAAGGTTTTTCCCATATTTTCTGGCATCGTCACATGCTCTACAAAACTGGCAGACAATGTACGTATCCTGCATACCCGTGCCAGAATGCCAGTTTTGCCTTGCTTTGCCCATCAGAACAGTTTTCTGCCGTTAAAACCAGCTACGGGCAGCCGAGAATTCCGGGGCGTTCATGTCTTTTTCTGACAAAACAGCGTCTTCAGCACTTAGTGGCCACTCAATGCGCAATGCAGCGCTATTCCAGATCACTGAGCGTTCGGATTCTTTATGATACAGGGCTGTACATTTGTATTGCACTTCTGCATTTTCAGTCAGAGTACAAAATCCGTGCAAAAAGCCGGGGGGTATCCACAACTGTGCCCAATTCTGCTCCGAAAGTTCGGCTGCCACCCATTGACCGTAAGTTGGAGAGCCGGACCGGATATCCACTGCCACATCCCATATGGCCCCCTTGCTGCACCGCACCAGTTTACCCTGAGCGTGTGGCGCAAGCTGGCAATGCAGCCCTCTCACAACCCCTTTCTGGCAGGACAGGCTCTGATTATCCTGCACAAAAGGTTCCGTAATGCCGGCCTCACGCATGCGTTCTATATTGTAAGTTTCTGAAAAAAAACCCCGATCATCTGCAAAACGGGCAGGTGTAACCAGAATGATGTCGGGAATAGCAAGACGCTCAACACGCATGAAAGCAGACACTCCTGTTTGACAGAACCTTGAACAGTACCCCGGTCAAATATCCGGGGTACCTGCTTCGGCAACCTGCATAAGGAGTTGCCCCAGTTCCGTCTTGATCATGGTCTGGGCATACATGCGCAACTGCTGCCCATCAATAAAGCCCATACGGTAAGCGACCTCTGCCGGAGAGCCGACCAGCATGCCCTGACGCACCTGAATGGTATGCACAAACTGCCCGGCCTCCAGCAGACTATCTGGCACACCCGCATCCAGCCATGCGCACCCACGCCCCAGACGGTGAACGTGCAGATTGCCCTCTTCCAGATAAAACCGGTTGATATCCGTGATCTCCAACTCGCTCCGAGCCGAAGGGGAGAGGCGCTTTGCAAACTCAAGCACCCGATGGTCGTAAAAATAAAGCCCTGTTACAGCCCAATTGGAAGAAGGGGAGGCTGGCTTTTCCACAATACTCAAGGCACGCCCGGTCCGGTCAAACGTGACCACACCATACCGCTCAGGGTCTCTGACCTGATAGGCAAAAACCGTAGCACCAGATGGTCTTTGTGCCGCACCTTGCAGTGCAGAGCTCAACTGCTCGGCAAAAATAAGGTTATCACCGAGCGCCAGCGCGCATGGCGCATTATCCAGCCAGTCTTCTGCAATTAAAAAAGCCTGCGCTATTCCATCGGGAGAGGGTTGTTCCCGATAGTCAAACCGCACCCCGTACTGCGAGCCGTCTCCCAGCAGACGCCTGAACTGTGGAAGGTCAGCAGGTGTGCTGATGATCATGATATCCCGAATACCCGCGAGCATGAGCGTGGAAAGCGGATAATAGATCATCGGCTTGTCATACACAGGCAGCAACTGCTTGCTGGTGGCCAGTGTCATCGGATACAGGCGGGTCCCCGATCCACCGGAGAGCAGAATACCCTTCATGGATACAGGTGGGGTGGGAACTTGTCTCATGATACTGCGGCACCCAAACGTTGGCCTGCATAGCTGCGGGCACGAATCCCTTCCCACCACGTACGGTTATCAAGATACCATTGCACGGTCTGGCGGATTCCGGTTTCAAAATCATGCCGGGCCTTCCAGCCCAAAGCCTGCTCGGCATGTGCCGGGTCTATCTCGTATCGGAAGTCATGTCCTGGACGATCTGCGACAAAATGAATCAAACGGTCATGCGGTCCCTGCGCGCTGGGGGCCAGCTCATCCAGAACGGCACAGATGGTTCTGACCACGTCAAGGTTGCTGCGGGGCTGCCTGGCGCCTATGGCGTAAGTTTCTCCCGGCACGCCTTTTTCGACGGCCCTGACCAGAGCTTCGGCATGATCTTCTACAAAAAGCCAGTCTCTTACATTACTGCCATCGCCATATACGGGCAGTGCTCTGCCCTCGATGGCGTTGATCGTGATCAGCGGAATCAGCTTTTCGGGGAAATGCCATAAGCCATAGTTATTGGTGGTGTTCGTCACAAAAGTGGGCAGACCATACGTATGATGCCACGCTCGGACCAGATGGTCGGAAGACGCCTTGCTGGCAGAATAAGGGCTGCGCGGGTCATAGGGTGTTGTCTCGGTAAACGGTGGGTCATCAGGGCTCAGGGCCCCAAACACCTCGTCTGTAGAAATATGGTGAAAACGGAAGCTGTCCTTTTCCAGTGGACCGAGCGTCTGCCAGTAGCGGCGGGCGGCCTCCAGCATGGAGTAGGTGCCAACAACATTGGTCTGCACAAATACATCTGGCCCATCTATGGACCGGGTCCACATGGCTCTCGGCGGCCAGATGCATCACCGCATCCGGGCGAAATGTCGCGAACAGGGTGTTCAGGGCAGATGTATCAACAATATTGGTCTGAGAAAAACCGTAGCGCGCATTGTCCACGGTATTTTCCAGCGCATCAGCCGAGGCCGCATAGGTCATGCAATCCACATTCAGCACACTGTGCCCTGTTGCGCGCATAAGATGGCGGATAACAGCCGAGCCAATAAAGCCGCAGCCCCCGGTAAGTAGAATACGCATGATAAATCCGCCAGCACCCTAAAATCGCCTGACCCGGCATAACCGCACCAAACTGACCATAAATCCGTAGTGTAGAATGGACAACAGACAATACATTGCGGTGGGTCGCTCTGACCGGCTCCAGCGGATTCATCAGATACGGCAAGGGTCGGATGATCAGGCATGACCTTGATGATCTGATCTTGATTTTCACCTAATAATATTAAGTGGCGCGTGCAATCTGCCTCTGGCCCAGATTGACACAATCCACCACTAAAAGCTAAGAAACAGAGCTAGAAAATTGGATAACTGCGGCGTTATCCTGCGCTTTGGACTATACTTTGAATCTCTGACAATAAGGCGGCTGGCGGAATGTGGAACTCTGTGTTGGAAACCATTGATTTTGAAATGATTCCAGCAAGCCCGTCCTTTTTCCCGTCATGGAAAAGCGCCTCCCCCAGCATGAACAAGAGCGGAGCATAAACCCATGCAAGCAGTTATTCTTGCAGGTGGTCTGGGTACGCGTATTTCCGAGGAAACCTCAACCCGTCCCAAGCCCATGATCGAGATCGGTGGTAAGCCCATTCTGTGGCACATCATGAAGATCTACGCCCAGCATGGCATAACCGATTTTATTATCTGTTGTGGCTACAAGGGTTACATGATCAAGGAGTATTTTGCCAATTACTTCCTGCACATGGCTGATGTCACAATCGACATGGCCAATAACCAGATGGAGTTCCACCACTCCAAGGCAGAGCCGTGGCGCGTCACACTGGTTGACACGGGTGAGCACACCCGCACAGGCGGGCGTATCAAGCGTGTTGGACATTACCTGACGGGTGACTTCTGCATGACCTATGGCGATGGTGTCTCCAATGTGGATATTACCAAGCTGGTCGCCTCCCATCGTGCGCATGCTAAACTGGCTACGGTAACCGCTGTGCAGCCTCCTGGCCGCTTTGGTTCGCTGCAGATCGAAGGCGAGCAGGTTGTCAGGTTTCTGGAAAAACCAATCGGCGATGGTGCGCGCATCAATGGCGGCTTTTTTGTCCTGTCGCGCGATGTTCTGAACCGGATTGACGCGGACATGACCGACTGGGAACGTGCGCCGCTGGAAGGTCTGGCCTCCGATGGCCAGTTGCACGCCTATAACCACGATGGTTTCTGGCAGCCAATGGACACGCTGCGTGACAAAAACTATCTGGAAGAGCTCTGGTCCACCGGGCAGGCTCCATGGAAAGTCTGGCCGTGATTGACGCAGCATTCTGGCAGGGACGCCGCGTTTTTCTGACAGGTCACACCGGTTCAAAGGTGGCTGGCTGGCCCTGTGGTTACAGACCATGGGAGCAGAAGTAACCGGCTACGCCCTGCCTCCCGCAGATGGCCCGTCTCTTTTCGCCTGCGCAAACATTGCCGACGGGCTGAAAAAATCAGTGCTGGCCGACATCCGGGACTCTGCGGCACTTGCTTCCGCCATGGCGGAAGCTCAGCCAGAAGTTGTGCTGCATCTGGCCGCCCAGCCGCTGGTCCGCCGTTCCTACGTGGACCCGGTGGAGACCTATTCAACCAACGTCATGGGTCTTGTGCATCTGCTGGAAGCTGTACGCAAAACACCCGGCGTCAAGGCCGTAGTCAATGTCACCAGTGACAAATGCTACGAAAACAAGGAATGGGTCTGGGGCTACCGTGAGAGCGACCCTATGGGCGGGCACGACCCCTACTCTAACTCCAAGGGATGTTCGGAGCTTGTGACCTCGGCCTACCGTAACTCCTTTTTCCAGACCCCGGACGGCCCCGCCCTTGCCAGTGCGCGCGCAGGGAATGTGATTGGTGGGGGCGACTGGAGCGCTGACCGGCTTGTACCCGATATTCTGCGCGCCATTGATGAAGGGCGGCCAGTTTCCATCCGAAACCCCGATGCCATCCGCCCCTGGCAGCATGTGCTGGAGCCGCTGGCAGGCTACCTCATGCTGGCCGAAAAACTCGTAACACAAGGCCATGCTTTTGCATCCGGCTGGAATTTTGGCCCCTCCCTGTCGGACACCCAGCCTGTTGAATGGATTGTCCGCAATATCTGTGACCTAGCTGGCAACGGTGCCAGCTGGGTGCTGGATTCCCAAAAAGGCCCGCATGAAGCGCATTTTCTGGCGCTAGAATGCTCCAAGGCTCACCGGGAACTCGGCTGGTCCCCCAGATGGTCCCTACAGACTGCGCTTGAAAAAATCGTTGAATGGCACCACGCCGCTTCTTTGGGCATGAACCTGCGCCAGACAAGCCTGAATCAGATCACGGCTTATCAAAAGCCGCAATAAACAGGGGAATTCCATGAATAAATGTGAAAGAGAAATGCTGGACCTGCTCAAGCGTCTGAGGCAGGATTTCGGTGCCGTTTCCGTCAAGGCCGAGTTCGAGGCCGAAGGCACGCGCACGGACGAACTGCTGCGCCTGATTGATCTGGCACGCCGCAGCGACCTGAAGGTGACACTCAAGGTCAGCGGCTGTGAAGCTGTGCGTGACCTTATTGAATCCAAGCAGTTTGGCGTCGAATACATTATTGCGCCCATGGTTGAAACGCCCTACGCGCTCCAGAAATTCATTCTGGCCAAGAACAAGGTTTACAGCACGGACCAGCAGGAAGACACTGAATTCCTGTTTAATGTTGAAACCATTACGACCTACAACAACCTTCCCCAGATGATGGAAGTCGCCCGCACCCCCAATGGTGTGCAGGGTGCCGTATTTGGTCGGGTGGATTTTTCCGGCTCCATGGGTCTGGCCCGTAACGCCATTGATACAGACCAGATTACCGATTACGTGCGCAAAACAGGTGCAGCCTGCAAGGAAAGCGGCCTTGATCTGGTTGTTGGCGGAGCAGTTGCCATTTCCTCCCTGCCCGAACTGAACAAAATGCGGGATACACACCTGACCCGTTTTGAAACACGTAAGGTGGTTTTTGGTGCAGATTCCGCAACACTGCCCGAAATGGCGCAGGGCTTGCAGAAAACCGTGTATTTTGAACTCCTGTGGCTGCAGAACAAGCGCGATCATTACGAAACAATCCGTGATGAAGATTCCGCACGCATCAAGATGCTCAGCGATCGCTGGGACCAGATCAAGAGTGGTATGCTGGTCTAAGACCGGCACACCCCACAGTCAGGTACGGTATCGACATAGCTCCCGACCGGGGTCAGTCGATACCCTTCAGGAATACACATGATGTCGCCGACAACGCTGATTTTTGATCTTGACGGAACCCTGATCGACAGCGCTCTTGTCGTTGCGGATATTCTGAATGAAATGCGCGTTGAGCGTGGCATGTCCCCATTGGACATTGCTTCCTACCGTTTGTGGAGCAGTCTGGGGGGTACCACACTGGTTGGTAATGCTCTCGGGATTGATCCTGCACAGGCGGCCGATAGGGTTGTCGAGTTTCGCCGCCGCTACCATCTGCGCCCGACGCCGGCAGAAAGCCTGTTTCCCACAACGCGGCAAACGTTAACGGCTCTTGCGGCAAAAGGTTACACCATGGCCATTTGCAGCAACAAACCTGCAAGCTTGTGCGCCAAGGTTCTGAGGGAAACTGATCTGGCCGATTATTTTGATGTCGTGATCGGTGGCGACACTCTACCTCGGAGTAAGCCAGACCCGGCACCTCTCCAACATGCTCTTGCCGAACTTGGTGTGCCTTCCGACGCTGCATTAATGATCGGGGACAGCAGTGTGGACCAGCGTACTGCTGCCGCAGCCAATGTGCGCTTTGTGTTTTTTACACCCGGTTATGACGATGGCGTGGATCGCAAACAGGCATTCCGTACAATCGACCAGTTAAGCGAACTTGAGACGGTGCTGGTTTGAACGCTCTTTTGTCCCATTGGCAGAAATGGTCCATTGTCAACGACTTTCAGGCCATAGACGCAGCCGTCGGTGCCGACTGGGCAGCGCTGGATGGTGCGCGCATATTTATGACGGGTGGCACAGGCTTTGTCGGCGGCTGGCTGCTTGAAAGCCTGCACCATGCCGCACAGAGTGCCGGCCGCCAGTTTGATGTGACGGTGCTGTCCCGTGACCCGGCAAAATTCTATCGGGCCAAACCACATCTTGCATCATGGAAAGGCCTGCAACTGGTTGCGGGGAATGTTAGCGACTTTGCATTTGCGGATGGCCCGTTCGACTACCTTCTCCATGCTGCAACAGATGCCAGCGCGGCTCTGAACCGTGATAACCCACGCCAGATGTTCGAGACCATTCTGGGGGGTACGCGCCGCGCGCTGGATTTTGCCGTGGCCAAAAATGTACGGCGAACCCTCTTCCTCAGCTCCGGCGCGGTTTATGGCCAACAGCCATGGAATGTTGAAAAAATAGCAGAAGACTGGACCGGCGCTCCCCAGTGCAACGCGCCCGTCAATGCTTATGCCGAGGGCAAACGTGCGGCAGAAATGCTGTGCGCGATCTATGGCAAGCAGTTTGGCACGGTTATTTCGACTGCGCGTATTTTTGCCGTGCTTGGCCCCTATCTTTCGCTCGACACGCATTTCGCTGCGGGCAACTTCATTCGTGACGCCATGCAGGGGCAGGAAATTATTGTGCAAGGCGATGGCCGCCCGTGCCGCTCCTATCTATATGCCGCCGATCTGAGCGTTGCTCTGCTCCGCATGCTCGCACGTGGCCCTGCTGGCATTGCCTATAATGTTGGGTCTGAACATGCGGTCTCCATTGCAGACCTGGCGGGAGCCGTTGCGCGCGTGATCGGTGGCAACTCCCGCATTCTGGGCAAGACTGATTCGGGCTGGAACCCAGGCCGGTACATTCCGGCCATGTCACACTTCAACGCGGAATTCGGCGCGGTCAGTACCATTGATCTGGACGAAGCCATTGCACGCACAGCACTTTGGAATGGGTGGAAACCATGGGTAAAATAAAGCTGGCAACCTGGCTTGCACAAAAAGTTGTCGATCTTGGGATTCGCGATGTCTTCTGTGTGACGGGCGGCGGTGCCATGCACCTGAACCACGCACTTGGCACCCAGAAAGGCCTGACATGCCTGTTCAACCATCATGAGCAGGCATGCTCCATGGCGGCTGACGCCTACTTCCGCCTGACCAGCAGACCAGCTTTGGTCAATGTCACATCCGGGCCTGGCGGCACCAATGCCATTACCGGCGTTTATGGCGCTTATGTTGATTCACTGGGCATGATCGTTCTGAGCGGTCAGGTCAAACGGGAGACAACCGTGCGCCACACAGGTCTGCCCCTGCGCCAGTTCGGCGATCAGGAGCTGGACATTGAGCCAATTGTCAAACCCATTACCAAATATTGCGTTATGGTGACGGACCCGGAGACCATTCGCTATCATATCGAAAAAGCCTTCTATCTGGCCACCACAGGCCGGCCCGGCCCGGTCTGGCTGGATATTCCCCTTGATGTGCAGAGTGCCCAGATCGACCCGGACACACTGGTCGGATTTGACCCCGCAGAGCTGGAGGAAGGCTGGAAACAGACAGACCTGAACGCCGCGGCCACCGTTATTTTTGAAGAAGTCCAGAACGCCAAGCGCCCAGTGGTTTTTGTAGGAGCTGGCGTGCGCCTGTCTGGCCGTTATGCCGAGTTCCTGACACTGATAGAAAAACTGGGTGTTCCGGTCGTAACCGGCTGGAACGCACATGACGCTTTGTGGAACACGCACCCACTCTATTGTGGCCGTCCCGGAACAGTCGGGGATCGCGGTGGCAACTTTACCGTACAAAGTGCAGACCTGCTGCTGGTTCTGGGCAGCCGCCTGAACATCCGCCAGATCAGCTACAACTGGACCTCTTTTGCCCGCCGGGCCAAAAAGATCTGGATTGATATTGATGCGGTCGAACTCCAGAAACCAACAGTCAAAGCCGACATTCCCATCCATGCCGATTTGGGCGAGCTTTTGCCTGCTCTGGCACAAAAAACATATGCAGGCCCAACAGCCGAACAGAAAGCATGGCTGGAGTGGGCACGGGCGCGCAATGCAGCTTACCCAACGGTTCTGCCAGAATATTGGGATAGTGAGCGCATTAATCCCTATTGTTTTGTGCAGACCCTGTTCAGACAGTTGCCCGAAGACCAGATTACGGTTGCCGCCAATGGTAGTGCCTGTGTTGTGGGCTTTCAGGCTGCGGAACTGGCCAAGGGGCAGCGGTTCTGGACAAACTCAGGCTGTGCCAGCATGGGGTATGACCTGCCTGCCGCTATTGGCGCACATCAGCCAGCCTTAAACCGTTGTGTGTCTGGCTGGCGATGGCTCGATCATGATGAATCTGCCGGAGCTGCAAACCATTGCCAGCGCGGCTATGCCGATCAAGATATTCATCATCAACAATGCCGGTTATGTCTCCATTTTCCAGACCCAGCGTAACTTCTTCAATGGAGAGGAAGTCGGGGCAGGCCCATCCAGCGGTGTGACGCTGCCTAACTTCCGCAAGCTGGCAGCCGGGTTTGAACTGCCCTACGTGCGGATTGAACGCTATGAGGAAATGGAGGAGACGATCCGTCAGGTCATGGCTGTAGAAGGCCCAGTGATCTGCGAAGTCATGGTGGACGATAACCAGCCGTTTGCCCCCAAACTCTCCAGCCGTCAGCTCCCCGATGGCACCATTGTTTCCCCCGACCTTGAGGATCTTGCGCCCTTCCTGCCGCGCGAAGAACTCGCCCAGAACATCATTACCGATTGATTGTCGTCCTCAGGAATTATGTCCATGCAAAATCAACTTAAACAGCAGATCCTTGAACTGGTTGCGCAATATAATGCTGAGGTTTCCAAAACCCAGCCATTTGACCCCGAGACCAGCATTGTGCCTCCTTCAGGCAAGGTCATCAGTGGTCATGAGCGCCAGTATATGGTGGAAGCATCACTGGAAGCCTGGCTGACAGCAGGCCGTTTCAACGAAAAATTCGAGGAAATGGTTGGGGCGTATCTGGGTGCCAAACATGTTCTGACGGTGAACTCCGGCTCCTCCGCCAATCTTGTGGCTTTTCACTCCCTCACGTCTCCTGCTCTGGGCAAAAAAGCCCTTCAGCCGGGTGATGAAGTGATTACGGTTGCGGCTGGCTTTCCGACCACGGTCAATCCAATCCTGCAGTTTGGTGCCGTTCCGGTTTTTGTGGACGTGGAGATTCCAACCTACAATATTGATGTCAGCAAAATTGAAGCTGCTATCAGCCCCAAAACCAAAGCAATCATGCTGGCCCACACGCTTGGCAATCCGTTCAATCTGGATGCAGTCAAAGCCATTTGCGATAAATATGGCCTGTATCTTGTAGAAGACTGCTGTGACGCCCTTGGTTCCACCTATCGCGGCAAGCGGGTTGGAACATTTGGCGATATTGGTACGCTCAGCTTTTACCCCGCCCACCACATTACCATGGGTGAAGGTGGTGCGGTCTTTACTAATACCAAAGCGTTACGTCGGTCTGCTGAATCGTTCCGTGACTGGGGACGGGACTGCTTTTGTGCTCCTGGGGTCGATAATTCCTGCAACAAGCGCTTCCGCTGGAAGCTCGGGGACCTGCCGGAAGGTTACGATCACAAATATATTTACTCGCATCTTGGCTATAACCTCAAAATCTCCGACATGCAGGCAGCCTGTGGTGTCGCCCAGATGGAACGGGTGGACGAATTTGTTGAAGCGCGCAAACGCAACTTTGCTTACCTGAAAGCACGTCTGGCCAACGTCAAACACATTATCCTGCCCGAAGCCACGGAAGGCTCCGATCCCTCATGGTTCGGCTTCCCCATCACACTCAAAGACGGTGCTCCCCTCTCCCGCACCGAACTGACCATTGCACTCAACGCCAAGCGCATTGGCACGCGGCTCCTGTTTGCTGGCAATCTGCTCCGCCAGCCCTACATGATTGGCCGTAACTACCGGGTCTGTGGTGAACTGACGAATACCGACACCATTATGAACAATACATTCTGGGTGGGTATTTACCCCGGCCTGACCACACAACACCTTGACTATGTTGCTGAGGCCATTGAACAGGCTCTGAGTTAAAAAAATTATGTCATAAGGTAAAATTATATACCGTATGACATGATTTCCTTTTAATTTACCCAAAGGGAACAGACTCTTCCACGCTGTGAAATGTGTGTGAGTATGTTTAAGCGGTCTGGCATCCACTGATACCAGACCGTTTTTTGGTTGTGCGTGTTCATTGTTGTTTTCTAGAATTAAGACTGTCGATCGAGGCAAAATATGAATATTACTCACCAGAAATCAGCAGAAACCACCCCATTACCGTCTCATGTTCTGCTATCGGTCTGCATACCCACTTACAATCGTGCAACTATTCTTAATATTCTTGTCAATAAACTTCTTAGCTTACTGACACGTAATTTTGGAACAAACTACGAAATTGTCATTTCGGACAATCATTCAGCCGATGGCACACGTGCCCTGATTGAAGAAAAGTTCAAACATATTGCTCAGGTACGTGTTGTATCTCCTCCACAACACTATCCAACAGCTGAAGAAAATCTGTGCTTTGGCGTATCCATGTGCACAGGAACATATGTTTGGACGCTGGGTGATGATGATTCCATTGACCCGGAAACAGTGCCGGTTTTACGTGGCCTGCTGGAACAGAACCAGCATGATCTGCTTATTTTTAATTCCAGATCCGTTTCATATTATGGGCATCTACTCAAAAAAATCCGGATACCCTGCCTGCGGCCGCAGCTTGACATAAGCTTATTTGATTTTATCCGGTTAACGGGCTTCTGGTTTGTTGTTGCCGGTTTTTCAACAACAGTCTTCCGCCGCTCTTTTGCAGATACTGAACAATTTAAAACAATTATGAATATTGGGAAAATTTATTCTCATGTTACATGGTTGATCAATCAGTTTCATGACAAGAGGTTTGCCTTTATTAACAAGCCGCTTGTTAATTATCGTGAAAATCTCACCGACATTGTTCGCACAGATCATTGGGAAAAAGTTGCCAATCGAGAAGGGTTATTTGTCGGTGGCATCTGGAGTACCGGATTTTTGGCACAGATGGATTATCTGGTTGATCAGGGCATCATGGAACGCAGCTTTCTGCGTGATGTTGTCGACCGTAATCTGGAGTGCCGGTTTTATTTTTTCCATGAGATCATCAAGCATATGCTGCAAAGTCTTGCTTATGATTCTGAAACGCGGGCACGCTCCATTACGTCTGCGGAGCTGACGGATTTCTGTGCATGGCTGTACGAGGTGGATGGGGAAAATCTTTATCTTATTTCTTTATTTGAGGGTATGGTCGAAAGTATCCAAAAAAATGGCAAGCCAGATCAGGAACAGCTCACATTAGCTTCTGATATTATACATGGCCGTAAAACCATGGCTTGGTATGAGCATTTTCATGTTTATAATGTTTACGGTTACTCTGTGTTCCGGCATGGACAAACATGGTTTGCCGTGCGCATGGGTGAGTTTTGTGCCGTTAGCTTTCTGCTTGAAAATATAGATTTTGATGATTTTGGGAATATTCTTTTTGTCCGCAAATCAGAGGCAGAACTTCTACTGATTCTGCAAGCTCAGCCCAGGCGCGGTTTTGCAAATGAGCATGTCAAACGTGACCATGTTCCCTTTGTTTTAAAGCCGTTACCCACTCGTATTGCCGTAGTTTATCGGAACGAGGGATTTGCCGGGCTTAAGAAGCGCATTCATTGGCGCCTGCAGCGCCTTTTTTCCCGTTAAACAGTGATCACATAGAAGAACGGAAGGCATGAATGCCCAGAGTAATGGCCTCATGCCTTCCATGACTAACCTTACGTGAGGCAAGACATCCGGTTACTTTGCTGCCAGTGACGGCAGAGAATAAATATCAGGTAGGATTTTCCACTTTTGCGCATTTGAGTTCTGCAAAAGCATGTGGTGGCAGATAGGCCTCAAAGACCTCTGCTGGAGAGCCATCCATTTTGATGGCACCATTTTCCAGCCAGATCAGGCGGTTGCACCATTCTTCCAGAATGTTGGCCGAGTGGCTGGCCAGAACAAGAATTTTGGCGGCACTGACCATGTTTTCCACCCGGTTCCTTGCCTTGTCCAGAAAAGCGGCATCCCCTGCCAGAATCCATTCGTCCATCAACAGAATTTCTGGTGCAAAGGCTGTTGCCATTGCAAACCCCAGACGCACGACCATCCCGGATGAATAGCTGCGGATGGGGAGTTCAATAAACTCGTTAAGACCTGAAAAATTTATGACATCTTCGGAAAAATCATGGGTTTCTTTTTTGTTCAAACCTAAAAAACAGCTTCTTAGGAGAATATTTTCCCGTCCGGTTAAATCCATGTTCATGCCCTGATTGGGGTCAAGCAGGGATGTAATGCGGCCATCAATAGTGATTTCCCCCTGTCGTGGCTGATAAATGCCAGAGAGGGTACGCAACAGTGTTGTTTTGCCGGCCCCGTTAGAGCCGACCAACCCAAGGCGGTCATTGGGGTTGAGTGTAAAGCTGATGTCCTTGAGTGCCAGTAAACTCGTGCGGTTTTTGGTGTCAGAGGAAAAACGTGCAGATGTTGATTTAAGGATCGTTTTTTTAAGGATCGACTATCGCTATGGTACAGCGGGAAATCGATCGAAACGTTGGATACATCAAGAAACGTCATGGGGATTAGATCCAGAAAGCAATTCTGCCGCGGGTACGGGCGAAGGCAACAAAAGACAGGACGGCAAGGGCTGCGGAAATAAGCAGGCTGATGATCAGGGTCTGTGTGTCCATGGAACCGCTAAAGACGGGCGTTCGCAGGATTTCCAGCATGTAGTAAAAAGGATTATAAATTAGAATAACCTTGGCGGCCGAGTTGGTTCTGAAGTCATGTGCGAACCACATGATTGGCGTTATAAAGAATGCAATCTGTATTACGGATGCAATAATCTGCGTTACATCCCGGAATCTGGCGCATAGTGCTCCACAGAGAAGCGAAATGAAAAACCCATTAACCATCCACAGTAAAAGCACAGGTATGGCGTAAAGTGCGAACAGGGTGACATGAAACTTCATGATCGCAAATACAGCAATAATAACAAGAACATTATGCCCAAGTATAATGGTATTGCGTATAATATTACGTGCAGCATAAACAGAAAAAGGAATACGGGTACCTTTGATCAAAAAATCAGATTGGGTAAAGCAGGTGCATCCATCATTGATAATGGAGCACATATAACCCCACATGATCATGGAGATGGCAAGGTAGTAGGTAAGTGGTGGTGTCGGTTTTAAACAGATATGAATAAACAAACCCCATGCCAGCAATTTGCACACCAGTGGAGAGAGTCATCCAGAATGGGCCAAGCACCGAACCGCGATACCGTAGTTTGATGTCTGAAAAGCTGAGCACCCATACCAAGCGCCACATTTTCAGTCCATCAGCAATATCTTTTGCCGCAAAAGCAAAACGTTGGGGCCACCCTTTATCAGTAGACAGAACGTCTGGTTTTTTTTTCTGCGCGTAACTGGATTTTGCGGACAACCTGTTCATCCTAGCTGCTTGATCCCTATCTTAGCGCATAGCTATAACAGGAAACCCGAGTTCAATAAAATAGGGCAGGGCCGTTCCCGCCACAGCTTGTCTGGCCTGTGCGCTTGATTCAAAGAATGAATATGTGGCGTCGTGTTTCATCAAAATATTTGTAGATTTTGAGGGCGCAGGCTATTGGACGGCAGGTACCTTTAGGTACATGTAGTACATTGAGGCAAAACCGGAAAACCTCAAGGTGTGCAGCAGGTATCACTGGTGGCTAGGGTAGAGAAAAAATTATGGTAATTCAAACAGCTACGTAATTTTTTCTTTGTTAATTAAAGCGAAGGTTGATCCCTGCGTTTTATAATGTGTTGCGATCCTTCGATTTTTTGCGGTCTGGTTGTTTGCAGATATATTTTTAAGGTTATCAAAAAATGTCGTTACCTCAGGAAAAATCACAGCGGATTGAGACGCTTGAAGGACTGCGCGGGCTTGCTGCAATTGTAGTATTTTTCTTCCACTGGATTTTGGGTTTTCTACCCCAATTATCGGGAATTTTCCCAAATTTTCCGAAAGAAAACGTGATAGTAGGGAAGTTGGGCCTGTTTTTCCTGAATGGGGCTGGGGCTGTAGTATTTTTCTTTGTTTTGTCAGGTTTTGTTTTATCTCGTCGTAGTATTTTGAATAATAATTCGGAGCAGATTGGTAAAAACTTCCTTAAAAGGTGGCCTCGTTTAGCTTTCCCAACTACAGTAGCTGCTATATGTTCTTGGATTTTATTTCGATTTAATCTTTACAATTATCATGATGCTGCATTAATTACGAAATCGCCTTGGCTTGCGTCATTTGCATCCGCATCGCCCGTGCCGGTAGATCACTCTATTTGGGATGCTTTAACGCAAGGGTTATTTTACACCTTTTATAGAGGAGATTCTTATTATGATAGTTCTATGTGGACGATGCATTATGAGTTTTTGGCTAGTTTATTAATATTCGGAACAACCCTTCTAATTATATCATATAAAAATAGTTCTAAATTATTTCCAATATTGTCAATTTTAATAATTTCCATAATTTTGTTTATGTATTCTCCTTGGTATCCTCCATTTTTATTCGGACTTCTTCTTGCTTATGTTCTCCCTGAAAAATCTAAGATAAATAAAATTTGGGAATATTTTTATTTTTGTATTTGGTTTATATTTGCTCGGGTTTTATAGTGAAAAAGGGATGATTATTTTTGGCACTGCTTTTGCGTATCAATATGTTGATATGATCGGGTCAATGTTGTTAATAATTTCCTGTTATGATATTGTTTTGACGCCAAAATTTTCAAAATGTGCAAAAATGCTCGGGGAAATATCTTTTCCATTTTACTTATTGCATGTTCTTGTTATTTGCTCTTTTGGGTCTTGGTTTTATATTACTCTTAAGGGTTATGATATTCCGCATGCAAGTTTTATTTCATGTTTGGTGACGTTGTTTTCTACTATTTTAATTTCTGTTCCGTTTATTGTTCTAAATAATAGATGGGTAAATCTTCTGAATTATTGGATTAGTTTGATAGACAAGAAAAATAACCAATATTAGATTAAAGATTTATTATTTTTGACCTTTTTGAATGTGTTTATTGTGGTGCAGGTTCTCACGGCCCGCACCATAAATATGGTAGAGGGAACTGGCAGGCATATGGTCCACGCAGGGGTTACCATTTGCATCGCACCGGTCAATCCACCGCCTGTAAATGGAGGGGAATGTAGGTTGTAAAAAACTTCTGGGTCAGCCCGGCAAGCAGAGTGCTCTCACGTCTGGCCTGTGTAGCGTTTGTTATGTTGCGCTGGCGGTCGGCTAGCAGACGCATCAGTTCCGTTTGGGGCCATATGCGTGTGCTGGTAGCGCGCAGGGTTCCGGTATCGGTCATGCCGTCAAAGACGCAGAAGTGTTGCACACCGTGGTGCAGGCCGGTCTGGAACAACTGTTCGGAAAGTGCCATCAAAGCCGTTTTGTCATCATGCGTCGGGTTCAGGCGCATGGCGTCCCGTAGTAGCCATGCCCATTCAAACAGATGGCCGGGTTCCACGTCATTCTGGCCAAGGGGGTTGCACGCCGCCCAGTCAGCCTTGAAAAATTCCAGCAGCATGCCGGTTTGTGTGGGCATAAAACGGGTTTGCGCCAGCGCTATCAGGCTATGGGCGCGCTCAAGGTAAAAGCTGTCCGCCGTGACCTCATACAGAGCCAGATAGGCTTCCAGCAGGTGCATGTGGGGGTTCTGGCGGTGCAGGGCGTCCTGTGGCGGCAGGGTGTCATGGTAGCCGCCATGGGGGGCTGCAAAAATCTGCTCGATTTCAAGGGTGGTTTGCCGTGCTACGGTAAGGATCGTTTTGTCAGCAGTCAGTTGGTAAGCCCACGCATGGGCGTACAGAATGAACGCATGGGCGTACAGGTCGCGCAGGGTGCTGGAGGGCTGGCCATCTGGCCCAAGGGCAAACACCCAGCCGGGCTGGCCATCGGCCTGCCAGTAACGCTTCTGCACCGTGTGCAGGCAGGTGAGTGCCTCCTGTGTTGCGTTAAAAACGCCATCCAGAGCAGCCCGGCAGAAGGTAGCAATCTGGCGGGCCTGCACCATAAGCCGCAGGTGAGGCAGCGTTATGGGGGCCGCATCAAGCGTCAGCCGTTCATGGTAAAGGTTGCGCGCGCGGTCGTAGCCGGTGGTGCTCCACAGGGGCAGGGCCTTTTGGGCGAGCCAGTCTTTCCAGTCTGCGTGGGGGGGCGTGCTGTGTGGGGCATGGTGGTACCTTGGGGGATGCCCCCTTGCATTATGGCAGACCGGCAGAGGGCTAGGCTTGTCCCGGTTCGGACATTTTGCGGACGAGATTGCTGGTGGAACAGCCTGCAACGAGCGAGACAAGCTCTACCCGCCCTCCCGCAGCCTTGACCACATCGCCCCCCACAACGGCATCTTCCGTATAGTCGGCACCTTTGACCAGCACATCGGGCTGGAGTGCGGTAATGACTTCCAGCGGGGTGTCCTCATCAAAAATGAGCACCATGTCCACCTCACGTAATGCGCCAATCACCGTTGCGCGTGCGACTTCGTCCTGCACAGGGCGGGAGGGGCCTTTCAGGCGGCGGACGGAGGCATCGCTGTTAATGGCCACCACCAGCTTGTCCCCTTTTTGGGCTGCGGCGCGTAGCAGGGCTATGTGGCCGGGGTGCAGCAGGTCAAAGCAACCATTGGTAAAGACGACAGAGGCCCCATGCTGGTGCCACCTTTGCATAATGCTCCGGGCCTGTTCCAGTGTGGCCAGTACACCCGTGTTCGGGATGTCCTTTTTAAGCGCCTGACTGAGTTCCGTGTGTGATACGGCGGCGGTGCCGGGTTTGCCCACGGCAATGGAGGCGGCAACAGTCGCAATGACCACCGCGGTATCCAGGTCCTGCCCGGCGGAGAGCACACCACCAATGGTGGCAACGACCGTGTCCCCAGCCCCCGAGACATCATATACTTCGGACTTGCGGGCTGCCTCATGCAGGATGTGGCCGTTGCGTTGCCACAGGCTCATCCCCTCTTCCGAGCGGGTGACCAGCACGTCTCCCCCGAACTGGGCGGATGCCGCGCGGGCTGCCTGTTCAATCTGGGGTGTGTTGCGCAGTGGCAGCCCGGTTGCCGCCGCCATTTCCGCACGGTTGGGGGTAATCAGGGTTGCCCCGTAATAGGCGGAAAAATCCTTGCGCTTGGGGTCCACAATTACGGGAATGTCCCGTGCGCGGGCGTGGTCGATAATGGCGCGCAGTACCCCGTCGGAGAGCACGCCCTTGGCGTAGTCCGAGCAGATCAGCACATCGGCGTTTTCCAATGCTGCCTTGGTTGCCGCGATCAGGGCATTTTTGGTGGCGGGGGAAAAATCCACAATAGTTTCATCATCAATGCGGACAATCTGCTGGTTGCCACTGACCACCCGCGTTTTGCAAATGGTGGACCAGCCGGGTTCGGCCACAAGGTCCAGCACGTCAATTCCCGGCCATTTGCCAAGGGCATGGCGCAGGGTGCTTGCGGCATTGTCTGCCCCAACAACACCTATCAGGCTGACCGAACACCCAAGGGCTGCAGCGTTGACCGCCACATTGGCAGCCCCGCCCGGCACTACGCTCTGGCGGGACTTGAGCAGCACAGGCACCGGTGCCTCGGGCGAGATGCGCTCGACCGAACCAAAAATATACTGGTCCAGCAACAGGTCACCAACAACAGCAACACGGCCAAATTCAAAAGTGTCGATCATGCAAGGCTCATACAGGCTGGGGAGTGGCGCAGGAGTCGTCCGGGTAGGCGTATTATGCTCCATGCTGTGCGTGCAGGTAAGCCACATAATCTGCTACGCCGCAGGCCACGTTGCGCAGGGGCAGGGTGCAGCCAAGGGCGCGCAGGGCGCTTATGTCGGCCTGCGTAAAGCACTGGTAACGACCGCGCAGGGTATCGGGGAAGGGGATGTACTCCAGCACATCCTGTTCCACCATCTGGGCGAGGGAGAGCGGGTCTTGCCCTCGCAGGGCGCGCACGCTGTTGACGACAGTGGCCGCAACATCATTGAACGGCTGGGCCTTGCCGGTTCCTAGGTTGAACACCCCGCTATGGCCGGGGTTGTCAAAGAACCAGAGCTTGATGGCGACCAGATCGTTAATGAACATGAAGTCGCGCTTCTGTTCCCCCGCAGCGCAGCTTCCGTACGCGCCAAACAGCCTGACCCGCCCTTCCGCCATGAACTGGTGGAAATTGTGGAACGCGACCGAGGCCATCTGTCCCTTGTGCTGCTCATGCGGCCCATACACGTTAAAGTAGCGGAACCCCGCCACCTGCGTGGTCCGTTCGGGCTGGGTGCGCCGGACAATCTGGTCAAAGAGCAGTTTGGAATACCCGTAAACATTCAGCGGTTTTTCAAACGCCGGTTCGGGGCGGAAGGTGGTGGAGGCACCATAGGTGGCGGCACTGGAGGCATAAAGCAGGCGTGCACCGCTTTGGGTGGCATAGGCGAGCAGTTTTTTGCTGGTCTCATAGTTGTTGGCCATCATGTAGCGGCCATCATGAATGGTGGTGGCTGAACAGGCCCCTTCATGAAAAACAGCCTCGACCCGGCCAAAACGGTCCTGATGCAGGGCATCATAAAAATCGGTCTTGTCCAGATAATCGCTGATCTGCAGGTCAGCCAGATTGAGGGCCTTGTCCCCGTTGGTCAGGTTATCAACCGCAATAATATCCGTAAGGCCCCGCTGGTTAAGGCCGCGTATAATGTTGCTGCCAATAAACCCGGCCGCCCCGGTAACAATAATACGGTGTGACATGGTACGATCAGGACTTCATGCAATCAGAAGGAACGGGGCAATGCTGCATGCAGGGTAGCACTGCCAGTCCGTACTGGTCCATGGCAAAGCATATGAGGGGGTGGCCTTAATCCGAACCGAACAGGTCGCGGGTGAACACGCGGTCTTCCACATCTGCCAGTTCGGGGTGGTGCCGGTTACTGACAATAATGGACGAACAGGCCTTGAAGGCCTCCAGATCCCGCATGACGCGGGAGCCAAAAAACAGGTCTTCCTTCATGGCGGGCTCATAGACCACAATTTCAATCCCCTTGGCCTTGAGCCGCTTCATGATCCCCTGAATGGAGCTTTGCCGGAAGTTATCCGATGCGGTCTTCATGGCCAGCCGGTAAATGCCCACTACCTTGGGGTGCATAGCCAGAATGCGGTCGGCCAGAAAGTCCTTGCGGGTGCGGTTGGCGTCCACAATGGCGCGGATCAGGTTCTGGGGCACCTGCATGTAGTTGGCCAGTAGCTGTTTGGTATCCTTGGGCAGGCAGTAGCCACCATAGCCAAAGGAGGGGTTGTTGTAATGCTGGCCAATGCGCGGGTCCAGGCATACGCCCTCTATAATCTGGCGCGTATCCAGGTCGCGGGCCAGTGCGTAGCTGTCCAGTTCGTTAAAGAACGCCACGCGCATGGCCAGATAGGTGTTGGCGAACAGCTTTATGGCCTCTGCTTCCGTGGCCTCGGTAAACAGGAGGGGGATGTCTTTTTTGATCGCACCTTCGACCATAAGGGCGGCAAAGCGTTCCGCCCGTGCGCTGCGTTCGCCCACAATAATGCGCGAGGGGTGGAGGTTGTCATACAGAGCACGCCCTTCACGCAGGAATTCAGGTGAGAAGAGAACCTGATCCGTTCCCAGTTCCGCCCGGACCTCATCCACAAAGCCGACCGGAATGGTGGATTTGATCACGATGGTTGCATCCGGGTTGAGCGCGCCAACGCTTGCGATCACATCGGTGACGGAGGATGTGTCAAAATAATTTTCCTGCGCGTCATAATTGGTGGGGGTGGCAATAATGACAAAGCTGGCATCGCGGCTGGCAGCGGCAAGGTCGGTTGTGGCGGTCAGGGACAGGGCGTGGTTGCGCAGGTAATCCTCGATCTCGGCGTCAATAATGGGGGATTCCCGGTTATTCACCTTGCTGACCCGCTCGGCATCCACGTCTACGGCCATGACGTCATGGTGCTGGGCCAGCAGAATGGCATTGGACAGACCAACATACCCCAGACCGACAACTGCAATTTTCATGACTGCTCTCCAAGCCCTGTGTGCTCCGGGGAGACCCCGGTATGGCCAAGGCGCTGCAATACATGAGCGACCAGAATCCGTCACGCTTTTTGCAGGCGGTGTGGGTGGGCCTGACGGGTTTAAGGGCGCGGGCGCAGGGCGGCGGGGCGTGATGGAATGGCGGTCTTTTTGGGCAGAACCAGATATTCCTCGCAGTATTTGCCCAGTTTGATGTCACGCATATGGGCTTTGAGGGCCAGCAGGGTCTCAAAGGAATGGGGGTGGTAGTCTGCTATTGTGGCCTCGCGCCCCACAACCAGTGTGGAATCTGTAAAGGCGATCAGCAGGCAGTGCCGGGTGTTCTCCAGAAAAAGACGGTTTTCGCCACGGGCAAAGTAGCCGCTCAGGCGTTCGCGGGTTTTGGAGAACAGGTAGTAGGCGGGTTTGTAAAAGGTTCTGCCCTCTTTTTCCTCCGCCGTCATAATCAGGAACGAGTGGCTTTGCGCAGGTGGGGGCATAAGCACATGGCTGGTGGCAAGGCCGCGCAGCGCATATTCAATGCGGGAGACCAGAACGTCCAGCAGTTCGTAAAAAAAGCGTATAATATTATATTGGTAGGTCATGAACGGATCGTATTCGGCTCTGTAAGTGGCTTGAGTCTATTATAGGCGCATTTGGGCATGGGGCGCACGGTGTTGTGTGGCGCGGGAACGTCATTTTTTACATGCGGAGACCATTGTGGACCATTCCTTGGCCTATGGGTGCCGTGGGGGCTGGGCTGGCATGCTGTATGGGCTGTGGTGGCTTATCTAGCCCTTGAGGCACACATAAAAACGTGAATATTTTCTGAAATTCGGCTGGTTCCATGTGTCCGGCGTGTGCCGCACTCTGGTGGGTGGCCTGCCTTGCCCCCTATAGTCGGGGGTGAGTGTGGCAGGTGGCCCCGGTATTGGCTCCGGCCCGTATAACAGACTGTACCCGTAACGGCTGCGGGGGCAGGGATGAACAGATGAGGAATGCAAGGCTTATGGTACTGGGGCGCTTTTTGGCACGCGGCACAACCAACACGACCCTGCCCGCGCGGGGGCAGTCTGGAGCGGGGCGGGCCTTGCTCTCCTGCCTTATGCTCTGCGGGGGTGCCGTGGGGGGGCTTCAGGCCGGTGGGGCGCATGCGGCAACCTCGTCCGTTGTGGCGCGGCAGGCTCATACCCCTTTCCACCCCGACCAGACAGATAGGGCTTTTCTGGCTGATCTGGAGCACCGGACCTTCCTGTGGTTCTGGGATTCAGCAGACCCAGCAACCGGGCTGGTGCCCGACCGCTATCCGTCTGACCAGACCCAGTCCAGTGTTGCCTCCATTGGTTTTGCCCTGACCGCCTATGGCATTGGGGTGGACCGGGGCTACATCAACCGTCAGCAGGCCGTGGACCGGACACTGACAACCCTGCGCTACCTGTGGAAGCTCCCCCAGAACGACACGCCGGACAAAGCCGCAGGATTCCACGGTTTTTTCTACCACTTCCTCAAGCGTGAGAACGGGCTGCGGCTGGATGCGGATATTGAACTGTCCAGCATAGATACGGCTCTGCTCATGCAGGGTGTGCTGTTTGCATCCAGCTACTACACCCATGATAACGCCTCCGAGGCAGAAATACGCGACCTTGCCGCCAAGCTGTTCGACCGTGTGGACTGGCGCTGGATGCTCCGCCCGGACAACCGCATGAGCATGGGCTGGTCGCCCGAGCATGGTTTTCTGCCCAATTACTGGGAAGGGTATAATGAGGGGATGATGCTGTATGTGATGGGGCTCGGCTCCACCACCCATCCTCTGGACCCGACCTCCTGGCAGGCATGGATTTCCACCAATAAAAACCGGTGGGGTGAGTCCTATGGCCAGACCTTCCTCAACTTTGCACCCCTGTTCGGCCACCAGTACACCCATGCGTGGATTGACTTCAGGGGGATCAAGGATGACTGGAGCCGCTCAGCCGGGATCGACTACTTTGAAAACAGCCGCCGCGCCGTTTACGCCCAGCAGGGCTATGCAACGCAAAATCCCGGGAAATGGCAGGACTACGGGCCAAACATCTGGGGCCTGACCGCGAGCGATGGCCCGGCCGAGACCACAAAGGTGGAAAACGGCCAGCAGCGCAAGTTCATGGCCTACAGCGCGCGTGGGGTTGGCCGCGACTACACGCTTGATGATGGCACACTGGCCCCAACAGCGGCGGGTGGGTCCGTGGCCTTTGCGCCAGAACTGGCCATTCCCGCCCTGCGTACCATGCGCGACCGTTATGGGGACCGCATTTACAGCACCTATGGGTTTGTGGATGCCTTTAACCCCAGCTACCACGACGGCAAGCAGGCCTACTGGGCGGATGACACCTACCTTGGCATCGATCAGGGGCCCATTCTGCTGATGGTGGAAAACTGGCGGGATGGCATGGTGTGGAACACCATGAAGGATAACCCGATCATCTGCCGTGGTTTGCTGCGTGCAGGCTTTAGGGGCGGGTGGCTGACAACCCGCCATACCATTGTGGACCATGATGACGCGCTGCGGCTTCGCCGCGAGCAGGCCGCACAACAGTCACACGCAGGGTAAAGTCCGCGCTACGCGCAGGGGCCTTATGGCCCGAGCTCAGGCCCATGCATGCAGCGTGGGCCTGAGCCAGTCTGGCGTCCGGTGGAGTTTACTCAGGGGGCGCTCGCCCTACCCCTGATAGGATGCGATCTCGATCAGATTTTCATCCGGGTCGTGGCAGTAAACCGAGGTAATGGGGCCAATGGCGCCAAGGCGGGCCACCGGGCCTTCCACAATGGTAATGCCGCAGGTCTTGAGGTGCTCGACCACGTCATCACTGGTAATGGCGGTAATAAAGCACAGGTCATTGCTGCCAGACAGTGCATGGGTGGCCGTGTCCCAGCCGGTTGCGTCATGCGGGCGGAGGTTGAGCTTCTGCCCGCCAAAGCGCAGGGCGGTACGGTTGTTGCGCCCGTATTCCTCCCGCTCCATGCCCAGAACACGCTGGTACCATGAGGCCGAAATTTCAACGTCCCGTACGGTCAGGACAACATGGTCCAGACGATCGACTGTAAAGCGCATGAAAACCACACAGCTCCTTGGTTGTCCGCCCCGCCATGGTGTGGCGGGGCAGCCCCGTTGCGGGGTTACAGCTCAGCGTAGAAGTCGTTGCCCTTATCATCAATAACAATAAAGGCGGGGAAGTCCTCAACCTCGATTTTCCACACTGCTTCCATACCCAGTTCGGGGTATTCGAGCACCTCTACCTTGCGGATGCAGTCCTTGGCCAGCCTTGCCGCAGGCCCCCCTACGGAGCCAAGGTAGAAGCCACCGTACTGCTGGCATGCGTCCCGCACAGCCTTGGAGCGGTTGCCTTTGGCCAGCATGACGTAGGAGCCGCCATTGGCCTGCAACTCGGCCACGTACGAATCCATACGTCCCGCCGTGGTGGGGCCAAAGGAGCCGGTGGGCATGCCCTCGGGCGTTTTGGCCGGGCCTGCGTAGTAAACGGGGTGGTCCTTAAGGTACTGGGGCAGGCCCTCGCCGCGCTGGAGCCGCTCGCGGAACTTGGCATGGGCAATATCACGCGCGACCACCACAGTGCCGGTCAGGGCAAGGCGGGTTTTGACCGGGTATTGCGAGAGCGTCTTGCGGATTTCATCCATCGGGCGGTTGAGGTCAATGCGCACGGCTTCGCCCTCAAGGTGTTCGTCCGTGGTTTCGGGCAAAAAGCGGGCGGGGTCGTGCTCGAGCTGTTCCAAAAAGAACCCTTCCGCCGTGACCCGGGCCTTGATCTGGCGGTCCGCCGAGCAGGATACGCCAATACCCACAGGGAGCGATGCCCCATGCCGGGGCAGGCGCACCACGCGCACGTCATGGCAGAAGTATTTGCCGCCAAACTGTGCGCCAATGCCCAGCTTGCGGGTGAGTTCAAGCACCTTCTGCTCCATCTCCAGATCACGGAAGGCGTGGCCCGTCATGTCCCCCGTGGTGGGCAGTGCGTCATACCAGTGGGTGGAGGCGAGCTTGACGGTCTTGAGCGTCTGCTCGGCGGACATGCCGCCAATGACAATGGCAAGGTGGTAGGGCGGGCAGGCGGAGGTGCCCAGCGTGCGCACCTTTGTGTCCAGCCAGTCCAGCAACTGCTGCTCCGAGCCAAGGAGGGCGCGAGTTTCTTGGAACAGGAATGTCTTGTTGGCCGAGCCACCGCCCTTGGCCACAAACATCAGGTCCATCTGCTCGTCATGCACGCCTGCGGGGCTGGCGAAGATGTCGCACTGCACGGGCAGGTTGGTGCCGGTGTTTTTTTCCTCAAACATGGTGAGCGGCGCCATCTGTGAGTAGCGCAGGTTGGTGCGGGTATAGGTCTCGTACACCCCGCGGGAGAAGGCGACTTCCTCATTCCCTTCAACCCAGACGCGCTGGCCTTTTTTGCCAAACACAATGGCCGTTCCCGTGTCCTGACACATGGGCAGGATGCCACCGGCGGCAATGCAGGCGTTTTTGAGCAGGTCGAGGGCAACAAAACGGTCGTTGTCCGATGCCTCGGGGTCTTTGAGGATGTTAGCCAGTTTTTGCAGGTGGGTCGGGCGCAGGAAGTGGGCCACCTCATGGAAGGCGCGGGCCGTCAGTTCCGTCAGCGCTTCGGGGGTGACGTGCAGCACGGTTTTGCCGCCGCAGTGCGATGTGCTCACACCGTTGGCAATATCCACCTTGCGGTACTGCGTTGTGTCCTCCCCCAGTGGGAACAGGGGAGCGTATTTGAATTCTGGCAGTGGGGGGCGGGGGGGCTGGCTGGTCATGGTCGTGTCTCTATTCTCTCCGTCGGCCTGAACCCCCGCGCACCGGGGGTCAGGCTGGTGATGGTCCTTTGCGGCGGAAGGCGTCAAGGCTCACAACCTGGGAGGAGGAGTCGCCCTGCGCTTCTGCCGTGTCCCCGGCATCGGCCGGAGTGTCGTCCGTGGGTGCGATGTCCTCATCCTCCACCGCCTCAAAGTGCAGGTTGAAGTGGATGGAAGGGTCCGCAAACCCGGTAATGGCCCGCACAGGAATGACCAGAATGGAGCCAACACCCCCAAAGGACAGACCAACGGACACAATCCCGGCATCGCGGTCCACGTTCAGGTCCCAGAACTGGTGTTGCAGCACAATGGTCATCTCATGCGGGTACTGCGCCCGGAGCCGGTCGGGAATTTGCACGCCAGACAGGTCCGTGCGGAAAGTCAGATAGAAATGATGCTCGCCTGCAAGCCCCTCGCGGCTCACATGTTCGAGTGCTTTGAGCATGACATCCCTGTACGCCTCTTCCAGCCACTGGTCGTAGGGCAGCAGGCTGGTGGGGGGGAATGCGTCATTTCCCGGGGTGTTGTCGTTGTCATCAGCCATGCTTGGTCTCCTTGCTTCAGCCAGTTGGGGTGTGGCTGGTCATCCGTATCACTCTAGCGTCAGCCATGCGCGAAAGGTCGGCCTAGCGCAAGCGCCAAGACCCTTCCGCCGCTATGCCCCCGCAACGCAGGGTGCCGCGCAGACGCGCCAGAGCGGACACGCCATAAGGTTGCACGGCGCGTGCGATCATACTGGAGAATGGCATGAAGTGGGAGGGCTTCTGTTGCCCGGTGCCCCCCCGAACCGCGCTTATTGCTTATGCAGCAACAGCGAGCACCTCAGTGTTATCATTGGCACTTGTAAAATTAGCCCGATATCGGTGGTACAATGCCGGGCAAAAAAGATGTCTTTACTGCGCGTGTCGAGCCTGTTTCGTCCCCATTTGTCCGGGTTTTACAACCCGGATGTCTGGTGGAGACGCCGGGTACCGCCCCCGGGTCCACTACGCCTATGCCACATCCCGTTTATTGCCATAGCCGCAAGAAATCTTCCGGCACCCCACACATAGGGTGGGTGCGGGCGGATTGCAAGCACCAGCAAGGGTGCGGGCGGCTTCTGCGTACGAATTTTGGCGTGCTGGCCGCGCGACTCATTCCCGGCGTGGGGAATGCCTGCTACAACCCGCGTGCGCGAGTGCTATGGCGAGTGCTTGCGCTGTCTGTTTTTTCTAGCATGGTGGAGAGCCTACGCATGTCACTGACCGAAGAGCAACGCGCGGAAATTGCGGCCCACGGGCAGGAAACATTTTCCACCCGCCGCCCCACGGTGGCAGCTCTGGAGGCCATGCTCTACACCCTGCATGAGGTGCTCGACCACGGCTTTGTGCGCGTGATCGACTATATGGGCGATGATGCGGCCATTGTGCAGGCGGCCCGTGTGTCCTACGGCCGGGGCACGCGCAAGGTGTCGGAAGATGCGGGGCTGATCCGTTACCTGATGCGGCACCGCCACTCCTCCCCGTTTGAGATGTGCGAGATCAAGTTCCACGTCAAACTGCCCATTTTTGTGGCGCGGCAGTGGATTCGTCACCGCATGGCGAGTGTGAATGAGTATTCAGCCCGCTACTCCATTCTGGACAGTGAGTTCTATCTGCCCGACACCGCCCACATGGCTGCCCAGAGCGATGTGAACCGTCAGGGCCGGGGCGAGGTGCTGGCCCCGCAGGCCGCAGCCGAGGTGCTGGACATCCTGCGCGAGGACGCCATACGCACCTACCGCAACTACGAGCGTATGCTGGACGGGGAGAATGGCTACGGCCTTGCGCGTGAACTCGGGCGCATCAACCTGACCCTGAACACCTACACCCAGTGGTACTGGAAGATCGACCTGCACAATCTCATGCACTTCCTTGCCCTGCGCATAGACCCCCACGCCCAGTACGAAATCCGGGTGTATGCCGAAGCCATGCTGAAGATCCTGCACGCATGGGTGCCCACCACCGCCGCCGCGTTCGAGGAATACCGGCGTGGGGCGGTCACGTTCTCGGCCTCCATGCTCGCGGTTGTGCGCCGCATGCTGGCGGGCGAGGCGGTGGAGCAGGCAGGCTCGGGCCTGAGCCGGCGTGAATGGGATGAGATGATGGCGATCCTCAAATCCCCCACAGCCTGAACAGGGCCTGAGCGGGGCGGTTTGTAACGCCTGTGCCTGAGCGCCGTGGGGGCCTGCCCTTGCGGCGCTCATTTTTATCAAGACATTTGCTTTAAATCCGTCCGGACTTGACGCTTTTCATATCCGGCGACGGAGTGGATGCGCCATAGATAGAGGGCGGGCTTTACTGGCTTGTGGCATCGGTCCTACCCGGTTCAGGCCTACCGGGGGCGTGGCGTGGCCGTAGGAATTTTAGGGAATTACAAGGAGCTTTTATGTCCTGTCCGAACCGGCGGTTTGCCCGTACAGCCTCTTTTGTTGTGTCTGTGTTTGCCTGTGGTGCCGTTTTTGTGGCGGCGAGCCTTCCCGTATGCTGATACCGAGCGCGACCGGCAAACCAAGGCCTGCAAGGGGGACGCCCTGCGCCTGTGCGCCCTTGCCATTCCCAATGAGAAAAAAATTGCGGCCTGCATGGCGCGCAAAAAAGAAAAACTCAGCCCGGCCTGCCGTGAGTATTTTAAGGACACACCAGCCCCGCCTGCCAAGACTAAAGCCAAGGGGCAGGCTGGCAGGCACACCACCCCAGCCATGCATTAGTTCCTGCGTGGCTGGGTGGCTGCCCGCGTGTGCGGGCAGGGCGCTGTTGTGCGGTGTTTAGTGTGCGCTGGCCTGTATGGCCGTTGCTACCGTGTGGGCAATGGCGCGGTAGGCTTTGCCGCCCTCGCTATTGGGGGCACCAATCACCAGTGGTACCCCGCTATCCCCGCTGGCGCGGATGTCGGCCAGCAGCGGGACTTCACCAAGGAACGGCACGCCCATGGCTTCGGCCTCCCTGCGAGCACCTCCGTGGCCGAATAGCTCCGTATTGTGCCCGCAGTTAGGGCAGCAGAAGTAGGACATGTTCTCCACCAGCCCCAGCACCGGCACGTGGAGTTTTTCAAACATGGTCACACCCCGGCGAGCATCAATCAAAGCGATGTCCTGCGGGGTGGAGACAATAACCGCCCCACCCAGCGGCACCTTCTGGGTGAGCGAGAGATGGGCGTCCCCCGTGCCGGGGGGCAGGTCTACTACCAGAACATCCAGTTCCCCCCAGTCCACATCGCTCAGCAACTGGTTGATAGCACCCATGACCATGGGGCCACGCCAGATCATGGCGGCTTTTTCGTCCACCAGCATACCAAGGGATACGGCGCAAATGCCCCATGCCTGCATGGGTTGCAGCCGCCCCTCCACCACATCAGGTTTGCCTTTGGCCCCCATCATGCGGTGCAGGGAGGGTCCGTGAATATCAGCATCAAGCAGGCCGGTCCGCAGCCCTTCCATGCCCAGTCCTACGGCAAGGTTGACCGCGTGGTGGACTTGCCCACGCCACCTTTGCCGGAGGCCACGGCAATAATGGTCTTAACGCCGGGCAGCACGGGCGTGCCCGGTGCGGGGGCAGGGCC
>NZ_BAJU01000025.1 GCF_000613865.1 Acetobacter okinawensis JCM 25146
TCCAGCGCGAGGCAAGGGCAGGCAGGTCGATCGGGTCGTCCCCCGGCACAAGCTGGGCGAGCGCGGACGCGGCGTCCACATCCCACTCTGCGGGCAGGGTCACGGAGCGAAGGGGTGCGTCCGGGTCTGCTGCGGCCTCCAGTGTGCTCATCAGCACACCGTTCCAATGGCGTCTGGCTGTTGTCATGCAGGCATGTTACCGCCGTGCGCACAGGCAGCGGAACCCGACAAAACACGTCCCGGACGCCGTTATCACCCTGCAAAATGAGGATATGGGGGATAACTTTTGGCGTGCCCTGCTCGCGCGCGGTTGATCGGGCGATTTGCGATAAAACATGGACCGCGGGCTGTGCGGAGTCCTATCATCCAGCTATGGCAAATTTCGGAACATGGCTGCATACGCGCCGGAAGGGGCGGTTGATTGGCAAGGATGCCGATGGCCGCTGTTATTATGAATCAACCGGCCCGGCCCGCAAGGGTGGCGGCATGGAGCGCCCCGAGCGTTGGGTGATCTACCATAAGGGGGAGGATGCCTCCGCCGTGCCCGCTGAGTGGTGGGGCTGGCTGCACCATACGCTGGATGCCCCTATTGCGCAGGCCGAGCGTAAGCCATGGCAGTTGCCCCACCAGCCAACATGACCGGCACAGCCCAAGCTTACCACCCGCAGGGAAGCCTGTACGCAACCGGCCAGCACCCGCCCGCAACCGGTGATTATGAGGCATGGACGCCCGAGGGTACGTCCGAGGCGTGATTTGCTGTGCATTCCCTGTTAGAGTGGTCTGTCTTATCAGGGAGTGTACGTAAGTTCATGGCATCGGCAATGGCGGAAAAATCACGGCGCAGTCTGGCGGAGCTTCTGACCGGCACAGCCGTGCTGGTGGGGCTGGCAGGTATGCTGGCCGCAGCAGTGGTTGGCGAGGGTCGCAAGACGGATACGGTCGGGTATCAGCTCAGTGCAGATTTTGCGCATGTTGACGGCTTGAGTGTCGGCTCGGATGTGCGGCTGGCAGGCGTGACCGTTGGCACGGTGCAGAGCGAGAGCGTCAACCCGCAGACGTTCAGGGCTCATGTGGTCTTTACCGTGCGCCCGGACATCCACCTTTCGGCGGATACGGCGGCCATTATTACCAGCGACAGCCTGCTGGGCGGCAAGTACATTGCACTCTCCCCCGGAGGGGATGACAAAACCCTGTCCGCAGGTGCGACGATCAGCCAGACCCAAGGCTCGATCAGTCTGGAACAGCTTTTGAGCAAGTTCATTTTCTCCGTGACCGACACGCTGACCCGCGCCAACAAGGATGCGGCAGGGGCGCAGGGTGGAGCCAGTGGCGCGCCCGCGCCCTGAAACGGACATAAAACCGGTCTAGCATAAACAGAGTGATGATAAGGCGGACACAATGACGGCGTTGCGCATATGGCCGCAAGAGGACGGGCAACCCGTGACGTGCCAGGAAAAACTGCGGATGCTGGAAGAAAACTGGCAGGAAGTGCAGCAAGTTCTGGCCGATGCGTTTGAGGATGCAGTGTTAATGGGGGTGAGTGAGCAGGTCATGCGTGAACGTCTGGCGGAACTGGTGTCCTCCCTTGCGTCCCCCAAGGTGAGCCGGGCATGACGGTGCAGGTCTGGCGGCGCAGGTGCCGCTTGCTTGGTGTGGGGCTTGTGTCCTCCCTTGCCTGTGTGGCCTCGGTCTGGGCTGCGGGTACCCCTCTTGCACCCCCTGCTGTTTATCCTGCTGGCACATGGCAGGGTAAAGGTACCGCCGTTGTGCGTGTGCTCGACCGACTGGATGCCCATGTGGAGGTGCTGTCCGTGCCAGTCGGTGGGGAGGCAAAACACTACAAAAATCTGGACATTCTGGCCCGTCGCTGCCTCCAGCGCCCGCCAACCCGTGCGCCTGACGCAGCAGCATGGCTGGAAATACAGGATACACACCCCGGAGGGGCGGCTTTTAAAGGCTGGATGCTAGCCGCCGAACCCGGGCTCGGGGTGCTGGAAAGCTCCGTCTATGATGTGCGCATGGTGCGCTGCGAAGGTGACGATATGGCGCCTTTCCTGCCGCCATTGGCCAAGCCGGTAGCACCGCCCCCCCTGCCGGAGTCTGCCCCTGTGCAGGATGGTGCAGGTGTCGGGGCTGCCGCCCCCACACCGCCGGGTCTTGTGGCGCCATCTGCTCCACCCCGGCCCGCAGCGCCTGATAACGCCAACCCGTTCCAGCCTGATAGTGACGGAGCGTATTAAGGCGCAGGTCTGAAAAATTGTTGGAGTAGCGCCAAACGCGGCATGTGTTTTTTTGTCCGGCGCTAGACAGAAAAGTAAAGAGGTACGTTGTGTTTGGTTCTTCCTTTGCGCAGGACAACCGTTTTAAAATTCCTCCCCTGAGTCAGGCAGCTTTCCTGCTCGATTTTGATGGCACACTGGTAGACATAGCCCCCACACCCGAGGCGGTCGTGGTTCCCCCCGGCCTGTTGGAAACCCTGAGCCACCTGCGTGCCGCCTGTGGGGATGCGCTGGCCATTATTTCCGGCCGCCCGATTGAGCAGATTGACCAGTTTTTGGGGGATGTGCCCTTTGCGGTTGCGGGGGAGCATGGTGTGACCATCCGCCACCGTCCCGGCGGTCCTGTTGAGCGGGCGGTGCTGCCCACCATGCCGCAGCGATGGCTTGTGCAGGCATCGGACCTGCTGGCAACCCTGCCGGGCACACGGCTTGAGCATAAGCAGGGTGGTTTTGTGCTGCACTACCGGGCTGCGCCGGAAAAGGCCGAGGTACTGCGCCAGACAGCCGAGCGCTGGGTGCGGGAATCCGATGGTGCATTTACGCTCCAGCCCGCAAAAATGGCGTGGGAAATCCGCCCGGCCGGGGTGGATAAAGGCTATGCCGTATCCCTGTTGATGGAAACCACCCCGTTTGCCGGACGTAAACCTGTCTTTGTAGGAGACGACGTAACAGATGAGGACGGCATGGCCGCTGTCCATCGTATGGGGGGGGCTTTTTTCCGCATTCCTGCGGATTTTCCTACCCCTTCGGTGTTCCGGGCCTGGTTGGCGTCCCTCGTCGCAGGAAGGGGGTGAGGCATGCAGAGGCTGGTCATTGTTTCCAACAGGGTACCAGCAATACGTGACCGCAAACAGCCCGCAGGGGGTTTGGCTGTGGCGCTTAGGGACGCGATCCGTGACCGTCCGAGCCTGTGGTTTGGCTGGTCCGGGCAGCAGGTGGCGGACTGTGCGGACAGACCACTGGGCATGGATACGGTCGACAACGTTACTTATGCGACCATAGCGCTGACCCATAAGGAATATAACGGGTTTTATCAGGGCTATTCCAACGCTGTTCTGTGGCCGCTGTGCCATTACCGTGCCGGGCTGATGAATTATAATCGGCACGACCAGCAGATTTACATCAACGTCAACACCCTGTTTGCCAACAGGCTGGCCCCTTTGCTGGAGTCAGATGACATGGTCTGGGTGCATGATTACCACCTGTTCCCCCTTGGCAGGATTTTGCGTGGGCTCAAGGTCAAGGCGCGTATCGGTTTTTTTCTGCACATTCCTTTTCCGCCGTGGAGCCTCATGCGCTCCTTGCCCGCTGCTGCGGCCCTTATGCGGGCACTGCGCGCGTATGATGTGATTGGCGTGCAGACCGAGGATGATGCCCGCAATATGAACGAAGCTTTTGCCGTTCTGGGTATTCCTGCACGGGCGCGCGTTTTTCCTATTGGTATTGACCCAGACAGTTTTGCCACCTGCGCGCGTGAGGGACAGGGGCTGCCGCAACTGCGGCGCCTGCAGCAGGACCTGCGTGGCATGCCGCTGATTATTGGTGTGGACCGTATGGATTATTCCAAGGGCCTGCCAGAGCGTTTGCGGGGGTATGATACGTTCCTCAAACGCTATCCGGAATACAGGGGCAAGGTGGTGTATCTCCAGATCACCCCGGTCTCACGCGGGAGTGTGCCGGAATACCAGAGCCTGCGTGCCGAACTGGACCAGCTTGTGGGGCATATTAACGGCACCTATGGCGCGTTTGACTGGACTCCTGTGCGGTATCTTACGCACCCGCTCCCGCGTGAACAGCTTGCGGCGTTTTTCCAGCTATCCAGCGCGGTGCTGGTCACCCCCCTGCGTGACGGGATGAACCTTGTGGCCAAGGAATATGTTGCCGCCCAGCTTGCGGACAATCCGGGGGTGCTCATTCTGTCCCGCTTTGCCGGGGCTGCGGCAGATATGGATGATGCTTTGCAGGTCAATCCACATGATTCGGACGAAATTGCAACAGCCCTGCACAAGGCGTTAAGTATGTCTGCCTCCGAGCGTAAGGTACGCTGGGAGCGGTTGCGTACGGATGTGTGGCGCGTAACGGCCGCAAGCTGGGCGCGGTCATTTATTGCAGCGTTATCCGAGGTCCGAACCGCATGAGACAGAATACCCGGCAGAGTGTGCTTGCGCTTTTAATGATCATGGCGGGGTTTTCTGCCCTGAGCGTTGCCTGGTGGACGCAGCACGAGCTGGGGATCATGCCGTGTGAACTCTGCCTGTGGGAGCGTTGGCCGTGGCGTGTGCTGGTTGTGCTGGGGGTTATGGTGCCTGTTCTGCCCAGCAGATGGGGGCGTGTGGTTTTGTGGCTGTGCGCGCCTGTGCTGCTGGTGGCGGAGGGGCTGGCCATCTGCCACGCAGGGGTTGAGTGGAAGTGGTGGTCAAGCCCGTTCCCCGCCTGCCATGCGGCCCATGTGGTCGGGCGCACGTTGGCCGAGCGCTGGGCATCCATGCCGCTGACTCCTTCCAAACCCTGTGATGCGCCAACATATCTGATCCCGGGCCTGCCGGTTTCTATGGCGGTTATGGGGGGAGTGTTCACGCTTGTTGTGTTTGTTGCGTGGAGCACGGGTATGGTATGGAGCAAAAAGAACAGGCGTTTTTAAAGGGTTTTTTAACTCTCGTGAGCGGGGAGATGTTCTGTTTGAAAAATAATTCAGGAATAAAGGGTGTTTTTTATTCCTGCGTGTGTGCCTGCATGACGGTTTGCGCAATATAAGGCAGGCGCTCGCTGGCCTGTGGGCCAAGCTTACGAATGGCATCATAACTGAACCAGCGGACTTCCTGTGCGTCATCCCCCGCTATGGGGGTGCCAAGGGCAGGCTGTGGCTCGGTGCAGAGCACGGCCAGAATAAGGTAGTGAAAAGCCAGTGTGCCATCAGGCGCATAATGCACACTGTCAAACACATCAATGAGCGATGTTGCCTGCGCTGGTAGAGAGGTTTCTTCCATCAGTTCGCGCTCTGCCGCGCGGAAGAAGGTCTCCCCCCTTCCACCTTGCCGCCGGGAAAACCCCATAGGCCTGCATCGGGGGGATTGGAGCGCCGGACAAGCAGAAAATCGCTGCCACGGCGGACAATGGCCAGCACACCAGCACGGGGAAACACAGGAGATGCGTGAGCGTTCATGGCTGTGTAGTGTAGAACGGCCTGTATGCAGGTCAACCTATCTTTGCAGTTCTGCACTGCATTGCTGCCCATATGCCGTGTTGTATGCAAACTGTGTGACAAGCATGCTGTTATCGGCAGGTCAGAGATATTCAGGGAGAAAGTGAACGTGGCTGCGGAATTCATGACAATTGAGGCATTGCCAAACCGGTCTCGCGCGTGGCGCTGGGTACATGGGCCATGGGGGGCTCCATGTGGGGTGGGGCGGATGACGAGAACGCAGCAAAAACAATCGATAAAGCACTCGATGTTGGGATCAATCTGATTGATACAGCACCAGTCTATGGTTTTGGTCATTCGGAGGAAATTCTGGGCAAGGCCCTGCAGGGACGGCGTGACCGGGTGGTGCTGGCCACCAAGGTGGGGCTGAACTGGCAGAACGGTCAGGTCTTCCGCGATAGCAGAAAAGCACGTGTGGAGGAGGAACTGGATGCATCGCTCAAGCGGCTGCATACGGACCATATCGACCTGTATCAGGTGCACTGGCCAGACCCCAAAACCCCGTTTGAGGAGACCGCACGCGCGCTGGAAAAAAGCGTGCAGAGTGGCAAGGTCCATGCTCTTGGCCTGAGCAATTTCTCGCCTGAACAGATGGACGAATTTCGTAAATTTGCACCGGTGGCAAGTATTCAGCCGCCATATAATCTGTTTGAGCGCGAGATTGAAAAAGATATTCTGCCTTATGCGGTCAGGAACAATCTTGCGGTGCTGGCCTATGGTCCGCTGTGCCGTGGGCTTTTGTCGGGTAAAATGACTGCAGAGCATGTTTTTACCGGGGATGATCTGCGCAAGGTGGACCCCAAGTTCCTACAGCCCCGTTTCAATCAGTATCTGAACGCGGTGCAGGGGCTTGCAACCATTGCGGAGCAGCACGGCAAAAGTCTGCTGGCGCTGGCTATTCGCTGGGTGCTGGACCGTGGGCCGACCATTGCTTTATGGGGGGCCAGAAAGCCCGAGCAGATCACAGCCGTGCAGGACGCTTTTGGTTGGGCACTGAGTGCAGATGACATGGCTGCCATTGACGCGGTTGTGGCGCAAAATGTGACCGACCCGGTCGGGCCGGAGTTCATGGCGCCCCCTGCACGCTCTTGAGCCTGTCCCACCTCCCCGGATTTTTCTGGGGAGGTGCCGGGTGTGGCGTGGTTGGCTTTGCTCCCTTGCGCCGGAGCGCAGAGTTGCCCATCTTATCGGGTATGGGTGCTTCATCTTCTTCCACCACGCCTTCGGCAGCGTTGCCATCGCGGGGTAAAAAACGGGCTTCTCTGAGCGAGCGGGCTGCAAGCCTGCCGCCGGTTACTTTTGTGCCGGAGCAGCAGTCCCCCCGCCCACGCCTGCGCCGGATGGAGGTTGTCTCTGAATATGAACCAGCGGGCGATCAGCCACAGGCGATTAAGGAACTTGTCGCCGGTGTGGAAGGGCAGGAGCGCGATCAGGTTCTGCTAGGGGTTACGGGGTCGGGCAAGACCTTCAGCATGGCCAAGGTGATCGAAGCCACACAGAAGCCAACCCTTATTCTTGCACCCAACAAAACACTGGCCGCCCAGCTTTATGGGGAGATGAAGCAGTTTTTCCCTAATAATGCCGTGGAATATTTTGTCAGTTACTACGATTATTACCAGCCAGAAGCCTATGTGCCGCGCTCGGACACCTATATCGAAAAAGATAGCCAGATTAACGAGCAGATCGACCGCATGCGCCACGCAGCCACACAGGCGCTGCTTGAGCGTAATGATGTGATTATCGTTGCCTCTGTCTCCTGCATTTACGGTATTGGCTCGGTGGAAACCTATGCGCGCATGGTGGTCAAGCTGGAGCTTGGGGGCGAGATTGATCGCGACAAGCTGATTAAAAGTCTGGTGGAATTGCAATACCGCCGGAACGATGCGGCCTTTGCGCGTGGTGCCTTCCGTGTGCGTGGGGAGAGCGTAGATATTTTTCCCGTGCAGAATGAGGATAGGGCATGGCGCGTCTCGCTCTTTGGTGACGAGGTGGATGGGATTATCGAGTTTGATCCGCTCACTGGAGAAAAAACGGCTGATTTGCAGGAAATTACCATATACGCCAATAGCCACTACGTGACCCCGCGCCCAACCCTCAATCAGGCCATAAAAGGCATAAAGCACGAACTGCGCACACGGCTGGACCAGTTTACAAAAGACGGCAAGCTGCTGGAGGCCGAGCGGCTTGACCAGCGTACCACATTTGATCTGGAGATGCTGGAAACCACAGGCGTGTGCAAGGGAATTGAGAATTACTCCCGCTACCTGTCCGGTCGTAAACCGGGGGATCCGCCACCCACCCTGTTTGAATATCTGCCCGCAGATGCTTTGCTGATTGTGGATGAAAGCCACGTGACTGTTCCCCAGATTGGGGGCATGGAACGTGGAGACTTTGCGCGTAAATCCATTCTGTCAGACTTCGGGTTTCGCCTTCCCTCGTGTCTGGATAACCGGCCTCTCAATTTTGCGGAGTGGGACACGTTCCGCCCCCAGACAATTTTTGTCAGCGCAACCCCCGGCCCGTGGGAAATGGAACGCACGGGTGGTGTGTTTGCCGAGCAGGTCATCCGCCCCACGGGGCTGATCGACCCTGTTACGATTATCCGCCCCGTGGAACATCAGGTCGATGACCTGCTGGCCGAATGCCGGGAGACCATAGCCAAGGGCAGCCGTGTGCTGGTAACCACCCTGACCAAGCGCATGGCCGAAGACCTGACCGATTATATGAATGAGGCGGGTATTCGCGTCCGCTACCTCCACTCCGATGTGGATACGCTGGAGCGGATCGAAATTATTCGTGACCTGCGCATGGGCGCGTTTGATGTGCTCATCGGCATCAACCTGCTGCGTGAAGGCTTGGATATTCCCGAATGTTCGCTGGTGGCCATTCTGGATGCGGACAAGGAGGGCTTCCTGCGTTCACGCACGTCACTCATCCAGACCATTGGCCGTGCCGCCCGTAACGTGGACGGCCGCGTGCTGTTGTATGCGGATAAAATGACCGACTCCCTGACCTATGCGGTGGAGGAAACAGCACGGCGCAGGGAAAAGCAGATGGCGTGGAACGAGGCGCACGGCATTACCCCCCAGAGTGTGCGCAAACATATTGGTGATATTGTCGGCTCCGTGTTTGAGCAGGACTATGTGACCGTCGCCCCGGATGAGGATGCAGGCGTGGCCGAGTTTGTAGGTCAGGACCTGAGTGCCACCATTGCCGGGCTGGAAAAGCGGATGCGTGATGCCGCAGCCGAACTGGAGTTTGAGACCGCAGGCCGCCTGCGTGATGAAATCAAACGGCTGGAAGCGCTCCAGCTTGGGCTGGATGTGCCTGCTCCACCAAAGGCAGGGCAGGGGACCGGGCGCAAAAAAACAGGCAAGGAACAGGTGCCCCGCCCATTAGGGCCGGGAGGCGGTGGGTATGAGCTAAAACCGGGCAAGGGGCGCGGCAGACGGCGGGCCTGATTGGGGGCTCTTGTCTATGTGGCGCAACCCTTCTACCGTTTCGGCGGTTAACAGGTTCACTTTCGCGGACAACAGGGTATGACCACGCCACACGCAACCATCCGACCCGATTACGCGGCATTAACGCAGGCTCCTGTCTGCGCGGAGCCCTACACGCACATCATGGTGCCGCATTTTATTCGCAAGGATGATCTGCCCGAACTGTTTGCAAGTCTGCCACAAATCAACTCGGGTGGGTCGTTCCCGCCCCAGTCGCTCAGCCTGTCCCCCCTTGTGCAGGCATTGGTGCGGGAGATGGAAGGCCCGGAGCTGCGGCGGATCATTGCTGACAAACTTGGGCTTGATCTGGATAATGCGCCTTCCATGCTGACCATCCGTGGCCGCACGCGGGAGAAGGATGGGCGCATCCACACCGACTCCACAGCCAAACGGGTGACTATTCTGCTCTATCTCAACCCCGCAGCCGGGGTGGGAAAAACAGGAAGGCTGCTTACGCCTGCTCCGTAGCCCCGATGATCTGGAGGACTACGCCAAGGAAGTACAGCCGGTGGATGGCACATTGCTGATCTTCCCCAATGGCCCCACCACATGGCATGGCCACAAGTCGTTTGTCGGCTCGCGCTATACCATCCAGCTCAATTACATGACCGAGGACGCCAAGGCCCGTTCCGAACTCAGGCGGCACAAGCTGTCTGCTCTGGCCAAAAAACTGCCATTACCCGGTATGGGGTATTAGACGTTTTTTTTCGCGCTGGTTTCCACAGGACACAGGATTTTTCATGATTTTTCGTAAAACCACCATTTCCCGTGCAAGGGCGCTGGCGCTTGTTTCTGCTCTGGCTTTGTGTGGGAGTGCTCTTTCGCCCGTTGGGGCGTTTGCACAGGCGGCAGCGCCGGGTATGCCATCCACCCTTGTGCCGCCTGCGCTCAGCAGCGCGCAGGTGGTGCGGGCAACCCTGCCAATGGCCTTAAGGTTGTGATTGTTCCCAACCGGCTGGCACCTGTGGTGACAACGGAAATCAACTATCTGGTGGGTTCGGCGGAAGCGCCTGCGGGCTTTCCCGGCACGGCGCACGCGCTTGAACACATGATGTTCCGGGGCAGCAAAGGGCTGGACAAGGACCAGCTTGCCGCCGTGGGTACGCGTCTTGGCGGGAGCTATAATGCGGACACGACCGAGGACGTCACCCAGTATTTTTACACGGCTCAGGCAAGAGATCTGCCTGTCCTGCTCAGGATCGAAGCCCTGCGCATGAACGCGCTGACCCTGTCGGAGGCAGACTGGAGCAAGGAGCGCGGCGCAATCGAGCAGGAAGTCTCGCGCGATCTGTCCAGCCCTGCTTACCTGTACCTGGAGCAGTTGCAGGCCATTTTGTTTGCAGGCACACCGTACGAGCATGACGCACTGGGCACGCGCCCTTCTTTTGATAAAACAAAAGCCGCTGACCTGCGGGCATTTTATGAAAAATGGTACGCACCCAACAATGCCGTTCTGGTTATTGTGGGCGACGTAAACCCCGTGACGACCTTGCAGTTGGTGGAAGAAACATTTGGCAGTGTTCCACGTAAAACATTGCCCGCCCGCCACAAGGTAAAACCTGTGCCGCCACCAGCCAAAACGCTTACGCTGGCAACGGATTACCCGGTCGGGTTTGCAACGCTTGCCTTCCCCATGCCTGGCTCTTCGGCGGCGGATTATGCCACGGCGGATGTGCTGTCCGATGTGCTGTCCAGCCAGCGTGGGGCGCTGTATGATCTGGTGCCACAGGGCAAGGCGCTGTTCGCCGGGTTTGAATACGCTCCCAAAAAAGAAGCAGGCTTCGGGCTTGCTCTGGCGGCTTTCCCCAAGGGCGGGGATGCTGCAAAAACTATGGCAGACATGCGCGCGGTGCTGGAAAACATCCGCAAGAACGGTGTTCCCGCCGATCTGGTAGAGGCAGCCAAACGGCGCGAAATTGCACAAATGCAGTTTGCCGCCAATTCGGTCAGTGGTCTGGCAACCACATGGTCCACGGCCCTTGCTTTTCAGGGGCTGGATGCACCGGGGGATCTGGTGGCGGCCTATCAGGCTGTGACACCAGAGGCGGTTAACAAGCTGGCGGCAACCCTGCTCAACCCGGCCCATGCCGTCTCGGCCGTGCTGACGCCGGAAAGCTCGGGCAAGCCGGTATCGGGCAAGGGGTTCGGCGGTGCTGAATCCTTTGCGTCATCCCCCGACAAGCCTGTCAAATTGCCTGACTGGGCAGAAAAGGCGCTGCTCAAGCTCGACAAGCCCGAACCGACTCCGCAGCCGTATGTCAGCACCCTGTCCAACGGGATCAAGCTTATTGTCTGGCCGTCGCATGTCAGCCACACCATTCAGGTCAGTGGTCAGGTGCGGACGACACCCTCCCTGCAACAGCCCGCAGGCAGGATGGGGTGAACGATGTGACTGAAGCCCTGTTCTCCTACGGGACCACCCGGTATGACCGTCTGGCCTTCCAGAAGGCGCTGGATGATATTCCAGCATGGGAGAGTGCGGGGAGTGCGTTCTCCCTGCAGGTGCTCACACCTGATTTTGCAAAGGGTGTGGCTCTTCTGGCAGATAATGAACTGCACCCCGCCTTTGGAGAAAAGGATTTTCAGGTTGTGCGCCAGCAGGCAGCACAGGCGCAGGCGGGGGAACTGCTCTCGCCCGAACATCTGTTCAGCCGTGCCATCAAAATGGCGGTTCTGCCCCCCAAAGACCCCACTTTGCGCGAGGCCACACCACAATCCATTATGAGTGTGACGCGTGATGACGTGCTGGCCTATTACAAAAAAGTCTGGCGGCCGGACGTAACCACCATTGTTGTGACGGGGGATGTCTCGCCCGAAAAGGCGCAGGCAGTCATGGAGCAGGCGTTCGGGAACTGGAAAGCCGAAGGACCCGCCCCTGATATTGACCTGCCAGCCGTCCCTCTGAGCAAGGCGTCCCATGCACTGGTGCCGGACAAGAGCAGCGTGCAGGATGAGGTGGTTCTGGCCGAAACACTGGGCCTGACCGCAGCCCAGCCTGACCACTTTATGCTCCAGTTGGGGAACGAGGTCTTGGGGGGTGGGCTGTTCTCATCACGTCTGTACCGCGACCTGCGTGTTAAAACGGGGTATGTTTACACTGTGGGTAGCGCGTTTGATTGGGGGCGTACCCGTGGCCTGTATACGGTCAATTATGGCGCAGACCCGGATAAGGTCGGCAAGGCGCAGGCCGCTGCTGTGCGGGATATCAAGGCCATGCAGTCTGCACCTCCCTCTGATGATGAGCTGGCTCTGGCCAAGGCGTCACTCTTGCGGAGCATTCCTCTGGCCCGAGCCAGTCTGGACCGGATTGCAGCGCAGTATTTGCACCTGACCGAACTGGGGCTGCCGCTGGATAATGCGGACCGTGGCGCACTGGCCTATTACAACGCAACTGGTGCGGATGTGCAGGCGGCGTTTGGTAAGTGGATACGCCCGGATGACCTGTCATCCATTGTCAAAGGTCCTGCTCCAGCACCGTAAAAGGTAAACACTGCATAAACGGTTAAGCATGAACGGCGGAAAGTGTTCTTTCCGCCGTTTTTTGTGGCGTAAGCCTAGAATACGCTGTTGAACGCAACCTGGGGGGACACATCAAAATTGGTGTTATGGCCAGCAAAATAGGTGGAAACACCAGCAATCACCCCAAAGTTAGGCGACCAGCTATATTCAATGGCCGGGGCGATCTGCCAGTCGCCTGACGACTGGGCAATGGTGTCCACTTTCTGGCCTGTGGCTGTTGTGCCGCGCACATGTGCGCCGTTAGCCCAGTCCCGCGCCAGATCCATGGCCAGAACCCACCTCTGGTTCACGGCATATTCCAGCGAAAAACCGCTCTGCCCATACATGCCCGGCTGAGCACGGCCTCTGAATCCGTTTGATGTGTCATAGCTTGTGACATCGTGCAGATGCGCGGTGGTTACGGCCTTGCGGAAGGTGCTCCACACGCGCAGGCGCAGCTCATGCTGGCCGGGCAGGGTGTAGGTGGACTGGCTGGTCAGGGCCAGACGGAAGGTATAGGCCCCCGCACCTACTCCGTCCTGCGCGCGGCCAAGCCGGCTATAATCCCCCGTAGCATGGCCATGCCTGCAAAAATGCTCAGGGCGGGAATATAGCGTTTGGGGTCTGCATTCACATAGCGCCACATCAGGTCCACGGGCAGGTCACCAAACTTTAGACCACTGCTGGTATTGTTCCCCTTTTTCCAGCGATAGCTGATGACCGGGGTCAGCTGGATGCTGATCGTATCCGTGATCGAATATTTATACAGGGTAAAATTGCTAACTGCTTTTTGCCGCGGATGTAGCGATTCCATGCCGTTATTGTTGTTCAGGTACCCAACAGGCTGGCTGTAGGTCATATAGGGTTCCCACGCAAAAACGCCCTTTTTGACCAGTGCCCCCGAAGGAGAAACAAGGGAGCCGGTGTACCACTGGGGCTTTGCGTCCTGTGTAACCTGCTGTGCGTTTGTTCCACTGCTGTCCGCGGCTGCTGCGTGGGCGCTGGTGGCAATCAGGAGCAGGGCTTGCAAGCCAAGGACTGCACGCGTTTGCCTGTGCGCGGCATGGTGCCGGGGGGCGGAGGCAACGGCCTGCTGGGGGGATGGCATGTTCTGCGGTGCGGTTTTTGGGGGTCTGGAGCGGAGCGCAGTCATTCAGCCAACCTTGTGCAAGACAGTCTTTTGTTATGGAACTGTATCGGTTGCCCTGAATTGTTGCGGGTGTAAAGACATGGGTGGGATTAAAACGGCTGTGTGAACATGTAATTTTCCCGCGAGTCTGTCCATATTTTCTGATTTTGTGCCAGATATTTTATTTTGTTAGCAAAATGTTCACTCCTATACTGTTTCTATATCAAAACAATTATGATGGATTCTTGGGTAATATTGTGCATAAGGCTGCACGGTGCAGGGTTTATGGGAGCAAAGAGAGTTGCCTTGCTGCCTCCTGCTGTCCCGGTAGTGCAAGCCCGGTGAGCGAGACCCCCAGGAGGCGCACGGGTTTGCCGAGGGGGAGGAGGGGGGCCAGCAACCCGCGTGCGGCATCATGCAATGCGGCTTCATTCCTGACCGGGTGTGCAAAGGACTGGCTGCGCGTAAGCTGGGTAAAGTCTGAGTGGCGGAGTTTGAGCGTGACCGTGCGCCCGCTGAGCGTGCGTTTCTGGCAGGCGGCCCAGACCTGAGCCACAAGGCTGCCCATGGCCTGCATCAGTTCGACCTCGGCATGCAGGTCCTGCAGGAACGTGGTTTCCTTACCAAGGGATTTGCGGGGGCGGTTGGGCTCCACAGGTCGGTTGTCCACGCCTTGGGCAATGCCGTGGTAGAACGTGGCAGCCTTGCCAAAGTGGTGTTTGAGAATATCCAGCCCGCATGTGCGCAGGTCAGCCCCGGTATGAATCCCCAGAGCGTTCATGCGGCGGGCGGTGGCGGGGCCAACACCATGGAATGCGCCAACAGGCAGGGGTGCTACAAAAGCTTCTCCCCTCCCCGGTGGAATAACAAACAGGCCATCGGGTTTGCGATGGTCGGATGCCAGCTTGGCCAGAAATTTATTGTAGGACACTCCGGCAGAGGCGGTCAGGCCGGTCTGTTCAAAAATACTGGCCCGTATCTCCTCCGCAATAGCGGTGGCGGAGGCGCGGCGGAGTAGGGGATGGGTGATGTCCAGGTAAGCCTCATCCAGCGAGAGTGGCTGTATGAGTGGCGTATAGCGGGCAAAAATGGCGTGAATCTGGGCAGAGACAGCCCGATACGCCTCAAATCTGGGGGGAACAAAAACCAGTTCAGGGCATTTGCGCCGGGCGATCAGGGAGGGCATGGCCGACCTTACGCCAAATTTGCGGGCTTCGTAGCTGGCAGCGGCAACAACACCGCGTTCTTGGCAGTGCCCCACGGCAACGGGCCGCCCCTTAAGGGCAGGGTTGTCGCGCTGTTCGACCGAGGCATAGAATGCATCCATGTCGATATGGATAATGCGGCGTATGGGCGTAGGCATTGCCTGCGCATTATGGCATAGAATGCACCAAAATGGAACATAAAGAGAACAATTAACGCTGCATCACTATTGTTGTGCCAGACTCCATCGGCATCAGCATGTTTAACACTGCGGGTCCGTGAACCATTCAGAGCTGGTGCGGGCATGCTGCGCAACTGGTTGCGCATGTGCGTAGCCCGTTAGAGGTTCAGCCCGCACTGCGTGGAGCAAAGCTATGGCGTGGTGCGGTATGGCGCCATGAGTGGGCCATGCTCATGTCCAGATCATGCCAGCGCGCAACGGAAAGGGCGGCTGTTGCCGGGTAGGCAGCGCGATTAAGGGCCGCCGTGGCAACCGGTTGCTGCAAGGGCCGTGCAGCATGGTGCGAGAGCCAGTAGCCCGCCCCGGCAAGGCATGCGCCCAGAGTTGTCAGGGCCGCCATCATGCGCTGGCGCAGGCGTGCAAAGGGGAGTAGGGGGCGCAGGAGAGCCTGCATATCGGTTTCCCGCTCGTTTTGCGCGGCTTCAGTGGCCAAAAGCAGATTGTATTCTGTCTCCGTCACGGCCAGCGTGCTGCCTGCGCAAATATCCAGAGCGGGCATTTCGTGTGCTGCCATATCTGTCAGTGCATCCTGAAAAGCTTGGGAGACGGCCATGAACTCCTGTCGGAAGCAGGGCAGGAACAGGCTGCCCGATGCGCCGGGAGCAGCCCCACATGCGGGCGGTGCGCCAGCAAGGCGGCGGATGGTCCATAGGGTCAGACGTTCGCTGGCGGCAAGATCGGTGAGGTAGACGGGTGTACGATGCATGACATGATCCGGAGGCAGCGCCTCCCTCCCTTGCTATCGGTCATGAAGGATCATTAAATGAGAATCACTCTTAATTGCAAGTAAAACTTTAGCAGCAAATCGTGTGCACACCGGCCTGTTTTTTTCTCTTTCCTTGGTGGGCGGCTTGGGGCAGTACAAAAGGCATGTCAGTGCTAGCATCCCTCTCCCTGCCGCTTGTGCGCAAACTTGACCCCGAAAAAGCGCACGAGCTTGCCATAGATGCCCTTACGCTGGGCATTTCTGTCCCTTTCAAACGCCCCGAGGACGACCCGGCTCTGGCCACGCGTGCGCTGGGTATGCGGTTTTCCAACCCGATCGGCATTGCCGCAGGCTTTGACAAGAACGCCCGTGTGCTGCGTCCGCTGGCGCGTCTGGGCTTCGGGTTTGTCGAGGCGGGTACAGTAACTCCGCGCCCCCAGCCGGGGAACCCCAAACCACGCCTGTTCAGGCTGGAGGAGGACCGTGCGGTCATCAACCGCATGGGGTTCAATAATCAGGGCATAGACAGGTTTGCTGTGCGGCTTGCCCGCCTGACCCGCCCCCTGCCATCCGGGCGTGCCGGTGGGGCAGGTGTGCCGGTGGGTGCCAATATTGGCATTAACAAAACAGGGGCAGACCCCGAGCGGGATTATCCGGCTCTTGTGGCGCGGGTCAAACCGTATGTGAACTACATTGTACTCAATGTGTCCTCCCCCAACACGCCGGGGCTGCGGGGTTTGCAGGATGCAGCAAAGCTCAAGGGTATTCTGGACGCCATTGCTGCCCGCCACCCCGAACGTCCCCCCCTGCTGGTCAAACTCGCCCCTGATCTGGAAGATGACGCCATAGCCCCGATTGTGGAAGCTGCGGTGCAGGGTGGCGCGCAGGTTGATAATCAACAACACCACACTGGCCCGGCCAGCCACATTGCGCAGTGCGTACAAGGGCGAGTCTGGTGGGTTGTCTGGGCGTCCGCTGGCCACCCGCTCGCGCGATATGCTGCGTATTGTTGCCAATATTGCCGCAGGGCGTCTGGCACTTATCTCCTGCGGGGGGATTGAGAGCGGGCAGGATATTCTCGACCGTATCCGTCTGGGGGCTGATCTGGTGCAGGTCTATACCGCCTTTGCGTATGAAGGACCGGCCCTGCTGGGGCGCCTCAAGCAGGAGATGCTCCAGAGCATGCGTGCTGCGGGGGTGGAAACACTGGACGACATCCGTGGAGTGGACCTGTGAGTAAGACCGAGAACTGGACCGTCCCGCAGGTTACCGGGCTGCAGGCGCTCGCCAGCCAGTATGATGGGTACATCGTAGACCTATGGGGCACCGTGCATGACGGGGTTCAGCCATACCCCGGTGCTCTGGAGTGCCTGCGCGCACTGAGTGCTGCTGGCAAGCGCGTTGTCCTGCTGTCCAATGCGCCACGTCCTGCCAGTGTTATTGCCACACAGCTGGAAGGGTTTGGCGTGGACCGCAGCCTCTACCACGGGGTGATGACCAGTGGGGAGGAAACACATCGCCAGATGCTGGCGCGGACAGACCCGTGGTTTGCGCGTCTTGGCAACAGGGTGCTTCACATTGGCGGCGTGCATGATCTGGGCCTGTATGAAGGGCTGGATATTGAGCGTGTGAGCGATGTGGGCATGGCTGATTTTGTCATGAACACGGGGCCGGATCTGGAGCGGGGGGTGTCCACGCTGGAGCCGTATCTGCGAACTGCGCGCCTGCCTTGCGCGGAACCTGCCCATGATCTGCGCAAACCCTGACAGGGTAGTGATCAAGGGGGGTAACCGGCAGATCTGTGCGGGCGCTCTGGCGGCTTTTTATGCCGAGCAGGGGGGCGATGTCCGCTGGATTGGCAAGCCGTACCCCGGCGTTTACCAGCCCGTGTTTGCTATGCTCGATGTGCCGCATACCCGCATTCTGGCAATTGGGGATGCGCTGGGAACTGATATCCGCGGGGCTGCCGCCGTCGGTGTGGACAGCCTGTGGATTTTAGGCGGTATCCATCAGGAAATGATCGGCAATGACATGGCATTGGCTACGGCCGAGGCCCGTGCGGCTGGTTTGCAGCCTACTGCGGCAGTGCATCGGCTGGTGTGGTAGCGCATGCTGCCTGCCGTGGGGTGTGGGGCATTTATTCTGCGTGATGGATGCCTGTTGCTGATCCGGCGTGTCAGAGCGCCAGAAGCCGGGTGCTGGGGTCTGCCCGGAGGCAAGGTGGACCCGTTTGAAACCGCAGCGGATGCCGCCATGCGTGAGGTGCGAGAAGAAGTGGGACTGGAGCCTGAAGCCGGTTCTCTGCTCTGCGTAGTGGACCAGATTGACCGCGCAGCAGGGACGCACTGGGTCGCCCCGGTTTACATGGTGGATGCAGTGCAGGGAGAGCCCCGTTTATGCGAACCCCACAAGCATGATGGGCTGGGCTGGTTTGCTCTGGATGCCCTGCCTGAGCCCTTAACTCTGGCCACGCAGGTTGCGGTACAGGCGTTTTGCACAAAAGCAGGGTAGTACCTGCCGCGCTACCGGGCAGGTCGGTACCCGCCCGGTGGTCTGGTAACTTTAATTCGGGTCTACGTCAGAAGTCCGGCATGGTCTGGGCAAGCAAACCGCCCTGACGCAAGGGGGCCAGACGGCGGGCTAGGCCCGTTGCATCGTCCGTTTCCACCATAATGCCGCAGATCGTGGCTTCCCCTTCGGAGGGTTGGAGCCGCTCACCGGGCATTTTGCGCACAAAGCGGGCTACGGCAGGTTCCTTGGTCATGCCGATCACGCTGTTGTAGTCCCCGCACATGCCTGCATCGGTCTGGAAGGCAGTGCCTGCGGCCAGAATACGGTGGTCGGCTGTGGGTGTGTGGGTGTGGGTGCCCACAACAAGCGATACCCTGCCGTCCAGCATGTGACCAAAGGCCCATTTTTCGCTCGTGGCCTCGGCATGAATATCCACAACAATGGCCTGCACCGTGGCCCCCATGCGGTGCTTGTTGAGCAGTTCGTTTGTGCAGCGGAAGGGGTCGTCCAGCGGGTCCATGAATAACCGCCCCATAACATTGACCACCAGAGCCTTGCGCCCATCGGCCAGCGCGACGACCACACTCCCCTGACCGGGGGTGGCTGGCGGGTAGTTGAGCGGGCGGATAATGCGGGGTTCGCCGTCAATATGGCCGATCAGGTCTCGGCGGTCCCAGGCATGGTTGCCCAGTGTGATCACATCCACCCCGCTCTGGAGCAGTGTGGTGGCAATGGCGGGGGAGAGGCCAAAGCCATGGCTTGCGTTTTCTGCGTTGACCACCACAAGGTCCAGCGCCAGCCGCGCGCGCAGGTCGCTCAGGCGGGCAAGCACACCATCGCGCCCGGTGCGACCAACAATATCGCCTAAAAACAGAATTCTCACGCGCTGGTCTTTCGCACGGTGCTCGGGTGTGGGTCAGCCAAAACGAATAACCTCCTTTTCGGTTACAATGCAGCTCAGGGGCTTGTCATGGGGGCCGCAAGGCAGTTGCGCCACCTCCTGTGTGGAGGGAGCATAGCCTATACTGGCGGCGTGTGGCAGGGCTGCCAGTGTGCGGTCATAATACCCCCCTCCGTAGCCAAGGCGGTTGCCGGTGCGGTCAAAGCCCAGCAGGGGTACCAGCACAATACGTGGCTCCATAATTGGGCCATCGGGGTAATGTGTGCCAAAGCGGCCAGCCAGCATGGTGGATGTTGGCACCCATTGGCGAAAAACCAGTGGTTCGCCGCGTGGGGGTGTCTGGGGGAGCACAACATTTGCACCGGCCTGCGCCAGCGTATGGCACAGGGGGCGCAGGTCCACCTCATGCGCAAGTGGCCATACACAGGCAATGGGGCCAGCTCCGGGATGGAGCAAAGCCTCCAGCCGCCGGACAATACCGTGGTCAAGCCGCACGTTGCGCGCGCGCAGGGCCGCTGCGCACTGGAGTCTCAGTGTTTTTTTGCGTGCGGCAACGTCTGGCGGGTCATTGCTTGTGTGGGGGGTGTGCGGAGCACCATGGACCGTGGGTCTTTCAACCTCCAGGACCTGCTAGTGCAGGTGGGCGCCGGGTAATGTGACCAGGGCCACAACAGAGCCAGCTCCCTAGGAAGTGCTTATCGGCCCAGGGGATGACTTGCCTCACGTATCGGGCAGCTCCGCCTTCTCTATGTAGGCGCGCTCTATCTCCACTGCAAGAGATTCCGCAGTGTCGGCCAGATCGGCCAGCCGGTGGTTGGTCAGGGCCAGTTCTGCGCGCAGGCGTTCGGCGTCCTGTGCGGCCAGAATTGTGCTTTCGGGCACCCGGTTGCCGGAGAGATCCTGAATTTCGTCCGCCATCAGCAGGGCGGCCAGCACCAGCAGACGGCTCTCGCCGCTAAAACCCAGATTGCGCACCTGCTGCACGCGGCGTTCAACCTGATGCGCCATGGCCTGAACGTGGCGTTCCTGCCCGTTTTCGCACCCAACAGTATAGCTGTGGCCGTTGATATGAACGGAAACAAGCGCCATGGGTCAGTTCTCCTCCGCAGGCGTGGGTGGGAGCGGGTCATGGCTGGATGCGGAGGTGCTGGTCTGCTCCAGTGCGTCACGCACACGCAGGATCAGCGCATCTATGTTGGCCAGCAGTTCCTGCTGGTCTATGTTGGAGGCGGGTGGTTTTTTTGCTGCTTTTTATCAAGAGCAAAGGAAATGCGCTGCAAGGCACGGTCCAGACGGGTGATGGACTCTTCCGCAGATGTTACGCGGGTGTGCATGCTGGCATAGCTGTTGCCTTGGGGTGAGTGCGGCTCCACGTCTTGATCCTGCATTCCTTTTCCCTTCTCTTGGGGATAAGGAATCACCTGCAAAAGCGATCGCGTCAAGCATGCTCACGGAAAACAGGCCACTTTTCTCATTGTCTCCCTCGGGTATCCGCTATGTGTGTGTGTCTGGCCGTGCGCAGGCGTGCATGGCCTTGTATGCGGCAGATCAGGCGGCGTATGGCGGCTGTGTTGGTCTGCTCTCCCCCCCCGGTGCAGCAGCGTTCATGGGGGTCGGCTGGTGGCATGCTCTGATGGAAGGGGTGGCAGAATCGGCTACACGGAGCTTTATGCACGTGCTCGATTGTGACAGTAGTCCGGCTGGGGCGCTCATGGCGTTGCGTTGTGGGCAGCAAGCTGCCATTCTGCGCCAGCAAAACCCACAATACGAGACGGTCCGGGCCTTGTACGCACAGCAAAACGCAGCACTTCTGCCACAGCGCCCGCCATCATTTAACCTTATCACGCCGGTAAGTGCCACATCGTCTCTTGTCGGGTATTTCGCCCACGGTTATTGCCAACACCAGCATCCGGAAAATAATGTGCCGGACACAAGGCAAAAGAAGGACTGTTCCACATGACGCTGACCCCGAAGGTTAAGGCTATTCTCAATCAGTATGAGAGCGATAACCCCGGTACAAAGACGAATCTGGCCCGTCTGCTTAATGCAGGCAAGCTGGGTGGAACCGGCAAAATGGTCATTCTGCCGGTAGATCAGGGGTTTGAGCATGGTCCAGCCCGCTCTTTCGCAGCCAATCCGGCCGCCTATGACCCGCACTACCACTTCCAGCTTGCCATTGAGGCCGGGCTGAGCGGTTATGCCGCACCGCTGGGTATGCTTGAATGTGGTGCCGCCACCTTTGCGGGCGAAATTCCGCTTATTCTCAAGTGCAACAGCTCCAACAGCCTTGCGACCGAAAAAGACCAGGCCGTAACCGGCACCGTGGCTGACGCGCTGCGTCTGGGCTGTGCTGGTATTGGCTTTACCATCTACCCCGGTTCCGAATACTGCTTCGACCAGATGGAAGAACTGCGTGAACTCGCAGCCGAAGCCAAGTCTGTTGGTCTGGCTGTGATCGCATGGAGCTACCCGCGCGGTCCGGTGCTGGACAAAAAGGCCGAAACCGCAGTGGACGTCTGTGCGTACGCCGCACATATGGCCGCCCTGTGTGGTGCACACATCATCAAGGTCAAGCCGCCGACCGATGTTGTTGCACTCGACGCCTGCAAACCTGTGTATGAAAAAAACAAGGTGGACGTGGCCACTCTGGCAGCCCGTATCAACCATGTTGTGCAGTCCAGCTTTGCTGGCCGTCGTATCGTCATCTTCTCGGGTGGGGAACATACCGGCACGGACAACCTGCTGGCGACCATTCAGGGTATTCATGACGGTGGCGGCTTTGGCTCCATCATTGGCCGTAACGTGTTCCAGCGCCCCAAGGCGGAAGCTCTGGCTCTGCTGGACCAGATCATCACCATTTTCAAGAACTGAATGATGGATCAGCGCATCGTGTGGGAAAGGTAGCCGGAGTGTCGGAGCTTTATCTTGTTACGCCTCCGCTTTTGCATGCCGATGCGTTTTTGCCTGTGCTGGAACAGCGTCTGGCCCACCACCAGCCAGCAGCTTTGCTGCTGCGTCTGGGCGGTGGGCTCACACCTGTTGCCGCCATCGACCTGATCGGGGCTATTCGCCCCCTTGTCCAGAACATGGGCATTGCCCTGATGCTCGAAGACGCCCCCGCACTGGCCATACAGACCGGGTGCGATGGTGTTCATCTGTCCTCGAGTTATCAGGACGCCAGTGTGCGGGATGTTCGTCGCCAGATCGGGGATGAACTGCAACTTGGCGTGGTCGTAGGCAGCAGCCGCGATGCCGCCATGCGTGCTGGGGAGGAAGGGGCGGATTATATCTGCTTTGCGCCCGATGCCCCCGATAAGGCAGAGGCGACGCAGGCGGTGCAGGCCCTTGCCCAGTGGTGGTGTATGATGATGGAGCTACCCGCCGTGGCTTGCGCAAGCACCCCGGAGGAAGCCCGCACGCTCGCTGGGTGTGATGTGGACTTTGTCATGCCTGATGTATGCTGGTGGGATGACCCCACCCCATGGGTGCTCTGAACAGCAGAGCCTGAAGCAAGGCTTCCATTCCGTTTGTATGGTGGCCAGAGGCGTGCTGGTTTACGGCGCGCTTGTTGTGTTGGGTGTGGGCACAACCTGCGCTTTTGGCGGCAGCAGCAGCGAGCGGGTAAAATACAGCACACCGTTGGATTGGGGAATGCCCATAACCCAGAGCTGGCTGTTTACGCCATTGGGTGTGCCAACCATGATCTGATCGGTTGTCTGGTCCAGCCAGACTGTAAGTGGTTGCCCGCTCAGGGTCGGCAGCGACAGGCTGTGGGCAGGGGCTGCATCAACCGCTGCGCGTAAGGCCTTGTGGGGCCAGTTTCCTGTAACAATCGTATAAGCCAGCATGTCCCGCACCGTGTTGATGTGGGTCGGGTTGAGCAGTTGTCCCCCCAGGCGCGTATTGTAGTTTTCCAGCGCAGCATTGGGCAGGGCAAAAACCGTAAATGGCCCCGCCTGCTGCAAGGTGGCAAGCAGGCCGGAACTGTCCAGCAGATGTGTGTAATCGGCGAGTTCGAGCGAACTGCGCAACGTGTCCGGTAGTGGGCGGTCACAGAAGGCTGGCGTTTGCGGGTTGTTGTACGCCACAGCACTATCAACCGGTTGCTGGGGATAGTGCCGGGCATGCCATGGTAGCCGTGTGTGCGGGTGCCTGAGACTGTTGGCATCATATATGCACAGGTTGAAAGCGGGGTTGTGTAACTATCCTGCCGGGCGGGGCTCTGTGCGCACCCGGCCAGCATGTTCATGCCTGCGAGTGCCAACAGGCAGACCGCCCGTCCACTCCACACCTTCAGGGAGCGCAGCGGGGTGGAGGGCGTGTAGGTGACCATGGTGCCGTCTGTGTCTGACGGGCCGCTCAGATGGCGCATGCTCCAGTTGGCCTAGCAGCCATCACCGCGCATTGTCCAACTGACGACAAGGCCGTTCACCAGCTCAAAGTTGGTCTGGCAGCTATAGGTATAGGCCGTGCCTATGCCGCCGCCCCAGCCACCCCAGCCGCCGCCATAACCGCCCCAGCCACCGTAACCCCAGCCGCCATCCCAGCCGGGACCATATCCCCAGCCACCGCCCATGGGCATGGTGTAGTCGGTCTCCTGCGTGATATAGGCCAGAAAGGTATGGTCCCCGGTGGTGAACTGGCGTGTGGGCACGCCAAATGTCCGGATGACATCCACGGTGGGGTGCCCGATCATGGAGTCAAGCTTGCGGCGCTCCTGCGCGCTGGGAACCTGGCAGGCGGCAAGGGCCAGAAGCCCGACCAGTAAAATTCTGTTTGCATGTGGCATGGCACGGACTTGCCTCTTGGTGGAATACGCCTGTGGTGTTCAGCGCATGGGTGGATCATGCATCAGAACACCTGTGGAGGCTAAATGTTGCAGACTAATCCTGTATCCACAAGACATCCTGTATATGCCGTGCCCCACTGGCAAGCATGACCAGCCGGTCAAAGCCCAGTGCAATGCCGGAGCATGGAGGCATGTGGGGCAGGGCGTGGAGCAGTTTTTCGTCCATGGGCCAGGTGGGGCGGGTGGGGTAAAGGCTCTGGCGCTCGGCCTGTCCTGCGCAAAGCGCTGGCGTTGTTCGGCGGGGTCTGTCAGCTCGTCAAACGCATTGGCCAGTTCCATGCCTGCGGCGTAGAGTTCAAAACGCAGGGCCACGCGTGGGTCGGTGGGGTCCTTGCGGGCTAAGGCAGCCTGACTTGCTGGCCAATGGGTTAAAAACGTGGGGCGTGTCTGGCCGATGGCGGGTTCGATTCGTTCCAGCAACAGGCGGAAGAACAGGTCTTCCCAGAGCTCCCCTTCACGCAGGGGGCAGCCTGCGGCGTGGGCCAGTGCCTGTGCGTTGCCCTGCGTGGGCAGCAGGTCCACCCCCGCATGGCGGCGGAAAGCCTCCTCCATGCTCAGTCGTTCAAAGGGCAGGCTCATGTCCAGTGTGCAGGTGTTGCGGTGTATGGTTGGCGGGAGGACCGCCTTGAGCAGGGCTTCGGTCTCATCCATCAGGCCGGTCAGGGGCATGCCGGGCTGGTACCACTCCAGCATGGTAAATTCCGGGGCATGCGTGGCGCTGGCCTCGCCATTGCGCCAGACGCGGGCAAACTGGAACACCGGCAGCCCGGTAGCCGCGACAATGCGCTTCATCGCGAACTCGGGACTCGTGTGCAGGAACAGGGGCTGGCGCTGGCCATCGGGCGTTTCGCGCATGGTCTGGAAAGGCAGCAGATGGACCTCTTCCCCCGGTGTGGGGGTGGCGCAGGGGGTTTCCACCTCCATGCAGCCGCGGGCTTCCAGAAAGGCGCGTGTGCCACGCAGGACCATGTTGCGGCGGCGTAAAAATGGCAACCGGTCCCGAAGATGCTCAGGGTCCGGTGTGCCAACGGGCAGATGAGATGTTGCAGACACAGACATGGGCGGAGTAGAGGCGGTACATGTCTTCCCCGGTCAAGCCCCCTTTTGCGACCAGCCGAACGCTGCGCACCCCAGATGAACTGATTGCCGCCGGTATGGTGGCCCCCACGCAGGCGGCGGAGTTGCGGGCGGTTGCACAACATTACGCAACAGCCATCCCCCCTGCCTTTGCAGCCCTGATGCAAAGCCCTGATGACCCGATTGGTGTGCAGGTTGTGCCCAGTGCGCGCGAACTGGTGGTAACCCCGGAGGAACGCTCCGACCCGATAGGGGACGATGCCCTCTCCCCCGTGCCGGGCATTGTGCACCGCTATGCGGACCGTGCGCTGCTCAAGCCGCTGCTGGTGTGCCCGCTGTACTGCCGCTTCTGCTTCCGGCGAGAGCATGTGGGGCCAGACGGCGGCGTGCTGGATGAGGACGCCCTGCACCGTGCGCTGGAGTGGCTGCGCACACATGAGCAGATCAGGGAAGTAATCCTGACCGGTGGGGACCCGCTTATGCTCTCCCCCCGTCGGCTGGGTGAGATTGTGGCGGCACTTTCCGCCATGGCGCATGTGAGCACCATCCGGGTGCATACGCGTGTTCCCGTGGCAGCCCCAGAGCGTGTGACGGACGCCTTGCTGGATGCGCTGGAAACAGAAAAAGCCATGTGGATGGCGGTCCACGTCAACCATGCACGGGAGCTGGCACCCGCAGCGCGGGAGAGCCTGCGCCGTATTGTCCGGCGTGGCATACCCCTGCTTGGGCAGTCAGTTCTGCTGCGTGGTGTGAATGATAGTGAACCCGCGCTGGAAGAGCTGTTCCGTACCATGGTGGAAAACCGTATGCGGCCCTATTACCTGCACCAGCTCGACCCCGCTCCGGGAACTGCGCATTTTCATGTCCCGGTAGAAGAGGGACAGCGCCTTCTGGCCGGGTTGCGCGGGCGTGTTACGGGGCTGGCATGGCCGATTTATGTGCTGGATATTCCCGGTGGTTACGGCAAGGTTCCCCTTGGTCCGGACTATATTACCGGCGCGCATCAGGTGCGTGACCCGCAGGGGGTCACGCACAGGCTGGACCGCCTGTAGGGCCGGGGGATTATTCCCCTATGGCTGCACCACCGGGGTGGCGGTGGTCGGAGCCACCATAAAAGCGTGCAGGGCCATGGCTGTTCAGGCTGGGGCCACCAACCAGAATACCTTCAGGAATGCCCCATGGTGCATGCAGGACAAAGCTGTATCCTTCCTGCTCCAGCGTCTGCTGTACCTGCGCGCTCAGTGCTCCGGCCTCCAATTCCACACTTTGGGGTATCCATTGCTCATGCAGGCGGGGCAGATCTATGGCCTGCTGGATGTTCAGCCCATAATCCACCACCCCCAGAATGACCGACAGCACAATGGTGGGAATGCGCGACCCGCCGGGGCTGCCAATGACCATGACCGGCCTGTTTGCGCGGGAGACAATGGTCGGTGCCATGGAGGACAGCGGCGTTTTGCCCGGAGCAATGGCGTTGGCCACGCTTCCGGGAATGCCAAACATGTTGAGTGCGCCGGGTTTGATGGAAAAATCATCCATCTCGTCATTCATGATAATACCGGTATCACCCCCCATGACCTTGGCACCAAACCAGCCATTGAGTGTGTAGGTGGTGGAAATGGCAAACCCATGCTGGTCAATAACGGAAAACTGCGTGGTTTCCGGTTTTTCGGGTTCGGCAACGCCTGCACGTAGTGTGTCTGATGGGGTGGCGTGGTCTGTTGGCGTGTGGGCGCGCACGCTGGCAATATAGGCGGGGTCCAGCAGGCTGCTGACCGGGTTGTGGACAAAAGCCGGGTCGCCAAGGTTACGCCGGTCGGAGTAGGCGCGGCGCATGGCCTCAATTTCGTGCTGCACAGCCGGAGCGGAGTGCAGGCCCAGCGCGTGCATGTCATACCCGGCCAGAATTTCCAGCATTTCGCACAGGGCTATGCCGCCTGCGCTGGGTGGTGGTGCGGTTTCTACCAGCAGGCCGCGGTAGGAGCAGGTTATGGGGGGGAGTTCACGCGGTTTGTAGCGCTCAAAATCCTCGGCCTGCAAAATGCCGCCATGCGCCTTGGACTGGGCCAGAATGGTGGCGGCAATCGGCCCTTTGTAAAAGGCATCGGCGCCGTTGCGCGCGATCAGCTCCAGTGAGTGCGCCAGGTCTTTTTGCACCAACCTGTCACCCGGCTGGAAAGGGGAGCCATCGGGGCGTAAAAAGATTTTGCGGGCATAGGGGTCTTTGGCCAATGCCGCCGTGGAGGTGTTCAGGAGTTCCACATCGCCTTCGCCCAGCACAAATCCGTCACGGGCCAGTTTTATGGCAGGTTCCATAATCACCTGCCGGGGCAGGTGCCCCCAGCGTGCGTGCACCGCGTCCAGCCCTGCAACTGTACCGGGAACGGCAACGGCTTTCCACCCCAGCACGGACAGGTCGGGAATAACATTGCCCTTGCTGTCCAGATACATGTCAGCCGTCGCAGCAAGAGGTGCTTTTTCCCGGAAATCGAAAAAAATGGAGGGCTGGCCCGGTGGACGCAGCATCATAAAGCCACCTCCACCCAGGTTACCGGCGGCGGGGTAAACAACGGCCAGCGCATACCCCATGGCCACAGCCGCATCGGCTGCATTGCCGCCTTTGGCCAGAATGCGCGCCCCGACCTCGGACGCCAGCTTCTGGGCGGAAACCGCCATGCCATGCTGCCCCGCAACAGGGGCGGCTGGGGCTACGGTGGCAGGTGCACTGCCATAGGCCAGTGGGTCTGCAACCCGGGCAGCCTGAGCGGGCAGGGCCGTAGCCCCGCCCCCCAGACAGAGTGCCGCCAGCACCACATGACGCATGACAAGGGAGGAAAGCGTGGTGGAGGCGGCCTGCATGGGGTTTATCCTTCTGTCGGGTAGGGTGGGCAGTCGTAACCGGCGGGGGAGCGGGTAAAAATTTCGTACCCGTTCTGTGTGACCGCCAGCATATGCTCGAACTGCGCAGACAAGGAACGATCGCGTGTTACGGCGGTCCAGCCGTCTTCAAGAATTTTTACTTCGGGTTTGCCAATGTTGAGCATGGGCTCAATGGTAAACACCATCCCGGCCTTTAGTTTCATGCCTTCGCCGGGGCGACCGTAGTGCAGGATGTTTGGCTCGGCATGAAAAACCTGCCCGATGCCATGACCGCAAAAATCTTCCACAATGGAGTAACGGTGCTTTTCGGCATGGCTTTGAATGGCATAGCCGATGTCACCAAGGGTTGCGCCGGGGCGCACCACTTCTATGCCACGCATCAGGCTTTCGTAAGTGGTGGTAATCAGCTTGGCAGCTTTTATGGATACCTTGCCCACCGTGTACATGCGGCTTGTATCGCCGAACCAGCCGTTCAGCTTTGGGGTGACGTCAATATTGACAATGTCGCCCTCAATCAGCGGGCGGTCCCCCGGAATGCCATGGCACACAACATGATTGACCGAAATACAGCACGACTTGGGGTAGCCACGGTAGTTCAGCGGGCCGGGGGTGGCGCCGTGTTCAAGCGTATAGGCATGAATAATGCGGTCCAGTTCGCCCGTGGTTACGCCGGGTTTGACGTAAGGCGTAATCATGTCCAGCGTAGCGGCGGCCAGTTGGCCTGCCGCGCGCAGGTGTTTGAAGTCTTCTTCGGTATGGAGAACGATACCGCCTCTGCCCGCCATTCTGCACTCCCTCATCATTGTTGGTGCTTTTGAGAAAGCAGCAAGATGAAGAGTGCAGGCCACAAACGCAACCCGCTTTGGTTATAACGGGTAATCTGAATGAGCAGAAAATGCTCAGGTGCGGTTGTGGCTCGCGCTGCGCCGGGTCAGGCCATGGCGGATTGTGGGGGTGGAAATGGTGTGCACCTTGGCGCCAATAACCGTTGCATGGTGGCCGTGGCTTACGCTGGTAATGGCACCATGGTGGCGGCGCGGCGCGGGGGCTTCCGCCACTTCAAGCGGTGCATGCCTGTGGTTGGCGGCGGCCATAAGCAGCGCACCATGGCGGCCACGCTGGCGCTGGCTGGCGCTGGCTTGTGCCACAATGAGCGGGCGGGCTACAGGGGCTACACCTTCTGCATCAAACCCATGGTCAAGCTGGTTGGCCATAACCAGTGAGCGCTGGGTGTTGCTGGACGCCCCCATAACCACCCCAACCAGACGCACATTGCTGCGTATGGCGGAGGTTACAAGGTTGCGCCCTGCCTCCTGCGTATAACCCGTCTTCATCCCGTCTGCTCCGGCATAGATCTTGAGCATGGGGTTGTGGTTGGGAATGAAGCGACCATGAAAGCGGAAGGCGGGCGTGGCAAAATAATGGTAATACTCGGGAAAGTCCGCAATCAGGCGTCGGCCGAGGGTGGCAAGGTCCCGCGCCGTGGTCATCTGGTCGGGGTCCGGCAGGCCGGAGGCGTTGCGGAACACGGTCTGGGACATGCCAAGCGCATGGGCCTGCTGGGTCATCATGGCAGCAAACTGCGGCTCGCTGCCACCACCAATCAGTTCGCCCAGTGCGCAGGCGGCATCGTTGGCGGATTTGGTGACCAGCGCAAGGACAGCCTGCTCAACACTCAGGCGTGACCCCGGAACCAGCCCAAGCTTGGACGGCTCCATGGTGGACGCATGAATGGAAACCGGGACAGACTGATTAAGGGATATGGCTCCCGCGCGCAGGGCGTTGAAGGTCATATACAGGGTCATCAGCTTTGTCAGGCTGGCAGGGTAGCGGCGCAGGTCCGGATCGGTCTGGGAGAGAACGGTCCCGGTTTTGGCATCCATAACAATGGAGCTGATCTGCCCGGCGTACTGGGCATGGGCCTGCCCGGCCCCCGCAAAAGCACCAAGGGTTACACCAGCAAGCAGTGCCGCCCACCGACGTGCACGCAGGGTTTTGGGGTTATTGCCAAATGCTGGTCTGTTGTGTTGCGCTGTCTGCCCGAACGCCGCTTTATCTGCCACTGCTACCCCCACCTGTGCCGTATGGAGCACTATTCCGCCTACTGTTGGGAATCGCAAGAGCATGGCGGTAAAAAACTGGAGGCCCGGCACATGGAATCCGTAAAGGGCATGTCTGGGGCCTCTTTGTGTCATGTTGGGCCAGTATGCGGCATAAATATGGCACAGTGCGGTTCCATACGGGTATGCATCCGCCATACTGTCGTTCTGCCACCTTTTATTGTGCTTTGGCTTTGCCAATATGATGGTAAGGAACACCTCACGTTTTTCCACCCCTGCCTTTGGAGTTTGGTTGCCATGGCCGCGTTTTATTTTCCTGTTCTGCATACAGGCAACGGGCCGTCGCGGCGTGATGGGGGTATGGATTCGGACCGTGATGATGCGGAAATTGGCGTGGTGGTGCGTTCCAAGCCCAAAACCCGTAAACCCGCCATGTATAAAGTGCTCATGCTCAATGACGATTACACACCCATGGAGTTTGTGGTGTACGTCCTTGAGCGTTTTTTCCAGAAGAATCGGGAAGAAGCGACAGACATCATGCTGAACGTCCACCGCAAGGGTGTGGGCGTGTGTGGCGTGTTCACCTACGAGGTGGCGGAGACCAAGGTCTCTCAGGTCATGGACCTTGCGCGCCAGAACCAGCACCCCTTGCAGTGCACCATAGAAAAAGACTGAAGCACAGGGTGCCGCCTTAAGTGCGGTGCTAACTCCATGCAGAAGGATGAGGCCGCGTCTTTTTTGCGGTTGAGGCGACCGCGTAAAAAGCGCGAAAAACCAGCATTCCTGCATGATGTGAGAACGAAAAATGCGTGAGCGTACGTTTTTTGCGTGGTTATGACTCGCATTTCTTGCCGAAGCGGCCAAATATGATTGCAGGGCATGCGATCGTGGTCTCCCGTTAGTTCTGCCATGATCGGAAAGTCCTGGGAAAGGAGCGTCTCGTCATGTTGTCACGCAATCTTGAGCAGACGCTGCATCGGGCGCTTATTCTGGCCGGAGAACGGCACCATGAATATGCCACGCTAGAGCATCTGCTTCTTGCCCTGGTTGATGATTCGGACGCCGTAACGGTGTTCCGCGCCTGTGGGGTTGATCTGGACCGGTTGCGGACAGACCTGACAGGCTTTCTCGACAAGGATCTGGCAGGTCTGGCGTCCGATCGCCCGACTGAACCCAAGCCCACGGCTGCATTCCAGCGTGTTATCCAGCGTGCGGCCATTCATGTGCAGTCCACCGGACGGGATGAGGTGACGGGGGCCAATGTGCTGGTCGCCCTGTTTGCCGAGCGCGAAAGCCACGCCGTGTATTTCCTGCAATTGCAGGATATGACGCGGCTGGATGCGGTGAACTTCCTCTCCCACGGGATTGCCAAAGCCCCCGACCGCGCCACCCGCCGCCCGGCTGCAAGCACGGGCTCGGGCACGGAAAAGGGCGAAGAACCCGAGCGTGCTGAGGCAAAAACCCAGAAAAATCAGGATGCGCTGTCCACCTACTGCGTCAATCTGAACGATAAGGCGCTGGCCGGTAAGGTTGACCCCCTGATCGGGCGGGATACCGAAATCGAACGCACGATCCAGATCCTATGCCGCCGCACCAAAAACAATCCGTTGTATGTGGGTGACCCCGGTGTTGGCAAAACCGCCATTGCAGAAGGTCTGGCCCGCCGGATTGTGGAAGGAAGCGTGCCTGAAGTGCTGCTCAAGTCCACCATCTACTCGCTGGACATGGGCGCACTGCTGGCTGGCACCCGTTATCGTGGTGATTTTGAGGAACGTCTCAAGGCCGTGGTCACGGAGCTGGATCAGGACCCGCACGCGATCCTGTTTATTGATGAAATCCACACCGTTATCGGTGCAGGTGCTACCTCCGGTGGGGCCATGGATGCGTCCAACCTGCTCAAGCCCGCTTTGGCGGCTGGTACGTTGCGCTGCATTGGCTCGACCACCTACAAGGAGTTCCGCCAGCACTTTGAAAAAGACCGTGCCCTCGTGCGGCGGTTCCAGAAGATTGATGTGCCTGAACCCAGCATTGATGATGCGGTCAAGATCCTGCGCGGCCTGAAGGGCAGCTACGAAAAACACCACAAGGTCCGTTATACGGAAGAGGCCATTCGTGGAGCGGTAGAGCTGTCTGCGCGTTATATCCATGACCGCAAACTGCCCGACAAGGCGATTGACGTGATTGACGAGGTCGGGGCATCGCGCATGCTCCAGCCAGAAGGCCGCCGCCGCAAGACGGTGAACCTGAAGGACGTGGAAGACATTATTGCCCGCATTGCGCGCATTCCACCCAAAAGCATTTCCGCCGATGACAAGGAAGTGCTGCGGTCTTTGGAGCGTGACCTTAAGGGAATGGTGTTCGGTCAGGATCAGGCGATCGACGCACTCTCTGCCGCGATCAAACTGGCGCGTGCGGGGCTGCGTGATCCTGAAAAGCCGATTGGCAACTATCTGTTCTCCGGCCCGACCGGGGTTGGTAAAACGGAAGTGGCCCGCCAGCTTGCCAATGCGCTGGGGATCGAGCTGATCCGCTTTGACATGTCGGAATACATGGAGCGTCACTCCATTTCCCGCCTGCTTGGAGCGCCGCCGGGGTATGTCGGGTTCGATCAGGGTGGGTTGCTGACTGATTCCATTGACCAGCACCCGCATGCCGTGCTGCTGCTGGACGAGATCGAAAAAGCACACCCAGACCTGTATAATGTTCTGCTTCAGGTCATGGATAATGGCCGCTTGACGGATCATAACGGCAAGGTCGTGGACTTCAGGAACGTTATCCTGATCATGACCACCAACGCCGGTGCGTCCGACATGAGCAAGGAGGCCGTGGGCTTTGGCCGCAAAGTGCGCGAAGGCGAGGATGAGGAGGCAATCAAGCGCCTGTTCACTCCCGAGTTCCGCAACCGGCTGGATGCGGTTATCCCCTTTGCCCATCTGACGCAGGAAATTGTCGGGCAGGTTGTGGAGAAATTTGTTCTGCAGCTTGAGGCACAGCTTGCGGACCGGCATGTCACAATTGAGCTGTCTTCGGCAGCAAAAGAGTGGCTGGCCGAGAAGGGGTATGACCGCCTGTATGGTGCGCGCCCATTGGGCCGGGTTATTCAGGAGTCCATCAAAAAACCTCTGGCCGAGGAACTGCTGTTCGGGCGGCTGACCAAAGGTGGGGCTGTTAAAATCGGCCTTAAAAATGGCGAGCTGTCGTTCGACATCGTGCAAAGCGACGGCAATGCCACGACCTCCGGTGAGGATGAACGTGGCAGCGAAAAGGAAGAGGAAGCCGCAGACTAGGTTTGTCGGTAAAACCTGCAAGACATCAGGTGGCTGGCCAGTTTTTTCTGGCCAGCCATTTTTTGTTCAGTCGTACTGGGTGTTGTTGACGCGCACATAACCCGGAATCCCCCATGAGCGTCCGGTACCACGGTGCGTCCAGTCCACCCCCTGCTGGCGGGGTGAGTCATAGTAATAGCGGCCGACCACCTCTACATGGTCCCCTTTGGCAACCCATGGCCATGCGGGTGTGTGCATTTCATCCAGATTGGTCACAATGCGGATGGAAATGTTGGGGGCGACCGTCATGTAAAAATAACCATGTCGCCCACTACGCGTCACCTTGGCTTGTGGTGATAAGGCAACCACGGTGCCGCAAATATGCACGGCAGCGTCTGCTTTTGGGCCACCATTTTCAAACACTTGCTGTTTGTTCAAAAAGTCCTGATTATCGCATGTGGCTGAGACGGTCTTGGGCTGCTCTGCCTGCGCGTGTTTGTGGCGTGCCTGAGCCGGCTGGCCAAGGCCGGACAGGCCCAGACCCACGCATACGGTCCACAGGACCATACTGTTTTTAAAACTGGTCATGACAATCCTTGTCGTTGAATGGAATGTGTGTCTGAGTGTGTTCATGACGAGGCAGCCACGGCCTGTCAAATACGCGTGAATACGGAGGAACGGGCCAGATGGCAGGAGTTTACAGGCCAGAATAATTTAGGCAGAACAGGGGGATAGGGCACATTCTGCCATCGCGTGGGGGAGAATGGGCGTGTTCCTTCCCGCATTACATCGTTTCGTTTTCGAACTGAAAGACACATCCCGCATGCAAGACGATATCCTCAAACTTGCTTATGAAGTTTCTCAGATGACGCGGGAAAAAATTCATCTGATCGCTTCGGTCATGAACGAAGCCAAATTTCTTGCCATCAATACCCGTATAGAGCCGCCCGTGTGGGGCAGGCCGGAGCTGCTTTTGGCCTTCTGGCCGATGAAATGGGGCGTATTGCCAGCCGTATTGTGGGCATTGCCGCCGAACTACGCTCCGCGACCGATAGCAGCACGGACCGCCTGCTAAAAGCGGGGAACGACCTGCTCCTGCGTGGCAGGGGGGAGCGCCTGACAGATCTGGCCCTGAATGTTGTCGATCTGATTGACCGCAACCTGTACGAGCGTTCGTGCGACGTGCGGTGGTGGGCTACAGACAGCGCCATGGTACAGGCGCTGGAGAGCCGCACCCCCCAAGCGTACCAGCATGCAGCGAAACGTCTGGCCACAATTTTACAATCCTATACGGTATATCTGGATCTTTTTGTGGTGGACCCTAACGGCAAGGTGGTGGCGTGTGGTCGCCCGGAAACGCATCGCTCCCTGCTTGGGTATGACATGTCGGGCGAGGCATGGTTTGCGCGGGCCATGCGTACGCAAAGTGGCGAGGACTATGCCGTAGCAGACGTAGACCGCGTGCCGGCACTCAATAATGAACAGGCGGCCATTTACAGCACTGCCATCCGCGCTGGGGGAGAAGCACGCGGGCAGGTGCTGGGTGTGCTGGGCATAGCATTTGACTGGGCCCCACAGGCAGAGGCCATTGTGCAAGGCGTACGCCTGTCCGATGCAGAGCGGGACCAGACACGGGTCATGCTGGTGGATGCGAACAAGCGTATTATTGCATCGTCCAATGGCAGTAGTGTGTCGGGCGAATACTGCAAGTTCACCCCGAAGGAGGAGCGAGGCTACTATGTGAGTGGGGACAAGCTGATCGCTTATGCACATACCCCTGGTTACGAAACCTACAAGGGCCTTGGCTGGTACGGGGTTCTGGAAAGTACCCTGTAAATATCATTGCGTGCCTGCGTGTAGGGGGTAGGCCTCTATCATGCGCGGGTGTGGCAGGCTGGTGCGCATCTGTGGCGCAGCGGCCTGCCGGTGGTATTGCTGCAATGTTGCCAGCGGAGCGCTCTGTTCAGGGTTTTTCCTGTAGCAGCCGTGTGCGGTAGTCATCGAGCTGGTGCATGACGTCAGGGTCGGGCTTGGGGGTAACCTGCCGCAAATTGTGCAATGCTCGAATAATGGTGCCAATGACCACAAGGCGTGCGTACCATTTGTGGTTGGCTGGCACGATGATCCAAGGCGCATGTGGGCGGGCGGTCTGGGCAATGGCATCTTGGTATGCGGTTGCGTAGTCATCCCAGTATTCGCGCTCATGCAGGTCGGAGGGCGAGAATTTCCAGCGCTTTTCGGGAATATCCAGTCGGGCCAGCAGGCGTTCACGCTGCTCCTCCCGTGAGATGTTGAGGAAGAATTTCAGAACAATAGTGCCCTGTCTGCTCAGGTAGTGCTCAAGGTGGCGGATGTCACTGTAGCGGCCCTGCCAAAATTCCGGTGTGTCGAGCGCTCCGGGCAGGTGCCCGTTTTTAAGCAGTTCGGGGTGCACGCGGCTGACCAGTACGTCCTCATACTGGCTGCGATTGAAAATAACGATGCGTCCTGCCTGCGGAGCCGCAGTATGGATGCGCCATAAAAAACCGTGCAGCAGTTCGGTAGGACCTGGCTGTTTGAAGGAGGTGACCGCAACCCCCTGCGGGTTTACCCCGGACATGACATGCTTGATCGTGCCGTCCTTGCCCGCAGCGTCCATGCCTTGCAGAATAATCAGGAGCGAGTGGTTCTGGTTCGCGTACAACAACTCCTGAAGGTCTTGTAACAGACCTTTGACCTCCCTGAGCAGTTTTTTGCCCGTGTCCTTGTCCAGCCCTAGATGTCCGTCATCATCGGGGTTGTGGTCGGCAAGGTGGAACTGGCTGCCATCCGTAATCTTGTAGCTGTCCAGTGCGTTAAGAAAGCGGGAGAGGGTGTTCATGGACAGGTGCCCTGACAGTTGATCCGTATATGGCGGATGCATAGAATTACAGACAACAGATGCGCTGGCAATCTTGCCAAAAAAGGAAGTGTTTCTCATATCTTCAGGGATGGCATTCGCAAACACTCCCCAACCCGACCCCGCTGTAATGGATAACGGCCTTTCCCTTGCAGGTATGTTGCTGGTGGCAACGCCCATGTTGGGGGGGACCCCGTTTGGGGAATCCCTTATTTACATGTGCAGCCACACACCCGATGGCGGGGCAATGGGCCTTGTCATTAACAAACGCCTCCCGCGCCCAGACTTTGACGACCTGCTTGAGCAGTTGCAGATCGCCCCTATCCCCCCTGTGCGCAGGATTGGCCTTTGTGCAGGTGGTCCGGTGGAGGAGGGACACGGCCTTGTGCTGCATTCTGCGGAGTGGAGCGGACAGGACAGCCTGCGCGTGACGGATAATGTGGCGCTGACATCCAGCATGGATGTGCTGCAAGACATAGCGCGCGGAGCAGGCCCGCGTGATGCCCTGCTGGCCATGGGGCATGCAGGCTGGTCTGCTGGACAGCTTGAGCAGGAAATTCTGCATCATGACGCCTGGCTGGTGGTGCCTGCAACGCGGGAGCTGGTGTTCGGCATGGATCATACCGTTAAATGGCGGCGTGCTCTGGCCTCCATTAACATTGATCCAGCACGGCTGAGCAGGCAGGCGGGCCACGCCTGAACGGGTAGGGACGGAACCGTAACCGGGGTCAGTAAGGTTCGGGGTGCGGGGTTTCGGTCGGTTTTCTGGCCCACCGCCACGCGCTAATGCCCTGACGTGCCAGTTCGCGGTGCATGATCATGATCGGCCACTGGCCAGAACCCTGATAATGACCCATGCCATCGGGAGCGGACAGACGTTTGGCCAGAGCCTCCACGACTGTAACGGAGCGGTGCCTGCCGCCGGAGCAGCCGATGGCAATGGTGGCGTATTTTTTGCCTTCCTGCACAAAGCGCGGCAGCACAAGCTGTAACATGGCGTGGATCTGCTCCAGAAAGGGCAGGTAGTCCGTGTCGTGGGTTACGTAGGCTGCCACATCTTCGTCCAGCCCTGTTTTGGGGGCGAGTTCGGGTATGTAGTGCGGGTTGCGCAGGAAGCGGGCGTCAAACACGATATCCGCCTCCCGCGGCAGGCCCGCAGGGTAGGCGAAGGACATGAGCGTGACGGTCAACCCCTCGCTCGGCCCGCCCACCCATGGGCTGAACCGGCTTTCCACAAACTGCCGCAGGTCGGGTGGGGGCATGTCTGTTGTGTCAATAACCAGATCGGCGGCTGCGCGCAGGGGGGCCGTCAGGGCCAGTTCGGCTTCTATGCCTTCCTTTACGCTGCTGTGGGGGGCCAGTGGGTGCCGCCGCCGGGTGGCGGTGTAGCGGCGCAGGAGCACGCTTTCATCCGCAGTGGCGTAAATCAGCTCCACGCGCAGGTGTGGGTTGACCCTCAGGCGGGCCAGCGCGGCCAGTACGGCGGAAGCATCAAACCCACGGGTGCGGGAATCGACGCCAATGGCAACGGGGCGTTCCGCACGGGCTACAATATCATCCAGCATGCCCAGTGGCGGATTATCGATGACCTCATGGTCAAGGTCTTCCAGAATCCGCAGGATGGAAGATTTGCCCGCTCCGGACAGACCAGACACCAGCAGAATGCGGCGCGGAACCGACGTATCATCCGCCATGAGCATGGACGGCTCTTCCTTTTTACTGTCCGATAAGGTGCACGTTCGTAACGAGCCGGTCATGGCAAATGGTGTGCAATTCGGTTGCGGCGGGAGTTTAAAGCAGTTTTATGCTGGAAGAGAAGGCATTCTGCTCAGACCTGCTATACCAGATATTAACGTAATGACGTCGGCAGGCCTGTAGCCGCGCATTTGTTACGAAAGGGAAAATTGCGGTTGCCGCCAAGCTGCCTTACAGCATCATCTTGTGATGAAAGATAAAACTCTGACACGGACCCCACGCTCCGTCGCCAGTCGCCCGCGCGTTGTGCAAACGGCGGAAGGTCTTATGCTTGCAGGGCTGCAAGCGCCCCGTTCTTCCGGCATGGATATGGCCGATCAGTGCAGGGCCGCCTTTGAGGAAGCTATCCCCCTACTCAAAGAGCGGGATCTGGCATTGCGCGATGTTAGCCGCATTGTCTGCCATATTGCGGACGCGGATGATTTTCCGGCCAGTTTTCCCGTTTTTCGCCAGTTTTTTCCGTCCACATCACCGGGCATGACCATGATGTGGCTCAAGGATGCCCCATCTACTGCGCCAAAAATCGTGTTGATCTGGTGATCTGCCTGCCAGAGGAAGAAGACCCCGCAAGCACTGCCGGGTTCTGAGCGCTGGGCCCCGCGCAGTGTCAGCGCGGGGGTGGGCTCGGCACACGGGGCAGTTCGATGATGAACTGGGCCCCGCGGATGTGCCCCTTGTGGTCATGCAGGTTTTCCACGGCAATGCTGCCGTGCAGGGCTTCTATGATCTGGCGGCTGATGGATAGGCCAAGGCCGGAGTGCTGGCCAAAATTCTCGTTTTTCGGACGTTCTGAATAAAAACGGTCAAAAATGGAATCCAGCTTGGCCTGCGGAATGCCCGGTCCTTCGTCCGAGACGGCAATCCGCACCATTTTGCCATTGGCGGCGGCATGGAGGATGATCTGCATTGGGGGAGAGAACGATATGGCGTTGCCGATCAGGTTGCGCAGGACCTGCACCAGCCGGTCTTCTACTGCCAGTGCGCTCAACGGGTTTTCGGGCGAATCGTTTTGCACATCGGTGACAATAATCGGCTGATCTTCCTGCCGCGTGGCCTGATGAATTTCTGCCAGAACTGCCAGAAGTGGGCCAATGGCCACGGGTCTTGCCTTGGCGCGCGACATTTCCGCATCCAGGCGGCTGGCATCGGAAATATCGGTAATCAGCCGGTCCAGCCTGCGCACATCATCGTTAATAATGGTCAGCAGGCGGCGCTGCTGGTTCAGGTCTTCAATGCGCAGCAGGGTTTCAATGGCCGAGCGGATGGAGGTGAGCGGGTTTTTAATCTCATGGCTCACATCGGCGGCAAAACGCTCAATGGCGTCCATGCGCTTCCACAAGGCCTGCGCGCTGGCCTGTAGCGCACGGGCGACATCGCCAATCTCGTCCCGTCGGGCCAGCAGGCGGGCAGGGACTGTACCGGTGCGCCCCGTTGTATCGCGCATGACCTGTGCGGAGGCCGCAAGGCGCAGCAGAGGCCGCGCAATGGTGAGCGAGAGGTACCATGAGAGCAGGACCGTCAGCACCAGTGCCAGAAAGAAAAGGGAGAGAATGGTCGAGCGGATGGCAAACAGTGAGCGATCCACCTGCGAGGCCACGCGGGTAAGCTGGATGACGCCCACCGTCCAGCCGTCACGCATGACTGGCTCGGCAACGGTGATGATCAGCCTGCCCCGTGCGGTACGGCGGATGTAGGGAGGGGCTTCTGGCGGGGATGGTCCGCACTCCCGG
>NZ_BAJU01000024.1 GCF_000613865.1 Acetobacter okinawensis JCM 25146
TAACGCGACTCTGGTGCTGGATTTTGTGGACCATCAGGCAGGTCCCGTCGCCGCATGGGCCCGTGCGGCCCGCGTGGGGGACCGGCTGGAGGTTGGTGGACCCAAAGGGTCGCGGCTGATTACGGGGGATGTGGCGCACTGGCTCCTTGTGGGGGACGAGACCGCCTTGCCCGCCATTGGTCGCAGAGTGGAATCCCTGCCCGCAGGGGTTAGCGTGACCACCGTTGTAGCCGTGCCGGGTGTGGAGGACGAGCAGGTGCTGGTGACCCCCGCCCGGCATGAGGCACATTGGGTGCACCGCCCCATGGAACTGGCAGATCAGGCGCAGGCCATTGTAGCGGCTCTGGGGCAGGTTGCTATTCCGGTGGGAACATTTGTCTGGGTCGGTGCGGAGGCCCGTGTCGCCAGAGCAGTGCGCGACTATTTGCAGGATGTACGCTGCGTCCCGGCAGGCTGGATTCGGGCTGCTGGCTACTGGTCTATGGGACAGGCCGATGCCGCAGTGCGGGACGTGGAGGATGTTCAGGTGCCAAAACGGCCAGAGCCACTGGTGCGGCCCCCCGTAACGGGCTGAGCGCAGATAGGATTGGACAGCCGCAGCGTGCGGTTGCTGCGTTCTGGTTGTCTGATCTTCTCGCGATAAAGCAGGTCACGCACCGCAGGTCTATCGGCTCGTTCACGTAGATGTGTTGATTGCAACCGTGGATCAGAGTGTTTTTGATCGTCTTCTAAACTGTCTGCGCATAAGGCGGGACACTTCAAAGCCATCTGCTGACGTCGGAAAAAGTCGGACGCTTTGAATAGCTTGACTGCTCAAAGCGCCGAAGAGTTAAGCGTATATTTAAAGGGACCATTCTGGAATGGTCCCTGTCTGCACCTTTAGAGTAAATCACCGCCAAGGGCGGAGTGGGCCTTGGGCCTGTGGTTGAACATCCCCGAATGTTAAGAGGAAGACAAAGCTCTGGGAGCCCCGGTGAGGGCCGGGTAGCTGGTTTTTGTTTCTATGTGAAACTGAGCGACCAGACTTGCCAGTTCGTCAGACATGGCTGCCAGGTTGTGACTTGCTGCGGCACTCTGTTCCGCGACTGCTGCATTTTTTTGTGTCGTCTGTTCCATGTCGGTCATGGCGACATTGAGCTGGCCTATACTTTCGGCCTGTTCTTGTGCAGCGAGTGCAATATTTGAAACAAGGTCATTGATCGCCTTGACCTGATCTACAATACGCTGAAGGGACGCCCCAGTCTCACGCACCAGAGTCACGCCGCTCTGGACTTGTTTTCCAGACCTGTTGATCAGGGAGGAAATTTCTTTTCCGGCTTCGCTGGAGCGCTGCGCCAGCACACGCACTTCATGAGCGACAACGGCAAACCCGCGCCCGACTTCGCCTGCCCGTGCAGCTTCTACACTGGCATTCAGTGCAAGAATATTGGTCTGGAAAGACAGGTCATTGATAATTCCAACAATGCCCGAAATCTCATTGGAAGATTGCTCGACCTGATTGATGGCTTCGATCGTATTTTGCACGATGGCCGAAGAATGCGCAGCATCTGTCTGGGTTGTTTCAACCAGATGGTGCGCCTTTCTTGTTTCCTCGGTCGTCTGGCGTACTCTCTGCGTTATGACGGTCAGCGCTGCGGAGGTTTCTTCCAGCGTTGCAGCCTGCTGCTCTGTCCGCCGGGACAGGTCATCAGATGCCTGACGTATGCCATCGGCATTGGCCATGACATCTTTTGTGTTTGTGGAAATCTGAGCCATGGTCTGCTCAAGCTGGGCTGCCATAGTGTTGAAATTCTGCTTCAAAACGTCAACGCGTTCGGGCATGCCGCTTTCAATGCGGTAAGTCAGGTCACCCTGAGCCAGCGCCTCCAGAGCCTGACTGATGACGTTGATCACATCATGGTCTTCACGGGCGCGCAGTTCTCGTTCTGCCTGAGCGGCGGCACGCGCTTCGTCTGCTTGCTTATTAAGATATATAAAGTAATGATACATCACTACAGAAATATCGGAAAGAACTGACTTAATAAGCAGTTCAACCAGCTGATCTTTTTTACCTTGAAAGAGCGTTTTTTTCCGGATTAGGCTTTGAACCAGCCCGCTCACATAAGCAGAGTAAACCTGGCTCAAATAGTTGATGTAATCGACTTCGCCAGCCAGTCTATTGGCAATTTTTTCCTGAACTTCAAAATATTCATTACAAAAATTTCCACGACTTATAAAAGAAAATTTCTTTTCTTCTTCTGCCAGCACATCTCGTTTCATTGTATGCAGCGTCGGGTCTGCAGCCTGATAAGCACGTAGCAGAATTTTTTCAAGATCTTTATGAACGGTGTCCCAGACAACATCGCCCAGTTTCTGGTCAGCACTATTCCAGGAAGGTAAAGATTTCTTAAGATCAGTCATTGGTCAATCCTACTTAGGAAAACGTTGCATATTCAGATTTTAGCTAGTGCCAGCTCATGTCTGAAAATGTGGTGACATCCTGCATTTAACATGCTTCTGGTGCTACTGGAAATCTCTCATCGTTGCCATTTTTTGCCTGATTCTGTTTAAGTTTATCCTCTGTAATAGTTTGGTCTAAACTGTATAATTATTCAAATTTACAAATATTAATCATCTCACGGGCAGTGATTTTGTGCATTGGAGTTTGTCGAGCGCCAAGGTGCATCGGCGGATGTGCTCTGCCGCAGCGATGGCTCGACCGCAAGGGTTTGCGGCAAAGCGTGCCCGGTTTGTCAGCTTTTAGTTCTCGCAGGGAGGGAGGCAGCAGGGGAGGGGCAGGCTCTACGCCTGTCACACCGTCTGGGTTTCGTATGAAGTTTTTGTGAGCGGGGCCCAGCCCGAACAGCTCCGTCAGGTCCATGCGGGGGCGGGGTAGAGCAAGGCCCTGAACGCAGGTCCGCTCGTGTTTGAGGGCTTTACCGTTTTGCAGGATGTGTGTGCCCGAGCAAGCACACACTCCCGGCTGTTTTGTGCCTAGTTGGCGTGCAGGCCGGGCGGGAGCGTATTCCCTGCTTTTTCCCACGCATAATCCGCGCCCCAGACTTCCAGCAGTTCGTCCAGATGGGCTGCGCATAAAATGGCCAGCTTGGGCTCAAAAGCGCGTCCGGCCTCCTGTTGCAGGATTTTGCGCACGGCTTCTGGTGTCCAGGAGTGTTTGTAGTTCCGTTTGGACAGGCAGGCGTCAATCGTGTCCGCTACGGAGATGACCTGCACCCATAACGGGATGTTCTGCCCCTTGAGCCCAAGTGGGTAGCCGGTGCCGTCCCACCGTTCATGGTGGAGCAGGGCGGCATCCATCACTTCACGCGGGAAGTCGTGCTGGTACCATTGCAGCACGCCCAGCCCGAGTAGCGGGTGCTTGCGAATGACGCTTTTTTCCTCCGGGGTCAGGGCGCGCGGGGCGTGCAGGATGTCCCGCCCGGTCAGTACCTTGCCCGTGTCGTGCAGTTCTCCGGCAAGCTGGATAATGTCCGGGTTCAGCCCCAGCCCAGCCAGCTGATTGATGAGAACAGCCAGTAACCCAACGCGACGACCATGCCCGTTCTGGATATTGCTCACTCCCTGAATGAACTCTTTATGGGGGAGTGAGGGAGGGGGAAGCGTTCCGGCATCCCACATGGAGGCGATGGTGCAGTCAGGCATACATAGGTTACTCGTGGAAACTGAATGGGATTTATTTAGTTTTCTTTGGTCGATTTTATAAAAAATATAATTGGCCGTAAACTAAGAAAAAAAAATATTACCGATAAAACATGGCGTTTCTGCACTGCAATTGTTGCAATGCCAGAAAAATCCAGTTTCCATACGGAAAAAATGGCAGGTAGATGCTTTTGGTTAAGTTATTTTAAATCAAAAGGTTATGTATTGCCCTGCCGCAGGGGGCTATGCGTAATTTATGTAATCTCCCCCACATGCGAGGGAGATTACAGTACGGTTTGCTGTTTTATTTGTAATATAAGCTGGTTTTTTAGGGGCTGTTGCGCGTGGTTACAATGCGGTTGCGCCCGTTATTCTTGGCTTTGTAAAGTGCCTCATCCGCCTGATGGATCAGCAGGCGGCTGTTTGTTTCGCCCTCAAAAGAGGTCACGCCGCCAGAGAGGGTCACACTGACCTGATCATGGGAGGAGAGGGTCAACGGCTGTTCGGCCAGAGCGCGGCGAATGCGCTCCGCACTGGCCAGGCCGTCCGCCAGTGTGGTTTCGGTCAGGACGATCAGAAATTCTTCTCCGCCATAGCGGAAGATAAAGTCGTTGGCGCGTACGTTGGCGGCAATAATTTCCGCAACAAAGCATAACACCTCATCACCCACCAGATGACCAAAGCGGTCATTGATCTTTTTGAAGTGGTCAATGTCGAGAATAACAAGACTGAACGGTTTTTCGTGCGTCAGGGCAAAGGTGATCTCGTTCTGGATCACTACGTCGAGGAACCGGCGGTTGAAAACCTTGGTCAGCGGGTCACGTCCGTTTTCCACTTCCTCCAGATGGCGGAATACACGCCCGATCAGAAAGGTCAGGTTGGTCACGGCCTTGTGGAGCTCGGTGGGGAATTCGGACGGGATCACGCCGCTTGCCTTGATCTCGCGGATTTTCACATCCACCGCGCGCACCTTGTTCTGGATTTCCTGCGCCTCATGCGTGCCTTTGAACAGGCTCATGCCCTTGTGGGTCAGCCACAGGCCAAACTCGGATTCCGCAATGGTGGGCAGGTCCTGCGCGTGGTTTTTGCACAGGCAGAAAAATGCCTCCGTGCTCCAGCTGGAAAACGTGCTGATCTGTGTTTCTTTTTCGTAAGAGATATTGTGCCCGAGGGAGACCAGACGAAAAGCCTCGTCACTTTCCACTTTCTTGCGGAAGTTGATGTCATAAGCCTTGATCATGAACTTGAAGGCAAAATCCATCATGCTGTTCAGGTAGATGATGGAGGCAATAATATCGTCCTTATTCGCTGTGGTGGCGCGAATTCCTTCAATAAGTGCCTGTTTTATAATGTACATTCCATACACGACAATGTCGGTCGGAATGTCCAGTCTGGCGTGGACCGTGCCGACCCGGCACTGGAGTTCGCTCAGTTCTTCGGCCTGATCGGCCTCGGTGGAGAACAGGCTCTGGATCCATGACAGCAGTTGAGGCCGCATTTTAACCTCAACAGTTTCCTTTTCCAAAAAAATGGCGGCACGTTCGTGCTGGAACAGCGCGCTGTAGAACAGGTCTACACAATGAATCCCGTATTCCTGCACCACGCTACGCAGGATGTTGCGGACGTGGACCGGGGTTGCGTTGATTGTCTCTTTCATCTGGTTTAGCGGAGATAAGGTAATGAATGCGGGAGACATATGCTAACGGAACCCTTTGATAGAACAGTATAAAATATGACTTTCCGCGGAGTATCGAAAACGCGGGGTAACAACCATACCAGATTATGAGGGCCGGAGTATAACGCCAAGCACAACTGGAATAAAAGAGGCCATCGTGCGGTATTTATGCATGGCACAACCATTGTCTTTTTTATGGTTGTTGTGGCCGGGTCTATGCGGGGGGCGCAGTTATGGCATGGTTTTTGCGATAACACATTGAAAAAGGAGGGGAATGATTTTGTTTGATAATCATTCGCATAAAACCCTATAACCAGCCAGTACATGTAACCCAAGGAGCACTCCTGTATGCTGGTCCGTATTCCCAATGTTCTGAGCGCGGAGGATGTTGCCCGCTTCCGCCATATTCTGGAGCAGCAGAGCTGGGTGGACGGCAAGGTGACAGCGGGCGAGCAGTCGGCCAAGGCCAAATACAACCTCCAGATTCCGCAGGACAGTGACGCCGCCCGGCAACTGGGCGAGCATATTCTGCAGGCACTGGGCCGTAACCCCATCTTCCATAGCGCAGCCCTGCCGCTGCGCGTGTACCCGCCGCTGTTCAACCGCTATGATGCGGGCATGCAGTTTGACATGCACGTGGACAACGCAATCCGCCCGGTGCCGGGTACAGGGTTCCGCCTGCGTACGGATGTGTCATCCACCCTGTTCCTCAGTGACCCGGACGAGTACGATGGCGGCGAACTGGTTATTCAGGACACGTATGGCCAGCAGAGCGTCAAGCTCCCGGCGGGGGACATGGTGGTGTACCCTTCCACCAGCCTGCACGCGGTCAGCCCGGTTACGCGGGGGAGCCGCTGGGCGTCCTTTTTCTGGACACAGTCCATGATCCGGGAGGACACGCAGCGCGCCCTGCTCTACCAGTTCGACCAATCGATTATGGAAACGCGCAAAGCCCTGCCTGATGACCACCCCGCTGTGCTGGGGCTGACCGCAACCTACCATAATCTCCTGCGTCAGTGGGCCGAGCTGTAAGGGCGCAGCTACTCTACCCCGCCGCCTAGCGGTCAGTTGGCCCCATGGCTTCTGCCGTATGGTGCGGGGGCAGCAGGGGACGAATACGGTGGTAGGCATCGGCCTCCGTTTCGTCCGGGGCTATGCCAAGCCAGTGGGGATTGCGCCGGATCATCCAGTCCAGCATATGCGCACAGGCCTTGCGGCACAGGGCAAAGTCCTCTGCCAGCAGGGCAATGCCCAGCGGGAGCATCCATAACCCCAGAATAGGCAGGAAGGAGAACAGCCCCCCCGCAATCAGCAGCATGCCAGCGGGCAGGCGCAGCCATTTCTGTTGTGGTTCACGCAGCCAGAACAGCCACCCGCGTGTTTTGCCCGGAAGCTGGACAAGCAGGAGCGCCATGCGGCGCTGGCGCAGATGTTCGGGAAGGAGGCCCTGCTCCGGAGCGGATGTGTGTGCGCTGGTCATGCGTAAAATATGGGGTGCGGGGGGCATTTTGCAAAGATTATGGCCCATCCGCACCCCGTTTTATGCACGCTATGGTCTGTTTTTGGCCGGTGTGGTCGGGCGCAGGGTCTGGAGTGAGGGGCCGCTGGCAATCAGCTGCATGTCCGCCGTAGGGTCTGGCAGGGTCAGGGCCCGCAGTTCTTCCAAGCCCTGGTGGAACAGGCGCACGGCTATGTAGGGGCCATGCGCTGTGCGCCATAGCTCAAAGGCCAGCGTTGTGTTGGGGGCGGTGGGGTCTGGCTGGTCGGTAAAGGCCCAGTCCAGCCCGTACAGTGTGGCCAGCGCGTCCAGATTGGTATCATGGCCCGAAAGAACAAGCAGGCGCGCCTGCGCCGTGGAGGCGGGCAGGCCCGGTGCTGCTTTGCCAGCAAGGGTGTTTTGGACGGCCTGTGCCATGGCGGCACCTTTGTGAGCTGCCAGTGTAGGCAGGCGGCGGATCAGCCAGCTTTCCTGCGTATGGAGGGGGAAAACCTGCCAGATCAGGGGTGCGGGGGCTGTTTGGCCAAAAGGTTCGGCCTGTGCGGGCATGCCCTGCGCGTATTCCAGGAGCAGGTTTTCCGCCGCAGTGCCGCCTGTGGCAATGCCGCCTTCAAGGTGAGGTTTGTCTTTTTTCCACGCCAGCGTGGCAACATTGGCGCTCAGGCAATGGGGGGTGTCTGTGGTGCAGGCGCTGGGGGCCAGCACGCCTTGCAGCGTGTTCAGCGCTTGCGTGACTGTGGGGGGCAGGGTGTGGGCGCGCTGCGCGAACTCATGCGCAATGGCGCTTTGCTCCTGCACACTCAGGGGGGTGGAAGAACCCGCAAAAATCGGGTCTTCCTGCCCGTCGGCCAGAGCGTGGGCATGCAACCCGCAGCCGGGGGCCAGATGCTCGGCCCACAGGCTTCCGCTTTCCCGCGTGCGGTGGTCCTTGGCGTCGGACCATATGGCAAGGCTGTCTGGCTGGGGGCAGCCGGTTTGGGGTAGCAGGCCCGCATGCGTGTAGTGCGCGCGCACCATGCTGACCATCTGGGCCAGTGCCTGTTTGCCGTGCTTGGTCAGTTCTCCCGGCGGCACGGGCCATTGCGCCCATGCATGGCCGGTCTGGGTTTGCAGAACCTGCGGGTCTTTGGTGGGGCTACGAATACCGTGGCGGGCCAGCAGGACCACCCGCTCCAGTACTGCCCCGCCGGGGGGAGGGGTAGGTGGTGTGGTGGTTGCGGCGGTGGAGGGTGCCAGCGTTGGTGTGGCGGGGGCAGCAGGCGCTGCAAGGGCGGGTGTTGCCACAAGCAGGGTGCAGAACAGGGCAAGATGTCTCATGGCATGGTCACCGCAAGGTTGAAGAAGACGCTGCGTCCGGGGTTGCGCCAGTAAAGGGGGGTGCCATCGTAATTCTGGTTCCCCGCAAAGTTGCTGACAGAACGGTTGTTGAACAGATTGCCAATTTTAAGGCTTGGCGTAATCTCGCGGAAAACGCTGCCAATATTATGGATGCGCCAGCCCATGGCAAGGTCGGCGGTTGTGTTGGAGCCAATTTTGTACTGGTTGGCAAACTGCGTGTTGCCAGCGGAGTTGGTGGTGCTGTCCAGCCCCCAGTGTTTGCCAACATATTTGCCGATAATGGAAAAATACGCGCCTTTTTCGTTTTCATACAGCAGACCAAAGGAGGCCAGCATGTTGGGGCTGGAGGCAACGCTGACCTGTGTATGTTTGTATTTGGCGCTGTTTACGCTGTAATTGCCGTAAAGGGACAGGCCATAGCCGATTACATATTGCGCCTCTACCTCCAGCCCCTTGTAAATGGCGCCTCCACTGTTGACGTATGTGGTGGTGTTGCCAACGCTGGGCACGTTAATTTGTGCAGCGGCAATGTAGTTTGAAAAATTGATGTAATAGGCATCCGCCGCCAGCATCCACTTTTTGTCCCGGTAAACGGAGCCGACCTGGTAGTTCATGGTTGTCTCTGGTTTGACATTGCCAACATTGCCGACCTGAAAAACGGAAATGGGTGGGGCCAGAAAGCCACGGGCAACCTGACCATAAACACTCCATTGCGAGAGAATGCGCTGGTTAATGGCAATGGAGGGCTGCCATGATTCAAAGGTCTGTGTGGCATCAAGCGGTTTTTTGGTGGATTTGTTCAGTGCCGCGTCATAATCGCGGTGGAAGTAAGAGTATTTGATGCCGGGCTTTATGGTCATGCCGCGCATGGGGTGTATGTCCAGCTCAAGGAAGGGCTGGAGCGTGGTGTTTGTATCGGTAATATTATAGCTGTAGGCGCTGCCCGTCTTGCCCGGAACAGGTATGCTGCCTTTGGAAAGGTCAACCGCGTAGCTCACACGTCTGTCCTTTTGCACATCCGCCCAGACGCCAAGTTGCACATCCACGTAATGGGTTTTGGCTGTCAGGTTAAGTGTATCCCCATAATTGCGGAAGTGAGCATCTGCGTATTTACCGGGAATGTCGTCGGCGTATTTGGCCACTTTTTTGCCTGCGGCGTTGTAAAAGGTCACACCGTTGGCGGCGAGCGATGTCTCGCTGGCATCAGTGGATTCCGTGTATTCATGCTCAAATCCAGTGGTGTACACGGAGTTTTGCAGGCTAAGCCAGTCATTCAGCCGGGTCTTGAGCGCAATGTAGCTGAAGTCGGATGTGTAGGTGCTGGGGTTGTAGCCGTAATAGCACTGCCTGCTCGGGTCATTGCACAGGCCGTAGTTTTTCCCGCTTCTGTCGTATTCGGCCAGTGTGGCACCCTGCGTGGTGTACTGCCACTCCTTGTTATAGGTTGTCTGGATTGTCAGTTGCGTGTCCGGGGCGAGCTGTATTTCGTCCTTGAACATGATGTTGGAGCGTTTTTCGTAGGAGTTGGTCAGGTAGCCGTCCGTTTCCTCGTGCTGCATGTCTAGCACGGCTTTGCCAAAACGGGTTTTACCGCTGTCCAGCTCCAGCCCGCCTGCACGGGTGTTAAAGCTGCCATAGGTGCCATAAAGCTGCACCCCCGCGCGGGAGGGCGGTGTTTTGGAGCGAAAACCCACCGTGCCGCCAAAGGTCGCATTGCCAATGGTGGAGGCCGTGCCGGGGCCACGGTCGATCTGTGCTTCGCCCAGAAAGTGCGAGATAAACAAAGAGGATGTCGTATGGTGCAGGTCCGATGAATCCCCAAAGGGAATGCCATCGTACGTCATGTTGTACTGCCCGTCCTGAAAACCGCGCAGGCTCATGGTTTCTGCCTTGCCCATGCCCGGCCCGTTGGGGTTCTGGGTCCATATGCTGGGCTGGAACTTGATAATATCATCCACGCTGGCCAGCGGGATGATGTTGTTGTTGATGAAGTTGCTTTGAATGCGCGACGTCGGCTCCGTAATGTCGAGCGGCACCACTGCGGGGGACAACCGCATGGCGCGACCCAGAACCGTTATATGTTCATTTGTGTTCACTTCTTTTTTTAAAGACGTTGTGTGGGTCTTAGCTTTTGTGGGTGCTGTTGGGGTTTTGCGCAGGATCAGCATGTTCTTCTGTCGTCCGTCCACGCTCAGCCCGGTGCCCTGTAACAGGTGCCCCAGCGCAACATCTGGCTCCATTGTGCCGTAAACCGGGGCAGAGGTGGCCTGAGCGGCCAGAGAACTGTCCAGCGCCACCTGCTGCGCGGACTGGCGGCTGAAGGTGACAACCGTCTGGTTCAGTGGCCCTGCGGGAATGGCAAAATGCATGGGTGCTGCCAGCGCATGGGAGGCGGACAGAACGGATACGCCACAAAGGCCAAGGGTAAGGGAGGAAAGGCGGAAGGAAAAAGACTGCACGGTAGTTGCCCTGCTTGTGACGAACATACCGTTAAGAGTCAAAACTTCTGTATTTTCCGCTGTTTTTTTTGTTACACAAATAAGACAGGTGGAACTTTTGTAATGTAGGGTAAAGCCCCTAGTACAAACTCAGGGTTTGCGGAGTTTCCGCCAGTCTGGCCCCCAGTATGGTGCGGGCCGTTGCGGCAAACTCCTCTGGCCGGGTCAGGGTGAACACGCCAGTCAGGCGGTGGCTGGCCAGCGCGGGGGACACATGGACCTGCCGTTGGTTGTAACGGTTGAAGGTGCTGGCAATGCTGGCCATGCTCTCATCATGGACTTCCAGTTGTCCCAGGCTCCATGCGTTCTGGCGTCCAGTTCCTCGGGCATCAGGCTTCGCATTTCGGGGGCTTGGGTGCCGTTCTGGGTAATCTGTGCGCCAGCACGTAGGGTCCACCACTCATCTGTGTGGTGCAGGCGCAGCCGCACGGTGCCAGATACCGCCGTAGCCACAACCTGCGAGGGGGTGCAGGACAGAAGCAGGCGGCCCTGAGGTGCAAAAATAAGCTCGCCCGCCTTCATGATCATCCCGGTCCGGCCCATAACGCAGCAGCGCCCGCTGACCAGCCGGCTGCTCTCCAGCCCCATTTTAAGCTTGGAGTAACAATCGAGCGTAATGGTGCCAAATGCGGTGCTGAGCGGGGCGGACAGTGCATTGGCCGTGGTATAAAGACTGTTGGCCTTGCCTTGGCGCTTGGGCACAGCCAGTAGTGCACAGTGGCGGCAGCCGCCGCAAAAAAACGGCGGCGTGGCAGTGCAGGCAGGGTGGCCGGGTGGGCAACGGCAGGAGCTGTGGGGCCTTGCAGGGCTGCCAGTCTGCCGCTTGCATGCCATATGGCCTTTGCACGCAGGAAGGCTCCCTTGTGTCGTACATCCTGCTCCAGCCAATGCTGTAGTGCCTGCTGTTCGCCTGCGGATAGGGGGCCTTTGTCCAGTCTGGCCGTCCATCCTGCCGCCGCCTCGTCAGGGCTGGCGTTTGCGAGAGTGGGCGAGACGCGGGCGTCTCTCCTCATCAACGGTCATCTCCCTGTCTGAGTCAGAATAGGCGTTGGAGAGAAAAACAAGTGCACGAGCAAGCTGTTTTTCTACAACGTTTTCAGAAATATTCAATTGTGCGGCGCATTCCTTCTGGCTCAGCCCGCGGGCCCTGCGCAGAATAAAAATATCCCTGCACCGGCTGGCAGTCTGGCTATTGTTTTTTCCAGAAAGCGCATTTCCTGCCGGGCATGCACCACCCGCTCGACCGAGGGGGTGGCATCGGCCACACTGTCGGCCTGCATAAGTGCCAGACTGGTCACGGGTACCACGCGGGCGCGCCGGTAGTGCTGCATGACAAGGTTGCGGCAGACGGAGGCAAAATAGGCGCGTGGGTTGGCAACTGCGGCATAGTCTGCCTGCGCCATGACCACATAGGCCTCGTGGATAATGTCGTCCGCCTCAATATCGCCGTAACGGCGCAGCCATGTGCGGATATGGCCTTCGTGCGGGAGAATATGGGTGGCCAGCCAGATGCTGCATGCCTCTGTGTTGTCTAACACGTGAACCCCTCTGCCCCGCCAGTGTGGGTGATGGGCAGGCATGTAGCAACTGCATGCCTGCACAGTGTGACAGTTGCATGACAATGGGCAGGGCAAGTGCTCACCCGGTATGGCTCAGCCCAGCTTGGCACGGGGGAGAGGATGCCCATGCGCTGTGCCGGGCTTTCATACCATCTGTACACATTATCCACAGGCTTATGCACCGGAGCATCCGCAGAATCTGTGGACGAATCTGACGTAAAGAGAATTTTTGCGCGGGCGCGCAGAATGTGCAGAGCCGCTTTGGCGGGTGGTGAGTATTTGCCTGTTTTTAAAACATGGCTGTGTTGCGTGGTGCGGAGGGCATTGAGGAGTTGCCTGACCTACACAGCAGACATCGCAAAAATAATAAATTTTTTAATACGTTATGTTCCGCCACTTCTCACCTTGAGAAACGGATTTTACTAACCAGATATTGAGGTTGAATACCTATTGTTTGAGCGTTCAACATTTTCGGTCAGGATTGTTTTCATGCGTTTCAAGGCATCTATGGCGGCATTGGCTGCCCTTATGGTCAGCACCACCGCAGCACACGCGGGCGTTATTCATACGGACTGGGAGAAGTTCAAGGCCGGTCGTGCGCTGCACCACCTGTCGGTTGATGGGCAGAAGGCCATGCAGGACGTGCTGGTTGCGCGTGACCTGCTGGCACAGGGCAAAACGGATGCAGCCATCCCAGCAATTTATGATGCGCAGAAGCGGTTTGTTGCGGCGCAAAAAGATAATCGGCGGTTTTATGCGGCGGAAGACCAGTTGCAGCTTTCCCCCAAGCACCCGGTCTCGGCTACGCACAAGCCTGCTACAGGTGCCATTACGTGGATTCCCGTTGGTGGCGAGTTCATTTTGACCGAAACACTGGCCCCCGACAAAAAAGCAGCAGCCCAGCAGGCCAATAAGGCGCTCAAGGCCGGGCAGAACACGCAGGCCCAGCAGGACCTGCAGGTTGTGGGGGAAGATGCGGACTTTATTATTGCCCTCGCCCCGCTGGAGCAGACCAAAAGCACCCTGTACCGCGCCCGCGTGCTGACCGAAGGCCGGCAGGCCGCTCAGGCGAAGGAAGCACTGGACCAGTTGCTGGATAGCATTGTGTTTGTGTCGGACGACTTTGTAGACCAGTCCACCAATGCCAGCGCTGCGGGTAAAGGTAAGGCCGTAGCTCAGGGAGCAGCCACCGCTACGACTGCTACTACCCCGGCACCGGCAGCACCAGTCAGCAGTGCAACAGCGCCTGTAACGGCAGCACCGGCAGCCGCTGGCAGCGATTCTGCCAAAGCGGGTGCGCAGTAAAAAAGCAAGCCAAAGCAACGGTTTGTGTAAAATAAGTGGGGGGCTGCGTAAAAAAATACGCAGCCCTCTGTTTTTTTGCTTGCGCTTTAATGAGAATCGTTCTTATTATCAACTTGTCGCGGTGATGAAGGCGTTTCTGCTGGTGGGGCAAGGGGCATCACCGCGACAATCTGTGGTTGTCGTGACTACCGTTAAAAAACTATCCCCCCGAACTTCCGGACTGTTTTGCATCCCCGGTCAGTCCGGAAGATCTCTTTCTCTCCTCCCCCTTGCCCCGCCAGCCTAAACCCGCCTTGTGCGGGTTTTTTATTGTGTTGCCATTGTGCTTGCCCAGACACGCAAAAAAGCTCCGATTGTGCGGTTTGACTGCCGGAAAATGGATGTTATTGCGAGTTATTATCATTTACAGGGTGTTTCAGATTTGATACAGGTCAAACGACTTTTGGCCTCAACCCCTCAGAGATCTTTAGGTGGTCGGTCGTTAACACCATGAAAGATCATAAGAATGTCAGTGCATCGCAGTCTTCATTCTCTTTCCATTGCGGGAACTCTCTTCCTTGCCGCGCAGGCCAACGCTGCCGATACGGGCAAGGTTGATGATGTCCGGCAGAAGAAAGACCAGCATAATCAGAAGTCCACATCCACGCAGCACGCTCAGGGTGATGGTATAGAAAGTCAGGAGGCTGAACGCCTGACGGTAACCGGACGTGCCTTTAATACCATGCACCAGAGTCTGGGCCTGTCACGTATGCCGCAGGACGTCATGCATACGCCGCAGACAATCAACGTGGTTCCGCAAGAACTCATGCGGCAGCAGAATGTCAAATCTCTGGACGAGGCCCTGCGGGATGTGCCGGGTGTGACATCATCCATTGGCGAAGGCGCTGGTGGTATGAACGGGGACCAGTTCCTGATCCGTGGCTTTCAGGCCCAGAATGATATTTATGAAGACGGTTTGAGAGACTTTGGTGTCTATTCCCGCGATTCATTTAATATGGAGACTGTCTCCGTTATCAAAGGTCCATCTTCGGAGGTGTTTGGTAACGGCACAACGGGTGGTGCCATTAACATGGTGACCAAAGCCCCAACACTGACCAACCATTATGCAGCGGAATTCTCTGGTGGGTCGGGTAGTTATTACCGTGGCACATTTGACGTGAACCAGAAGCTGAATGACTCAACCGCCTTCCGCATTACCGGGATGGGGGATGAGCATAACGTTGTTGGCCGGAACTATATTTTTTCTCATCGTTGGGGTGTTGCTCCGTCCATTACATTTGGTCTGGGCAAGCGGGCAACGCTGGTTTTGCAATACATGCACCAGCAGGAAAATTCAGTGCCCGACTTTGGGGTGCCAGTGGTGACCAAACCGGGGGCGGCCTATGGCCAGCCAATTACCGAATATGGTATCCGGCGCACGAATTTTTATGGCACGGATAGCGACCAGAACGCCACCAGCGACAATATGGAAACCGCACGCTTTACCTATAAGCTGAACGACCATATTACGTTTTATGATGATCTGCGTGGGGGACAATACTACCGCACATTTGCCGCGTCCAAGGCAACGTGTGACACAACCTGCGTGAACAATTACTTTAATGGTGACCCCGCTGCCGCGTTGGTGGCCCGGTCTGGCCCCAATGGTGCAGGTAACGGGCTAGGTGCTGGCACCTATCAGGCTCCCTTGCCTTATGAGCAGCAGAGCTGGTCGGTCCAGAATGTTGCGTCCATGGTTGCAAATTTCAAAACCGGTTTTCTCAGGCATCAGGTTGTTGCAGGGATTGATATTGAGCGCGTCAATGACGAGCGCAAGCAGTCCACTTACCTGAACGCCAAGCCCTATGCCAGCCTGGTAAACCCCAACCCTTATGTGGGCAACCTCAACCTTGTCTCGGGTGATTCCAATCCGGCAGGTCTGGTTAATCTGGGTGGTATTGGTGCAAAATCTGGCAGTAACGGCTATGGTTTTGATACCGGCCTGTTCCTGTTCGACCAGATATGGTTTACAAAATGGCTGTCGGTCAAGGGTGGTTTCCGCTGGGATCGCTGGCAGACTACCTACAATGTCACCGGTGGGGATGTCTCCAAATATCCTGACAAGCACTTCCACGATGTCAGCGGGGTGTTTAACCCGAATGTCAGTCTTGTCATCACGCCGGATGAACACCAGACCTACTACTTTACATGGGCCAGTTCCACGACCCCGATGGGCATGTATGTGACCAACGGTTCTGTTCCGATCCGTCCGGGAACCAACTCTTTTGCCAGCCCTGAAACAGCACAGCTTTACGAAATTGGTGCAAAATACAGCATCCTCCATGACCGGATGGGGCTGACTGCATCCCTGTTCCGGCTTGATAAAGGGAACGCGCTGAATGCGGACCCCGTGACCGGAACCCTTGAGGCTCATCCGACAAACAGCGTAATCAGGGGCTGGAACTGTCTGTTGGTGGGGTCATCCTGCCCGGCTGGAATGTTTCTGCCACATATGCCCTGTACGATAGCAGCACGACGGCATCTTCAACCGCCAAAAACATTGGCAAGAACGTGCAGTACGTCCCGCATAATCAGGCCACGTTATGGACGGCTTACAATGCGTTTGCATCCAAGCCCTATAATATCATGCTTGGTGGTGGTGTAACGTGGCGTCAGCATGTCTGGCTGGATGCGGGAAATACGCTGCGTGCTCCTGCCAATCTTGACTTTAGCGCCGTGATTTCCCACCGCTTTAACGAGCATTGGAAAATTTCCATGAACGGCTACAATCTGGCCAATCGCCTTAATTACCAGAGCCTTTTCTCCAACCGTGCTACGCCATCGACCGGGCGGATGTTCATAGGTGAACTGAGCTTTGTTTACTAAGCAGGCAGAACACCTTGCCTTGAGGGTTGGCGTTGGTAGCGCGGGTTTATTCTAGCGTTCCGGCACAGCCCTGTAGGGTACAACCCCGCGGGCATTGCTGCCTGTGTCCAATACCCTGCCAGAAACGGGGAGCGAGCGGTGGCTGCACTGCTCGCGCCCGCAGGCCCGGCACCCCGGCCCAATAGGCACCACCAGCGTGTGGTCCTGTAGGTCCAGCCCTGCGGCGTAAACGGTTTTTGCTGCATCCTGTATGGTGCAGCCCAGCACCATGGCAATCTGGCGGGGGCGGTCGGCGTAGTTCAGCCCCTCGCGCCCTACGGTGCGTGCAACATTGAGGTAGATGGAATCATCCGTGGTCTGCGAAAGCTGGACCTGTATCTGCCCCGGCGTTGCAAAGGCGCGGAAGACGTTCCACAACGGGCAGGGGCCGCCAAACCGGGATTGGGAAAAACGGTTGGCCGAAAAACTTTTAAGAATATTCCCGGCAATATCCAGTTTGAGAAAATAGAAGGGAATACCCTCAGCACCAAAGCGCTGCATGGTGCTCAGCCGGTGGCAGACCTGCTCAAAGCTTACGCCAAAGTGGCGGCGCAGGTCGTCCACATCATAGCGCATGCTCTGGGCGTGCTGTAAAAACCGCGTATAGGGCAGGATGAGCGCACCAGCAAAATAGTTGCCAAGGTATACACGGGCGAGTTCCTGCGCATTGCGTTCCTTTGGCCCTTCGCGGCGCAGAATGTCGGTCATCAGGCGGTTGTGTTCCAACTGGCCGATAATCTGGGCCAGAAAAAACAGCGTGCTCTCTGGCGGCTGGTCATGGGGGAGCTGTATCTGGTGTTTGTGCCGGTCAATGCGCCATACCAGACCACGGGTGTGCATATCCGTGCTGTGGGTTATGCTCAGGCCGTGCCGTTCCTGTAAGTGGCGTACAAGGGCTGTGCTGAGTGGCTGTGTGTCCTGAATGATGGTTTCGTAAAAATCCTCTGCAGCACAGTCCAGTTCATGAAAATAATTGTGATGTTCCTGCACCCAGTTGCCAACACTCTCGTAAGGCTCCAGCGGGGGTGGGCTGCTGGCCGAAGGTGCATGCTCGCGCCGCTCCTGGTCAAAGGTATAGGCGCGGTAGAGGGTTAAAAACGCCTCGCACAGTTCTGGGCTCTGGCGTGCGGACTCCACCATTTTTGCCAGTGGCAGGGGCGCGTTTTTAAAAATCGGGTCGGCCATGGTCTCGCGCAGGGCCTGCACGGCATGGGCTTCTCGCGTGTCGGCAAACCATGCGGGGTTCAGGGCAAAGCGTTCGCACAGGGTTTGCAGCAGGTGGTCGGGCAGGGGGCGGTGGTTGCGCTCCAGTTGGTTAAGGTAGCTGAGCGAGACGCCAATGCACTCCGCGAGGGCGGCCTGTGTCATGCTTTCACGCTGGCGGAGCTGGCGCAGCCTGTTCCCGGCAAACAGCTTGGTTTTTGTTCTGGGCATGCACACCAACCTTCACAGACTTTGCAAGCGGCGCGAATTCCTTCGCTTCTTTTTACTCTTATTCCTCTGCTTCTTTACGCGACAGTCTGCAACTGTTTCCCCAGATCACAAGATGGCAAGGGCCGGAACAATGCAAAATCATGAAGTGCGCGTACACCCTGAGAGCGACCGCCTGAACCGCGCAGACCAGCTTGCATGGAAAATTGCGCAGGTCGCAGCGGACCCGGTGGGGGTGGAGCCTGCGGTCGCGGACATGATTATCAACCGTATGATTGACAATGCCGCAGTGGCCATGGCCTCGGTCAACCGCCATTCGGTCATGAGTGCGCGGAGCGAGGCACTGGCCCACCGCAGGCCGGGCGGGGCGACCGTGTTTGGCATGGGGGCGGATGTGCGTGTGCATGCGGAGTGGGCGGCATGGGCCAACGGCACCGCCGTGCGCGAACTGGACTACCATGACACGTTTCTGGCGGCCGAATACTCCCATCCGGGGGACAATATTCCCGGTATTCTGGCGGTGGCGCAGCAGTGCAACCGCAGTGGCGCGGACCTGATCCGTGGCATTGCCACGGGGTACGAAATTCAGATTGATCTGGCCCGCGCCATCTGCCTGCACAAGCACAAGATTGACCACGTGGCCCACCTTGGCCCATCGGTTGCGGCAGGCATTGGCACACTTTTGCGCCTGCCGCCTTCGGTTATCTATCAGGCCATCGGGCAGGCGCTGCATGTGACCACAGCCACGCGCCAGAGCCGCAAGGGCGAGATTTCGTCATGGAAGGCCTATGCACCGGCCCATGCGGGCAAAATGGCCGTGGAATCCGTTGACCGCGCCATGCTGGGCGAGACCTCCCCAACCCCCATTTACGAAGGGGAAGATGGCGTAATTGCATGGATGCTTGATGGCCGGGATGCGCTCTACTCCGTGCCGCTGCCAAGCATGGGTGAGCCAAAGCGGGCTATTCTGTCCTCCTTTACCAAGGAGCATTCTGCCGAATACCAGAGTCAGGCGCTGATCGACCTTGCTTTTCGCATGGGCAAAAAAATCAGCAACTGGGAGGATGTGGACGATGTGCTGATCGAAACAAGCCACCACACCCACTATGTGATTGGCACAGGCTCCAATGATCCGCAGAAGTTTGACCCACAGGCCACGCGGGAGACACTGGACCACTCCATTATGTATATTGTGGCTGTGGCGTTGCAGGACGGGTGCTGGCACCATGTGCGCTCCTACGAGCCGGAACGGGCACGCCGGCCGATACGGTGCGGTTGTGGAAAAAAATCCACACGATTGAAAAACCCGAGTGGACACAACGCTACCACGAGAGTGACCCGGACAAAAAAGCCTTTGGCGGTCGCATTGTCATCCGTATGAAAAACGGCACCATTCTGGCAGACGAGCTGGCCGTGGCCAACGCCCATACGCTGGGTGCAACCCCGTGGCAGCGCGCGGACTACATCAGAAAATTCCGCACCCTGTCGGAAGGGATCGTGGCGGATGCGGAGGTCGAGCGCTTTCTGGCGGCCGTGCAGCGCCTGCCCGAGCTTGGGGCGGGGGAACTCCACCAGCTTGAACTGTATATTCCTCCACAGGACGTGCAGCTCAGTCAGGTGGAAGGCATTTTCAACTTCGGCCTGTCGGGTAAGGGAGCCAGAGCCTCTCACCAGACCGCAGCCCTCACATCCTGACAGACACAGAACATTACGGCAGGGGAGCAAGGACCATGCACACCGAACTGCACCGCACAAAACCTAAAAAATCCGTAGCCCTGTCCGGCACTGTGGCGGGCAATACGGCCCTGAGCACGGTCGGTCACAGCGGCAACGACCTGCACTACCGTGGGTACGACATAAAAGACCTCGCCCGTGCCTGCACGTTTGAGGAAGTCGCCTATCTGCTCATTCACGGCTACCTGCCCAACACGGCGGAACTGGAAGGCTACAAACGCCACCTGATGGGCCTGCGTGACATTCCCGCCATTGTGCGGGCGGCGCTGGAGCGCCTGCCTGCCTCCACTCACCCCATGGACGTGCTGCGCACTGCTGTGTCGGTTATGGGTTGCGCCCTGCCCGAGCGGAGCGACAGCCCCATAGCCGGTGCGCGTGAGATTGCGGACCGGCTGGTCGCCTCCACAGCCTCCATGCTGCTCTACTGGTACCATTACTCCAACCACGGGCGCAGAATAGACACCCAGACGGAAGATGACAGTGTAGGCGGGCATTTTTTACACCTGCTGCATGGGTATGCCCCTCCGTCGGACTGGGTGCAGGCCATGCATACTTCGCTCATCCTGTATGCGGAGCATGAGTTCAATGCCTCCACCTTTGCCGCGCGCGTGGTCGCAGGCACGGGGTCGGACATGTATTCCGCCGTTACGGCGGCCATTGGCGCGCTGCGTGGCCCCAAGCACGGGGGTGCCAACGAGGTGGCGCTGGATATCCAGCAGCGCTACCACACGGCGGACGAGGCCGAGGCGGACATCCGCCGCAGGCTGGAGGCCAAGGAGGTCATTATCGGCTTTGGGCATCCGGTTTACACGCTGGCAGACCCACGCAACGACATTATCAAGGAAACGGCAAGGGACCTCTCCCGCCGCAACGGCACCATGCGGCTCTATACCGTAGCCGAGCGTCTGGAGCGGGTTATGGCGGAGCAGAAGAAGATGTTCCCCAACCTCGATTGGTTCAGCGCTGTTTCGTACAACGCCATGGGTATTCCCACGCCCATGTTTACCCCTGTGTTTGTCATGTCCCGCGTTACAGGCTGGTGCGCACACATTATGGAACAGCGCCGGGATGGAAAAATCATCCGCCCCTCCGCCAATTATACAGGGCCGGACCCGCGCCCGTTAATGCCCCTGCGCGAACGCGATGGACTGGAGTACGCCGCATGACCTATCTGGTAGGCAAAGACCTGCCCGCAACACCCGCGGGCCAGCGTTTTAAGGAGATGATGCACCGTAAAGGGATCATGCAGATCCCCGGTGCGCATAACGGGCAGGCCGCGCTCCAGGCGCGGGACTGCGGTTTTGGCGCGCTCTACCTGTCAGGTGCGGCCATGACCGCGAGCATGGGCCTGCCTGATCTTGGTATTATTACCATAGACGAGGTGTGTTTTTTCATCCGTCAGGTTGTGCGCGCCACAGGCCTGCCCGTGCTGGTGGATGGGGATACCGGGTACGGTGAAACCCTGAACGTGATGAACATGGTCCGCGCCTTTGAGGAGGCAGGGGCCGCTGCCGTGCATATTGAGGATCAGGTGCTGCCCAAAAAATGCGGCCACCTGAATGATAAAAAACTCGTCTCCCCACAGGAGATGGCGCAAAAAGTGGCCGCCGCTGCCCGCGCCCGGCGTGACATGGTGGTCATTGCCCGCACAGATGCCGCAGGCTCGGAAGGGCTGGACGGCGCAGTTGCGCGCGCACGCCTGTATTACGAGGCCGGGGCCGATGCCATTTTCCCCGAAGCACTGATATCGGAAGAGATGTTCAGGGAGTTTGCGCGCCGCCTGCCAGATGTGCCTTTGCTGGCCAATATGACCGAGTTCGGGCGCTCACCCTATTTTACGGCCTCCGAGTTTGAGTCCATGGGTTACAGCATGGTCATATGGCCTGTCAGCTCCCTGCGGGCGGCCAACAAGGCACAGGCTGATCTGTTTGCCACCATTGCGCGCACAGGTGGCACACATGCCATGCTGGACCGCATGCAAACCCGCGAGGAGCTGTACAGAACACTCCGTTATTATGACTACGAAACACTGGACGCAGGCATTGTGGCCACCGTCCTGCCCCACATAGGGCAGCCCGACCGCAACGCAGCCTGAACACCGCAGAACTTCTGTCCCACACAAACAACAAGAACAGGGGATACAAGACCATGACGGACCACACACTCATCCCGGCACGCAACTACCCCGACTACCCGGCACTGATGACACCCGAGCAGTTACAGGCCATGCGTGAGCAGGCACAGCGCGACCCGGACGGGTTCTGGCTGCAACAGGCGCGGCGCATACACTGGTGCTCCAGACCCACGCAGGGATTTAAAGGTAGTTTTGAAAATGACGTGTCCATAAGCTGGTTTGCAGATGGCACGCTCAATGCCTCGGTCTGCTGCATAGACCGGCACCTGACCGACAGGGGGGATCAGGTCGCCCTGATCAGCCAGCGCGAGGCGCATGGGCGCTCGGAAAAACTGACCTACACGGACCTGCACGAGCGCGTGTGCCGCCTTGCCAACGCCCTGACCCATCTGGGGGTGGAAAAAGGGCACCGGGTGGCTATCTGCCTGCCTATGGTGGCGGAGGCGGTTGTGTCCATGCTGGCGTGCGCGCGCATTGGGGCAGTGCATGTGGTGCTGTTTGGCGGGTTTTCGGCAGAAGGTATTGCCGAGCGGCTGGTGGACAGCGGAGCCGTGGCCGTTATTACCGCCAACATGGCGTGGCGTGGCAACAAGCCCGTAGCCTACAAACAGAGCATGGACGAGGCCCTGCGCAAGGCGGGGGGCAACAGTGGTGTGCATTCCGTGCTGGTCGTGCGCACGTCGGAGGAGGCTGTGCCCATGCTGCCCGGACGTGACTACGATTTTCATGACTTTGTAGATAATTTCGAAGCGGATTTTGTCCCCGCCGTCATGCGGGCGGAAGACCCTTTGTTCATGCTCTACACCTCGGGCAGCACGGGCAAACCCAAGGCAGTGGTGCATGCAACGGGGGGCTATATGGTGTGGGCGGCTTACACCATGGGCATGGTTTACACTCACCAGCCGGGAGATGTGTTGTGGTGCACAGCGGATGTGGCGTGGATTACGGGGCACACCTCTGTTGTGTATGGCCCACTGGCCAATGGTGGCACCACCATGATCTCGGACAGCCTGCCAACCTACCCCCAGCCGCAGGTGGTTTGACCTGATAGACGAGTACAAGGTGAGCATGCTCTTTACCGCCCCCACCGCCGTACGCGCCATGATGGCCGAAGGCGATGTGGTGGTAAACCGCCATAACCTAGGCTCCCTGCGCCTGCTGGGTGTTGCGGGTGAGCCCATAAGCCCCGATGCATGGCTGTGGTACCATGATGTGGTGGGCAAAAAGCGCTGCCCCGTGGCCGACACATGGTGGCAGACCGAGACGGCAGGCATTGTGCTTGGCCCCATACCGGGGGTGCAGTCGCTCAAGCCCGGTTCGGCCACCATGCCTCTGCCGGGGGTGGAAATGGCCATACTCGACCAGCGTGGCCGCGTGGAGCAGGGCGCTGCGGAGGGGGCGCTGTGCATTGCCCGCTCATGGCCCGGTCAGGCGCGCACCATATGGGGGGACCATGCCCGTTTTTGCCAGACGTACTTTTCCATGGCGCCGGGCCTGTATTTTACCGGCGATGGCGCAAAGCGGGATGAGGATGGATACTACTGGATAACCGGTCGTATGGATGACGTCATCAACATTGCCGGGCACCGCCTTGGCACGGCGGAGGTGGAGGATGCACTGGGTGCCGACCACAGGATTGTGGAGTGCGCAGCCGTTGGGGTTGAGCACCCGGTCAAGGGGCAGGCGCTGGTGGTGTTTGCCATCCCGCGCAAGGACGTAACCGCAGGGCTGGATGAAGCAGGCATCAGCCGCCTTGTGGTCCAGTTGATTGGCCGCTACGCAGCGCCAGAGGCGGTGTATCTGGTGCCAGACCTGCCACGCACCCGCTCGGGCAAAATCGTGCGGCGGCTGTTGCGCAAGATTGCAAGTGGCGATACGAATGAACTGGGTGATCTGTCGGCCCTGAGCGATCAGTCCATTGTACCTATGCTGCGTGAGCGCGTGTGGGGGCAGATGGCTTTTGGGCAGTCAGAAGCAGTGCAGGCCAGAGCCTGAGCCAACAGGCCAGCACGCAGCAAAATCTTGCTAAGCGCGGCAAGACCGGAGGGGTCGGGGTGGTAACACCCCGGCCCTTTTGCCTGTTATGGGCTGTGTCGCATGTTCACGTCTGCGCCAGACTGGCGTATTCGTGATGAGTCCACCGTGGCGGGCCAGATAGCGGGCATGCGACAAAGTGGGGAACCCCGCAGGCAGGAGTCCTCCCCTAATGGCCATAAGTGCTTCCCCCACCATTGACCGCACAACAGCGCGGCATGTTGTGGCTGCCTCGTTTTTGGGGTGGATGCTTGATGCGTGTGATTTTTTTATTGTCCTGTTCACGCTGGATAATGTTGCGCGCAGTTTTTCCACCTCGCTGGAGGTGGTGCTGCTGGCCCCCACGCTCACCCTTGTGACCCGGCCCATAGGGGCGTTTGTGTGCGGGCGGGCGGCGGATGCCTATGGCCGCAAACCGGTGCTGATCGGAACAATCGCCATTTACTCGCTTATTGAGGTGCTGTCGGCTTTTGCGCCAACGCTTACGGTCTTTCTGGTCCTGCGCGCGCTGTTTGGCATAGCCCTTGGGGGGGAATGGGGCGTTGGCACGTCACTGATCATGGAGAGCGTGCCTCCATCATGGCGGGGTACGGCATCGGGCATTTTGCAGGCGGGGTACCCGGCGGGGTATCTACTGGCCTCGCTGCTGTTCCTGCTCCTGCCTGTTCTGGGCTGGCGCGGGCTGTTTGTGCTGGGGGGCGGGGCCATTGTTTCGGCCATTTACATCTGGCTGCGGGTGCCGGAAAGCCCGGACTGGCTGGCCCGCAAAGCGCAGGGGGCAGGGGCTGCACGCCAGCCCGGTATGCTGGATGTGGTCCGGCAGAACATGGCCCTGTGTGTGTTTGCAGTCGCCCTTATGGCGGCTTTCAACTTTATGAGCCACGGCTCGCAGGACCTGTACCCCAAGGTGTTCCTTGCCCTTGAGCGGCACGTGCCGCCAACCTCCATTACAACCCTTGCGGTGCTGTACAATCTGGCAGCTATTGCAGGCGGGGTGGTGTTTGGTGTGCTCTCCCAGCGGATCGGGCGGCAGTATGCCATTGCCGTGGCAGCAGGGCTGACCCTGCCGCTCCTGCCGTTATGGACCTGCCGCACTCGGTCTTCTGGCTTGGGGTGGGGGCCATGTGCATCCAGTTCTGTATTCAGGGGGCGTGGGGGGTGGTGCCTGCGTATCTGAGCGAGCTTTCCCCCGCATCTGTAAGGGCCACCTTTCCGGGGTTGGCTTACCAGTGCGGCAACCTGATCGCGGCCAGCAATGCGCTGTTGCAAACCCGGCTTGCGGCGTGGATGGGGGCAGGGCTGGCTCCCGCTCTTATGCTCAGTGTGGGTATGGCGGCACTGGTGGTGCTGGTGTTAACCTTGCTCAACGCCCGCCTGCACCCGCAAAGCACATTGGGTGAACACGCCTGACAGCAAGGACCCCACAATGCGCCATTTTGGAAGAGCCGCGTGCCTGCTGGTTGCACTGGGCGTGTTTGCCCCCGCCATGGCGGCCAACCCGCCACGGCGTGTGCGTACCCCGGCCCCAGCCCCGACCCTGGAGCCCATGCGTGTGCCACCACTGGCCCGCGCCGTAATTTTTGACAGGATCAACCATCCGTCCCCCCAGCCTGTGGCGCTGGAGGTGGAGGGTATATCCGTTCAGGTAGAGGTCGCCCAGCAACAGCCCTGTCCGGGCAAGGCAATATTGATGGAGGCGTCCAACCCCGCACCCGCCGGGGGGGAGCCACCATGCACGGTGGCAACGCTGGTGTTCAAAGCGCCCGGCCACCCCGCGTTCAGGCAGGATATTGCCCCCCTGATAACGGGAGATGACGGGGGCATGCTGGGCACCCTGCGCCTTGCCCTGTACCATCTGGACAAAAATGGCGGGCCTTTGCAGGTGCTGCTGTCCGGTTACACAATGGGGGCGCACTGCTGCACGGTTGCCGCCATTGTGGGGTTGGATGACACGGGCCAGTGGCGGGTCACCCCCCTGCCATCGCAGGATGGGGATGTCACACCCGTGGTGCTGGACATCAACCATGATGGCGGGCGGCAGTTTGTGCTGGGTGACCAGCAGTTCAACTACGTATTTGCGTCCTATGCGTGGTCTGTCCTGCCTGTTGTAATTTATGATTACACGCCCGGTACTTTGCGCAACGTCACCACCCAGCCTGCCTATGCGCCGTTTTTGCGGGCCGGGTTCCGGCGTGACTTCCCTGCCTTTCGGGCGCCACCTCCGCCGGACCGTAAGGATATTAACGGGTTTTTGGCCGCCTATGTGGCCAATAGCGCCAATCTGGGGCAGCTCCGGTCGGGGTGGATGTACATGCGGCACTGGTATGACCGGCGCGCGGATAGCGGGCAGACATGGTGCGCACTGGACCCGTCCGTTAAGGTGCGGGGGGCGGAGGGTTGCCCCGCGCCTTACCAGCGCAAAGTGCCTTACCCGCAGGCGCTGGCCCTTTTTTTGCTGCAAACAGGCTACATAACCCATGCCCAGTGTGTGGCCCTTGGGTATGACCCGGAAAAAATTGTGCGCGAGCAGGCCGCAGTGCAGGCCGCCACCACGGCGCGCTGGCATGCGGCACATCCCGGCTAGGGGGGGGGGGCTGTGGATGTGGGGCGAACAGATAAAAAACAGACGCAGGCGGGGAGAAGAACGCGATAATGACACTGGATGAGCATATGGCGCTCATGCGCACGGGTGCGATGTACAACGACCTTGCGCCAGAACTGGTGCGCGCGCGTGAGGCTGCGGTGGTGCTGAGCAACCGCTACAACGCAAGCTTTGGCCGCCCCGCCCCCGAGCGGGAGGCTCTTTTGCGCACCCTGCTGGGTTCTGTTGGCCAGCATGTGCATTTTGAGCCAACACTACGGTGCGAATTTGGGCGTAATATTAGCATTGGCAATAATTTTTACGCCAATTTTGACTGTATTCTGCTTGATGCTGCCCCCATTACAATTGGCGATAATGTCCTGTTTGGTCCGCGTGTGGGCCTGTATTCGGCCAACCATGCACTGGATGCCGTTGAGCGTGCCGCAGGTGGGTGCTACGCCCGCCCCATTAGTATTGGCAATGGGGTGTGGCTGGGGGCAGGGGTGCATATTACCCCCGGTGTCAGCATTGGTGCGGGCAGTATTGTGGGGGCAGGCAGTGTGGTCACGCGCAGCGTGCCTGCCGGGGTGGTGGCCGCAGGGGTGCCATGCCGGGTCATACGTGCCCTGACCCCGGCTGATCGCACCGGCTTTGCACCGTAGGGTGATGGGTGTGTTGGCTCCGGTTTGTGCTGGCAGGCGTTGCAGCATACACAGGGGGCAGACAAGCCCCCAACCCTGCCAGCAAGAAGTGTGATGAAAGATCTGTTTACAGGCCACCATGTCGGCCAGTCCCGCCCGCTCAGACTGTCGGATGACGTCGTAAGCACCGCCACCTATGGCGGGGAGGACAACTGCTACCGCTACACCCTGCGCCGGGTGTGGGAGGAGGGCAGGCCAATGGTCATGTGGCTGATGATGAACCCCTCAGTCGCCACCGAGCATGGAGATGACCGGACCGTGGCCAAATGCCAGCGTTACGCGCGGGCATGGGGGTATGGTGGGCTGTTTGTGGGCAACACCTTTGCCTACCGCTGCACCGACCAGACCCGGCTGCTGGAAACACCAGACCCCGTAGGGCCGGGTAACGATGCCGCCCTGCTGGATATGGCACGCAAGGCTGACCTTGTTGTCGCAGCCTATGGCTCCCCCCACCACAAGGGGCTGCGCGCGCGCGGGCCACAGGTTGTGCAAATGCTCCAGAACCACGGGATTGCCGTATGTGCGCTCAGGCTGAGTGCGGGGGGGCGGCCATGCCACCCGCTCTACCTGCCAGCCGACCTCAAACCCTTTGAACTGCCCGCAACATCCCCCGCAGCGCAGATGGCGTGGCAGGCCGGTAGGGGTAAAGGGCGGAGTTGACGGATGCGCCCCATGGGTATCCCATACACGCAACAGGGTTAGGCTGTACAAAGGGATGGAGACAGACGTGACGGAACACAACACGCAGGCCGGTCGTGGTTATCTGGCTTCGGCCGAATTTGCCGCCCAGCTTGACCGGCTGGGCGAGGTGGCAGCCCGCACAGGGCTGAACGTAGCCCCCGGCCAGCAGGTTATCATGACCGCGCCGCTGCATGCAGTGCCGCTGGTGCGCCGCATTACCGAGCACGCCTACAAGGCAGGTGCATCGCTGGTCAGCACCTTTTATTCGGATGAGCAGACCACGCTGGCGCGCTACCAGTACGGTGCGGAAGACACGTTTGATACAGCCGCAGGCTGGCTGGCTGCGGGCATGGCAGAGGCTTTCGCGCAGGGGCTGCGCGCATGGCCATTACCGGCTCCAACCCCGCCCTGCTGGCAGGGCAGAACCCCGAGCACGTCTCCCGCGCCAGCAAGGCCGCCTCCCGCGTGAACCGCCCTGCCATGGAGATCATTACCAATTTTGATGTGAACTGGTGCATTGTGGCCGCCGCCACGCCGGAATGGGCCATGGAGGTTTTTCCCGACCTGCCGCAGGAGCAGGCGGTGGAGGAACTCTGGCGGGCCATTTTTGCCGTCTCGCGCCTAACGGGGGATAACCCGGTGGCGCAATGGGCGGCGCATAACGCCATTCTGCACCGCCGCGCAGCTTATCTGAATGATGTGCGCTACGATGCCCTGCATTTTTCCGGCCCAGGCACGGACCTGCTGGTCGGGCTGGCCGATGGGCATGACTGGGCCGGTGGGGCGGAAAAAGCGGGCAACGGCATTGTGTGCAACCCCAATATTCCGACCGAGGAGGTGTTCACCACCCCCCATCGCCTGCGTGTGGAGGGCACCGTGGCCAGCACCAAGCCACTCTCGCACCAAGGCACGCTCATAGACGGGATAAAGGTCCGCTTTGAGGGCGGGCGGATTGTGGACATGCACGCAACACGCGGGCAGGAGGTGCTTGAGCGGGTGCTGGACACGGATGAAGGGGCCAGAAGGCTGGGTGAGGTCGCCCTTGTGCCCCATTCCTCCCCCATCTCGCGCAGCGGGCTTTTGTTCCAGAATACTCTGTTTGATGAAAATGCAGCCAGCCACATAGCCCTTGGCCAGTCCTACACCAAATGCATGCGGGACACGCAGGGGCAGGACGAGGCCGCACTGGCCGCACGTGGTGCCAATGCGAGCATGATCCACATAGACTGGATGATCGGCTCGGGCGACATTGATGTGGACGGGCTGGACGCACAGGGCGGCCGCGTGCCGCTTATGCGCGGTGGTGAATGGGTGATTGCAGTATGAGAGGGTTTGAAAACATGATTTTTATCCGCAAGGTTTCCACTGTTCTGGGCGCTGTGGCCCTGCTGGCAGGTGGCGCGGCCCATGCCCAGAGTGTGACCCCAGTTGGCGGTGCCACCCCCCATGCACCGTCCCTGACGCCTGAGCAGGTGGTCACCATGCAGCATGACATGGACACAGCCCTGCACTACAAGCTGGCCCCGGATGTGCTGCCCCGGCTGAGTGCTACGCTCAGGGCCATTCAGGCCGCCAAAATTCAGCCGCCGGGGCATGCTGGCATGTCGCTGGACCAGCAGATCGCCCTTGTGGGGCAGGTGCCGGGGCTGGAGGCTATTCTCAAGGCGCATGGGCTGGATGCCCGCAGCTTTGTTATGAGCTGACCTGCGTGGGCCTGACTGGCAGCCTGTTGAATGTTCCCCCCGGTCAGGGTGGCGCGCAGATGCCCGTGCCGGATGCAGCCAATGTGGCTATTCTCAAGAACAACCCGCAGGCGTTGCAGGAACTGGTGGGTGTGCTGCGCCAGAGCGTGGGGGCGGACAGCAGCAGCACGCAGGTCCACTAGAGCCTCCATGATTTAATCCTGTTGGCCTGAGCCTGCGGGGTGTGGCAGGTTTAAACCCCGGTGGACGGGGCGTGGACGGGCCTACCCCGCCATGGTGTGATGCTACGGAGCGGGCCATGACAACAACAGGTGCGGGCGGTCTGTCCGGCCCGGGGCCTTGGGTGGGTCTGGGTATGCAGGGGGCTGGCGTGGCGGAGGGCAGTACCCCGTCTGCCACCCAGTCTGGTACGCAGGCTGGTGCCTCCGCTCAGGTGGGGTTGCCCTCGGCCACCACACTGGTGCAGAGCGCGCGCACCGCACTGGTGCAGGCACAGGCCCAGCAGGCCGGGGTCATGCTGACTCTGTCCGCAGGGGCGCAAAGCTTGCTGGGTGGTAGCTCTCTGCTGGATGTGGTGGGGCAGGCGGCACCACACAGGGGGGGAGTACGGCCACATCCGCCGACAGCGCACAGGCCGCACTCGCAGATACAGCGCAAAATACAGCACAGAATGTTGCGCAGGGCACGGTGCAGGGGGCTGCATCGGGTCTGGCATCCGGGCTGGCCTCGGGCAGTGTTGCCTCTGGCGCGGGGATCAGTACGCTGGTTGCTGATGTCATGCAGGCGGTAGAGACAGTTCTGGCTGACCCTGCGGCAACAGATGCGCAAAAGACCATGGCCAGCCAGCTTGTGCGTATGCTCACCGCCATGGCGGGCCAGTCCGCCAGTGCGTGGACGAGCGGTATGGTGGCCAGCCTGCCGCTGCTTCAGGCCGAGGTCTTGCCGTCCGGGGCTGCGGGTGGGGCGGTTGTCACCACCTCGGGCCTGTATGGGTTGGCCAGCAACGCTGTGCTGGATGGCAGGGTGGCCATGGCTACGGCCTTGCAGAACATGGGCGCAACGCAGGGGGAGGAGATTGTTCTGCCCGGCGGCATTGTTCAGCTTTCGCAAACCGTGGCGCAGGGGGCGGGGGCATCTGTTCCGGTGTCTCTTGCAGGCAATGCCCTGACAAATGCCCTTCTGCCCGAACTGTTCCGTGCCTTGTCTGCTCTGGTTGCAGACCAGAGCGCGACCGATGCGCAAAAAGCAGCCGCCATGCTCCTGCTCCAGCTTCTGGGCACGGAGGAGGAGGAGGACGGGGCCGGGCAAATCCCGCAGGCGCTGCTCAACCCCCTGTTGGCTGCGGCCCTTATGCCTGCACTCACACCTGCACAGCGTGGGCGGCTGGTCCGCGCCACCCTTGCGGGGGAAGCGGAGGACATGGGGCGCACGGAAGAACTGGACCTGTCCGGTGGACCGGGGGCCGGGGGGCTCCGTGCTGCGCTGCGCAGGAATGCCGCCTATCTGGCTGCCGTGCAGCAGCCACTGCTGAACCAGATGCTCCAGCAGGCGCAGACTGAGGAGGCAGAACCCCTGCTGGCAGGCTGGAGTACGGCGGCCCTGCGCCGTGGAGACGGGGTGGAAGAGGTGCTGGAAGGGGGCTCCGTGCTGGCGTTGTCCCAGAACCTTATGGCAGATTCGCCCTATATGGGGGCATTGTCCAGCACGGGCCTGACCCCGATCCTGATTATGAGCTGGGCTGCCCTGCTCTCTGGCTGTCTGCCGCGTGTCTACCCGTTTGTGCCGCGTGTGTGGCGGCGGGCGGATAAAAAGAAGTGGCGCAGGAAAAACCAGCGCAGCAAAATGGATTTGCAGAGCCTGCTGTTCACGCAAGGGGCCGTGGAGGTCTAGTGCGCCCTTACCCGGCCTGTGCTCAGTGGGGCGCGGGCTGTGTGCAGCTTGGGGTTGGCGGCAGGTCCAGCGTGCTGAGTGTGCCCTGCATTTTATAATCCCCAAAATCCAGATGGAGCTGGTCCGACACGCCGTTGGCAAAGTAACGCATGCCCATTTCATACTCAGGCATCATGGTATGGGCGTTACGGTCGTAAAAAGCGATGTGTACATGCCCTGCCGCCAGTTTTTGCAGGGGCAGGTAAGGGCTGTTTGCCGGGGGAGGGGACCAGTTGAGCAGTGTAACGTAGGTATCCTCCGGCCCATCGGGCAGGGTGCCGTCAAACAAAGGGGTGGTCAGCTCTTTTCCGCCACTGGCCGCAGTAGCCAGAATACGGGCGGTATGGGCAATCGGGAACAACGTGCCAGCGGGCAGGGGCAGGGTTTTGGCCAGAGGCTGGCGGTACTGCACAACGCCCGAACCATCGGGGGCAAGGCTTGCCTCCCCGCTAACAACGCGGAGCAGCTTGCCGTTGCGTGTTTCCTGGCTTTTAAAGGTCAGGTGCCGCCCGTCCAGACTTTCCTGCGCGGCATAATCGGACAGCAGGTGCTCCTCCCCGCGCTGGCGGGTGACACTCTGGATGTCCAGCCGCTGGTGGGATGACCAGCCAAGGCAGGTTTTGAGCACGGTATAACTCATGCGCCCTGTAGCGGAGAGCGTTTGCCCGCCTGCGGCCTCCACCAGCCCCAGATCATACACAGCCCTTTGCGATACAAGGGCCGCTGCCGCAGTAGCAGCGCTACTGGCCTGTGCGTGCGCAGCAGGGGCTGCAAAAACAAACAGGGTGGCCGTGGCCAGAGCCGTGGCCATGGACGTAGCCAGCGTATTGGCCAGAATGGTGGCCCGTGGGCGCGGGGGGCGTATGGTCATGCCCCTAAAAGAAAACATCCGGCGCGGTCATGCAACCGGCCGGATGTGTGTTTATGGGCTTAAAAGGCCGTTATCAGTCTTTTTTGACCACGGGTTTGGGCTTGGGCAGGTTAAGCGCGAGGGAGAGTTCCTTCATCCGCTCCGGTGCCACGGGGGCGGGAGCACCCATCATCAGGTCTTCGCCCTGCTGGTTGAGCGGGAACAGGATGACTTCGCGGATGTTCGGCTCATCGGCCAGCAGCATGACAATGCGGTCCACACCGGGGGCGGAGCCACCATGCGGGGGCGCTCCATAGCGGAAGGCGTTGAGCATGCCACCAAAGCGGGCTTCCACCTCGCTTTCGGGGTAGCCTGCAATTTCAAACGCACGCACCATCACTTCTGGCAGGTGGTTACGTACTGCGCCGGAGGAGAGTTCGATCCCGTTGCACACAATGTCGTACTGGTAGGCCAGAATATCCAGCGGGTCTTTGGTGTTCAGCGCGTCCAGCCCACCCTGCGGCATGGAGAACGGGTTGTGGGAGAAGTCCACAAGCCCGGTTTCCTCGTTCAGCTCGTACATGGGGAAATCCGTGATCCAGCAGAAGCGGAAGGCGTTCTTCTCGATCAGGTCCAGTTCTTCGGCAATGCGGGTGCGCACAAGACCGGAGAACTTGGCCACGTCATGCCCCTTGCCTGCGGCAAAGAACACGGCGTCACCCGCCTTCAGCCCCAGTTTGGTGCGGATGGCCTCGGCCCGTTCGGCCTCAAGGTTCTTGGCAATCGGGCCTTGGCCACCCTCAGCGTTAAAGGTGATGTACCCCAGACCGCCAGCCCCGTTCTCGCGCGCCCATGCGTTGAGCTTGTCAAAGAACGAGCGGGGCTTGTCCCCTGCGCCGGGGGCGGGAATGGCGCGGATTTCTCCCCCATCAGCGGCAATGCGGGCAAACAGGCCAAAGCCGGAGCCTGCAAAGTCTTCCGTCACATCCGTAATCAGCAGCGGGTTGCGCAGGTCGGGCTTGTCGGAGCCATAGACCTGCATGGCGCGGGCGTAGGGAATACGCTCAAACGGTGCGGTGCTAACCGTGCGGCCGTTGCCGAACTCGGTAAACAGCCCGCTCATGACCTCTTCCATCACCGCAAAAATTTCGTCCTGCGTGGCAAAGGCCATTTCAAAGTCAAGCTGGTAGAACTCACCGGGGGAGCGGTCCGCGCGGGAGGCTTCGTCACGGAAGCACGGGGCGATCTGGAAGTAGCGGTCAAACCCGGCCACCATGGCAAGCTGCTTGAACTGCTGCGGTGCCTGCGGCAGGGCGTAGAACTTGCCCGGATGGTTGCGTGAGGGCACCAGAAAGTCCCGCGCCCCTTCGGGGGAGGAGGCGGTCAGGATCGGGGTTTGCAGCTCCACAAAATCCAGCGCGGTCATGCGTTTGCGCATGCTGGCGATAACGGCGCAGCGCAGGCGGATGTTGGCGTGCACCTTCTCGCGCCGCAGGTCGATGTAGCGGTAGCGCAGGCGCAGCTCGTCGGAATAATGCTCCTGCCCCGCAACCTGCAGCGGCAGCACGGCAGCGTGGGACTGCACCACAAACTCTTTTGCCTGGACTTCAATATCACCCGTGGCCAGGTCGGGGTTGCGCGTCCCTTCCGCACGTTCGACCACATTGCCCGTAACCGTAATCACGCTTTCCACGCGCACGGGTTCGGCTGCGGCCATAACGTCCGAGCCTGCGGGAATGACAATCTGGGTGATCCCCGTTTCGTCACGCAGGTCAATAAACAGCAGGCCGCCATGGTCGCGCTTGCTGTGCACCCAGCCGGACAGGCGCGCGGTGGTGCCAGCATCGCCCGCGCGAAGGGCCGAGCAGCTATGGGTGCGGTAAGGGTGCATGGTCTTGTCCCAAATTGTTTGGCCCGGCCTGCGGGCGCTGGGTTTGCCAGAGTTCAATTGGGGTGGAGGAAGCAGGGGCAGGGGCCTTATGTCAAGGCTGGAAGCGGGTGGTGCCCCCCTGATTTTACGGTCTGGGGGGCTTTTGTGGCCTGTTCAGTCGTGCGTGCTGTGGCGCAGGTCCGCAGCAAGGGCTGCAATGGAGTCCGCTCGCGCGTCCCATGCGAACATAAAGCGGTATACGCTGCCAAACATGGTATAGAATCGCCACCCGCGTGCACGCAGGGCATTGGCCACGCGCTCTGGCATAAGCAGAAACACCGCATTGCTCTGTACGGGCCATGCGAGTTCGACCTCCTCCAGCCCCTCTATGGCCTGTGCAAAGGCCAGTGCGCTCTCATTGGCATGGCGGGCGTTGTCCAGCCATGCGCCGGACTGGAGCATGCTCAGCCACGGGGCGGAGAGAAAACGCATTTTGGAGGCAGTCTGCCCACCCTGTTTGGTGCGCTCGGCAAAGCCCTGTGCAAGCTGTGGGGTAAAGAACACCACGGCATCCCCCATGGCCATGCCGTTTTTGGTGCCGCCAAAACTCAGTGCATCCACACCGGACTGCCATGTCATGGCGGCGGGGGTACACTCCAGTGCAGCTACGGCGTTGGCAAAGCGTGCGCCATCCATGTGCAGACGCAGCCCGTTGTCATGGCAGGCGTTGGCAATGGCCCGGATCTCATCCACCGTGTAGAGCAGGCCGTTCTCGGTCGGCTGGGTGATGCTGACCACCGCAGGGGTGGAGGCGGCATCACTGCGTGTGCGGCGCATGGCAAGGGTAATGCTGGCCGGGGTGACCTTGCCGTCCTCCGTGGGGGGCGTAATCAGCTTGGCCCCGCCGGAAAAAAACTCCGGTGCTCCCCGTTCGGACGTGTTCACATGCGCGATTTCGGAGCTGATGATGCTGCAATACGGCGGGCAGAGCGTTGCCAGCACCAGCGCATTGGCCGCCGTGCCATTGAATACAAAAAACACGCGGGCCTGTGGGGCGTCAAACAGGTCGGCTACGGCCCGTGCGGCAAGGCGGGTCCATGCATCATCCCATAGGCGGGGGTGGAGCCTGTGGCGGCGCGGGTCATGGCTTCGAGTGCCTGCGGGCAGATACCTGCGTAATTGTCGCTGCCAAACTGTTGCGCGGGGGCCGATGTGGCGGGGGGGCTGGGAACAACCTGCGGGGTAAGGGTCACGGCAAACTCTCCGGCTGGGGTTGGGTGCGCAAGAGGGCACGGAACAGGGGCGCGTTATATGGTGCCTGCAAGCCAGACCTTGCTTGTGGTGGGGTTTTGCTGTAAGGCCCCAGCCACCGCGCAGGCACCCCTGGAGGCTTGCGTGCACAAGTTTTTCAGGAGAAGTCAAGGTGTCCAAAATTACAACAATTGAAGCTTCTGCGCGCGCGAAGGCTGGTAAGGGGGCAGCGCGTGCGACGAGGCGTGAAGGTCTGGTGCCCGGCGTTGTGTACGGCGGCAAGCAGGAATCCACGCTGATCGCGCTCGACCCGCGTCTGGTTGTCAAGGCAATCCAGACCTCTGGCTGGCGCTCACGCGTGTATGACATCCAGATCGAAGGCGGCAAGACCGAGCGCGCTCTGGTGCGTGACGTGCAGCTCCACCCGGTCAAGGATTCGCCCGTCCATATCGACTTCCTGCGTCTGGCCGCTGGCTCGCGCGTGCATGTTGAAGTGGCTGTGCACTTTGTGGGTGAAGACAAGTCCCCCGGCATCAAGCGTGGTGGCATGCTCAACGTCGTGCGTCACACGGTTGACGTGGAAGTGGCCGCGGAAAACATTCCCGAGTTCTTCACGGTTGACCTGAGCAAGCTCGACATCAACGACAACGTGCGTTGGGACGACGTGCAGGGCACCGAAGGTGCGACTCCTGTCTCCCACGAAGCCAACTTTGTTGTTGCCTCCATTGCCGCACCGATTGTTGAAGCGGCACCGGCAGAAGGTGCGGCTGCTTCCTAACCGGGAGCGGGCCTAAAACCTGAGCTGATCGAACGCGGGGGCACGTGCAGGCGCATGTGCCCCCCTTTTCTGTTGATAGACACAAGGCGGAACCCGCAATGCTGCTCTGGGTCGGACTGGGTAACCCCGAGTCCTCCATGCGCCGGCACCGGCACAATGTCGGCTTTATGGCGGTTGAGGCCATTGCCGCCCGATATGGTTTTTCACCCTGGCGCAACCGCTTCCGGGGAGAGGTGGCCGAGGGCCGCGTAGGCAACCACAAGGTGCTCGCGCTGCTGCCCATGACCTACATGAACCGCTCGGGCGAGAGCGTGCAGGAAGCGGCCGCCTTTTACAAAATAGCCCCCGAGCAGATCACACTGTTCCATGATGAGCTGGACCTGGAACCGGGCAGGCTGCGTATCAAGCATGGTGGTGGGGCGGCGGGCCATAATGGCCTGCGCTCGACAGACAAAATGCTGGGCACACCAGACTACTGGCGCGTACGCATAGGCATAGGCCACCCCGGCGCCAAGGAGCGGGTGCACGGCTGGGTGCTGGGTAATTTTACACAAACAGACCAGCAGGACTGGCTCGACCCCATGCTCGCACGCATGGCCGATGCCGCCCCCCTGCTGGCGGATGGGCATGCCGACCGGTTTATGACCAAGGTTGCACTGCCACAAGGGAGCAAGGGCTGATGGGTTTTAACTGCGGTATTGTTGGTCTGCCCAATGTGGGCAAGTCCACCCTGTTCAACGCGCTTACGGCGACCGCTACGGCGCAGGCCGCCAACTACCCGTTCTGCACGATCGAGCCGAACGTGGGCCGTGTGGCCGTGCCCGACCCCCGGCTGGACAAGCTGGTCGCCATTGGCAAGTCCCAGCGCGAAGTGCCGACCAGCCTTGAGTTCGTGGATATTGCGGGCCTTGTGCGTGGTGCCTCCCGCGGGGAAGGGCTGGGCAACCAGTTTCTGGCCAACATCCGCGAAGTGGACGCCATTATCCATGTCCTGCGCTGCTTTGAGGATGATGACATCACTCACGTCGAAGGTGGCGTGGACCCGGTGCGTGATGCGGAAATTATTGAAACCGAGCTGATGTTGGCGGACCTGGACTCGCTGGAAAAGCGCCTGCCCGCGTTGGAAAAACGTGCCCGCAACCGCGATGGGGAGGCCATGGCCCAGATTGAGGTCATGACCCCCATTCTGGCCGCCCTGCGTGATGGCCGCCCCGCGCGCACTGCCATTCCCGCCGGGGAGGAGGAGACCGTCCGCCGCCTGCAACTCATGACCAGCAAGCCCGTGCTGTATGTGTGCAATGTGGACGAGGACTCGGCGTCCACCGGCAATGCCTTCTCTGAGAAGGTGAAGGCCAAGGCCGCAGCCGAAGGAGCCGCGGTGGTGATCGTGTCCGCAGCCATTGAGGCTGAGGTCAGCCAGCTTGAAAACGAGGAGCGCCGCGAGTTCCTTGAAGGGCTGGGGCTGAGTGATAGCGGTCTGGACCGTGTGATTGCGGCTGGCTACAAGCTGCTGGGTCTGAGCACCTACTTTACCGTAGGCCCCAAGGAGGCACGTGCATGGACCATTACGGTTGGCACCAAGGCTCCGCAGGCGGCAGCCGTCATTCACAATGATTTCGAGCGTGGCTTTATCGCCTGCGAAACCATCGCATTTGATGACTATGTCCGCTATAATGGGGAGGCAGGCGCCAAGGAAGCTGGTCGCCTGCGTGTTGAAGGGCGTGACTACGTTGTGCAGGACGGGGACGTTCTGCTCTTCCGCTTTAACGTCTGATACGGCACTGTAAAGCGCGCTTACAGGTCCGCCCATGCGGGGCGGGCCACACACAGCAAAAAAGAAAACAGGACAATGGAGATAAGGGACGCCAGCATGAATACGGAGGAAGACAGTCGGCAGCATATGGCCACGGCGGAGACACGCGCACCCCAGCAGGATGCGCCATCGCCATGCTCCATGCACGATCTGGCGCACAAGGCCAGACTAGCTGCCCGCACGCTGGCGCAGAGTTCCTCCTCCGAGCGTGACAAGGCCCTGTGGGCGGCAGCCAGTGCGCTGCGCGAATCCGCCCCGGCCATTTTGCAGGCCAATGCGCTCGACCTTGCCGCTTCCACCGCAAACGATGCGTTCCGTGACCGGCTGACCCTCACCCCCGAGCGGGTGGAGGCCATGGCCCGTGGGCTGGAAGACATTGCCGACCTGCCCGACCCCGTAGGGCAGGTGCTGGAGGAGTGGTCGCGCCCCAATGGGCTGCGTATTCGCAAGGTGGCCACGGCTGTTGGCGTTATTGGCGTTATTTATGAGAGCAGGCCCAATGTGGGGGCGGATGCTGCGGGACTGTGCATCAAATCCGGCAATGCCGTGCTGCTGCGTGGTGGCTCGGAAAGCCTGCATAGCGCGCGCGCCATCCATGCCGCCATGCAGACCGGCCTGCGTAACGCTGGCCTGCCTGAGGATGCGGTGCAGATTGCCCCCGATGCAGACCGCAAACATGTGGCGGATATGCTGACCGCATCTGGCCTTGTGGACCTGATTATCCCCCGTGGAGGCCGCTCCCTTGTCGAGCGCGTGCAGCGCGAGGCCCGCGTGCCTGTGCTCGCCCATGCGGAGGGGCTGTGCCACACCTATGTGCACTCCGCTGCCGACCATGCCATGGCGCGGCGGATTGTGCTCAACGCCAAAATGCGGCGTGTGGGTATTTGCGGCGCAACCGAAACCCTGCTGATTGATGCGGCCATTGCCTCCGTGCTGCTGCCCCAGATTGTGGCAGACTTGGCCGAGCAGGGCTGCACCTTCCGTGCCGATGCCGCTGCCCGCCAGATCATGCCCGATCTGCCGGTGGGAACACAAAAGGACTTTGCCACCGAGTGGCTGGATGCGGTGCTGAACGTGGCCGTGGTGGACGGGGTGGACGAAGCCCTTGACCACATTGCCCGCTTTGGCTCCTCCCATACCGAGGCCATTGTTACGGCGGATGAGGCCGTGGCCATTCGCTTCATGAATGGTGTGAGCAGTGCTGTGGTCATGTGGAATGCCTCCACCCAGTTCTGTGATGGTGGCGAGTTTGGCTTCGGGGCCGAAATTGGCATTGCCACTGGGCGCTTCCATGCCCGTGGGCCGGTGGGTGTGGAACAGCTGACCACCTTCCGGTACGAGGTCATTGGTAGCGGGCAGGTTCGCCCCTGAGCGTGCAGCACACCCGTCTGCGGGGCCTGCCTGCCAGCGCTGCTCCTACGGGGGTGGCAAGGTCCGGTGGGCAGCCGGTGCCAACATGGGGGGATGGGCGGCACAGCCGTATTGGTCTTTTGGGTGGGTCGTTCAACCCCGCCCACAGGTGGCATCAGGCCATTGCGCGGCGGGCTTTGCTGGAGCTGCGGCTTGATCAGGTGTGGCTTCTGGTCTCTCCGGGCAATCCGCTCAAGGCAGGGCGGGAGATGGCGTCTTTTGCCACCCGTCTGGCCACGGCGCGCAGTCTGGCCGATGGCCGCAAGGTGGTCGCGACCGATCTGGAGGCCCGACTCGGCACGCGCTACACCGTGGACACACTGGCCCGGCTCAAGGCCCGCTTCCCCCATGTGCGCTTTGTATGGCTGATGGGGGCGGACGGTCTGGTCACCCTGCCACGGTGGAAGCACTGGCACCAGCTTGTGCGGCAGGTGCCTTTGGCGGTTTTCCCCCGTCCGGGGCAGAATGTGCGGGCTTTGGGCGGGTTGGCGGCGCATTATCTGGCCCGCTGGCGCGTGCCTGCACGGCAGGCAGCAGGGCTTGCCACACTTTCTCCCCCAGCTTGGGCTTTCCTTCCGGGGGTACAAAACAGTATATCTGCAACAGCCATTCGTCAGCGGGGCGGGTTTGACGCCACCACGGATCAGCCATCACCCCCATAAAGCATTCAGTTTCAGGAGAACGGTCATAACAACCAAGCCACCCGCCGAGACGCCGGCACGCGCCCGCCCCGCCACTGCACGTG
>NZ_BAJU01000023.1 GCF_000613865.1 Acetobacter okinawensis JCM 25146
TCCGGCAGGCGGGGCATGGCCCCGTTGGGCAGGGTCTGGGCGGTGCGTGCCCACAGGTAGACCTGTGCGCCGGTGCGGCTGGCATGCAGGGCCAGTGCGGTGCCCCAGGCACCTCCGCCCAATACAAAAACAGGATCGGTCATACCCGCATCGGTGCCAGAAGCGTAACCGCTACGCAAGCGGGGGGAGAGGCTGGTGTGGGGTGTTTGTGATTCAGGCAGAAGCGGCAAGTGCTACGCCGTGCTGGCGTGCGGCGTGGGCGGCCAGTTCGGCCTGCTGCATGTGGCGTAGCTTGGCCTCGCGTAGAAGGCACACAACGCCCTTTACGCAGTTGCCGCACTGTGCCTTGCAGCCGCGTGCTGCATAAATCTCACGCGGGTGGTTTGCACCACCGGCCACGGCGGCCTCAACGTCTTTATGGGTCAGCAGGTTGCAGGAGCAGACAACCATGAGCTTTGCACCTCAATATTGCGAGTCTCATCCTACTCAACCATAAATGAGAATTAGTCGCAATACTTTCTATGCAACAACTCGCCGGTTGCGCCCCAAAAGTGATCTGGGCGGGAGCGGCCTATCTGGCGTGTGGGTTAGCTTTGTGGGGGAGGGGAAAAACCCGATCATAAGCCATGTTGAACACGAAGGCGTAAACCAGATAAAATAGAGCCAGAGAGAGCGAAAGTGGTAGAGCGCCGAGCATGGACGCATGGGTGTACAGCGCAATGCCGGGTACAAGCACAAGCTGGAGCCCCGCCTCGAACACAACGGTGTGCACCATCCTTACCCGCATGGTTTTGTGCGTGGTGCGGTAGAGGCGGACCATCACCCGGTCAAAGGCAAGGTTGTACAGGTAATTCCACACCATGGCGGTTATGGCGCTGCCAATGCCAATAACGCCCATGGCGGATTCGTGCAGGTCAAACAGGGCGCTGCCCGCAGGGATGGTGGTGGCCAGTGCAAACAGCTCAAACAGCACAACATGGCGCAGGCGGTCCATGCGCGAGCGCGTGGGGACACTGCCTTGCACGGCAGAAGTGGCGGAAGGGGCCGCAGGCCCGGTAGCCCCCAAAGCCGGGGCGTGTGTAGGTACGTAAGTTGACATGGCGGCAATCTATCTGGCCTTCTGGGAAAGGAAAGATAGAACCTATCAGAAAAACAGATGGATGAACGTTTCACTCGAACAGCTTGAGGCCTTTGTGGCCACGGTGGATGCGGGGTCTTTTTCCGCAGCAGCTCGCGCTCTGGGGCGGGCGCAGTCGGCCATAAGCACGCATGTTGCCAATTTGGAGGTGGATCTGGGGGTGGTCCTGTTCGTGCGTACAGGGCGCACTCCGGTGCTGAGTGCTGAAGGCGAGCGCCTGCTGCGCGAGGCCCGTGTGGTGCTGGACCGGCGCGAACATCTGATAGGCGTTGCCCGCTCGCTGGAAAGCGGGGTGGAGAACAGGCTGGTTGTTGCCATAGACGAGCTTTATCCCGAGCACGCTCTTGGCCCGGTCTTTGCCGAGTTTGCGCAGGTGTTTCCCCATGTGGAGATGGAAATCCTGTTCCCGCTCATGGAGACGTCGGTCAGCTTGTGCGTGATGGCGCGGCACAGCTTGGGCTTATGTGGCAGCAGCATCGCATTCCTCCAGAGCTTGCATTCCGCACCATCGGGCGGGTGCCGCTCAAGCTGGTGTGCGGGCGCAACCACCCGCTGGCGCAGGGTGGCCCCGTTGCGCGTGAGGACCTCAAGCGCCACCGCCAGATTCTGGTGGCCGCGCGTGAGCGTGAGCGCGAGCGGCATTACCTGCGGGTGGCGGGGGAGGTCTGGTGGGTGGAAAGTCACTGGGTCATACTGGAACTGGTGCGCCACGGCATAGGCTGGGCCTTTGTTTCCGACCATGTTCTGGCGGCGTCTCCCGCAGCACCCGATATTGTTGTGTTAGAGCAACAATTTGACGCGGGCGACCGGTTGGCTCCCCTTGCGGTGGTCTGGCACGCCAAGGGTTCGCACGGGGTTGCTGCGCGCTGGCTTTTGCAACGTTTCTTCAAAAAAGAAGGAAATTTTTAAAGCGGGTCTGGCTGTTTCTTCTGGTATTTTTCTGGTTTTATCAGGAAACGCAGATGTGTGGTTATATTTGTGTTGAAAATGCAACAGTAACGGCTATGATACGAAAATCCTGAAGGAAACGAGAGAAAAACAGGTCCGTATGTCCGTTCTTTGTCCACGTAAATTCTGGGTTGGCCTGCTTCTTGGCAGCGCGGCCTTTTTTTCATCCGTAGCGCCTGTTCTGGCCACCGAACCTGTTCTGCAAACCGAGCAGAGCGACGTGGTGACCCTCAAACCCTACAGCCCTCACACCGTTCTGGTGGAAGACGCGGTTTACAGCCATAACAAGGATGGTCGTGTAAACGTGGTGGACGCCGACAAGGGCGTGCTGCTGGGTATGGTACAGGCCGCTTACAACCCCAATGTGGTGCTCGCCCCCGATGCCAGCCGCTTTTATGTGGGGGAAACCACATGGGAACGTGGCAACCGTGGCGCACGCAATGACCTGCTGGCTGAATACGACGCCCAGACCCTGAAGCTGATGGTGGATGAAAAACTGCCCTCACGCGCGCTGGTTACGCCCAAACGCAATAATCTGGCCATCAGTGCCGATGGTGCGCGGGTCTATGTGTACCAGATGAGCCCTGCCAACGCGGTGGAAGTGGTGGACACAAAGGACCACAAGATCACCCATACGGTGGAAGTTCCCGCTGCGCGCTGGCCTATGCATGGGGCAATGCCGGTTTTTCCTCCCTGTGTGGCGATGGTTCTCTGAGCAATGTCAGCCTGGAAGCAGATGGCAAGGCCAGTGTAACCCACACCGCTCCGTTCTTTGAGCCGGATAAGGATGGTATTTTTGAGCAGAGCCCGAGCGTGGCTAAAGACGGCTCAACGTATTTCATCAGCTATAGCGGTAAGGTTTACCCGACCACCCTGTCTGCCAACTCCACTGTGCAGCCTGCGTGGTCCTTGCAGGTGGGTGCTGGCCTCAAGCCCGCCCCCGATGCTTCTGCTCCGTTTGAGGTAACATGGCGGCCGGGTGGGTGGCAGATGTCCGCCCTGCACAAGGCTACGCATGAACTGTATGTGCTCATGCACCGCGGCACGTTCTGGACCCACAAGGATGCGGGAACAGAAGTGTGGGTGTATAATACGGATACCCATAAGCGTATCCGCCGCATGCCGCTCAAGGTTGCCAGCACCATGGTGGGCATCACACAGGACGCCGCTCCTCTGATGTTTACAACGGATGAGGAAGGCGACTTCTTTATCTCCGACGCGCGCACCGGCAAGCTGCTGCGGACGATGAAAGCGCTCGGCACATCCCTTATCTTTACGGTTGCGCCGGGTGAAGGATGAGCCTTCAGGCTTGGGTTTCTTCCGCGCCCACATGGTGCGTGCAGGCAGGCCAACTGTTTGCCGCCCTGTGCGCGGGCGGCATCGGTGCGCTGTTTCTGGTAGCAGGGGTTGCCAAGCTGCGTGCGCATGATGCGTTTCTGGGCACGCTTGCATCGTACCGTCTGCTTCCCGAATGGCTGTATGAGAGTGCAGCCTGGGCGCTGGCCATAACCGAAACAGGGGTGGCTCTTCTCCTGTTTTCGGGGCGTGGTGCTTTTGTGGGCAGCATTGTGGCCGCTGCTTTGCTGGTTGTGTTTGCCTGCGCCATGGGGGTGAACGTCCTGCGTGGGCGCACGGACCTGTCCTGTGGGTGCACACCCGGTGTTGCGGGGCAGAAGCTCTCGTGGGCCGTTGTGCTGCGTACCTTGGTGTGTGCGGTGTGCGCCCTTGTGCCCTGTTTGGGGCTTGCCCTTGCGGGCGGGCTTTCTCCCGCCGTGTGGGTCTGTGGTGTTGCCGGTGGTGTTTGTGTGTATCTGTTGTGGCAGGCCATGCAGGTGCTGCCGCCTGTGCGCGTACCCGGCTCGGGGGAGTACGGAGCATGATGACACTGCTTTACGTCTGGCAGGCGGCCCTTGTGCTGGCCGTGCTGCTGCTGGCGGTTGTGCTGGTTGCTCTGGCGCGCCAGATTGGCGTGCTGCATGAGCGTCTGGCCCCTCTGGGGGATCAGGAGGTCAAGCCCGGACTGGATGTGGGGCAGGTTCTCCCGCGCCTGATCCTGCACACACTAGACGGCAGGCCCTTTACCGTGGGGGACCTTCTGCCCGCAGGCCAGCGGCAGCTCTTGCTGTTTGTGGCGGCGGAATGCCCCGTGTGCAAGCGGGTCTCCCCCATTGCCCGCCAGATTGCAGCCGAGCGTGGGCTGGAGCTTGTATTTGTGGGTGATGGCCCCGAACCCGAACTCCGCGCCATGCAGCAGGCACGACCGGAAATGCAGGGCGTTCCACTTATTACCGGGGTTGAACTGGCCCTGGTGTTGCAGATCAACCGTATGCCATCGCTGGTGCTGCTTGATGAGCGCGGCACCATACTGGCCAAAGACCTAGTAAATACCCGACGTCAGATTGAAGGGGCGCTGGACGGCGTAAGTGCTGCCCGCCCCGCATTGCCAGACCCTATGAAAGAGACAGGAGCGAATGCCCATGTTGCCTTCTGAACACACACAAAAAACGGAACAGGGCGCATCCTTGTTCGACCGCCTGACCGAAACCGCACTGCGCCACTTTGCCGGGCGCACGTCCCGCCGTGGCGTGGTGGCCCGTCTGGGTGGGCTGGCTGCTGCTGTGCCGCTGTTCCCGCTGCTGCCGGTCAGCCGTGCCTCTGCTGCGACACCTGCCGCCAGTGCAGGTAAGGGTGTGGCCAAAGCGACGACACCTTTTGGTGCCAAGGCTCAGGCCAAAGACCCCAACGCCTGTGATTACTGGCGTTACTGCGCCATTGACGGCAATCTCTGCTCCTCCTGTGGTGGTGGTGTGCATAGCTGCCCGCCCGGCACCGCCCCGTCCCCCACATCATGGATCGGGAGCTGCTACAACCCGCAGGATGGGAACTCCTACATGATTGCCTACCGCGACTGCTGTGGGCAGGATTCGTGTAACGAGGTCACATGCCTTGGTACCGATGGGGACCAGCCCTCCTACCGCCCCATGGCCAACAACGACATTATCTGGTGCTTTGGCACGGGTACATCGGAAATGTACAACTGCTCCACTGCCGCTGTGATCGGCAAAGCATCCTGATTATGCGAGCGGCGTTGTTGCGTTGCCTGCTGCCCGCCTGTGCTGTGGTGGGCGTGCTTCTGGCTGGTGCCGTGCGCACCCATGCCGCTGTAGGTACGCCCCAGCCCCCCGTGGCTTTGCACACTGTACCGGATGCGGTGGCGGGTGCGACGACCCTGAGCCACACGCAGTCGGTTTATGTGTCGCACTGTGGGGGGTGCCACGGGATTGAGGGCATATCCGGCCCGACCTTTGTGCCTACGCTGCGTAACAGCGTGGGCAGTTTTGCCTGCACGCCGGAGGGGCGCGCCTATCTGGTGCGCGTGCCCGGTGTTTCCATGTCTTTGATCCGTGATGACCAGACGCTGGCTGATGTCATGAATTTTGTGCTCATCACGCTGGGGGGGAGCAGCACGCCCCCTGACTTTAAGCCCTATACCGCAGCCGAGGTGCATGCATGGCGGGCGCACCCGCTCTCCGGCCCGGATTTTATGGCCACGCGTGCGCATGTGCTGGAGCGGGCCCTTGCAGCCTGTGCGCACGGGCCGGGCGCTGGCTGAGTGCTGATGACGCGCCTGTGGCTGTTATGCCGCAGCGCGTGGCAAAAACACCACTATGACATGAAAACGTAAAATGACTTTTGCTCGCGCGTCCTCCAGCCTGTAGCAAACACAAGCCGTACCAACCCGGTCTGCCCGTTTTTGTCCGTATCTGATGTGTGGAGCAAATAAAGAATGCTTTTTCGCCGCCCTTTACCCGTGGGGATGTGCCTGACCCTGCAACTGGCGGCGCTGCCCGCACTGGCGCAGGAAAAAATAACGCCCGGTGATACGGCGCGTCCCTTGGTGTTGGAGGAAACCCCGGCAGAAAAGGCACAGGCGGCAAAGGACGAGGTCAACCTTAAACCAACAGCACATCACACATGGTTTGATGACCTTGAAGGTCATCTGGTGGTCGAGGCCGGTGTAAACGGCAACCCGTGGACGCATACAGGCCGCAACTGGCGCAGTCCTACGTGGACCGTGCCAACACTGCGACCCTTAACCAGATTACCGGCACGCTCTCCCACCCCACCACCGATATAGGCGGTGGGTATGGCATAGGGTTTGTGTTTGAGGTGCTGTACGGCTCGGACGCACGCTTTAACCCGACCATCGGTATGGGGGATGGCAGCCTGACGGGCATTTACCAGTGGGCACCCACACAGGCCCATATTGATGCGCATCTGCCATGGCTGAGCAAAGGGGGCATAGACCTCCAGATTGGTCAGCAGTACGGGATTCAGGGGTTTGAGGGTACGGATGCGCTGGAGCGCCCCTTTTATTCCTACAACTATTCATCCGATTACATTGTGCCGTTTGAAACCGTGGGCGTGCTGGCCACATGGCACATGACCGACACGGTTGCGTGGGTCATGGGGGTGAATGCGGGTAACTCCACCACATTTGGCGGGGCCAAAAACAACACGCGCCCCAAAGGCTATTTTGGCGTGCAGCTGAGCGGCCTTGCCGACGGCAAGCTTGATGTGGCCGCCATTGCCTATCTTGGTCCCCAGCAGAGCGTGTACGCCATTGGGAATGAAGCCAACCACCAGATGGAATATATTGGCGACTTTCTGGCGACCTATAAGCTGAACGATACAAGCTCCATTACGCTCAATGGCACCTACTACCACGACGACTATCTTCAGGACGACGTGTACGGTGTGACGACCTATTTTTCGCATGATTTCTCGCCCTCGCTCACCTTCAATGCGCGTGGCGAAATCTTCCGCGACAATAATGGCAGCGTGGTGGGGAACAACACGTCCCCCATGTCCTATGTCAACGAGCTGCGTGGGCGGCCCTATCCGTATGACTCCGCCCCCGGCACGACCTATGGTGAACTGACCGTGGGCGTGACCTACCGGCCGCAGTTCCTCAAACTGCCGCGCGGCAGCTTTTCCATTCGCCCCGAAGTGCGGCTGGACAAGGCGCTCAATGGCACCCGTCCGTTCAATCGTGTTTCTCCCACGGATGATCCGACGGTCAATTATGCCAATAATGGCACCAACAATATGTTCTGGTTCAGTTGCGATGCCATCTGGTCGTACTGAGCGGCCAGCAGCCGGACGCGGGGGAGTGGTATGACGCAGGCCAGTTTGCAAACACTTGTGTTGGTGAATGCCATGCTCAGCATTCTGCTGTGCGCTGCATTTTGTGTGGCATGGCGCATGTTGCTCCGTCTGCGCAGGCTTTTTCAGGAAATTGCACCCGTGGGGGCTCTGACCAACGCGCGTGGCCCCCAGCCGGGGGATGTATGCCCAGGTAATGCGTTTGCAACGCTGGATGGGCAGAGCATGGCGCTGGCTGGTGGGGCTATGCCGCGCCTGCTTCTGTTTGTGTCAGCAACATGCCCGATCTCTCGCAAGGTTATTCCCATTGCCCGCAACGTCTGTGCGCGGGAACGGCTGGACTTTGTGCTGGCGGGGGATGACACAGCGGCCGTGCAGGAACATTTTGCCCACCAGACAGGCACAGAGCCTGCGCGGTTTATCAACGATCCTGCTTTGGGGCGGGCGTTGGAGGTGGACAAACTGCCAGCAGCCTTTTTGCTGGACCAGCAGGGGGTGCTGATCGCCCGCGGACTGGTTAATAACCGCGAACATCTGGAAAGCCTGCTCAATGCATGGGAGAGCGGGTTTGACACGGTGCAGGCCTATATTACCCATAGCCGCAAGGCCGGGCGCGCCGCCGTTTAGGTTAGGCCCCCTGTGATGGGTGGGGGCAATCTGCCCCCATGAGGTCCAGTGGAGCGGCATACCATGCGTACCCCACCTGCCTGCTCTGGCCTTGTGGGGGGTGGAACCTTCATGCACACATAGGTGTTAAGGGTAATCCGTGTGGGAGTTTACACGGGGTCCATCCATAATCAAGGAGAATGCAGGCGTGACTATTCCTGAACTAACCCTGAACGATGGCCGGAGCTTTCCACTTATAGCTTTTGGTACATACAAACTGAACGGTGCGGCAGGCGTGCAGGGTATGCTCAGCGCGCTCGACGTCGGTTACCGCGCGCTCGACAGCGCTTTTAATTACGAGAACGAAGGTGCCGTGGGCCAGGCGGTGCGCCAGAGCGGGCGCCCGCGTGAGGAATTGAGCATTGCCTCCAAACTGCCCGGACGCCACCACAAGTATGATGAGGCCCTGAGCTGCATTGAGGAATCCCTCTACCGTGCTGGGCTGGACTACTATGACCTGTATTTTATCCACTGGCCCAACCCCAAACAGGGGCTGTACGTGGAGGCATGGCAGGCCCTGATTGAGGCACAGAAGCGCGGTTATGTGCGCTCCATTGCCGTATGTAACTTTCTGGCTGACCATCTGGACAAGCTCAAGGCCGAGACCGGCGTGCTGCCAACCATCAACCAGATCGAGCTTTCGCCCTACTTCCCGCAGGACGAAATGCGGGCGTACCACCAGAAGCACGGCATTGTGACCGAGGGCTGGAGTCCGATCGGGCGTGGCGGCAAAATTCTGTCTGATGACCTGATTGCACGTATTGCCAAGCGGCTTGGCAAAACTCCAGCACAGGTGGTGTTGCGCTGGCATGTGCAGGTTGGTTCCGTACCCATACCCAAAGCGGCCCACCGTGAACGCCAGATTGAGAACATGTCTGTGTTTGACTTTGAACTGACTGATCAGGACATGCGCGATATTGCCACACTGGCCCGCCCAGACGGGCGCTCTTTCGGTCAGGACCCCGCGACCTACGAGGAATTCTGAAAAAACACAACCAGAGGTGCAGGGGGCTGAACGCCCCCAAATATGCATAGTACTGGTTTTTTAAGCGGTTTTTCATATCCTCTTCTCCCATCACCCTGTGCCTGTTCCGGCCGGGGTATGGTGGGGTTGCTCACAGCATTTGTTTGTCTGCGCGTTATGCCTGAACAGGCCCATACCCACGGTGTGCATTGTCCACCTGGCTATGGCGCAGCGCATGCCTCAAGCCACCACATGCTGCACCTGCAATGCCAGTATAGCCAATGGCCAATGTGTGAAATAGACAGACAGAACCAGCATGTTTTGCCACACACCCACGCACAGGCTCCCGCGCCATAATAACTGCAACAGTTAAGGATTATATTGGAAATGTCTTTGAAAAAACACGAGCTGTTCATCAATGGCCAATGGGTCAAGCCTGAATCGGGTGCGTATGTCACCATTACAAATCCTGCCAACGGGGTGGATGTGGCAGCAGCAGCCAAGGGGAGCGTGCAGGATGTGGACAGGGCGGTTGCTGCTGCCCGCAAGGCTTTTGGGCCATGGAGTGCAAAAACGGCTTCTGCACGGGCGGATTATCTGTATGCGCTGGAGCGCGCGGTGGTGCGTGAGCGCGAAAAACTGGCCATCACCATTACGTCGGAAATGGGCAAACCCATTACAGAAGCGCGGATGGAGGTGGATTTTGCAGCAGGCCTTTTACGCTTTGCAGCCGAAAACACACGCCGCCTGCAAGGAGAGATCATTCCGGCCGAGCTCGAGGGGGAAAAAATTCTCATCGACCGTGTCCCTCATGGCGTTGTGGGGGCCATTGCTGCGTGGAACTTCCCGCTTGCCCTGTGCGCGCGTAAAATTGGCCCGGCTCTGGCTGCGGGCAACACCATTGTTGTCAAACCGCACGAGCTAAGCCCGCTTAGCGCACTAGCGCTGGCGGCTCTGGCGCAGGAGGTCGGCCTGCCCGAAGGTGTGCTGAACATTGTAACCGGGGATGGCCCGGATGTAGGCGTACCACTGGTGGCCCACGCGGATGTGCCGCTGATCACCATGACTGGCTCCACCTGCGGGTAAAAAAATCATGGCCGCCGCTGCCGAACATCTGAAGGAGGTGCGGCTTGAGCTAGGGGGCAAGGCGCCGTTTATTGTTATGGAGGATGCGGACATAGACGCAGCAGTGGAGGCGGCGGTCAGTGCACGCTTTTTTAACTGTGGTCAGGTCTGTACTGCCAACGAGCGCACCTATGTGCACGAGGCGGTGTACGATCGTTTTGCCAAAAGCCTGCGTGCACGTATGGAAAAACTCAAAGTGGGCGACCCCCTGCATGAGAGCACGGACATGGGGCCAAAGGTCAGCCTGACAGAGTTGGAAAAAGTGGACGCCATGGTGCAGAAGGCCGTTGCACAGGGGGCTACACTCGAACTGGGTGGGCACCGGCTGCAAGGTGGCGCGTATGATCGCGGCACCTATTACGCCCCCACACTGCTGAGCAACGTCCGCCACGGTATGGACATTGTGCACGACGAGGTGTTTGGCCCCGTTTTATCCCTGCTCAAGGTGCGGGATTTTGATGAGGCCCTTAAACTGGCGAACGAGAGCCAGTATGGCCTGTCGGCCTACCTGTTTACCAAAGATCTGGGCCGGGTGCTGCGTATGACGCGCGAACTGGAGTTTGGCGAGGTGTACGTCAACCGCGGTGCGGGTGAGGAGCCACAGGGCTTCCACCATGGTTACAAAAATAGCGGTCTGGGTGGGGAGGACGGGCAGCACGGGCTGGAAGCCTATGTGCGGACCAAGACCATTTACCTCAACGCCTGATAGATCCCGGCGTGAAGTTCTGCCGCCTCCGCTATGGTGCAGGAGGCGGCGGGTGCGGGCTAGTTGGCCCGCTTGGCGTCCTGCACGGCCTGCTCCATGTTATGGGGCGTGGCGGTGGTAAAATGGGTCATGACAAAACTGGCAATATCCGCCAGGTCCCTATCACTCAGTCCCCCACCGACAAAATGCGGCATGATCTGCACACCCGTTGCGGTCTGCATGCCGCTCCCCTGCACCAGCACCTGCACAAGGTTACGCCCGTTATCCGCCCCCAGTGAGCGCGCCCCCGTTATGGTGGCAAAGCTGGACTGGCGGCCCGTGCCATCGGCCATGTGGCAGCCTGCACAGGTGGAGGCATACAGGCGTGCGCCGCGTGTGTTCTGCGGGAGAGCGGCATCACCCGCAGGGGGTGTTGTGCGCTCCAGCGCATCTTCCGCCGTGTGCAGGGGGGGGATGCTGCGCAGATAAACCACCATGGCGTGAATGTCCGGGGCACTCAGGTAGCGCAGGCTATGGCCCACCACATCGGCCATATCCCCCGTTGCCGTGCCATGCCCATCGGCATGACCGGTGGACAGGTACTGGGCCAGTTCCGCATCACTCCATGCGCCCAGTCCGCTCTGGCGGTCAGATGTCAGGTTATAGGCACGCCAGCCGTTGATGATATTGCCACCCAGTGCCCGGCTGCTGTCCAGCCGAAGGTGCGGGTGCGTGGGGTATGGCAATCTCCACAATGGCCAGGCCCTTCCACCAGATACCGCCCCCGGTTCCATTCCGCCGACTGGGCGGGGTCATCCGCATAGCTGGCGGCGGGGCCGTTGAGCATGTTCCAGAACACCATGAGCGAGCGGATTGAGAACGGAAAATGAATGGTATTTGCAGGTGTTTTCTGGCTGGATGGGGGCAGGGTCGCCAGATAGGCGCGTATGTCCCTGACCTCTTCATCGCTCATGCGGGCGTAGGCAGTGTAGGGCATGGCGGGGTAAAGGCGCTTGCCATGGGGGGACACGCCTTTGCGCACCGCGCTGACAAACTGCTCATCAGTCCATGCGCCAATGCCTGCGGTTTTGTCCGGTGTAATGTTGGGTGCATACATCACCCCAATCCCCGGCAGGCTGAAGGCCCGCCCACCTGCGTAAGGTGTTCCCCCTTCGGCTGTGTGGCAGACCTCGCAGTCTGCGGCGCGGGCCAGGTAGCGCCCTTTTTCCACGTTGGGTGGCAGTGGGGTGGCGTGGGCATGGGGTGCGGGCACAAACATGGCGGCAGCACCAACAACGCCGCCAACGAGCGCACCGCACATGGCACGCGGCAGGCCGGACAAAAAAGAAGATATGTGCATGAAGTTACGCATCAGCTGCTCCTTGCCAGCCGTCGCATTGCGTGCAGAAAGCAGAGGCAGTGTGCGGTAGCGCCGCCCCTGTGCCGCGGCCATGGCGTTGGCCAGCACGGGGGCTGCTGCTGCGGTGCCAACCTCGCCAATGCCGCCGGGGTCTTCCGTGCTGGGTATAAGGAAGACGTCAATTTTGCGCGGGGCCTCGTTCATGCGCATGATACGCCATGTGTTGAAGTTGGTCTGCTGTACCCGTCCGTTTTTAAGTGTAATCTCGTTATAAAGAGCGGCGCTAAAGCCAAAGATCAGCCCCCCTTCAATCTGGGAGATAACCTGATCGGGGTTGATAACGCGCCCGCAATCGACCGCAGCGCACACGCGGTGGATAATCACGTTGTCCGGGTCGGGCATTTCCACCTCTGCAATGCTGGCCATGTAGGAGCCAAAGGCAAACTGCGCGGCCACACCGCGTGCGCGGCCCGGTGGCAGGGGTGTGTTCCAGCCTGCCTCCTGTGCAACCCGGTCCAGCACGGCAAGGGCGCGGGGGTTCTGGGCCAGCATGGCGCGGCGGTAGGCCACGGGGTCTGCCCCTGCGCGCTGGGCCAGCTCATCTATAAAGCCTTCCACCACAAACAGCCCGCGTGTGCCGCCAACGCCGCGCCACCATGCGGTTATAATGCCGGGGGCTTCGCGCCGGGCAAATTCCAGCCGGTAGGCGGGGTAGCTGTAAGGGGTTATGACCGTGGCGACCGAAAGGTCCTCGTCATACCCATCCTTGGTCAGTTCTGGCGGGTCCCAGCGGGCAACAACCGCAGGGCCGACAATGCGGTGCGTCAGTGCGGTTATAAAGCCTTTGTCATCGAGAGCCGCACTCATCTGGTCCACATAGGCGGGGCGGTAGCGGTCGCGCGTCAGGTCTTCCTCACGGCTCCAGATGATTTTGAGCGGGTAGGGAACCTGCCGGGCAAAATCCACGCACTGGGTAACATATTCATGCTCCAGCCTGCGGCCAAATCCCCCGCCAATATACTGGCAGTGCACCATAACCTTGTCTTTGGGCAGGCCCGTCAGTTCCACTGCCGTGTCCCGCGCGCGGTCGGCAATCTGGGTGCCGGTCCATATGTCGCATCCATCGGGGCGCACATGGGCGGTGCAGTTTATGGGCTCCATGGGGGCATGGGCCAGCAGGGGCTGCTGGTATGTGGCGGTGTGCGTGGCATGGGCACGGGCGATAATGGCCGGGGCATCGCCTTTTGTGTTGGCCACAATGGCGGGGCCGGTCAGCCCGTCGTGCAACTGCTCGTAAATGGTCTGGGTGTTGATGTGGGCGTTAGGGCCATCATGCCAGTGTGGCTTGAGTGCGCGCAGGCCTTTGCGGGCTGCCCAGTAATGGTCAGCCACAACGCAAACGGTGTTGTTCTGCGCATTGACCAGCACGGCCTGCACACCACGGATGGCAAGGGCTGCTGCCTTGTTCATGCCCCCCAGTGTGCCGCCTTCTACCGGGCAGGCGGCCACGGTGCCGATTTTTTGCCCCGGCACCTGAATGTCCATGCCAAACACCGCGCGCCCCTGCACCTTTGCCACACTATCCACACGGTGTTGGGCGTGGCCGACAAGTGTGTAGGTGCTCGGGTCCTTGAGTGCTGGTTTTTGTGGCACGGGCAGGGTTGCCGCCTGTGCCGCAACTGCGCCAAAGCTCAGGCTGCGGCCAGTGGGTGTATGGATGATGGTGGCGGAGCGTGTGGTGCACTCGGCCGGGTTGGCCTGCCAGCGGGTGGCTGCGGCCTGCACCAGCATGCTGCGTGCCGCAGCCCCTGCCTGACGCAGGGGGAGCCACTCGGTCATGACCGAGGTGGAGCCTCCGGTAATTTCGGCCCCGCCACCCGGCGGGGCGGCCTCAATGGCGACCTGCGCCATATCCACGCCCAGTTCCTCGGCAAGGAGCATGACGGAGCCGGTGTAAATGCCCTGTCCCATTTCCACATTGGGGAGAATCAGGGTGATGCGGTTGTCTGCTGCAATGCGGATATAGGCATTGGGGGCAAAGGCCGACGGGGCGTTTTCAACCAGCAGGCCCTGTTCGGGGCGGGGGGCGGACTGCGCCCGTCCGCTACGGGGTGTTGGCCAGAGAGTTGCCAGCAGAAGGGCTCCCCCGGCCCCGAGAACCTGCCTGCGGCTGGCCCGCGCCGGAGTGTGAGTGGCGTGAGGTGCCGGTGTGCCGGTGGTGGCGTGCGTGGTCATGCCAGTGCTCCCGCAGCGTGGTGGACAGCCGCACGGATGCGCATATAGGTTCCGCAACGGCACAGATTGGCGGACAGGGCGCTGTCTATCTGCTCATCTGTCGGGTGGGGGACGGTGCGCAGCAGGGCAATGGCGGCCATAATCTGCCCGGGCTGGCAATAGCCGCACTGTACCACGTCCAGCGCGATCCATGCCGCCTGCACGGCTTTGACCACCGGGTCGGTCGGGTCCACCCCTTCCAGCGTGCTGATGGGCTGCTCCCCGATCAGGCCTACCGGCAGGTTGCATGCCCGTACAGCCTGCCCGTTCATATGCACGGTGCAAGCACCGCACTGGGCTATGCCACAGCCGAATTTGGTGGCGTTCATGCCCAGAACATCGCGTAGAACCCAGAGCAGGGGGGTGTCCGGGTCCACGTCCACCTGGTGGGGTTGTCCGTTTATGTTCAGGCTTAGCATGGGGGCTCCTTGGGGGTGGTGGTGGGTGTAAATGTAGTGGAATTGATTTGTTTCCGAAATGGCAATTTTGGAGAATGGGTCCGGTTTTTTTGGAAAATTATCTGTATATTCAAGAATATGTTCGTGTGCCGTGCAGCATGGGTTGCGCGCCCGTTACAGGCACGGCGCTGGCACATGGGGCTACCAGAACAGAAGGGTCACGGGTCAGGAATATGCTTGAAAGCCTGAGAGCTGCCCTGCCAAGCCCCCACACCTGCTGGATTACAAAAAGCGGGTATGATGCCGCCTGTGCAACCGGGCGCGATGACGGTGGGCCGGGGCCCTATGCCGGAGTGACAGGTGTGTTAACCTGTGGGGTAAGGGGGCTGTAAAACCCGCAATTTTTCAAGGAAATAAAGCAACAGAACAAGGCGGTTGGTGGAGCTGAGGGGAATCGAACCCCTGACCTCCTCATTGCGAACGAGGCGCTCTCCCATCTGAGCTACAGCCCCGCCTGTTTGTCAGGCAGTGGTTTACAGGGCTTACGATTTTTCTGTCAAGCTGTATTGTAGGGCGTATAACCAAGGGTGGTATGCCCTCTGGGCTGATCGTAAGGAGCTGGTTTTATATCGTGTTTGTGTTTTCGCTTTTCATGGTGCTGACGCGGATACTGGAGATTTACTGCTGGATTCTCCTTATATCCTGTATTTTTGTTAACCTGTATGCGTTTGGCATACTCGATAGCCGTAACCAGCTTGTCTGGAAGATTGGCATGTTCCTAGAGCGGTTGACCGAGCCTGTTCTGGCGCCGGTCAGGCGGGTGCTGCCAACACCCGGTGGGGTGGATTTTAGCCCCATGGTGGTGCTGCTGGGCATTCAGTACGTCATTCAGCCGCTGCTGGCCGATGTATTCCGGGCATTGATCCTGCATTAACCGCCAGACCATAAAAACCGCCAGACCTTTACAGGCTGGCGGTTTTTTAACGGATAATCCGCAAAAGCTCAGTGGTGAGCGTCCGGCGTGCCGTCTTTTTCAATGTGAGCCAGCGTGTAGCTGCTCATGATGACAACCGGAACCAGGAACGCCACAACCGCAACGCCCAGAGCGGCGGTGTTGCCACCCAGCAGGTAAGCGATCAGGTCAAGACCCAGAAGTGTTACGCACAGATAAATGCCCATTCCAAAAACCCTTTTGTAGCCTGTAAGGCAGGAGCTGCTGGTGTTCTGGCGGGGAATGCCTACTGTGCAGGACCTGCCGGATTCATTCACAAATCTGACAGCGTCACACTACTCCTTTGGTTTTGAGGGTCAACAGCTATCTGTTGCATGGCATTGTGGCATTTTCGGGCGGTGTAGGGCCTAGCCCGTGCTTTTTGCCCTGCGTATGTCAACGTACAGAATGGCCAGCCACGGCAGGGGCCACAAAAAGGGCAGGGGGGCGTGCCATAGCAGGGCCAGCGCACCCAGCATGGCCCCGCAGGCAAACCCACCCCACGAGAGTGCGGGCAGCACAATGCTCCCCGCAGGAGGTGGGGCAACATTGCTCGCCCCGCAGCGTATGGCCAGAGCCGCAGCCAGTGCGGATGCACATTTGAGCATGTTGCTGGTAATCACCACGGTCTGGATGGCATTGCCCGAAAAACGCGATATGCCCTCGCCCTGCACCGCCATAAGGGCGGGGAGCAGCACCAGTTCGGTCAGGTGGGCGTGGCTGCCCGACTGTGCGGCCTGCACCACAAGCAGCAGGCAGGCCATAAGCCCGATGCCATAGGCGCTCCCCCACCGCAGGCGGGCAAGGCTTGCTATAAAAGCCGCACCAAAAAAAATGGCCAGAACACAGATCAGCAGCACTGCATGGTGGGTGTTGGCATGGGCTATGGCGGCGGAAAGATGGGTGGTATTGCCGGTCATGGCGGAGGCGAACAGCCCGCCCAAATGGGCAAAACTCAGCGCATCAACATACCCCGCCAGAATGCCCAGCACCAGAATACGGCGGGCAGAAACAGCTACGGAAGGTATGGTGGGGGGCATGTCGGGCATGGTGTGTTCTGTGGTAGTCGCGCCATACTAGGTGAGCAAGGCAAAACAGGCACACTCACGCCCTTTTTCCGGTCATGGAGCAGGGGTGCTTTAAAAACCATAATCCTGCCACCAGATAGGGTTATGCAAAACAGCCCGCCCCCTCAATATCGGGCGGGTTCGGGAAGGGAAAAGAGAGAGCGTATGACACTGCACCGCATGATAACTCTGGGGCTGGCGGGCGTTGTGGCCGCAACAGTTGGAGCCACTGTTGTACAGGCCGAGCCGGGTGGCTGCCTTAAATACGGCGCGGCGGGCGCGGTTGGCGGGCATCTGGCCAACCACACCATGCTTGGCGCGACTGCCGGGTGTATAACAGGCATGTACCGCAGGCACGAATACCGTAAGGAAGCCCGGATCAAGGCCAAGCTCTATGATCAGGAGCACCCCGGAGCCAAAGGGACATACGAGCAGAAAGCCACGGCCTATGATGTGGAACACTCCACAACACCGGGTAGCGTGGCAGGCACCCCGCCAGCCAGTTCTGGCGCACCTGCGGCACAGCCCCCGCAGGGTCAACCAGCCGCGCAGGGTGCGGAGCACCTGTAAGCTGGTCACTGGTGCCTGAACAGGCGCATGGCCAGCAGGCGGGGTAGGCGCTGCCTATTCCGTCTGCGGGTCCGGGGCTGGAGGTGGCCCCCCAGCGGTGGAGAGTGTGCGCACCGTGTCAAACACAAAGGCCGTGACATAGAGCATAATGCGCTCGAACTCCTCCTGCACGTCTTCAAAACTGAGCAGGGCGTGGCGGAGGAGGCTGTGCATGATATGCGTGTGGCAATCCATGTCTGGTGTCACGTCCAGCCATTCTGTTTCATTCAAACGTCGGGCATTGGCCTGGCAGATGCTTAGCAGAACAGTTTCCAGCGCAATATGCCCGCCCAGAACCCGGCCTAGCGGCTGGTTCGGGCTGTAAATGGTGGGGATGAGCGTCTCTGCGTTGTAGGTTTCCTTGCACTGCTCATAGTGGATTGAATAGAGCAGATACTCTGCAAACGTCACCTTGGTGTAAATGCCGGTATCGCGCGATGTGGCTTTGAGAAAATTCTTGTACAGGCTGGATGTCACTTCAAACGGCAGTGTGTCGTTCAGGTCGGCAAGGCGTTTTGCCACACTTAAAATGCCCGAAACACGCAGTTGCGCCCCCTTGAAGGCGCGTAGGGTGACAGCCAGAAGCTCCTCATGGTTGATGCTGTACATGATTGTGCGGAATTTTTGGCTTTTGTCGTGGGTTAATTCCACAAATTTATCGTAAAATCTGGCTTTGGTAAGAATATACGGCCCTGAAAGCTGGGTGTTGGGCATGATGGCGCTTTTGAAAAAATGGTTGAAACAGGCAGGTTTTAAAAAACCATGCGGGGCCAGAGCGCGCGACAAAAACCTTTTGCGCAGGTTATGCTGAAAATACGCTCACGCATTTTGCACAAAAAATGTAAAATTATCGTTAACAATAAAATTTGGTTACGTCATGAAAACTTTTTTTAAAATTATAGTTAAAAATCGTGTTTTTCCCGCTCTTCCACAAAGGCGGGCTTGTGTGAATTTTAAGCATGCATGTGCCGCAGGCCCGGCCTGCGGTTACTCTCAGCCGTGCCAGCCTGCCCCCTGCACGCCGTGTGGGACAGGCACCTGTAGTGGCTAGAATGTCTGGCGCAGGCGCATGGTTCTGCCATCTGGCGTGTGCAGTACAAGGCTGCTGTCCTCAATGGTCCATGTGTGTGCGTTGTGCAGCAGGCTGAGGAATGTAGTAGAGGTGCTGGCGTGTGCGCCCGGGCAGGCCATGAGTGTGCTTATACCCACCTGTGGAGCGGTCTCCACACGGCCATGCGCACCAAACACCAGCCCGCCCGTATAGCGGTTGCAGCCATCAGAGCCGGACACCTTGCCGCTCTCGTTAATATCGAGCGTGGGGGTAAACATATCTGCCGCGGGGTTGGGGTTTTCGTCTGTTGCGCTGTCATGCGCGTCGGCTGGGAGTATGCCGTTTTTGAGCTTGTGGCCGTCCAGTTCGGTGGCGACCCAGCGTGTCGCGTTCAGGCGTGTGGGGGCGACAAGCGCACCGCCGCACCCGTGGAGTGTGCGCCCGCCCGTGGTGGCACGCACAGTCTGCGTAAACATCTGCCCGCTCATGCTGTCCTGGCAGGGGGTGGTGGTCATGGCTACGTTCAGGTCTTGGGCCTCGTAATAACGGGTGTGAGCGCGCGCGTAGGCACGGGTTATGGTGCGCGTCAGCCGGGGGCCATCGGGTGTGCTCAGGACCAGCGTGCCAGCTGCCATGCTCAGGTTCCAGAATGGCTCGTTCCCGCGCGCCTCATATACCGTGTTGTCCGCAGGGTTTATGGGGAGAGTCTGTGTCGCGCACCCCGCTACAAACAGCAGCGCGCCGGGAGCCATAAAAGAACAAATGCGTGGCAGGGCCATGGTGTGGCTCCTCATTTTTGTTGCGGACCGCGTGCAGTATGGCTGTTTGGCGTGCGCGCACAACGGCTTTCTTGCTCCCATGGGGGTGGGGTGAGGCAAAAAATAGGGGCAAGCGCGCAGGGTGGACTGTTCCTTGGCGCGTCGGGTGCTTAAAAGTGGGGCATGATTATTCAGGGCTACAATTTTTTTGCGACATGCCGGAGGATACGCGCTACCTCCGCCGCGCCCAGCCGGATGAACGGTTTATTGAGGAGAATATGGTGTTCATCCTGCCTGACCGGCTGCGCAAGTTCCGCAGGCATCTGTGGCATGTGCGCCGTAACCCCGGACCTGTGCATGTTTATGTGCCGCTGTTCCGGGTCAACACGCTTGTCGCGTCAGAGCCACTCCCTGCGGGCTATGGAGCGGTGCAGGACGTGTACCCTTTTTACACGCACACCACCCACAGGCGTGGCGCGCGCTGGATTACTATGTGCTGTTCATTTTCCGGGACAAGGATTCCTATGTCCGCTGCAACGCAGCTCTCGCAGCGGGAGCATAAGGGGCGGGGTTAAAGGCCCCGCTTACCGCCCATGGGGCTTGCCTGACGTGGTGGGGGGTGCCGGGGCGGGGAAGCGAATATTGGCCAGACGGGCCTCTTCCATGGGGAGGGGGGCATTGCTGGCAGATGTCACCCCATTATGGTGCAGGATAAATGCCACAAGGGCGGCAGTATCCTGTGGCGGCATAAGAGGGGCTGCGTGGGACACGGCGCTGGCCAGCCGGTCCAGCGGTGTGCTGGCCCAGCGGGTGGTAAAATAGGGCCCCAGATCGGGTACATCATGCCCGCCGGCAAGGTCGGGGCCGTGGCAGGCAGCGCAGGTTGTGGCGTAAATCTGCGCACCATGCGCCACCTGTTCGGCTGAGAAGGAGAGAGGCTGCCCGGCGTTGCCCCGGTTGCCCGTATGTGTGTGCGGCTCCGCCCATGCGCCATGGTGCAGGCTCAGGCTGCCCAGCACGCAGGCCATAAGGGATGTGCGCAGCAGAGAATTGGTAAACATAAGCCTTTATCCGTTGCGTGGCTGAAAGCGGGCGAACAGGTCTTCAACCACCGCAATGGCCTTTTGCGCCTCTGCCCTGTCCGGACGTTCGGAGATGTTGCCGACCCCATCCATCAGCCCCAGACCGTTCTGATCATAACCTGAGATCATCACCCCATCGGATTTGGAGATCATGGCGACCCCTTTGTAGTCCAGAGCATAAGGCGCGTCCGGCTGAGGGGGGAGCCAGCTTGTCTGGCCGCGAATGGGAATGAGGGATTTATCATTCCACCATTCCCGCGCAGCATAGCCGGGGCAGTTGATGACCACACGCTCGGGCAGGTCCGCCAGATCGGCCGGGCTATGGAACTCGCGGATAACAATCCGCCCCCCGGCCTGATGGAACTCCGAGAGCAGCAGATGGGCGTAAGCACCAAAATTATAAATCATGAGCGGTGTGCGCCGCGCATAGGCTACGGGGAAGGGGTTGTCCGCCCCGGCCAGCAGTTCGGGTGCGGGGGTTACGTCTGCAATCAGGCCGGCATATGAGGCGAATTCGGCGCTGCTCTGAGGGGCACCTGTGGTGGCAAAGGTGCCTTTGCCCGGATCGGTCGGGGCGGGTGCATGGTCGGCGGCATCGAGAGGTGTGTCGGACAGGGTGTAATTGTCGCGAAAATCAATCGGGTTGCCGGGCAGGCCAAGGTCATCACGGTAGGTCTGTAAGGAGTAACGGGCCATCTGCTCCCATGTTCGGGCAAAGTTTGGGCTGGCCTGTGCGCTTAGGGCAATGCGGGAGTCCGGGGTCCAGCTCCCGCTTGCGCGCATGGATGGGGTATGGGGCAAAAGGTCGCGGGTATAGATGGTCACATCCAGCCCCGCGCGCAGTGCGGTCAGGGCCGATGTCAGGCCGATAATACCACAGCCAATAACCGCAACTCTGCGCTCCAGTGTTGCCGCCGCATGCCCGACCGCCAGATACGCTGCCCCCCAGGAGAGTGACCAGCCACTGCCACCATGGCCGTAATTATGCACAACGGTTTTGCCTGCCACGTGTTCCACGTCCATGCGTGGCCCCGCCGGGCGGAAAGGGCGGAGGCAAACCTTGATGTCCATGATCTGGTCGGCATGGGCGCGAATAGGCACCAGCCGGGGGATGGTGCCATGCAGGGCCGTGCGGCCAAGGGCTGCGGCTGCCTGAGGGGCGGTTCCGTCTGGTGCGGCACTCCAGCCACGGCGTGCAACCCCCATCATCCCGGCTGCCAGAGAGGCCGCAAACAGGTCTCTACGTTTCAAGCTGTATGTTCCTGACGTGTGTTTTAACTGGCGGATCAGGGGAGCAGCATAAGGGAGTTGTGTGTGCATGCGCTACCCCTGCCGGGGAAAACAGCAGGCAGACGGGCACAAAAACGCCCGGCAGGGTGGCTGCTCAGGGGGTGCGCTGTGCGGCCAGAGAGGCCGCCAGCGCCATGATGGCCGCCTGTGCCGAGGAGAAAATGGTACCACAATCGCCAAGGACTGTCGCAATCATCAGGTTAACTGGCAGCCCAAAATCTTCCACCACCATGCCGTTATCATCGACCAGCGTGGCGTGGCCATCGCGCAGGACCCTGTCCATGCTACCCCCGCAGGCCAGCACCCGCTCGGGGTAGGAGGCCATGGGGGTGGCTGTGCTGGCGTAGCCAAAAACGGGCAGGCCAAGGGCGTGGGCATATCCGATTTCAAACGCTGTACCGTCATCCACATTGGGGCCACGGAATGGGGTCAGATCGGCAATAACAGCGCAGCTTTGGCGTATGAGCGCCATGTTGGCGCGGGCAATGGCTGTGGCAAGGGCTGTAGGGCTGGCATGGGCCTGCGGGTTTAGGTCTGCGTCCAGCGGGTAGAGCCCGCGCAGGCCCGCGCGGGCGCAGCTTGCTACCAGTGCGGCCCCGTGTGCGCGTGCATCGGGGCGGAAGACACCTGGCCCTGCCAGATAAACGGCTGGCAGGGCTGTTGTCGGCTGCTCTGTCTGGCGGCGGTGTGGTCCGTGGTCTGGCATGGCGTGTGGTCCTGCTGGCGGTGGTGTCCGGGTATTATGGTTGTCAGATTTTGCGCCTTCTGTCAGGCGCAAAGGTGGCAGGTCGGGGGGAGTGTGCGGTGTGCTCTGGACCGCTCGCTCCGTGGCAATGGGGGCGTGCTTTTTTTGTTTAGGGGGGGCTTGCGTAAAAGCGGGTTATTGTGTGCTGACACACAGGCCAGACCAGAGCGGGAGCCGCCCAAGACCATGCTGCATAGTTTTCAGTCAACCCGTGGGATGGTCACATCCCCCCACCATCTAGCTAGCCAGAGTGGTCTGGAGATCCTTAAAAAAGGTGGCACGGCGCTGGAGGCGGTAACCGCCATGGCTGCAACACTGTGTGCGGTTTACCCGCATATGACCGGCATGGGGGGGGATGCGTTCTGGCTGATCTCCTACCCCGATGGGCGCACGGAGGTGCTGGAGGCCTGCGGGGCTGCCGCACTACACGCCAGTGCTGCCGATTACGCGGCTGCGGGGCATACCAGCGTGCCATGGCGCGGGGGATGGGCTGCCAACACCATGGCTGGTACCGTCTCAGGCTGGCAGGCGGCACTGGCGCGCAGTGCGGCACTCCAGCCTGCTCTGCCGTTGGATGCGGTGCTTGAAGATGCCATCTGGTATGCCAAAAACGGATATGCCCTGAGCCTGAGCGAGGCCACCCTGCTGGCTGAAAAACAGGGCGAACTGCTGGCAAACGCCCATTTTGCGGCGGCGTATGCGCCCGATGGATGTCTGCCGCGTGCGGGGGATATCCGCAAGAACCCTGCACTGGCCGAGACCCTGCAAAGCCTGCTCCACAATGGGCTGGAGAGCTTTTACACCGGGGATGTAGGGCGCAGGCTGCTCAATGACCTGACCCATGCGGGCAGCCCATTACGCGCGGAGGACTTTGCCCATCACGCGGTGGCCACTCCCGCCGCCCTGCATACGCGCGTGGCAGGGGCGCAGGTGTATAACGCCCCCCCGCCAACACAGGGCGTTGCCTCCCTTGCCATTCTCAAACTGTTTGAAAAACTTAAAGTGCAGGAGGTGGACGGCTTTGCCTATGTGCATGCACTGGTAGAGGCGACCAAGCATGCCTTCCTCTTCCGCAACGCGCATGTGGGCGACCCGCGCTGGATGACTGAGAGCGCGCAGGGTTTCCTTGATGATGATGCCCGGCTGAGCGCCATGGCTGCCAGCATTGACCCCCACCGCGCCATGCCATGGCCTGCTCCGTCGCAGATGGGGGATACAACATGGATGGGGGCTGTGGATCGCTCAGGCGTTGCTGTCAGCATGATCCAGAGCCTGTATTTTGAATTCGGGTCCGGGGTGTTTCTGCCGCAAACAGGGCTGCTGTGGCAGAACCGTGGGGCGTCCTTCCAACTGGGGGAAGGGGCGTGGAACGCCTTTGTGCCCGGGCGCAAACCGTTCCATACCCTCAACCCCGCTCTGGCCCGTTTTGATGATGGCCGGGTCATGGTGTACGGCACCATGGGGGGCGAGGGCCAGCCACAGACACAGGCTGCCGTGTTCACACGCTATGCCATGTTTGGTGTGCCCATACAGCAGGCCGTTACCGCGCCGCGCTGGCTGCTGGGGCGCACATGGGGCAGTAACAGCCATTCGCTCAAGCTCGAAAGCCGGTTTGATGCAGGTGTTCTGGCCCGGTTGGAACAGGCCGGGCATGAGGTGGAGCGCGTTGCTCCCTTTACCAGCATGATGGGCCACGCAGGCGCTGTGGTGCGCCATGCCAATGGCCTGTTTGAGGGAGCGGCAGACCCGCGGAGCGATGGATGCGTGGCGGCGTTTTAGGCCGCTTCTGCTCGGTTGTGCACGACTTTGCCATTGACCCATGTGGCGCGGATGGCCCGGTCATCGCCCAGCACCATCAGGGTAAACAGGCGCTCGGCTAATGTGGTGGTGCGGGCGCTGCGCTGGGCCATAAGCGGTGTGGCATGGGGGTCCATGACGCACAGGTCGGCCTCCATGCCCGGAGCAATATGGCCGATCCGGTCATGCAGGTGCAGGGCGCGTGCGGCTCCCGCCGTTGCCAGCCAGAGTGCTTGTGCGGCAGAAAGGCGCGTATCCCCCGCCATGAGAGACACCTTGTAGGCCTCCCCCATTGTAGCCAGCAGGGAGAGCGACGTGCCCGCTCCAATGTCCGTCCCTAATGCCACATGCACGGGGCGGTCAGGCTTGAGTGCATCAAACAGGCGGAAGGCCCCACTGCCGAGGAACAGGTTGGATGTGGGGCAGTGGGCGAGTGTGCAGCCGGAGTGGTGGCAATGCGCAAAGTCATGCTCGCTCATGTGGATGGCATGGCCAAATATGGCGCGTGGCCCGTCCAGCCCGGCTTTTGCATACACGTCCAGATAGGAGCTGTGGTGGGGGAACAGGCTGCGTACGGCGGCTATTTCGTCCAGATTTTCGGCCAGATGGGTTTGCATGTACAGCCCCGGCGTGCGGCGTAGCAGGTCGCCTGCCAGTTCAAGCTGTTCGGGGGTGCTGGTTATGGCAAAGCGCGGGGTTACGGCATAAAGCTGGCGGCCCGTGCCATGCCAGCGCGCAATAAGTGCGGCTGACTGGTCGTACCCGCTTTGGGCTGTGTCCTGCAGGTTGGGGGGCAGTTGCGGTCCATCAGCACCTTGCCCGCGATCATGCGGGTGCCAAGGCGTGCGGATTCCTCAAAAAACGCATCGACCGACTGGGGGTGCACCGTGCAGTACACCGCAGCCGTTGTGGTGCCATTGCGTAGCAACTCGGACAGGAACAGCCGCGCGGTCTGCCGGGCCACGTCCATGCTGGCGAACTGCGCCTCGGTGGGGAAAATATACTGCTCCAGCCAAGGCAGAAGCTGCTCCCCCCATGATGCAATGGCCGAAATCTGGGGGTAGTGTACATGCGCATCGATAAAACCCGCACTAATCAGGCAGTCCGGGTAGTGGGTCAGGGGGGTGTTCTCCCCCAGATGCGCGCGCACAAGAGCATAGGGGCCGCAATGGGTAATGCGCCCGTGCTCCATAATAATCAGCCCATCCTCCTCCAGCACCAGCGCGTCGGCTGCGGGTGCGGCAAACGGGTCTGCGCGGAAGGTTACATAACTGCCTCGTATGGCGTGACGGGTGGGGGTATGGGGCATGGCGGGGGGCTCTCTGACCGTTAGAACTGGTCGGCAAAAAAGTTTTCAATCTCGGTAATAATGAAGCGTGCCGCAGTGGAAAGCTGGCGGGAGCGGTCCACGCACAGGGCCAGTGTCAGGGGTGGGAGCTTGCGGTTGACAATGGGGGTAAAGGCCAGTTGGCCTTTCTGCACCTCGTCATAGGCATCAAGGTAGCTGAGAATGCCAACACCTGCCCCTTCGAGCACCATGGACTTTATCATCTGAATATTGTCAGCCTTGGCCACGGTTGCGACCTTGACCCCCGTTTCCGCCTCCAGCACGCCAATGGGTCGCCACAGGGCCAGTGGGGGTGTGGGTACGATCATGGGGTATTCGGCTGCAAGGCTGAACCGTGCCTCCTCCATGTCCGCAATTTCGTGGGAGGGAAGGCAGACAAAACCGAGCGGAATTTCCTTGTGTGTGCGCACACTCAACTCGCGCATGTGGCCGGGGTTGAACATGAGCGCAAAATCTGCATGCCCCTTGACCAGCAGTTCCCCCATGTCATGGCTTTTGCGCACATGCACGCTGACCATAATGCCCGGGTGGGTCTGGCGCAGCCTGCCCAGCAGGGTGGGCAAAAAGCCTTTGGTCAGGGCGTCGGGGATCAGAATATCCGTGGAGCCCTGCCGCAGACCTTTGAGGTTGTCGAGCTGGGTTTGCAGGGCGTTCAGGTCCCGCGACCAGCGGCGGCAGGAGGTCAGCAGCAGTTCCCCCGCCGTGGTCAGGCGCAGTCCCGATGGCAGGCGTTCGAACAGTTGGGTGCCCAGAATTTTTTCGCCCTGCAACACCTGCCGGTCTATGGCGGAGGCGGCGATATGCAGCTCGTCAGAGGCTTTTCTGATAGAGCCATGCTGGGCAACGGCCATGAAGTACCGCAAGAAGCGGGAAAAAACGGGCATCAGCTTTTGCTCTCTTTTTGCGAACGCACCATGCTGAATTAAGTCATATACAAGAACGATACGTGTGTGAAACAGTAAGTCTGATTTTATTTGCCGCGATCAGGAACCACGCAGGATTCCCGATACGCATAACGTGGACTGATAAACAGGTATGGAACAGCTTAACAGACGCGTCCGGGACGACCTTGCCAAAATCCAGTTTGCCTCGGGCAACTGGTGTATTCCCCAGCAGCACAATGGCAAGGATGTGCTCGACGTTGCCATTATTGGTGGTGGGCAGGGCGGGCTTGCCACGTGCTTCGGGCTGCGGCGGCGCGGGGTGACCAATACCTGTGTGTTCGATCTGGCCCCACAGGGGGAGGAAGGGCCGTGGGTCACCTTTGCGCGCATGATTACCCTGCGCACACCCAAGCATGTGGTTGGGCCCGACCTTGGTATTCCCAGCCTGACTCCCCAGTCCTGGTTTGAGGCAAAATACGGCGAGCAGGCATGGCGTGATCTGGACAAGATTTCCCGCCATGACTGGCAGGAATATCTGGTCTGGCTGCGCACCGTGCTGGACCTGCCGGTCCGCAACGAACACCGGCTGAGCGACATTGCGTGGGAAGATGGTCTGCTCAGGCTGACCTTTGTCTGTGCCGGTGGTGCCGAGCAGGTAGTGTGGGCGCGCCGCGTTGTGCTGGCAACAGGCATAGAGGGCGGTGGCGCGTGGCATGTGCCCGACTTCATCAGACAGGGGGTGCCAAAAAGCCGGTACGCCCATACCTGCGAGCAGATTGATTTTGAGTCCCTGCGTGGCAAGCGCATTGGTGTTCTGGGCGCTGGTGCCTCGGCTTTTGACAATGCGGCTACCGCACTGGAGCACGGAGCCGCCAGCGTGGACCTGTGCCTGCGCCGCAAGCAGATCCCCACAGTCAACCCCTATCGCTGGATGGAAAACGCAGGTTTTCTAAGCTATCTGGCCGATCTGCCAGACCTGCTGCGCTGGCGGTTCATGTACAAGATTTATGACCTGAACCAGCCCCCTCCGCAGGACACGTTCTGGCGGTGCCGCAAATACACCAATTTTGCTTACCACACCGGCACACCATGGACTGCCGCGCGGGAGGAAAACGGCGCTGTGGTTGTCACCACCCCGCACGGTGAGATGACGTTTGACTTCCTCATTATCGGCACAGGCTTTATCATTGATCTGACCAAGCGGCCCGAGCTTGCACGCATGGCCAGTCGCATTGCCTTGTGGAAAGACCGGTTTGAAGCCCCGGCTGATGAGCAGAGCGCTCTGCTGGGCAGCCACCCGTACCTGAGCAACGCGTTCCAGTTCCAACCGCTTGATGCTAACGACCCGCTCGCCCCGATGATGCAGTGCATCTACAACTTTACATTCTCCGCCATGCCCAGCATGGGCCTTGCCGGTGCAACCATTAGCGGCATGCGCTTTGGGGTAGAAAAACTGACGACCTGCATCGGGCGCAGCCTGTTTGTGCAGGATGGCGCACTGCACCTGCAAAGCCTGCTGGACTATAACGTGGATGAACTGACCAGCTTTGATCCGCCAGAGCAGGCCTGAGAAAAAAACAAGCGTAAAACGGGACAAAAATGACTCAGACATACCCGCGTGACATGATCGGTTATGGTGCTACCCCGCCCGATGCACAGTGGCCCGGTGGCGCACGCATAGCCGTACAGTTCGTGATCAATTACGAGGAAGGTGCAGAAAACTGCATCTTGCACAATGATCGCGGGTCTGAGGCATTTTTGTCCGAGATGGTGGGTACAAGCTCCATTGTGGGTGCGCGCTGCATGCAGATGGAAAGCCTGTATGAATACGGCAGCCGTGCAGGCTTCTGGCGGCTGCACCGTCTGTTTGCCGGTGCGGGTCTGCCGGTTACGGTTTTTGGCGTGGCTATGGCGCTGGCCCGCAACCCGCAGGTGGTTGCCGCCATGCAGGCGAGTGGGTGGGAGATTGCAACCCACGGTCTGCGCTGGATAGATTACCAGAACGTGCCCGAGGACGTGGAGCGCGCCCACATGCGCGAGGCCATAGCCCTGCACACGCAGGTTACGGGGGAGGCCCCCCTTGGCTGGTATCAGGGGCGCACCAGCCCCAACACCGCCCGGTTGGTGGTGGAGGAAGGCTGTTTTTTATACGATGCAGATTCCTACGCCGATGACCTGCCGTATTACGACCGGCAATACGGCAAACCCCAACTGGTGGTGCCCTATACGCTGGATGTGAATGACATGAAGTTTGCCGCCCTGAATGGCTTTACCGAAGGCGAGCAGTTCTTCCATTACCTGCGGGACACGTTTGACATGCTCTACCGTGAAGGAGGGCGTATGATGTCTGTCGGTCTGCACTGCCGCCTTGCTGGCAAACCTGCGCGCGCGCTGGCTGTTGCCCGCTTTTTGGAGCACGTGGGCGCTCATGCGGATGTGTGGGTTGCCACACGGGCCGATATTGCCCGCCACTGGCAGAAGGTCCACCCCGCATGACCACACTGGCCGAAGTCAACACCATGCCACAGGCTGCCTTTGTGGAGGCGTTTGGCGGGGTGTACGAGCACTCCCCCTGGGTTGCGCAAAAAGCTGCCCTCAGCCGCCCTTTTGCTGATCTTGGGGCCATGTGTCAGGCATTTTCAGCCGCCATGCATGGCGCGGATGTGGCCGAGCAGTATGCCCTTGTGCGTGCTCACCCCGAGCTGGGGCACCGTCTTGGGGTGGACGCAGGGCTGACAGCAGCCTCCGCGCAGGAGCAGGGCGGGGCCGGGCTGGACCGGTTGACGCCAGAGGAATACGCGCGTTTTCGGGCTTTGAATGATGCGTACACGCAAAAATTCGGCATGCCGTTTGTTATTTGCGTGCGCAAGGTTGGCGGGCATGCCAAAGAGGTTATAGCTCAGGCCATGGAGCGGCGGCTTGCCAGCACGCCTCAGGCCGAGCTGGCCGAGGCCCTGCACCAGATTGACGCCATAGCCGCGTTACGTCTGCACGATAAGGTGGTGGCATGAGCTCTCTTTCAACCCATGTTCTCAATACGGTATCGGGTCGTCCGGCACAGGGCGTAACCCTGCGGCTGAGTGGCGCTCAGGGCATACTGTTCACAGGTGTGACCGATGCGGATGGCCGTTGCCCTGCACTGCGGTCGCTGGAACTGGCTGCCGGGGCATACTGCCTTGAGTTTGAGGTGGCGGCCTACTTCCGCCAGCAGGGCACAGCGCTGGCGGACCCGCCATTCCTTGATATTGTGCCCATTCATTTTGGCCTTGGCGGCAGCGGGCATGCCCATGTGCCCCTGCTGGTCGCCCCATACGCCTATTCGACTTACAGGGGGAGCTAAGTCCATGCAGCCTGCCAGCAAAACGCAAAATGCCGTTCATCCCGTGGACCAGATGCTTCCGGTCTGGAAGCTGGGGTTCTATGGCCTGCAACATGTGCTCACATTCTACGCTGCGGCGGTGATTGTGCCTGTTCTGCTGGCAGGCGCCATGGGCCTGCCCCGCGCAGCCCTTGAACATCTGATCGAGGCTGATCTGTTTACCTGCGGTATTGCCTCCTTTATCCAGTCTGCCGGGCTGGGGCGGTATATCGGGGTCAAGCTGCCGTTGTTGCAGGGGGTCACCTTTGTGGCCGTAACCCCCATGATCGCCATTGGCGTGGCAGCGGGCGGGGGCGTGCAGGGCCTGCCCCAGATTTTTGGGGCCGTTATTGCGGGTGGCATTTTTACCTTTTTGGCCGCCCCGTGGTTTGGCAAGCTGGTCAAATTCTTCCCTCCCGTGGTCACAGGCTCGGTCATTCTGGTCATTGGGCTGGCATTGCTGCCGGTGGCTGCGAACGACATTGTCAACGGGCAAGGCACGGGGGTCATGCAGAACCCGGTCAACATGCGCAATGTGGCGTATGGTCTGGGTACGCTTGCGTCCATTTTGCTGATCCAGCGTATGTTTAAGGGGTTTGTCGCCAGCATTGCCGTGCTGTTCGGGCTGGTGGCGGGGACATTGACCGCGTGGTTCCTGGGGGATGCCAGCTTTAGTGGTGTGCTGTCCGCCCCGTGGGTAACCGTGGCCCAGCCTTTTTACTTTGGCATGCCCACATTCCATGTAGTGCCTGTGCTGTCCATGCTGGTGGTCATGATCATTACCATGCTTGAGACCACGGGCGATGTGTTTGCAACCGGCTCCATTGTTAAAAAAGACATTACCTCGGAGGACATTACGCGTGCGATCCGGGCCGATGGTCTGGCCACCATGATCGGGGGTGTGCTCAACTCCTTCCCCTATACCTGCATTGCCGAGAACGTGGGCCTTGTGCGGCTGACCCGTGTGACCAGCCGCTGGGTTGTGGTTGCGGCTGCCTTTATCATGATGGGGCTTGGCTGCCTGCCCAAGCTGGCCGCCATTATTGCCAGCGTGCCATTGCCCGTGTTGGGTGGTGCGGCTCTGGCCATGTTTGCCGCTGTGGCCGTGGTGGGCATTCAAACCCTTGTCAAAGTGGACTTTGATAACCTGAACAACACGGTTATTGTGGGCACCAGCATCGGGTTGAGCATGCTGGCCACGGCCCAGCCGCATATTGCCGACCATTTTCCCGCATGGATGCAGGTGATTTTTGGGAGTGGCATCACACTGGGGGCCATGTCCGCCATTGTGCTGCATCTGGTGTTCAATTTTGGCAACCTGTGCTCCACGGAGCAGTCTGTCGAGCAGGATACCGTCATACTGGAAACGCCGGTGTGGAATGTGGTGGGTATGCAGGACAAACCCCATGTGGGTGGCGAGCCTGCTGGGCACACCCCCACGCACTAACACCACCCGGCCGCACGAACACGCAGCCAGAGACGTAAAAAAACAGCAGGCCGGGAGAGCATGCATGCGCCAGCACATCCGCTTTTATGTGGGGGATACACTCCACCATCTCTCGGACCTGCCGCCGGAGATGACCCTGCTGGACTGGCTCCGCGAGCAGCAGAACCGCACAGGTACGAAGGAAGGCTGTAACGAGGGAGACTGCGGTGCCTGCACCGTGCTTGTCGGGCGGCTGGAGCAGGACAGGCTGGTGTGGCGTGCGGTCAATGCCTGTATCCATATGGTATGGATGCTTGATGGCGCGCAGTTGTTGACTGTGGAGGACCTGCGGACTGCCAGTGGTGGGCTGCACCCCGTGCAGCAGGCCATGGTGGACGAGCATGGGTCGCAATGCGGCTTCTGCACTCCGGGGTTTGTCATGTCCATGGTCGCATTGTCCACACGCGCGGATCTGGCGGCGCTGGAGGGCACACTGGATGGCGAGCGCGTGATAAACGAGGCCCTTGCAGGCAATCTGTGCCGCTGCACGGGCTATGCACCCATAGTGCGCGCCATGAAAAAAGCGGCCGCCCACTGCGTTCGTAATGGTGAGCCCATAAGTGCGCGCCATGAGGAACTGACCGTACGCCTGCGTGCCTTGCAGGATGGCAAAACGGTGGAACTGCGCAGCCCCAAAGGACGCATAACGCTGCCCGCCAGTGTGGACGCACTGGCTACGGCCTATGCGCAGGACCCGGCGGCCGTGCTGGTTGCCGGTGGCACGGATGTGGGGCTGTGGGTGACCAAACGGTTGCGCCAGCTCCCCCATATTATTGCCGTGCGGTCTGCACAGGACCTGCACAACATCCACACCCGCCCCGATGGTGCATTGTGGATCGGGGCTGCGGTCACCTATACCGAGGCCATGCCCCACCTGTTTGCACACCTGCCTGCGGCAGAGCAAACGTTGCGGCGCATTGGCTCCACACAGGTGCGCAATGCCGCCACGGTATGTGGCAATATTGGCAATGCCTCCCCCATTGGCGATGGCCCGCCCATTTTTATGGCGGCAGGGGCGCAGTTGCACCTGCGTTGCGCAGACGTGCGGCGCGTTGTGCCGCTGGAGGCGTTTTTTCTGGAATATGGCAAACAGGATATTCAGCCCGGCGAGTTCATAGAAGGGGTTCTGGTGCCGCCACTGGTGCAGGGGAGCGTGTGCGCGGTGTATAAGGTTTCCAAACGCTTTGATCAGGATATTTCGGCTGTGCTGGGGGCGTTTGTGCTGGTTATGGCCGCGGACGGCACCATACAGCAGTCCCGTCTGGCCTATGGGGGTATGGCGGGCATACCCTGCCGGGCCAAAAAGGCAGAGGCCGCCATGCTTGGCCAGCCCAGAACACAGGCGACCCTGCGCGCCGCTCAGGCTGCCATACAGGAGGATTTTACCCCCCTGTCAGATATGCGCGCCAGTGCTTGGTACCGCTCCACTGTTGCGGCCAATCTGCTGGCTCGCCTGTTTGAGCCCGAGCCAGCCAGCAGCGTAGCGGGCATGACCACAGGGGCTCCAACATTACAGAACTGGCGGGAGCTGGCGGATGGTTGAGGTACAGAGCACCGTGCAGACCCAGACCGATACAACGCTGCCCCATGGTTCCGTGCAGGTTGCTGGGGGGGCATCTTCTTCCCTGCGGCACGAAAGTGCGCACCTGCACGTAGCGGGGGAGGCACGGTATGTGGATGACGTGCCACTCCCCCCCAACGCCGTGCACGTTGCTCTGGGCCTAAGCCGTAGTGCCCATGCGCGTATCCTGAGCATGGACCTGAGCGCGGTTGAGGCCCACCCTGACGTGTTGTGTGTGCTGCGCGCGCAGGACGTGGCGCACAACCAGATTAGTCCCGTGGGGGCGGGCGATGAGCCACTTCTGGCCGAAGATCATGTGTTTTTTTATGGCCAGCCCCTGTTTGCCGTGGTGGCCCAGACCCGCCATGCTGCCCGCCATGCCGCAGCCCTTGCGCAGGTCACGTACGAGGACAAGCCCGCTGTGCTGAGCATAGAGCAGGCACGTGCCCAAGGCGGGGCACTGGTCTGCCGCTCGCTGGAAATGACACGCGGAGACGCCCCGCAGGCTCTGGCCGCTGCCCCGCACAGGCTTGCGGGCCAGCTTGTGGTTGGCGGTCAGGAGCACTTTTATCTGGAAGGGCAGGCCGCACTGGCCTGCCCGGGGGAGGATGGGGAGATGCGCGTGTGTTCCTCCACCCAGCACCCGACGGAAACCCAGCATATGGTGGCCCATGTTCTGGGCTGCCCCAACAACCTTGTGACCGTGGAAGTGCGGCGCATGGGTGGTGGTTTTGGCGGGAAGGAAACACAGGCCAACATTGTGGCCTGCCTTGCAGCCCTTGCCGCTGCCCGCACGGGCCGCCCCGCCAAACTCCGCCTCGACCGTGATGACGATATGATGGTCACAGGCAAACGCCATGACTTTGTGATCGATTATGATGTGGGGTTTGACGCACAGGGCCATGTGCTGGGGGTGGATATGGAGCTGGCTGCCCGTTGTGGCTGGTCGGCCGACCTGTCCGGCCCGGTTACGGACCGCGCATTGTTCCATGCCGATAACGCCTATTACTACCCCGATGTACGCCTGCGCTCCCTGCCATTGCGGACCAATACACAGTCCAACACGGCTTTTCGCGGCTTTGGTGGCCCGCAGGGGGTTGCTGCGGCCGAGCGGATTATGGAGGAAATTGCTTTTGCCACCGGGCTGGACCCGCTGGATGTCAGGCTACGCAATGCCTATGGCACAACCGAACGGAACCTGACCCCGTACCATATGACCGTGGAGGATTCCATTACCACGGAGGTGCTGAGCCAGCTTGCCATAGATTGTGATTACCGTAAGCGCCGTGAGCAGATAAGGCTTTTAACAAGACAAGCCCGCATATGCGGCGCGGCATTGCCATTACGCCGGTTAAGTTTGGTATTTCCTTTACCGCCACGCATTTCAATCAGGCGGGCGCACTGGTGCATGTCTATACTGATGGCTCCGTGCAGGTGAACCACGGCGGCACGGAAATGGGGCAGGGCCTGCACACCAAAATGGTGCAGATTGCCATGCGCGAGTTCGGGCTTGCGCAGGAGCGTGTGCGCATTACCGCCACCACCACTGGCAAAGTGCCCAATACCTCTGCAACCGCGGCGTCCAGCGGTGCGGACCTGAACGGCATGGCCGTGCTGGCGGCGGTGCGCACAATCAAGGACCGGCTGGTAACATTTGCCGCCAGCCACTGGCAGACCCCGCCCGAACAGATACAGTTTACCGCCCAAGGCGTTGTGGTGGGGGAGGCACTGGTGCCGTTCGCAACGCTGGTCAATGCAGCGTATATGGCGCGTATCTCCCTCTCCTCCACGGGGTTTTACAAAACGCCTAAAATCTCGTGGGATGCGGCAACCGGGCGGGGGCGCCCTTTTTACTACTTTGCTTATGGTGCCGCCTGCGCAGAAGTGGCGGTGGACTTGCTGACAGGCGAGAACCGCATGGAGCGTGTGGATATTCTGCATGATGCCGGTCTCTCGCTTAACCCTGATATTGACATCGGGCAGATAGAGGGTGGCTTTGTGCAGGGTGCTGGCTGGTTAACCATGGAGGAACTGTTCTGGGATACGGCAGGCCAGTTGCGCACACATGCCCCCAGCACATACAAAATTCCTGCCTGCTCTGATCGGCCCCGTATTTTTAATGTGCGCCTTATGGAAAACGTCCCCAACAGGGAGGACACCATCTTCCGCTCCAAGGCGGTGGGGGAACCGCCTTTTGTGCATGGTGTGGCCGTATTGCATGCCATTTCCGATGCGCTGGCCAGTGTGGATGACTACCGCACCTGCCCGGGGCTGAATGCTCCGGCAACGCCTGAGCAGATTTTGCGCGTGGCCGAACGCCTGCGCCAGCGCCGTGCGGGGGCAGATGCACAGGCTCGCGCCTGACGTCCTGCTCCGCCAGTGGCGGCAGGCCCCGCAGCCCCTTGTTGTGGCGCGTGTAACCCTGACGCGCGGCTCCACCCGCGGGAGGAAGGAGCCTTTATGCTGGTAGGGCAGGCTGTTGTGGCAGGCACTGTGGGGGGCGGCGCGCTGGAACTGGCGTGTGAGCAGCACGCCCATGCCATGCTCTGCTCGGGCGAGGTGGTGCGCGAACACCAGATTGTGCTGGGGGGGGCAAATGTCAGCCAGTGCTGTGGTGGCCGTGTGGCTGTCAGGCTGGAGGTGCTGACCCCGGAGTTATGCACGGAGCTGGAGGACCAGCTTGCCCGCCAGAGCAACCTGCGGGTCAGCCTGTTCCTGTTCGGGGCCGGGCATGTGGGGCGCGCACTTGCCCACGCACTTGCCCCCCTGCCGCTACGGCTGGTCTGGGTGGACCCGCGTGCGCATGAATTTGGTACCGTGCCCAGCGGGGTGGATGTGCGCGTAACATCCGACTGGGCCGGGGTGCTGGCTACGGCACAACCGGGGGCGGGGGTGTTGGTGCTCACCCCATCGCACACGCTGGATGCGCTTATTGTGGAGGCGGCACTCCTCCAGCCCGGTCTGGCCTATGTGGGGCTGATCGGCTCGCGCGCCAAGCGGCTGCGGTTTGAAAAATCGTTCGCAGAAGTTGGAGTTTTGCCAGAGCATCTGGCAAAACTGGTCTGCCCTATAGGGGATCGGGGTGTGCGGGACAAACGCCCCGAGGTTATTGCCGCCCTTGTGGCGGCCGAGGTGGTGGAAAAACTGCTCCATCCCTCACCCCGGCAGCAGGTTTTTACAACGCGGGCGGGTGATCCACCCCTTGCGTTACAGGGATAACGGGCAAAACAAGCGCTGAAGGATGTTTGCGGTCATGCAGAATGGTCTGTGTGGCGACAAGCGTGCGGTCGGACTGGCCAAACACCTCCCCGGTATTGGGGTTGGGTGCAAACTGCGGATAATCACTGGAGGAAATTTCCAGCCGTATGCTGTGACCTTTTAAAAACAGGTTGCTGGTTGGCCAGACTTTTATCCGGTATTCGTACACTGCACCGGGGGTGATCAGCTCCGGTGTGGAGAGTGAATTGCGAAAACGTGCGACCTGAATCCCATTGTTCAGGTTAAGGGCCGTGCCGTCGGGGGCGACATCCACCAGTTTGGCGGTAAAGTCCGTATCTGTTGCGGTGGAGGTGGCAAACAGGTCAACCGTAATCGGGCCGGTTACGGCCAAAGGGGCATTCAGCGGTTTGCTGGTATAGACCAGTATGTCTGGCCGCTGCTCAACTTGGGACTGGTCGTATTGTCCCTGCGGGCCAAAGCTCCATTCGCAGCAGGAATGTCCACCTACGCTGGGTACGGGGTTGTGCGGGTCATACACAAAGGTGTCGGTCTTTGTGGTGCTGTGTTTGTCCTGATGCTCAGGTGTCAGGCTACCATCGCCCATAACCGAGGATGCGCTGCGGCCACTGCCCAGATACCACTTTTGGTACTGTGTTCCGGCAATGGGCCAGGAGGAGGCTGTGTGCCAGCGGTTTTCGCCCATGGTAAAGTAGTCCACGCGCGGGCCGGTTTGCACACCGTTGTCCATGCCTTTTAAAACATGGTCAAACCACAGGAGCATCAGTTCGTTCACCGGACTGTTGGCCACGGGGCCGATGGCCTTGAGCCGTGGGCTGACACTGGAATCCGGGCGGCCCCAGCCAATGTGGTCCCACGGGCCGATGACAATGCGCTGGTTGGCGCGTGCAGCCGCCGAGCCACCTTGGGCTTGCATGCCGTTAAAGTTTTCCAGCGCGCCGCTCAAAAAGGAATCATACCATCCATCAAACGCCAGGACGGGTACGGTTACCTTGGCATAGCGGGATTTGATGTCGAACGCCTTCCAGTATGCATCAGATGTGGAGTGTTTGATGGCATCGTAAAAATACGGGGCAACATTTTTGCCGTCCACGGTAAAGGGCGTGAAGGTGGCATAGGGGGTCTGGCGCATAAGTACAGCCGCATTGTGCCCCTGTGCCGCCAGTTCTGCCGCCAGTTTTTTATCCCCCCGGTTTTCTGCCGCGGAGGAGGCAATGTCCTCCATCATCCATGGTTCAATAAATGCCAGACGGAAGGCGCCATCCTCGTAAGTCCAGCCATCGCCGTAATCCGAGCCGGTGTTGGAGGGAACAATGGTAGCAAGCGATGGAGGTGTGGCGGTAGCGGCCAGCCACTGGGTCGCACCCACATAGGAGGACCCATACATGCCGACCTTGCCGGTGGAGCCGGGCAGGCGCGCGGCCCATTCCACGGTGTCATATCCATCGTCACGGTCATTGCGATATTCGTAGAACACGCCATCGGATTTTCCCTGACCACGAATATCCTGCACCGCCACAATGTAGCAGTGGGATGCAAACCAGTCGGGGGAGTGGAAGCGCGACGGGTCAGTCTGCGCAGCAGCCTTGCCATACTGCGTGCGCATCAGAATAACGGGGACTTTGTCCTTTGTTGCGGGGGTGTACACATCTGCGCGTAGTGTCACGCCATCGCGCATGGTGACGGGGACATCGGTCTGTTTGCTGACTGCGCAACTCCCGCGTCCAACCGTGTCGGGTAACGTGCCTGCATGGGCATGGCTGACCGCAAGAGCGGCCAGCCCGCATCCCAAGAAAAGCAGAAACCGGTGCATGGGTGTTCTTTCGTACAATATATCGGTAACGAAATGGTTGGCCGCAAACGGACGAAAGAGCAACCTTATATTACAACATTATCCTATCTTGTGTCTGTCAGGCGGCCTGCTGCGTGTTGAGCGGGTAGCGCCCGGCAAGGCCTGCCTGCTCCAGCTTGCGGGCAAGGCTGAACAGAGCTGCCTCACGCCCGGGGGCGGCAACCAGTTGTAGCCCCAGAGGCAGCGTGCCTGTGTTGCTCAATGGCAGGCACAGCACGGGCAGGCCCGGCAGGCTGAGTGGCTGGGTGTACAGGCCCAGATTGGCACGGGCGGAGGTGGGCTTGCCCCCAACCATGATGGTCGGGTCATCCAGCAGAGGGGCCTCACACATGACGGATGGGGCAATCAGCACATCCGCCTGCTCAAATACAGCATGCACCTGCTCGCGGAACCAGCGGCGGAAGCGCTGGGCCTGCACATAGGTGCTGGCGGGTAGCATGGCACCGGCAAGTAGTCGGTCACGGGTTGCGGGGTCGTACTCCTCCGCTGCGGCACGCAGGCGGGGCAGGTGCAATGTCCCCCCTTCGGAAGCGGTGATGACGAAGGAGGCAGCCCGTGCTGTGGGCGTTTGTGGCAGTTCGGTGGTGCCCGTAAGCCCAAGGTGCGCGCAAACCCGGCTTATGGCCGCTGCCAGTGCGGGGCTCAGGTTCTGGGCAAACCAGCCGCCCAGACAGGCTACGCGCAGGTCCTGCGGTTCGGGCTCGGCAGGGGTATCTGCCATGATGTAAAAAATATTCCGCAGGTCTTCCAGCGTGCCGGTAAAATGGCCCACCACGTCCAGACTGGCGGAAAAAGGGTAGGCCCCTGCGCGCGGCAGGCGGCCCAGCGTGGGCTTGAGCCCCCATACCCCGCAAAGGGATGCGGGTACACGGATGGAGCCGTTGGTGTCTGTCCCCAGTGTAAAGGGCAAAAAGCCTGCGGCCACGGCGGCAGCGGACCCGCCGGAGGAGCCACCGGCCATGCGCTGCGTATCATGCGGGTTGCGGGTGATACCGTAATGAGCATTATCCGTGGCAAAACCGTAGGCAAATTCATCCATGTTCAGCGTGGCTACGGGAATGGCTCCGGCGGTGCGCAACCGGGCGACAAGGGCTGCATCCTGTGCCGCAGGGGGGGTGTTGCGCAGCACAATGGAGCCTGCGGTGGTCACATGGCCCTGAATATCAAACAGGTCCTTGACCCCGAACGGCACACCGGCCAGCGGGGGGAGCGGCTCCTTACGCGCCACCATGGCATCCACCGCATGGGCCTGCTGCATGGCCTGCTGGGCAAACAGGTGCGTTACGCTATGAATGGCGCTGTCGTGCTGGGTTATGGTGTTAAGCACGGCCTGCATGGTGGAGGCTGCGCTGCGTTTGCCACTGCGGATGTCATGCGCAATGCTCTGAGCACTTGCAAAGCGGGTCATGGCGTGTAATCCCCCGCTGGTTCGCACGTATCGGGTAATGGAAAGTCCCTTATAAGGGAAGCATAGTTCTGCAATACTCTGGTGTTGGCAATAACACCGGCAACACAGGCCGGGGGGAGTGCAAGCTCCATGGCCTGTGCGCGGGCGGCAACAAGAACCTCGTCAGAGAAGGGAGGCGAAGTCACGGCGTGCTCCTTTCCTTACAGTGTGGGGCGTTCTGTTTCTGGCTGCTCGGCCATGATGGACACATGAGCTGCCAGAATTTTCCAGCCATCAGGGGTGTTGATCCATGTCTGCATCTGCCGCCCTGTGCGGGTGGAACCGATGCGGCGAAATTCCAGACTGACGACCCCCGCATGGGTGCCAATGGGGGTTATGGTGCGGCGCAGCACGGTGCGGGCGGGTGAGCCACCCGTGCGGTTACGGCGGAAGGCGGCAATTTCGTCCGCGCCGTAAAGGTTTTCTCCCACACCGTAGCGTACGGTCTGCGGTCCCTGCCAGAACAGGGCGTCCAGCTCCTCCACCCTGTTTTCGGCCAGTGCGTGTTCGTACTGGTCGGAGCAGTGGGTCAGCGCCACGATGGTCTGGGCATCATCGAGTTGCATGCGCTTTGCCTCCTTGTTGTTATGGACTGGCCTTTTACGGCCAGTCCGCCAGTGCTGCGTCTACCGCAGCACCACGTGGCAGGGCATGGCCCTGTGCCGCAAGGCAGGCTTCCAGCGCGCCAAGGGTCAGCAGCACCTTATGTTTGACGGCGTTGTACCCCATGGTGCCAATGCGCCAGACGCGGCCTGCCAGCGGGCCAAAAGCCGTGCCGATTTCTATGCCAAAGTCATCGCGCATGCGGGTGCGTATGGCCTCGCCATCCACGCCGTCTGGAATCCATATACCGGTCACATTGCTCATGCGGTGTGCGTCATTGCCAAAAAGGCGCAGGTTCATGGCGCGCAACCCTGCAATCAGGCACGAACTGGCCTGTACGTGGCGGGCAAAGCGGGCTTCCAGCCCTTCCTCCAGTGCAATACGTGCGGCTTCCCGCGCGCCGTAGAGCATGGTTGTGGCCTCGGTATGGTGGTTAAGGCGCTTTTCCGACCAGTAGTCCATGACCATGGCCAGATCGAAGTAATTGGAAAGGATGCGTGTACGGCTGCCGTTGTGCACGCCTTCGGCGCGAATACCGGCCTCTACATGGCGGCGGGCCATAATGTGCTCGGCCGCCCGGTCGGATATGGTAATGGGGGCGGAACCGGGGGGGCCGGCCATGCATTTTTGTAACCCGCCGGAGACCACATCAATCCCCCATTCGTCCGTCCTGACAGCCATGCCGCCCAGTGTTGCGGTGACATCCGTGTAGGACAGCACATCATATTTGCGGCACAGTGCGCCCACGCCATCCAGTGGCTGGGCCATGGTGGTGGAGGTGTCCCCATGAATGCAGGCAAAGACTTTGGGCTTGTGGGTTTTCAGCGCGTCCTCGATCTGGGCCAGTGTGGCCACTTCCCCCCATGGCAGGTCAAGCGAGCAGATGGTGGCACCAATACGCTCGGCTATTTCGGACAGGAGCAGGCCAAAGCGCCCGGCCCGGACAAGCAGAATTTTGTCGCCCGGTTCCACCAGAGAGACCAGAGCTGCCTCAATGCCCGCGCGCGCCGTGCCGTCCACCAGAAAGGTCCACTGGTTCTGCGTCATGAAAATCTGACGGTACAGAGCCATGGTTTCGTTCATGTACTCTGTCATTTCCGGGTCGAACTGGCCCAGCATGTCCGCAGACATGGCGCGGAGCACACGCGGATGCGCGTTAATGGGGCCGGGGCCCATTAACATACGCTGGGGCGGATCAATCTGCCGGAAAAAAGAGGAACTCATGCAGAAAACTCCGTTGGTGTTGGGGCCGGGGTGGCGCAAGTGCCTGTATAAAGTCGAGCATGACCAGCAGGGCCGTGTGTGCATCATCATGCCGCACGGCTTCGGCCGGGTTGTGACTGATCCCTTTGTGGCAACGCAGGAACAGCATGCAAACCGGGGTGAGTGCTGCCATGACCATGGCGTCATGCCCCGCACCGCTGACCAGCCTGTGCGCGGGCTGGCCGGTAATGCGGGCAACGGATGTTGCCAGACGCGCGGTCAGCTCCGGGTCGCACGGGGTGGGGGCCAGATCGTTCTGGAGCTCAATACGCAGTGCCACGCCACGGGTGTCTGCAATATCTTGCAAGGCCGTGCGGATTTTGGTGGCAGCCCGGTCGCGCACGTCTGCCGTGCCCGCACGGATGTCCAGACTGAAGGTGACATGCCCGGGCACAACATTGCTGGCTCCCGGCCCTACGTGCAACTGACCAACCGTTGCCACCAGATCGGCCGGACCACTGGCACCAATGCGTTCGATTTCCACAAGGGCTTGTGCGGCGGCGGCCAGTGCATCCTTGCGCAGGGACATGGGCATGGTGCCTGCATGGCCCGCTACCCCCACCATACTCACCTTGAAGCGGTATTGCGCGGCAATGGCCGTGACCACGCCAACGCTCATGTCCGCCGCTTCCAGCACCGGCCCCTGCTCTATATGCGCTTCCAGATAGGCCACAACCTGTTCGGGGGTATAGGCGGCCTCCCTGTAACGGGCGGGGTCCAGCCCTGCGTGGTGCAGTACATCGCCCAGCGTGCTGCCGCTGGCGTCCACCGCATCCAGCGGTAGGGTGTCCAGCGTGCCAGCCACCGCGCGGGAAGTCAGCATGGAGGCAGGAAAGCGCGAGCCTTCCTCATCCCCAAAGCCGATCACCTCTATGGCAAATGGCAGGCGCTCACCCCGTTCGGCCAGATGGGCCACAACTTCTATGCCCAGCATAACACCCAAGGTTCCATCATACCGGCCCGCATTGCGCACGGTATCCAGGTGCGAGCCAATAAGCAGCGCGGGTGCGCCGGGTGTCTGCCCCTCGTAACGGCCGATCAGGTTGCCTGCGGCGTCCGTGCGGCTGGTCATGCCTGCGGCGTGCATCCACTGTGCGACCTGCTGGCAGGTGCTCCTGTGCGCATCGGACAGATACGCGCGGAAAAGACCGTCCTGCGTG
>NZ_BAJU01000022.1 GCF_000613865.1 Acetobacter okinawensis JCM 25146
CTCCGCGCGCTCGCTGGTCTGGCTGCTGCTCACACGGCAGGCCGCCCCGGTGGAAGCCGTGTGGCATTGCGCATTCGACCGGCCCGCAGGCTTTGTGGTTAATCTGGCGAGCTTTGTCTCCCCCGGAGAGGGCTTTGCCGCCCGCACCTTTGTTGCGGCTCTCAAGCTCATCTGCGCAGTCCTGCGTCAGGCAGCGCTGACTATGGCGGACCAGCGTAATGGGGATTTGCCGCTACCCGACCTGTTCGCGCCCAGCCCCTCCGCCGGAACGGACACACCCCCCATGCAGGCCATAACAGCAGGAGACATCCTGCTGACCAACATGGATGCCTGTCTGGCCGGAGTCGGTCTGGATTATGACAGCGAGGATGGCCGGGCCGCCGCCTGCGCCATTACGGCACTGGCCACACTGACCGCCCATGCCGGACGTGGCCCGGAGTCCCTGCCTCTTCCCCCCGTGCGCACCGTGCTCCCCGGTCTGGGCGAGACCCTGCGCGCAGTCTGGAACGAAGCTGCGGTGGAAACCCTGACCCCCGTAGCCCCGATCGAGACCGGGTTCTCCACCCCCAACCCCATAGATGGCCTGCTTGGGGTGGAATCCTGTGGGCTCGCCCCTGTTTTTTCCATGCTCCGCCCCGATGGGCGGCTGGCCAACAGCACGCGGCAACGGCTGGATATCCGCGGTTTTACGGTGGAAACCGCTCTGGCGGCAGCCCTTGCGGGCGAGACTGTGCTCCCCCAGCCCGGCCCCAAGGCGCATCTGGCCATGTATCGTGCGCTCACCGGTTTTGCCGACCGCATGCCCGCACGGCCAGAAACCCTGCCAACACCTGTGCGGCTGAAGCTGGAGCGTGGCATGCGGCGGATTCTGCCCGCACGGCATGGCGGTTTTACACAAAAAACCACCATTGGCGGGCACCGCCTGTTCATGCGCACCGGAGAATACGAGGACGGCACGCTAGGGGAGCTCACACTCACCCCCACGCGTGAGAGCCCGATGGTGCGCGGACTGATGGAAAGCTTTGGGGACGCAGTCAGCATCGGCCTGCAATATGGCGCACCGCTGGAAGCCTATGTGGAAAACTTTGCCTATTCCTGCTTTGGCCCGGCTGGCACCGTGGAGGGCGACCCGGTTGCCTCCTATGCCACTTCCATGCTGGACTACGCCTTCAGGGCCCTGTCCGACACCTATCTGGACAGACGCCTGCCCGACGGCCCCCATCAGGACAGCGCGTCAGAGCCGGACCCGCTGCTGCCACTGGACCTGCCCGAGGGAGACGATACGCAGCCTACCCGCCCACGGCGCAACCTGCGGCTGGTTTGCTAGGCCCGGTTTTTTTGACAAGGAACGGAACAAAACGCGATGAGCACTCCCCAATCCCGTCTGGCCGAACTGGGTATTGACCTGCCCACACCCGCAGCGCCCGTGGCCAACTATGTAGCCTGTGTGCAAACTGGTTCGCTGCTGGTCGTGTCCGGCCAGTTGCCGCTGCACAATGGCAAGCTGTTCGCTACCGGCAAGCTGGGTGGCACGGTGGATGTGGACACAGCCGTAGAAGCCGCGCGTTACAGCATGATCAACGTGATCGCACAGGTCCAGGCTGCGGTGGGCGACCTTGCACGGGTTAAGCGCGTTGTGCGTCTGGGTGGCTTTATTGCCTGCACACCCGACTTTACGGCCCATGCTTCAGTCATGAACGGGGCATCCGATCTGGCGGTTGCTGTCTTTGGGGATGCAGGGCGCCATGCCCGCTCGACCGTTGGTGTACCCTCCCTGCCGCTGGACGCGCCGGTGGAAGTGGAAGGTCTGTTTGAAATCGCCTGACCGCGTGGACAAAACCTGATGGCTGACTGGTCCGTTGCCCTGCATGACCGCATTCACGACATTCCCGCAAAGGAATGGGCGCAATGTGCTGGGCCGGACAACCCATTTGTCAGCCATGATTTTCTGAGCGCACTGGAAGACAGTGGCTCCACCGGGCGCACAAGCGGGTGGATACCCCGCCATGTCAGCCTGCATAGCCCAGACGGGCAACTGGCCGCAGTCTGCCCTGCTTACCTCAAGGGCCACTCGTGGGGTGAGTATGTGTTCGATCAGGGCTGGGCCCGCGCGTTTGAGGCGGCGGGGGGGCGCTACTACCCAAAGCTCCAGATTGCCGTACCCTTTACCCCAGCCCCCGGCCCAAGGCTGCTGTGCCACCCCAACGCCCCGCCCGAGACAGCCGCTGTCATGGCCGATGCGCTCCGCCAGATCTGTGCGGATACCGGCCTGTCCTCCGTCCACGTCACCTTCTGCACCGAGGCAGAAAGTGCAGTGCTGCAGCAGCAGGGCTGGCTGCCCCGCCTTGGTTTGCAATACCACTGGCACAACAGGGGTTACGCCACCTTCGACGATTTTCTGTCCACACTCTCTGCTCGTAAACGTAAAAGCATCAAGCGGGAGCGGCGGGACGCCAATGCCGCGGGCCTGACTTTCGAAACCCTGCAAGGTCCGACATAACACCGGCGGACTGGCAGGCCTTTTACGCATTTTACCGCAATACGATCGACCGCAAATGGGGCAGTGCGTACCTGAGCGCCGAGTTTTTCCCCCTTATGGCGCAACGTCTGGGGGAGCGGGTGGTGCTCATGATCGCTCGCAACGGACAAACACCCGTTGCCGCCGCACTCAACCTAATGGGCACCAATACCCTTTACGGTCGCAACTGGGGCTGTGTGGGCAACTGGCCTTTTCTACATTTTGAACTCTGCTATTATCGCGCCATAGATTTTGCCATAGCTCACGGTCTGCAACGTGTGGAGGCAGGCGCTCAGGGTGAACACAAAATCCAGCGTGGTTACCAGCCCACCCTGACCCACTCTGCCCACTGGCTGCAAAACCCGTCCCTGCGCGAGGCCGTTGAGGGTTTTTTAAACGCAGAGCGGCCCGCCATACTGGCCGAAGCCCAGAACCTGAACGTACTGACCCCTTACAGGCAGGACAGCACCCCCGATGCGCTGTAACCTCCACAACCCCACACATCTGCCCCACACGCCAACGCCACAAACCGGAACTTCTGGGGCCAGAGATTGTCGACACGCGTTTTTTTGCGTATGCCCGCGTGATCTTTTCCCACCTGTTTACGCGACCGGACCGGCACAGAACTGATGAGCACATCCTCCTCCCTCCCCTCCGAGCATCAGGCAACCCTGATCGATGGCAAGGCCTTTGCCGCAACATTGCGCCAGCAGATCCGTGAGGATGTTCTGGCCTTCCACGACCAGCATGGCGTAACCCCCGGACTGGCCGTCATTCTGGTGGGCAACGACCCGGCAAGCGAGGTGTACGTCAAAAACAAGGCCATTCAGACACACCATGCAGGCATGCGCTCCTTCATGCACATGCTCCCCGAAACCACGTCAGAGACCGAACTGCTGACCTGATCGGGCGGCTGAACAATGACCCGGAAATTCATGGTATTCTGGTGCAGCTCCCCCTCCCCAAAGGGTTGGATGCACGCCGCATCACCAATGCCATTGCCCCTGACAAGGATGTGGATGGTCTGGGCGAGGTCAACGCAGGCCGCCTTGCGGTTGAGCTGCCCGGCATTGTGCCCTGCACCCCGCTTGGGTGCCTGCTGCTGCTACGCGACCAGCTTGGGGATATGAAGGGCAAGCACGCCGTGGTTATTGGTGCTTCCAACCTTGTGGGCAAACCCATGGCGCTACTGCTACTGGGCGAAGGCTGCACGGTCAGCATTGCCCATATTCACACGCGCGACACCGCAGCCCTTGCCCGTGAGGCCGATATTCTGGTTGTAGCCACCGGCTGCCGCGAGCTGGTCCGGGGGAGCTGGATCAAACCCGGTGCTACGGTCATTGATGTGGGCATTACCCGCACCCAGACAGCAAATGGCAAAACCCGGCTTGTCGGCGATGTGGCGTTTGACGAGGCTGTTCAGGTTGCCGGGCGCATTACCCCCGTACCGGGCGGTGTTGGCCCCATGACCATTGCCTGCCTGCTCAAGAACACACTCACAGCCGCGCAGATGCAGATCAAGGGGCAAGCCGAATGAGCCTGAACCGCCTGTGCGTTGAACTGATCCCCCGCTCGGCCGAGTCTTTGGCGCAGGATGTAGAAACGGTTAAAACCGTTTTCCCCGTAGCGGATACGCTCAACATCCCCGACCTTATGCGCTTCCCCCTACGGAGCTGGGATGCAGCGGCCCTGCTGCGCCCGACCTTTCCCCACATTATACCACACATCCGCGCCATAGACATTGCACCCGACGCCCCCCTGCCCGGAGCCGCGCAGGAAGGGCTGGAGGAAATTCTGGTCGTGCATGGAGACCCCCCAGCCGACCTGTCCATGCGCACATACCCCAACAGCACGGAAAGCATTATCCGCCGCTACCGCAAGGAAGCGCCACATCTTAAAATCTACGCAGCATTCGACCCCTACCGCCGTGCACCGTGGAAAGAGCTGGAAGACATCGCCCGCAAAAAAGAAGCAGGAGCCAGCGGTTTTTTCACCCAGCCTGTATTTGACTACAAGCTGTTTGACCTGTGCCGCGAGTGGCTGCAGGGCGAAGATGTATTCTGGGGTCTTTCTCCCGTTATTGGTCCACGCTCCCGCTCTTACTGGGAGACCACGAACCACATTGTCTTTCCCAAGGATTTTTCCACAACGCTTGAATCAAACATTGCCTTTGCGCAGAGAGTCCTGCGCGAACTGGCACGCGATCAGGCTAGCGCCTATCTGATGCCTGTACGCATCAAGCTGGAACAATACCTGCCTGCCCTGCTTGAAGCGGCGTCCTGAACCTGTATCATTCCATCTCCAGCGCGGAGATGGGTGAAAAACTGGACTACTCTGAACAGGTAAAAAACTTCCTGTTCTACAGGTGTTTTTAATAGCGGGGGTGAGTGCGATCATCTTGGAACATCCCAATGACGAGCACTCCACCCGCTAACCCCGAGCACCGGCACCTTTGTCTGGCAGGCGCGACTACGCAAACGCAGAGCAAGCAAAAAATATAGTTATCCCATACCGACATATTCTGCCGTGTGCGTGCACCATAATCCTAAGCACTTGCAACAAGGAGCGGGGCCTCCGCATCCTTTATCATCACAGGTGCAAAACCCGCTGTATCTCCATCGGCCTGTAATGGAATGCTGCTTGACCCCATAATTTTGACCTGCCGTGCCCTGATCACCCGCACGTCGGACAGATCACCCAATTTATTCCGCAGTATAGCGTGTCCATACCGTAGAGCAGAAAAGATACCGCCCTTCTCAAACAAAATCACAACAAACCCTTGTTTTGACGGATCTGCACAATCAGTTATGCGGTAACCCCCACCGTAAAAGCATCCCTTACTTACAATAGCGCCTGTTGCAGAGCAGGTTTCCCCATCAATTTCCATGCGCACGGATGAAAAATCATAGAAAAATAGATCATGTATCATCTGGAAAACATAAGCATACCTGCCAATGCGTTTTTTTAGGCTGTAATTGACATTGTGAACAACACATGCGTCAAAGCCAACACTGGCCATCTGCACAAAAATTTTCCGTATTCCGGACGTATCATACAAACACCCCGGCCAAAGGATACGTCCTCCAGATGTTGCCAGAATTTCTGCAATAGTATCGGGAGCCGCCGGTATACCTAACTCGCGCGCCAATACATTTGCAGTGCCAAGGGGAATAAGCCCCAGTCGGGCACGACTTCCGACCAACCCTGAAACCACTTCAGCAATCGTCCCGTCTCCACCGGCGGCAACCACTGTTACCCCCTCCTGCCCGGAGACCGAACGGGCCAGTTCTGTAGCATGACCTGCGTATTCTGTTATAAGCAACTGAGGAAAAACATGGTGCTTGGCCAAAGCTTGCTGAACAGATAAAAGTTTTTTCATATCCTGACGACCAGATGCAGGATTGTAGATTATGTACACAAAAAACTCTCCAGCCGTCAGAAATTCTAAAATTCCAGCCCCACTCAGCGCCGATCACGCGCAGTGGGCAGATTTGCGTATGCGTACACCTTCAAATCAGAGTGCAATATTGTATCCGATTTGCGCATGGAGTTGATATAGTGTGTATCTACATCATAACCCAGCATGTCCAGCAACAGATACTTATTCATAATTGACGTGTAATATCCATCTTCATTACGTAACGCTTCCGCCATATCGCAATACCGTCCGGTTCCATGGCTGTCATGAATAATCATGGGAATGGTGTACTGGTCGTAACCACCATACTGGTACCCATGCCCTACACCCACAATCTCACCATGGTCAGACGTATAGATCAGGGTGTAATCACCCAGTGTGGAGGCCGCCATGGCCATAACACGCTGCACCAGATCATCTGTATGGTGGATACTCTGGTCGTATGTATCAGCCTGAGGGAGTGCGGCCCGATCCTCTGGCCGGACCTTATCTTCATAACTCTGGTGGCTACCATTGATATGTAAAACATAAAGTTTATAGGGCGCAGAATCACGTAACCTGTCAGCCAGCACAGGTAGCAGGGATTCATCTTTCCATGTCACGCCATTGGTTTTATTATTGTAATCCTGACGGGTCGTATAATCACTATATTCAGAAATATAGCCGTAAGAGCGTGCATACGGGCCTGTGCCATCCTGTGATGAAATCCAGAATGTTTTGTACCCGTTGTCCCGCGCCATTTCGATCAGGTTTTTTTCCTGAAAAAACTGGTTACGCGCCAAAGGTGTTTCAAACGAAAAGGTCATGGGAACAGAATAACGGGTCAAATTGGCATTAGAATGCACCTTGCCCACAATACAAACCTGCCCCTGCGCCTGTGCCGCGCGAAAACCGGGCGTTGTATTCTGGCTTGCATACCCATACACGCCGTACCGTTTTGCCAGTGATGATTCCCCCATAACAAAGATAATATTATGGACTCTTCCTGCATGCCGACCAATAACCTGAGCATCTGTTATGGCGTGTGGATGCACAATAAAACGCTTATCCAGCGCTCGTTGCACAGACATCACCATTATATAGGTCACATCACCAACCACACCGGGCGAGCGTTGGCGCAGAGAAGATGCAATATCACTTAACTCCCCAATATCCGCCCATGTTTCTGAACGAAGGGATGATTTAAGCGTATAGACTCTCCAACAGGCATATGTGCCGCTCAACAGAATAAACACAAAACTCACGAGAGCTATACGCGGGTTCCATCTTCCTAATTTCCAGGAAAGAGCCGCAACACCACCCAGCACCAGCATGACCGCACAGAGCACAGGCCAACAGATGGTTGATAGCATAGAGGCTGCTTCGTGCCGATTGGTGCCCATGACGGCATCGAGCGTACCGCTGGTAACCAGTTGACAATTATACGAAATATCAAAATCAAAAATCAAAATCAGTACAAATATGGTATTCAGTAAAACACTGGCAATTCGGCCACAATTAAAAAACAAAATTGGCAAAACTGCCATCTGCAATGTGAAGTGCTTATAATGCCGACCATCAGAATGCTTGGCTATATAATATTCAAAAATAAAATATATTACGCAAAATAATATAATTAATATTGTTCTTGTATTTAACTTCCTCACGAAACCAACCGCCAAACTTAGTTTTTCCACTTAGCGGTGGGCATTTATCAATTCTAAATGAATAAAATATTAAATTCTGATAACCTTGCAACTATCTCAGATTACAGAAAACCAGCCTGCTCTGCGCTGTCAGTTAAACGCAGCTTGCAGTGGTGCATGGAGTAAGCCCCACATGCTCTGACCGCTCAATACACGGCACAGGCAACACATGGGGCCACATCCTTACCAGTTCTTGCTGATCAGCCAGAACTCTTCGGACGTCAGGGTCACACGCTCACCGGAATCGGCGGCGGCGTTAGCCAGTGCTCAATCCGTTCGATCATGACAACCTTGCGCACATGGGTTTCTGATGTTTCGGCACTGGTTTTGAGAACACCAAGCGAAACACCGGAGGCCTTGGCCACGCGGGCCGCATCAAGCAGAGCATAGGACATGCCGGGTCGTCTCCTTATTATGGATGTAAACTCATGGACAAACAGGGAACTGTCTGGCCATTTCAAACCAAAACTGGCCCTGTCAGGCCATATACGCAAGCCCCGCGATGTGGAGGCTGCCTTCCCTTTCCCTCTGGCATTGCGCTCCCCTATTGCGTAAACCCGGCACACCATGAGCAACCGCACCGAAGATTTTGACTTCCACCTCCCCGAAGCCCTGATCGCGCAGGAGCCCGCCCGCCCGCGCGAGGCCGCGCGCCTGTTGGACGCCACATCTGCGCATACGCTGGTAGACCGCCATGTGCGTGACCTGCCTCAGCTCCTGCGCAAGGGGGACCTGCTGGTTGCCAACAATACGGCAGTCATCCGCGCCCAGCTCCATGCCCTGCGCGGCGAAGCCAGAATTGGCATTACCCTTGACCAGATCCGCCCTGATGGCACATGGCACGTTCTGGTACGCAACGCCCGCCGCCTGAAAGTGGGAGACATGCTGACCTTCCCACACTCTGACCAGACGGCTCAGGTCATGGCGCTGGAACCCGGCGGGGGGGCAAACCTGCGCTTTTCATGCGAGGGAGATGCGTTTGACGCATTCTTGCAGGCGGCGGGTGCTCTGGCCCTGCCCCCTTACATCCACCGCCCCAACGGCCCCACGGCGCAGGACAGCAAAGACTACGCCACCATTTTTGAACGCTACAAAGGGGCCGTGGCCGCGCCCACCGCCGGATTGCATTTTACGCCCGAGCTACTGGCAGCTATCGATGCAACAGGGGCCCAACGCTGCACATTAACGCTGCATGTGGGTGCTGGCACATTTCTGCCCGTGCGTGCGGACGATATTGCACACCACCACATGCACTCCGAGCACGGGGTTATCACCCCCCAGACCGCCGAACGCATTAACGCCACACGGGCAGCGGGCGGGCGTATTGTTGCCATAGGCACCACCACCCTACGTCTTTTGGAAAGTGCTGCGGATGAGCACGGCGTTGTGCATCCGTTTGAGGGCGAGACCGCAATCTTCATCCGCCCTGGCTACCGCTTCCGGGCAGTGGATGTGCTGATGACCAACTTCCACCTGCCGCGCTCGACCCTGTTCATGCTGGTCTGCGCCTTTGCCGGACAGGAGCGTGCAAAAGCGGTGTACGCTCATGCACTCAATACCGGCTACCGCTTTTATTCTTATGGTGATGCCTGCCTGCTCCAGTGTGCGAGCAGTCTTCATGACCGCTGAGCCTTCCTCCCTCAACCTGCCATTCTCCCACAAGGACCACTCCATGAGCCGTTTCCACTGGACCTGTGAAAGTACTGATGGCGCAGCCCGTGCGGGCATGCTGCACACAGCCCACGGCCCCGTGGCCACGCCCACCTTTATGCCCGTAGGCACGGTTGGAACCGTCAAGGCCATGACCATGGATGCCGTGCGCTCCACCGGAGCAGGCATTGTGCTGGGCAACACCTACCACCTGATGCTCCGCCCCGGTGCGGCACGGGTACGCGCACTTGGCGGGCTGCACCGATTTATGGACTGGTCCGGCCCGATCCTGACCGATTCGGGGGGCTTTCAGGTCATGTCGCTGGGGGCCCTGCGGCGGCTGGATCAGGACGGTGTGACCTTCCGCTCCCATATTGATGGCTCCGAACACCGGCTGACACCTGAAAGCTCGACAGGCATCCAGCATGATCTGGACGCCACCATTACCATGTGTTTTGACGAGTGCCCCGCACTCCCCGCCCCGCCAGAGGCCATTGCCGCCTCCATGCGCCTGTCCATGCGCTGGGCCGCCCGCTCGCGCGAGGCTTACGTGCAGCGCACGGGTTACGGCCAGTTTGGCATTGTGCAAGGCGGAACAGAAACCGACCTGCGGGCAGAAAGTGTAAGAGCCTGACCGACATCGGGTTTGAAGGCTACGCCATTGGCGGGCTGGCAGTGGGCGAGGGGCAGGAGCTCATGTTCGCAACGCTGGACAGCACCACCCCCATCATGCCCACCGACAAGCCCCGTTACCTTATGGGGGTTGGCACCCCGGACGACCTGCTCGGCAGTGTGCAACGCGGTGTGGACATGTTTGACTGCGTCATGCCTACCCGCGCAGGCCGCACCGCCCGCGCCTATACCGAGCGGGGAACACTCAACCTGCGCAACGCCCGCCATGCCACGGACGCGCGCCCCATTTCCCCCCATTGCAACTGTCTGGCCTGCACGCGCCATAGCCGTGCCTATTTGCACCACCTGTTCCGCGCGAACGAGATTTTGGGCCCCATGCTGCTGACGTGGCATAATATTGCCTATTATCAGCGCCTCATGCGCCAGATCCGGCAGGCTATCGTAGACAAAAATCTGGATGCCACCGCGGCGCGCATGCGGGCAGAATGGGCAGCACAGGACTGGACGGAAGATGAGATGCCACAACCCCTCATCCCCCCCATACCGTAGCGCGCAGGCACACCGCACCATGCGCTCCGGGCCAGCCCTGCCACCATGACACCCCCCTCCCCTCCGCCCCATACAACGGGCACAGCGGACCCGACCGCGCACCGCCTTGCCGAACGCATACGCAACAAGGCGCTGGAGTTGGGGTTTGACGCCATTGGTTTCTGCCCGGCCAGTCTCGGCCCCGAGGTGCGCCTGCGGTTGCAGGATTTTCTGGCAAACGGATACCATGGGCAGATGAACTGGCTGGCCGACCGCGCGGAACAACGCAGCCAGCCCACGGCCCTATGGCCCGATGCCCGCACGGTCATTGCCCTTGGCACATCCTACGCGCCGGAAGGGGATGCACTGGCCACATTGCACGAGCCCGGCTGCGGCAATATTTCGGTTTATGCCCGCCACAGGGATTACCACGATGTGGTCAAGGGCATGCTCAAACATCTGGCGCAGTTTGTTGTGCGTGAGGGCAGGCAGGCCACTGCGGCACCCGAGGTCAAGGTGTTTGTTGATACCGCTCCTGTGGCCGAAAAACCTCTGGCAGAAAAAGCGGGACTGGGCTGGGCTGGCAAACACACCAACCTTGTCTCCCGCCAACATGGAAGCTGGCTGTTTTTAGGCGAGATCTATACAACGCTCGCCCTGCCATCCTCCCCTCCGTCTGGCGGGGGGTGTGGCAGTTGCAGCCGCTGCCTGAGCGCCTGCCCCACACAGGCTTTTCCTGCCCCCTACCAGATGGACGCACGGCGCTGCATCTCCTACCTGACCATAGAGCACGCAGGCCCCATTCCCGTAGCGCTGCGGCCACTGATGGGCACGCATATTTACGGGTGCGATGACTGTCTGGCCGTGTGCCCATGGAACAGGTTTGCCAAGGCAAGCCACCACATCAAACTCCAGCCCAGAGCAGAGCTTATCGCCCCGGACCTGGCAGAACTCAGCCAACTGAATGACCCCGCGTTCAGAACCCTGTTTTCGGGCTCTCCCATCAAACGCATCGGCCGCAACCGCTTTGTGCGCAATGTGCTGATTGCCATTGGCAATTCTGGCCTACCCGCCCTGCTGCCCCATGCCCACACCCTGAGCATGGACCCCGACCCGGTCGTACGCGATGCCGCACTCTGGGCCATTGCACAACTTGAAGGCCGCGCCACATGAGCAGACATTTACGAAAGCGCAGCCTGATTCTGGCCGGGCATGATACCAGCGTTGCACTCGAACCCGCCTTTTGGGCCGTGCTTGAGCGTATGATTGCTCACCAGCACATCACGCTGGTGCAACTGGTTACCCAGGTTGACGCCCAGCGCGCGCCCGACCAGTCCCTTGCATCTGCCCTGCGGGTCAGCACGCTGGAATGGCTTGAGCAGCAGGTGGAAACACACATGCGCACGCCATCCCCTTAACCCGCCAGACGTCCTTCAACCGTGGTCACACACTGCCCACCGACCTGCACCGCGCCATCAGGCCCCACCGACACCACCAGCCGCCCTGCACGCCCCACGCAATGCCCCTGCGTGGCATTGTACCGGACCTGACCGGGCGGCAGCAGGCCATGCGCGTGCCTAAAGACAGCAACACTCCCATTACCGCTGCCACACACGGGGTCCTCGTTGACTCCCTGCGATGCGGCAAAGGAGCGGACCTCTATATCCGCCAACGTATGCTCATGATTGGCGAACACACTGATCCCCGTTGCACCAAGGCGCTGTTCAAATATTTTTGCCCGCCAGAAATCAGGCGTAAGCGCGAGCAACTGCGCCACATCCGCCACGCGGGCAACAACCCACACCGGCCCGACATCAACCTGCAACGGGGCGGCTGCACGGTCCACGCTTACCCCCAGAATAGCCTCAAGCTCCTCTGTATCCGCAGCACTTAAAGCCTGCTGTGTTGCAGGGGGGAGAGAGAAATATAAATGACGCTCAGCACCACTCCCCTCAACCCGTAGTGCTACAAGACCAACGCCACACTCCTGCACCAGCCGCCCATCCCGTGGCGTGGCGCGCCCTGCCTCCAGTATGGCATGGGCACTTCCCAGTGTTGGATGGCCTGCAAAGGGCAGTTCGCTCCGGGGGGTAAAAATGCGCAGCCTGTAGTCTGCTCCCTCAGCCCGGGGTGGCAGCACAAAGGTTGTTTCAGACAGGTTGGTCCAACTGGCTATTGCCTGCATGGCCTGCGTATCCAGCCCCTGAGCGTCCAGCACCACAGCCACCGGATTCCCGGTAAAAGACGTCTGGGTAAAAACATCCACAACTTTATACGCGTATTTCATAAGGTTTCCCGTTCAAACCGCCTTACCGATGACCAGAATGACCCACTCCCTGCGTGGGCCTGATCGCACGCAACAGGCCAAGAAGCAGACGGTTCAAAGGCACATCCAGCCCATGCCGCTCAGCCGCACGCACAATGGCACCGGTTATGGCGTCATACTCCAAGATGCGCCCTGCCTGCCTGTCCTGCAGCATGGATGTCATGCTCTCCGGCGGCACACTCTGGAGCCATGCAAGGCTCTCGTCCACATGCTGCTCGGTCAACGCCGCACCTTCCGCCTGCCCGACACGGAGTACCTCGACCATGATCTGGCGCGCACTGGCAGCAAGGGCTGGGTCGTGCAGCACCCCGGTCGTGCGACCACTCAGGGCAGTCAGCGGGTTGGCCGCACTGTTGGCCAGCAGCTTGGTCCATACGATGGTGGTCATATCTGCCGTGGTCTGGGTACGCAGCCCGCCCTGTTGCAGGGCCTGTGCCACATCCTGCACATCTGCCTGTGCGGGCAGACAGATGTCCGCCGCACCGATTCGGCGCAGGACCGTATGCCCCGGTGCCAACCGCTCTGCGTTAAAATAGACAATAGCAGGCACAGCACTGGCCTCGGGCGCATATGCAGCAATGCGCGCACGGTGTTCCAGACCATTCTGGGCAACCAGAATACGCACCCCCGGCTGATTGAACGCGCCAATCCAACCCGCCACATCCGCCGTCTGGTGCGCCTTGACCGCCACAATAGCCAGCGTGCATGCCCCCACATCGGCCACAGTGTGCGCGTGTGTGACGGCACACACCGTTGTGTCCGCGCCTTCGGTTACATCCAGCCGCGCAAACGGGGCACGCGCACCGCATACCCTTATCCCCCACCCGGCACGGGCAAGAGCCCCCGCCATAACCAGCCCGACCGCGCCGGCCCCGATCAGGGCGACAGTTGGCCGCGCAGGGGCTGGTCTGGGTGCCGTGTGTGTAATCATACCCTCTCTCTTTTTTTGATTTAACGCGGTTCATCACAAATACGATTTGGGCACATTGCTGCCCAGCTTTTACGCTACCCCTACCCGCACTAGGGTTTAACACCAGAACATGATAAAAGAGCTTATGGCGATTTGGGGCAAAATATTTGGCGGAGTAACCGGCTTTGCCGTTGGCGGGCCACTCGGTGCCGCTTTGGGCACGGCTTTGGGCCATGCTGCGGACAATGGTACATTGCTGCACCCGCCCGCTGTTGGCTGGAGCGACCGCTGGGCCGCCCGGGCACGCCCGGACCCCAACGGGGCCGCAGCTTTTGTGGCCGCCAAACTGGCGGCGACATTGGGCAAAAAAGAGCAGCTCTACGGGCTGACCTGCGTGATCCTGTGCGCCAAGCTTGCCAAATGCGATGCACCGGTCAACCGGCGGGAAATCAACGCTTTTAAAAACCGCTTCCGCGTACCCGATGAGAACATGCGCGACATTGGCCGCCTGTTTGATATGGCCCGCCAGAGAACCGATGATTACGAGGCCTTTGCCCGCGAACTCGGGCAGGCTTACGGCAAGGACAAACCTCCGCTGGAAGACCTGATGGGGACCCTGTTTGCCATTGCCCGCGCTGATCTGGCGGATGATGAACCTCTGGCACCTGAAGAGCTGCGCTTTCTCAAACGCGTGCATGCCCTGTTCGGGCTGGGACGTGGGGCATGGGAGCGGGCGGAACAGGGCCGCGCCCGCGCCAGCATGGGGGAAGATGACGCCTACACCGTTATGGGGGTCAGCGCCTCCCTCTCCAACGAGGAGTTACGTGCGCACTGGAAAAAGCTTGTCCGGCAGTACCACCCGGACATTCTGGCCGCGCGCAATGCCAGCGCGGAAGAGGTGCAGGTGGCCTCCGTCCGCATATCCAGAATCAACGCTGCATGGGATATTATCAAGCGTGAGCGCGGGCTGTAAAACCGGAGTCCCAACCTGCCATCACATCCTGAGCAGGATGTGCGACTTTATGGCAACAGCAGTTGCAAAAACCTAGACTTCCCGGCTAAAAGACAACATGCAAAGGGCTGTATTTTGTCCCCTGCCTTCTACGCAGAGAAGCCCTGCCATTGCACCCTGCGTTTCTCATGGTAGAGAAGGCAGCAGTAAACAGGTCTGCCCGGCAGGCCATGCGGACGTCACAAGGCAAAGGTAAAGGTGGCAATGATTTCAGGACGGAACGGCTCACGGCTCCGCCCTCGCGCGCAGGATCAAAATGATCAGACGCGGGAAGGTTCCTCGGTACATCGCCGTTTCCGTCTGGGAACACTCTGCCTTGGTCTTGTGCTGGTCGGCACAACGGGGTGTAGCTCCATAAAAGCCCCCGTTCCCAAAGACCCGGACGCTCTGGCCGAATACCAGGCGGCAAACGACCCTTACGAGCCGTTGAACCGCAAGGTCTTCAACCTGACCATGAAGTTTGACAAATGGGCCCTCCGCCCTGCTGCCAAGGCCTATGTGTGGGCCGTGCCGCGCCCGGTACGCAACTCGCTCGGCAACATGATTACCACCATGAACGAACCCTCCGTCTTCTTTAACGACGTGGGAGCTGGCAAACCCCGCCGTGCAGGGGACTCGTTCGTGCGCTGGTGCATCAACATGACCGTAGGTGTAGGCGGGCTGATTGACGTGGCCAAAATGGCTGGCTTCCCGCACCATGACAACGATGCGGGCCTGACCATGGCCAACTGGGGTATTTCCTCCGGTCCTTACCTGTTCCTGCCCATGGGGCCATCCTCGTTCCGTGATGGCATTGGCTACGGTATTGATCAGGGTCTGTCCCCATGGGATTACGTTCCCCGCGGCTATGGGCTTGTCAGCTTTAACTGGGCTTACAATATGATGGGCGTAGTACACGGCCGCTCCGAGCATCTGGAAGATCTGGATGCCTTGCAGCGCGATGCTCTGGACCCCTACGCCACAATCCGCAGCGCATACCAGCAGCAGCGCAAGGCACAGGCCGAGGCCATTAAAAATGACCACCGCGCCACCGTGCCCGACTGGTATCAATAACTAACAACAAGAAGGTAGCGCAGACATGAAACTCCTTTCTGGTCGTCGTATTGTTCTTGCCACTCTGGCCCTGACATGCGCCAGCGGACTGTTTGCACTGCCAGCCCGTGCAGCGGATAACGCCAAGCAGTTCATTCAGGGCTTTGGCACCCAGCTTGTTGCCATTGTAAACAGCCCTGTGCCCCTGCCTGAAAAGAAAGCCAAAGTGCTTCCTCTTGTTCAGAAAAACGTGGATATTGACGGTATTGGCCGCTACTGCCTTGGCCGTTACTGGAAAATTGCCACCCCGGAACAGCGGCAGCATTATCTGGCCCTCTTCCACGAAGTGCTGGTCAACGCCATTACCGACAAGCTTGGTGAATACCGTGGCGTAAGCTTCACCATCGGGGATGTGACCAAATCGGGTGGGGAAGATTCCGTTAACGCCATTCTCACACGCCCCCAGCAGCCCCCTGCCTCCATGCAGTGGATTGTTGGCTATGACAATGGGCAGCCACAGGTTGTGGACGTGATCGGTGAAGGGGCAAGCCTGCGCCTGACCCAGCGTAACGACTACTCCTCCTTTATTGCCCGTAATGGTGGCAGCGTGGACACACTGCTGGTTGCCCTGCAAAAACAGTTGGACCGTCACGCTCAGGCAGCCAACTGAGCATATAAAAAAACGCACCAGCCACTCTGGCAAAAAGCACCCGAAAGGGTGCTTTTTATGCGCGCTTGCTCTCGTACACCATCATTGTCTGTCCGTTTCTGGCGAATGTCTCGCAGACATGCATACCAATACTGCCCAGAATGGTACGGGAGGCCACATTACTCTCCGATGCCACAGCAATAACCCTGTGCAAGCCTGCATCATGCGCAAAGTTCAATGCCGCATTGGCAGCCTCACGCGCAATGCCGCGCCCGCGCGCGCTTGCAAACAGAGCAAAGCGCAGACCAAACCCACGACCATCCGGTCGGTCATGGATGCCGGTCATACCCACAAACTGGCCGTTTTCATGAATGGTAAAAATACCAACGCGATGGCATGCCCAAAAAGCAATGTCATCTGCCATTTCGCGCTCTGCCTGCTGGCGGGTACAAACCCCGCCCAGCATCTGGCCAAAAGCGCCGCCATCGGCCTTCAGGCGCACCATATCTTCCATATCCCGCCACGTAACGGGTTTAAGGAGCAGGCGTGGTGTTCTGACCGAGCGTAAATCCATTGCTCAGCCCCCGCAGCGGAGGAAGGCCCCCTGATGGAGCCCCCATGTCCGCATGCCCTTAACGGGCAAGCGGTTTGTAATGGATACGTCCGGGTTCGGTGGCATCCGGGCCAAGACGACGGCGTTTGTCTTCTTCATAAGCCTGGAAGTTACCCTCAAACCACTCAACGTGGGAATCGCCTTCAAACGCGAGAATATGCGTAGCCAGACGGTCCAGGAACCAGCGGTCATGGGAGATAACCACGGCGCAGCCTGCAAACTCGGCCAGAGCATCTTCCAGAGCGCGCAGCGTATCCACGTCCAGATCGTTGGTCGGTTCGTCAAGCAGGATCACGTTGCTTTCCTGGCGGAGCATTTTAGCCAGATGCACACGGTTGCGTTCCCCGCCCGAGAGCACACCAACCTTTTTCTGCTGGTCGGAGCCTTTAAAGTTAAAAGCCCCTACGTAGCGCGCGACGGCACAGCCCGCTTGCCCAAGTAGATCACATCCGTCCCGCCCGAGATTTCTTCCCACACGGTTTTATCGGGGGACAGGTCATCACGCGACTGGTCAACATAGCCGAGCTTGACCGTCTCACCGATTTTCAGCTCACCTGAATCGGGCTTGTCCTGCCCGATAATCATTTTGAACAGCGTGGACTTACCAGCACCATTCGGCCCGATGACACCCACAATGCCGCCCGGTGGCAGCTTGAAGTTCAGATTATCAATCAGCAGCCGGTCCCCAAACCCTTTGGTCAGGTTGTCAGCCTCGATCACCGTACCGCCAAGGCGCGGGCCAGGGGGGATAACAATATCAGCCACACCGCCCACACGCTCGGCACTTGCGGCCAGCATTTCCTCATACTTGGCAATACGGGCTTTGCTTTTGCTCTGGCGGGCCTTGGGGCTGGCGTTAATCCATTCCTGTTCGGCGGCGAGGGCACGCTGGCGGGCACTTTCTTCCTTTTCTTCCTGCGACAGGCGCTTGCGCTTCTGTTCCAGCCATGAGGAATAATTGCCCTCGAACGGGATACCGCGACCGCGCTCAATTTCCAAAATCCAGTTAGTCACGTTATCCAGGAAGTAACGGTCATGGGTAATGACCATTACCGTGCCGTCGTAGTCACGCAGGGTTTTTTCCAGCCATGCCACGCTTTCTGCGTCCAGATGGTTGGTCGGTTCGTCAAGCAGCAGAAGGTCTGGTTTTTCCAGCAGCAGGCGGCACAGAGCGACCCGGCGGCACTCCCCCCCGGACAGTTTTTCTACCGAACTGTCCGCAGGCGGGCAGCGCAGGGCGTCCAGTGCGATCTCCAGCTTGCGGTCCAGCTCCCAGCCGTCACCCGCATCAATTTTTTCCTGCAGTTCGGCCTGTTCGGCCAGCAGGGCGTTCATTTCGTCGTCTTCCATGGGTTCGGCAAAACGGGCAGAAATTTCGTTAAAACGATCTACCGCTTTTTTGAGCTCACCAAAGCCCAGAGCAACGTTCTCCCCCACGGTCAGCTTGGGGTCCAGTTGGGGTTCCTGCTCCAGATAGCCAACGCGCGCACCTTCAGCCGCCCAGGCTTCCCCCCCGAATTCCTTATCGAGTCCAGCCATGATCTTGAGCAGGGTGGACTTACCCGCGCCGTTCACACCCAGAATACCGATCTTGGCACCCGGCACGAAGGACAGGGTAATCCCCTTGAACACTTCACGCCCGCCGGGATAGGACTTTGTCAGATCCTTCATCACATAGACGTATTGATAAGATGCCATGATGATGAACCCCCGTTATGCGGAACAGACTGAAAAAATGAAGTGGTCACAGGCAGCGCGACTGGCTGGAACAGCCTGCGCCCGGCAGGACTTGAACCCGCAACCAAGCCGTTATGAGCGGCCCGCTCTAACCAATTGAGCTACGGGCGCGCAGGCGAGTATCTGATTACGCAACCAGAGCGGTTTGGCAAGGGTCTGGGGCAGGAAAATCCATATATTGCCCGTTTATACTCCAGCCCTTGGCAAGCAGCGGGCGGGCGGATAGGGTCTGGAGCATTCTCTCTTATTTACTGGCTGGAGCAGTGCTCATGGACGTTTCCAAACTTTCTCCCGGCAAGGATGTCCCCTTTGACATCAATGTCGTGATTGAAATCCCGCAGGGTTCCTCGGTCAAATACGAAATCGACAAAGAAAGCGGCGCTCTGTTCGTTGACCGTTTTCTGTTCACGCCCATGGCCTACCCGACGGCTTATGGCTTTATTCCCAACACGCTGGCCGCTGATGGCGACCCCACGGATGCGCTGGTCCTGACCCCCACCAACGTCGTACCCGGCAGCGTGATCCGCGCGCGCCCCATTGGCGTGCTGAAGATGGAAGACGAATCCGGGCAGGACGAAAAGATCATCTGCGTCCCCCACGACAAGGTGCACCCCGAGTTCTCCAAGGTAGAAACCATTGCGGACCTGCCCGAAATTACGGTCAAGGCCATTGAGCACTTTTTTACCCGCTACAAGGACCTTGAAAAAGGCAAGTGGGTCAAAGTGACCGGCTGGGGCACAAAGGAAGAAGCAGGCTCCTTCATCCTCAAGGCTCTGGAAGCCGCAAAAACCAAATAAGGCTTCCACACCTTATACCAGAACGGCATGGTGGCCCATTGCGCCACCATGCCCGCAGGCTGCCCGCACTCACACCCAAAGTGTGAGATATATTGCGTGTATCGCGGATTATCAGCCTGCCAGTTTTACGCCATGCTCTGAACAACACTCTGAAACACTCATGTTTTAACGGTGACTGTTCATGCCTGCCACTGACCTCTCCCCCTCAACGACCCGACCCCAGCAGCCGACCCTGTTCATCCCTCATGGGGGTGGGCCGTGCTTTTTTATGGACTGGCCCCAGACATGGGACCATATGGCCGCTTTTTTGCGCGGGCTTGGCAACACGCTTCCACAAAAGCCGGATGCGATTGTTGTTGTGTCCGGCCATTGGGAGGAACAGGCCGTAACGGTCACCTCCAGCCCAGCACCAGAACTGATATACGACTATTACGCTTTCCGCCCCACACCTATACGCTACAATACCCTGCACCGGGCAGCCCGGATGTCGCGCGGCACATACGCACCCTGCTCCAGAACGCCGGGATTGCCAACGCCGCAGACGAACAGCGCGGGCTTGACCACGGGGTCTTCATTCCCTTCATTCTCGCCTTTCCGCACGCAGATATTCCCGTGGTGGAGTTATCCTTGCAAATGGCTCTGGACCCAGCGGAGCATCTGGCCATTGGTGCAGCACTTGCCCCATTGCGTGCGCAGAATGTGCTGATTGTGGGCACCGGCCTGAGCTACCATAACCTGCGTCACTTCATGAACGGCTCCCCTGTGACCGACCAGCCCGCGCAGGCGTTTGATGCATGGCTGACGGCCACAGCCTGCGCCCCACCGCCTGAACGAAACCTGAGGCTGACGCAATGGGCACAAGCCCCCGGTGCGCGCCTGTGCCACCCGCGTGAGGAGCACCTACTGCCCCTTATGATCGCTGCCGGAGCCGCCGGGCAGGATAAAGGCCAGCAGATCTACAGCGATATCGTTCTGGGCAAAGCGCTCTCGGGCTACCGTTTTGGGTAACCCGGCCCCTTGGCCGGGTGCTTTTTGCCCCTTTGGGCAGCATGGCACTGGCTAAAATGCGTTTCTTTGCATTTTTTGTGAAATGCCTGTTGCCAAAGAAAAAAACATCGTTATAAAGCCCCACATACCGACGCACACAACGGTTGAGCGTCGAAAATGCGGGTGTAGCTCAGTTGGTTAGAGCGCCGGCCTGTCACGCCGGAGGTCGCGGGTTCGAGCCCCGTCACTCGCGCCACTTTCCCTTACAATCTTATCGTAATCAGAAAGTGGCGCCGAGCGCCCCTTTTTACTACAAGCCACATGCACACTCCTGACCGGCCGCGAGAACGACCGGTTTGCGCTTACGCCTGACGTCTTACTGACCGTTAGCCCTGCAATGCGTCTGCACCTTGCAGTGTTACCGCAACAGCGTGCACGGTTGCAGCAATACGGGCGGCAGTCTGCACAGCGGCGGCCCCTAGCGCATCACGCACGATTTTTTCGTGGCTGGTTACGCACAGGTCACACCCATTGATAATGGAAACAGCCAGACACCACAGCTCAAAGTCGGCTTTATCCACACCCGGGTTGCCAATAACGCTCATACGGAGCTGGGCAGGCATTTTGGCATACTCACCACCGGCCATATGCACAAAGCGGTAGTAAATATTGTTCATGCCCATAATGGCATTGGCAGACTGTGCGGCTGTCAGCGCCTGTTCGGACAGGACATCGCGGAACTGGGCCACAATCTCACGCGTGACATCGTCATTTCTCGCAGCAAGGGCGGAGGCCACAAACGTACCACCAAGCTGCTGCGGGGTCAGGGAGATGTCGCTGGCCAGAGACCCCAGATTGAGGCGCAGGTCCTTGGCGTAATCGGGAATACGGTCTTTGAGAGCATCTATGGACATGACTTTTTCCATCGTGATTTTTTTTTGGGGAAAAAACTGCGCCAGACCAGATTATGGTTAACTGGAACACATGGCCGCCACATCAGATGGCGGAAGTGGGCATAACCACCAGAACAGAGCAGTGCAGGTAGTCAGGCAGACCACGCAATGGGTCTGCCTGACTACCCCCGGCCCGCAAACACGGACCGGGAGAAGTATCAGACTCAGACTTTAATAAAGTCTTCGCCCTTCTTCCAGTTGCACGGGCACAGCTCATCGCTCTGCAGACCGTCCAGAATACGCAGGATTTCCTGCGGGTTACGACCAACGGACAGGTCGTTGACGGACACATGACGGATGACGCCGTGGGGGTCGATCACAAAGGTGGCGCGCAGGGCAACGCCAGCGTCCTTTGCCATAACGCCCGTGCCTTCTGTCAGCTCGCGCTTGATGTCGGCCAGCATCGGGATCGACAGATCCTTCAGGTCATCGTGGTGCAGACGCCAGTTCAGATGCACGAACTCGCTGTCGATGGACACGCCATACACAACTGCGTCGCGGTCTGCGAAGTCTTTGGACAGTTTGCCAAAAGCCACGATTTCGGTCGGGCAGACAAAGGTGAAGTCCTTCGGCCAGAAGAACACTACTTTCCACTTACCGGCATCGGACTTGTCGGAAATCTGAACGAATTCGCCCTTCAGCCTTCCGGCCCACCCGGAACGGCGGTCAGATCAAAGCTGGGAAACTTATCGCCAACGGTCAGCATATGTTTGCTCCTTGTTTCTGGCACTGTGCCTGACCATCTTGAGTTGGTCAGGCGGTGCAAACCTGTATGGGCCGCCTTTTTCATTTAATCCAATGAAAATTTTATATAGGAACAATTGAGTATATCGATTACCCATACCTTGGTTTTCAGGTAGGACTTGGCCATGCTTCCCCTCCCCTCCGCCCAGCAACTGCGCTACCTGATCGCCCTGTCCGAACTACGCCATTTTGGCCGTGCGGCGGCAGTCTGCGCGGTTACCCAGTCCACCCTCTCTGCCGGGATTATGGCGCTTGAGCGCCAGCTTGATGCCCTCCTGCTGGACCGCACTGTGGGTAAAAAAGTGGTTTTTACACCACTGGGGCACGAGATCGCGCTAAAGGCCCGGCAGGCGCTGGCGGCACTGGAGGCCGTGCCCCAGTTGGCCGCAGCCGCCCGCACCCCGTTGACCGGCCCCCTGCGACTCGGGGTCATCCCCACTATTGGCCCGTTCCTTATCCCCCGCACGGTCCGCATCCTGCATGAGCATTTTCCGCGCCTGCTCCTGTCCCTGACCGAAGACACAACGGAGCATCTGCTGGAAAAACTCTCCCTTGGGCAGTTGGACATGCTGGTGCTGGCCATGCCCTGCCTGTGTGACGGCACAGAGACCCACCCCCTGTGGCAGGACCCCTTTTACGTCATCATGCCCACCAACCACCCTTTTGGGGCATTGGAAAGCGTGCCTGTAGAGCGCCTGTCCGAGTACAACATGGTGATGATGGAAGACGGGCACTGCCTGCGCGAGCAGACACTGGCCATCTGCCGCCAAAGCCCCAGCCGCAGTGGTTCGGAAGGGGAGAGCGAACCCACATTTACCGCCATGTCACTCCACAGCATGGCGGAAATGGTCGAACTAGGGTTGGGAATCGCCATTATGCCCGCACTGGCCATTGAGAACGGCATCCTTAAAAACCGTGCCATTCTTGCCCGCCCACTGGCCGGGGGGGCTACGTGGCGCACCATCGGCCTGGCCTGGCGCCCCCGCTCCCCCCGTGCTGCGGATTTTACCACGCTGGCCGGCACACTGCGCACCCTTGCCCCCCACGCAGCCTGAAGAGCGGACCAGATCACAGGCATCTGGCCCACTGGCAGGCCCCAAAAACGTAAAATCCGCAAGAAAAACGCGCGATAAATGCGGGCAATATTGACTCAGACGCACGGGGCCGGTATGTGCCGAGCCAACTTATTCATGCATTGAGCAGCATCGGCGGAGAATACGGGCCATGAAAATCAGAAATAGCCTGAAGTCAGCCAAGGTGCGCGACAAAGACTGCCGTGTGGTGCGTCGTCGTGGCCGGGTTTACGTTATCAACAAAAAGAACCCCCGCATGAAGGCCCGTCAGGGCTAATTGATGGTTGGCCGCGCCCTTGCGGGCAAGCTTATCATGACTATCATGCACAAAACCCGTTCCCTCGGATACCGAAGGAACGGGTTTCTGTTTTATAGCCTGTCTGTTGCACTGCTGAGCACGGCTCTACCCCTGATTTGGGAAGACGCGCTGGCGGCTGCGCCACCTGCCCCCACTACCGCACCGGCTCCTCCTGCCATCCACACTGGCACTGGCACTGGCACTGGCACTGGCACTGGCACTGGCACTGGCACTGGCACTGGCACTGGCACTGGCACTGGCACCACAGCGGTACAGATTGCCATGCTGGTCAAGCTGTTGGCCCAAGCCCAGACTCCTGATGACGCCCATACCCTGCAAAGCAGGCTGGAGGCACTGCGGGCCGCGCATCTTTCCCCCACCACACAGCTCCTGCTCCGCCGGGCGGAAAAAGACCTCGCGGCAGAAAAGCCGGACGATGCGGTAGAAGATGTTGGCGATGCTCTGGCCCTGCAACCCGATCAGGCCGTCCTGTGGCGCACGCGGGCCCAGATGCGCCTTGTAGCGGGCAATCTGCGCGGGGCTGTAGCGGACCTTGGGGAGGCACTGGCGCGCGATGCAGAGGACGCGCAAAGCTGGAGCCTGCTAGCCAGTGTGGAAGAACACCTGAACGATGGTCAGGCCGCACTCAAGGCGTGGCAAAAGGCGACAGCCCTTAACCCCATGCTGGACAAGAGCGGCAAGCGGCTCGATTCCCTCCGTCTCAAGGCCTTTGGTCAGCCGACCTGAGCGGGTTCAGGCCTGCCGGTTTTCAATCAGGCTTTTACGAATCTCACGCCCGCGTTCAATTTTATCGACAATATACTCCGCATCCCCCCAACGGATGGCGCGGGCCATGGCCTGTGCGTCTTCCATAAAACGCCCCAGCATTTCCAAGAGCGCCTCGCGGTTGGCCAGAAAGATGTCACGCCACATCACGGGGTCGGAGGCGGCAATACGCGTAAAATCACGGAACCCCGAAGCCGCGAGGTCCAACACCTCCGAGCGTGTTTCCTCCGCCAGATCATCGGCCGTACCGCAGATGGTAAAGGCCAGCAGGTGTGGCAGATGGCTGACAATGGCGCACACGCGGTCATGGTGGGCGGGGCTCATCTCCCGCAGGCGAGCGCCACAACGTGTCCATAACGTGCGAATCTGCTGTAGCGCCTGCGGCGTTGTGGCCTCCAGCGGGGTCAGCAGGCACCAGCGGTTTTCAAACAGGTCCACCAGCTGCATCCGGACCGGAAAATTCGGTTCCCGCCATGGGGTGGGCAGGCACATAGGGCACATCCGCCCGCAGACTGGGGGCTATGGCCTCGGTCACGGAAACCTTGGTGGAGCCGACATCGGTCAGCACGGCACCGGGCTTCATGGCTGGCACAAGCTGGGCTGCAACGGCACCCATGGCCCCCACCGGCACGCAGAGCATAACACAGTCGGCCTGTGCTACAGCAGCCACACCATCGGTCGTGGCCTCATCCGCCAGACCGAGCTCCATAACCCGCGCGCACACGGCTGCACTGTTATCCACCGCGACCAATCTGCGGGCCAGTGTGCCATACTCTTTGGCGCGACGGAGCACGGAGGAGCCAATCAGCCCCGGCCCCACAACAACAAGCGTATCAAACACGACGCCAGAGTCTGTATCTGCCACCGCTCAGCTATCCTTCACCACGTTGGAAGAGGGGGAATACCCCATACCCTCGCCGTTGCTCGGGGCAGGCTCGGCAGACGCACTCTGGCGCAGGCCCCGCATTTCCATGAACTGCCAGAGCAGCAGCACGGGAATACCAATCATAATTTCCCGCCCACGGCGCAGCAGCGAAATCCCGAGGGACAGGGAAGGGTCAATACCAAACGCATGGCCCATGGCCATATAGGCCCCTTCCTGCACACCCAGACTACCGGGGACCAGAAACCCGACCGACATAATGGCGCAGGTCACCCCTTCCACCGCCACAGCGCCGGAGAAGGTCAGGTGCGCCCCCAGAAAACGCGCGGTCAGCCAGAGCATGCCAGCGCCCCCCAGCCAGCCAAGCAGGTGGTAGGAGGCCGAACGGCAGATATGCCATGGGCGGCTCCAAGCTGCCTCCATGCGCTCCTGCAGATTATCTGCACCTGCCAGAATGCTGTCCCGCCATTGTGATGCAAGGCTGCGGGTAAACATGCCGCCAAACTTGCGGAACAGGTTGCCCCCATGCGTCTGTGTCCAGATAAAGCCTGCCGTCCCTGCGATCAGGAACAGTGTGCCCCCTACCACCGGCACCACAAACGGGCTGGTGCGCTGGTGCGCCACAAGGCAGGCCACACCAAGCAGCACAAATGCCACCTGCCCCATGACCTCTGTTGTAATGTCTACAAGGTTGGCGCAGGCCGCTTCGGGCAGCTCCACTTCGCGGTCGGATGCACGGTGCATGCCATGGCCCGAGCACGTGGCACGAATACCAATGACAATCCCCCCGACCTGGGAGAACGGCAGGCAGGTCGCCGCCGCGTCACGCACCATGCGGGCAAGCAGCAGACGCACATATCCAATTTCAGGGAACGCGGCATGCCATGCCATGCCCAGCACGCCATCCACGGCCAGCTGGCAGCATACCATAAGCAGAAAGCCGCCCAGACCAATGCGCATAACAGCGCGCAAAACGGAATCGAAACCGCTCCACGCCATTGCCGCCGTAACGACCACGAGCCCAAGAAAAGTGAGAAAAACCGTAAGCTTCTTCAAGGCCTCAGCTCTGTCCGCCTGTTACGCCACTGGCTCCGCCACCCCCATGGATGTGGCGCAAACCCGACCGGGCGCATGTGTGAATGTTCCGCCCCCTTACACTACCACGGGGTCTGGCGCCACCTCGGGTGTCAGGATAAAGAAACAGACCAGCCGTTCGGGATCAAAGCCCAACACCTGTTTTTTTTTCAGCCCTCTACCGGGAGCGCACCCTCCATGACTGCTCATACGCTCGTAACCGGCGCAACTGGTTTTGTCGGTTCCGCCGTGGCTCGTACACTGCTCGAACGTGGCCATTCCCTGCGCCTGATGGTGCGAGAAGGCAGCGACCGTAGAAACATTGCCGACATTCCCGCCGAGCTGGTGGAGGGGGATCTTTCCCGCCCGGACACATTTGCGCGTGCTGTGGAAGGGTGCCGCTACGTCTTCCATGTTGCCGCCGACTACCGGCTGTGGGTGCCCGATCCCGCCCCCATGATGACCGCCAACGTCGAGGGCACCCGTCTGCTGATGCTGGCCGCCCAGAAGGCCGGAGTGGAGCGGATTGTCTATTGCTCGTCCGTGGCCGCCCTTGGGCTGATCGGGGACGGCTCCATAGCGGACGAGAACACGCCCGTAGAGGAACATGCCGTTATTGGCATTTACAAACGCTCCAAATACCGCGCGGAGCAGGAAGTCCTGCGTCTTGTGCGTGAGCAGCAACTGCCTGCGGTGATTGTAAACCCCTCCACTCCCGTGGGCCCGCGCGACATCAAACCCACCCCCACAGGACAGATGATTCTGGACTGCGCCGCAGGACGCATGCCCGCCTATGTGGATACGGGCGTAAACATCGTGCATGTAGATGATGTGGCAGAAGGCCATGCGCTGGCCCTTGAACGCGGCAGAATTGGCGAAAAATACATTCTGGGCGGAGAGAACTATCTGCTGCGTGACCTGTTTGCCATGGTGTCACAGATCGCGCATGTCCCCCCACCCAAGATCAGCCTGCCGCAGGAAGTCATCTGGCCGGTAGCTGTTGTGTCCGAGTGGATGTCCCGCGCCTTTGGCTTTTCGCCCCGTGTCACACGGGAGATGCTCGCCATGTCCCGCAAGAAAATGTTTTTCTCATCCGCAAAAGCCATGGACGAACTGGGCTACGCGCCACGCCCGGCACAGCAGGCGGTAGGGGATGCCATTACGTGGTTCCGCAACAACGGCATGCTCAAATAAGGGAAGGCACAGTCCGCCATGCTGCTTGCTCTGGCCATTCTGTGCGCCCTTGTCTGGGTGGGTCTGCTCTTCTGCCACGGGTATTTCTGGCAGGCAGGGCCCATTCTCCAGCCACTCAGCATGGCGCAGGCTGCGGCGGATATTGCCCCTGAGGTTACAGTCATCGTTCCCGCACGTGACGAGGCGGAATCCATTGCCGGGGCCGTAGGCTCCCTTTTGCAGCAGGACTACCCGGGGGCACTGCGCGTTATTGTGGTCAACGACCGCAGCACGGATGGCACAGGCGCATTGGCCAGAGCCCTGCCCGACCCGCAGGGGCGACTGCACGTACTGGATGGCGCAACCCCGGAGGCAGGCTGGAGCGGCAAGCTATGGGCTGTTGCCCAAGGGGTGCATGAGGCAGAACGACAAACCCCACAGGGCAGTGGCTACCTGTTCCTGACCGATGCGGACATCATTCACGCTCCGGCCCATATTTCCACCCTTGTTGCCAAGGCGCAGGCCGAGCGACTGCACATGGTTTCCGAAATGGTGGAACTCCAGTGCGCAACACTGGCCGAACGTGCGCTGGTCCCTGCTTTTGTTTTCTTTTTTACGCTGCTCTACCCCTTTGCCAAGGTCAACAACCCCAAAGACAAAACAGCCGGAGCCGCCGGAGGCACCATTTTGCTCCGGCGTGACATGCTCCGCCAGATTGGCGGGATTGAGGCTCTGAAGGGTGCCCTGATTGATGACTGCACTCTGGCAGCCCACGTCAAACAGGCAGGAGGACAACTCTACCTTGGCCACTCCTGCCTGGCACGTTCCATTCGCCCTTACCCATCTGCCGCCGATATCTGGCGCATGATTGCGCGCACGGCTTACGTGCAGCTCGGGTTCTCCCCCATTCTGCTTGTTCTGACCGTTGTGGCCATGCTGGTGGTCTGGATTGCACCGGCCATGCTTGCACTCTGCGCACATGGTAGCGCCCGGTGGATTGGCGCCGGGGTCTGGCTTGCCGCCACGGTATCCTTTGTGCCAACACTCCGACGCTTCCGGCTCTCCTTACTCTGGGCGTTGGCATTGCCGCTCATCGCAGTGTTTTACACTGCTGCCACCATAGGCTCCGCACTTAACCACCACCGTGGGCGCGGTGTTGTGTGGAAGAACCGGGCCTATACCGGAACCACCCCCGACAGCGACCACACCTCCCCCACCGATACGGCGCAGAAAATACGCGCACCCGGCAGGTGAAGGATTTGTGCCATCCCTCCCCTTCCGGATTAAGGGATAGGCACGGCTGGCGGGGTCATGTAAACACCAAGCGGCCTTTAGGCACCCTTTATTGGAACACGGCACGGCATGACTGACGATACACGCATCTGGGGACAAGCTGACGTTTCATCCGGCAAGGGTGCGTCTGACGAGAATTTTCCCGTAGGCTCCCTGCTACTCAGCCGCAAACTGCGCCCGCATGTGCATGCCTATTATGACTATGCCCGCGTCATAGACGACATTGCAGACTGCGAGAGCCTGCCCCCGCAGGACAAGATTACTCGGCTTGATGCCATGGAGGAGGTGCTCCTTGGCCAGCGCAGCGCCATCAACCGGGCCGATGCCCTGAGTGCTGCACGCCTGCGGGCATCCCTTTTGCAGACCCATGTCCCGTTCGAGACGGCAACAGACCTGCTGGTCGCCTTTCGCAATGACTCACGCGGGCATGATTACCATACGTGGGACGACCTGCTGGAATACTGCAAATATTCCGCCAACCCGGTGGGGCGTTACCTGATCTGCCTGCATGGGGAGAACCCGGCAGCCTTTGGCCCGTCAGACGCATTATGCACCTCCTTGCAAATTCTGAACCACCTGCAGGACTGCGCCAAGGACCTTGAGCGCCTGAACCGCTGCTACATGCCCTCCGAGTTGATGCAGCAGGCAGGCACGTCTGCACAGGACCTGCTGGCAGGGCGGACCTGCCCCGCCATGCGCCGGGTCTTTAACACCCTGCTCGACGGGGTGGACGACCTCAACCAGCAGGCCAGCGCGCTGCCAGCCCATATCAAGGATCGGCGTTTCCGTATGGAATGTGCGGCCATTGTGGCCCTTGCCCACCGCCTGACACAGCGCCTGCGCCGCGAGGACCCTCTGGCAGGGCGCGTGGCCCTGCGCCGGACAGACGCCATGCATGCAGCCATTGCGGCCCTGCGGGCATGGGCATGACCTTCCCGAATGGTGAAAGTTCTGTAAAAAGAGACCCGTTCTTTTCAATCTTGACGATAAACAGGTGACAAGCGCGTGACAGCCGTAAACATCCAGATGCACGATAAACCGACCCCGCTCGGATGCGATCCTGCTGATCTTGCCTGGGTGGAAAGCACCGTCAAACAGGCTGGTACCTCCTTTGCCGCTGGCATGCGTATCCTGCCCCCCATGCGGCGCTATGGCATGTACGCCATTTATGCCTTCTGCCGTGTTGTGGACGATATTGCCGATGGCAATACCCCGCTGGCCGAACGCACCAAAGGGCTGGAAGACTGGCACCAGCGTATTGCCGAGCTTTACGCGGAGCGGGCCTTCCCCCCCGTAGAGGCACTGGACCGGGTGCTGCTGGCTGCCATCAACTTCTTCTCCCTCCAACAGGTGGATTTTGATGCCGTCATCGACGGCATGCTGATGGACACACAGACCGCCATTGTCGCCCCAGATGAAAAAACGCTGGACCTTTACTGTGACCGCGTAGCCTCTGCCGTTGGCCGCCTGTCCGTGCGCATTTTTGGCGATAGTTCGGACAATGGCGATCGCGTAGCCTACCACTTGGGCCGCGCCCTGCAGATTACCAACATCCTGCGTGACATCCCCGAAGATGCCGCCCGCGGGCGGCTCTACCTGCCCGCCGACCTGCTGGAACGCTTTGACGTACCCAAGGACCCGGTGCAGGCCCTGTACGCACCCGGTCTGGAACAGGTCGCCCGCGTTATGGCTGCTCGTGCGCAGGACCACTTCCGCACGGCTTTTGCCACCATGAAGGTCTGCCAGCCCCGCTCCATGCTGCCCGCACGCATTATGGGGGCAAGCTACGAGTCCATTCTCAAGGCCCTGTGCAAACGTGGCTGGGGTGCCGCCGTGCTGCGCGCACGCCCCCAGACCACCCTGCTTGGCAAAGCCAAGTGGTTTGCCCTGTCCTACGTCTCCTGAAGAAACGGCAAAACACGGTATGTCTGGTATTCTGCATATTATTGGCGGCGGCATGGCAGGCCTTGCCGCTGCTGTTGACGTAGCGGGTACAGGTACGCGCGTTATCGTGCATGAAGCCGGGCGTAACTGTGGTGGGCGAGCACGCTCCTACCATGACCGGCACCTTGACTGCAGGATAGATAACGGCAACCACCTGCTGCTGTCCGCCAACAGCACGGTTTTCCGTTATCTGGGCATAACAGGAGCGCTGGACACACTCAGCGGGCCGGAAGAGCCGATTTTTCCATTCGTAGATCTGGCCGAGGATGCCCGCTGGACGCTTGACCTGTCCCGTGGGCGGCTCCCCCTGTGGGTTTTTCAGCCCCACCGCCGCGTGCCGGACATGCGCCTGCCCGAGTTGCAGAGCCTGTACCGCCTGATCCGTGCGGACGCCAAAACCACCGTAGCCGACTGCCTGCTCCCCGGTGCTTTTACCCGTAGGTTGCTGGAACCTTTTTCCATTTCCGCGCTGAATACCCTGAGCGATACGGGAAGTGCCGCACTACTGGGTGCCGTGGTGCGCGAATCCCTCTCTCTGGGCGGGCATGCCTGTGTGCCATGGTTTGCGCGGGATGGTCTGTCCGAATCCCTTGTGGACCCGGCCATAACCTATCTGGGCAGCATGAACGCCGAAGTCCGCACACAAACCCGCATTACCGGGCTGGATGTCACAAAAGGCCGGGTCAGCGCCCTGCACACGGCCCAGGACAGCATTGCTCTGTCCGAACAGGATCACGTCATTGTGGCGACCACCGCCCCGGTAGCCGAAACACTGCTGGCCCCGCATATGGCCGGGCTGGTAACCCCCAACGCGTTTGAGAGCATTCTCAACCTGCATTTCCGCCTGAAGGATGCACCACGCCCCGTTGGCAGTTTTGCCCGCTGCGGGTTTATGGGCGTAATCGGCGGCGTAACAGAGTGGGTATTTTTGCGCGGGAATATTCTGTCCGTCACAGTCAGCGCGGCCAACCGCTACGCAAGCCACGACCATGAGGAACTGGCCCGCACAATCTGGACCGAGCTGCGCAGTGCCTGCGATGCAGTGCTCGAACAACCCCTGCCGCAAACACCAGATGCGCAGCGTATTGTATGGGAAAAGCGCGCAACCTTTGCCGCCACCCCAGAGCAGAACCGCCGCAGACCCGGACCTGCGACACCGCTTGTCAATCTGGCGCTGGCGGGCGACTGGACGAACACCGGCCTGCCCGCCACGCTGGAAGGGGCCATGCGCTCGGGCCTGCGGGCCGTACAGGCACTGGGCCTTAAAACCCCGGGCTGAGCACGGGGCACCACACTCTCCACCACGCCGGGGGCTGATCCATGACACAAACATCCACCACACATCCAGCCCCCTTACGCCCCGGTATTCTGGTCGGGCTCAAGGCCGAAGCACAGCTCATCCGCAGTGTTTTCCCCCATGCAGCCATTGCGGCAAGTGGCGCTACACGGACAGGTGCCCAGCGCGAGGCCAACCGGCTGGCCGCATGCGGGGCAGACTGCCTGCTATCGTTCGGGCTGGCCGCAGGGCTGGACCCGGCCCTGCCACCGGGGAGCATTGTTATTCCCGGCGCGGTCAAAGCATGGAGCAACACATGGTCGTGTGATGCGACCCTGCGCCATATTCTGGGAGCGGACCAGCAAGGCGTTATCAATAGCCCTTTGCTGCACCATGATGATGTGGTCCTTGAGGCACAGCACAAAGCCACGCTGTTTGCCGACACACACTGTGCCGCACTGGATATGGAAAGTGGCTTTCTGGCGCAGGCTGCGCAGGAAGCTGGTCTACCTTTTGCCGTGCTGCGTGTTATCTGCGACCCGGCAACGCGCTCCCTCCCCCCGGTTACGGCCTGCGTGCTCTCCCCCGATGGAGGCTTAAAATTGGCCTGCTCCTCCGCTCCTTGCTCCGCCACCCATCGCAGATAAGCGGGCTGATCAATCTGGGGCGAGATGCCGGGCTGGCACGCAAGGCCATGCTGCACTTTTTGCACACACAGGCAGAGCGCCCGGCATTCAGGCAGTTTGCAGCCGGCAACGCGCGCGGTTGATCGTCAGGGTATAAAAAAACCCGCCCGACAGACATGCCGGACGGGTATATGGCCCCAGACCCGCTCCCCGCGTGTTACTGCGAGAAGGCCCTTGCCAGAATATTCTGCGTTTCAAGAGAAACAGGCAGGGTGGAGTTGGTCAGGGCTACACCTTTCCAGCCCGCCCCCAGCGCCGTGTAAAGATTAACCGCATCACGCAGGCGTTCCAGACGGGCCAGTGCCTCCGTGTTCTGCGCGTTCAGGGTCGTGCGTTCGGTTGTCAGCACTTCCAGAAAGCCAACCAGACCTGCCCCGTACAGCTTGCGCGCCCGCTCGCTGGCTGTTGCACTGTCTTCCGCCGCTTTGTGCAACTGCTCGGCATATTCAATATCATCATGCCATGCGGCCATCGCGTCTTCGACTTCCTTGAACGCAGTCAGCACTGTCTGGCGGTATGTCAGGCGCGATGCTTCCGCGGAGGCCTGTGCGGCCCGGACTTCGGACGTCATTTTGCCACCATGCATCAGCGGCAGGCTGGCCATAAGCAGGAACTGCCAGCTCATGGCGTTGACCTGAAACGCCTGATACATGGCCGAAGCATTGGGGTTGAATGTCAACGGCACCACAAAATGCGGGTACAGGTTGGCAACCGATACGCCAATCTGGGCCGTGGCAACTGCGTAACGCCGCTCGGCCATCCGCACATCCGGACGGTTGGCAATCACCACGGATGGCAGAACTGCAGGGAATTCAGGCACTGTAGGGAGCGCACGCGGCTGCTTGAGCTGATCTTCCAGCTCGCCGGGCATTTTGCCCAGCAGAACTGCAATCGCGTGTGTTACCTGAGAAACACGGGTTTTAAGCGGCTCACGTGCCGCAATCTGTGCATCCAGTTCAGCCTGAGCCTGTGCAATCTGCAAGGTGTTGCCCACACCCTCCAGATACAGCTTGTTGGTCAGGTCCACCGCGTCCTTGGCAACCCGGATGTTGTCCGTTGCAATCTGGATCTGCAACTGGGTCACACGCAGCAGCATGTAGTCCGATGCCAGCTCGGACAGAAGACCCATAAGAACTGCGCGGCGGGCCTCAATCGTGGCTTCAACTGCGTGTTCGCGCGCTTCCACATCCCGACGGATCCGCCCGAACATGTCGAGCTCCCACGATGCAGTGGCACCATAGGTCAGCATGGAGGCTTCGGGCCTGTTCTGCGGGTTACCCGGACGGATCGGCCAGTTATCAATATTCAGGGAATAGCGGACATCCCCCCCGCCCATGTTGGCATCCATCTGCGGATACCACTGCGCGGCGGAACGGTCGCGCATGGCACGTTCGGCCAGAATACGCTGCCCCGCAATCTGCAGGTCATAGTTCCCCTTGATGGCGTCCTGCACAAGCTGGGAGAGCATGGGGTCCCTGAACAGAGACCACCACTCGACCATTTCCTTGTTTGTGCGCTCAATCTCTTCAGGGGTGGCAACGTGTTCTTCTGCCGCCTCCTTGAACTGGGCTGGCAGCTTCATACGGTCAGGCTGGTAATTTGGCCCAACAGTACAGGCGGAGAGCAGCATGCCGGTTGCGGCACATAACCCAAAGCGGCGGCGAGCCTTCATGCTTTTCATCCTTGGCCCACGCTCAGAGATGATCTTGCAGCCAGGTAGTCAATTTACCCCTGCGCCCTGTTGGTTCCGGCCCGACACTGACCGTGGCGGTCATACCTGCGGCCAGTGTCACACTGTCAGGCACATGGTCCAGATGGATACGCACAGGAATACGCTGGGCCAGACGCACCCACGTAAAGATCGGATTGACATCCTGCAGCCCCAGCTTGTCGGGCGTACCGTTGGTATCGTTAATCCCGCGCGCAATGCTGACAACATGCCCTGCCAGAATGGGTTTGTACCCCATCAGCTTGACACGTGCGACATCCCCCACGTGCACGCCCCACATCTTGGTTTCTTCAAAATACCCGTAAACCCAGTAGGAGTCGGCATCGATCACCGCCATGCGGGCCTGACTGGCTGCGGCGTAATCCCCCACCCGCAGGTTAAGGTTGGTCACATAACCATTGACGGGAGAGTACAGAACCGAACGCTGTAGGTTCAGCTTGGCCACATCCAGCGCCGCGCGGGCTGCATCCACCGCAGCAATCTGGGTTGCCACATTGGAGTTGAACACTTCCTGCTCTTCGGCCGACACAATGCCACCCAGTCCCATACGGCGCTTGGCATCATTGCGTTTGAGCTTCAAATCCTCCAGAGCGCCGTCCAGACGGGCCTGTGCCTCGCGGATAGCCAGACGGAAGCGAACCGGGTCCAGCACAAAGAGCGGGTCCCCCTTGTGCACGAACTGGTTATCCACCACCGGGATCTGCACCACAGTGCCGGACACTTCGGGGGCCACATCGACCACGTAAACACGCACGCGCCGTCGCGGGTCCAGGGGGCGATCATGTAGACGTTCCAGAGAGTAATCCCCAGAACAATCGCAAGAGAGACGACCGCAAGGGTCAGAACAACTCGTATCAGGGTGCGCAGAAGGGGCATTGCAGAGACTCAAAAGCCTTTTCAGGTCAGACGTAGAGGATCAGCAGACAGAGAATGCAGACGTAGAGCGAAACTTCAAACAGTGCGATATGCCAGAACCAGCCCAACAGGCCGCTCCACCACAACGCAAAGCGGATACACATGGTAAGGGGAAGTGCCGCCAGCGCATACACGACAATAGGTGCCATAAAGACACCGAAAAGATTGAATTCCGTCAGCATGACACCGCCCTGGACACCAGCATTACCGTGCGTCCCTCTTTTGTGCATCCGTAGCATTCTCCCTGTGGGCAAGCGCTGCCTGCTCCACACGGTCGAGAACACCACAGCATTCTTCCAGCTCCGGGTCGGACACACCCGCCATCAGCCGTGCAGTGACCTGATCCGCCACCCGGCAGACCAGATCAGCCACATGCCGACCTTGAGACGTAATGCTGACAAGCTTGGAACGTCGGTCTTCCTCATCCGTTTCGCGCACGACATAGCCGCGCTTCTCCAGCACATCCAGAAGCCGGACCAGTGATGGCGCTTCGAGCGAGAGGGAGCGGGCCAGATCAGTCTGGCGCATGGAGGAAGATGAAAGATGGAGATAGTAAATGGGACGCCACGTGGCGTCTGTCAGGCCGAATGCCCGGAGGTCGGCATCTATTTCCCGCCGCCACATGGACGCAAGCCGAGCCAGACGGTAGCCGAAGGACCGTCTGGTTTCGTTGTCCACAACAGGATTATGCTCTAGTTCCATTCACTGCTCACACTAGCGAGCATGCAAAAAATTTGCACGCTCACAAAAGACTGACGCCATCATTTACAGAAACAATCCAGCGCGCCAATGCAAATTTGGAATGGAACCTATGGCTTAACCTAGACTGGACAGATTCAGTCCTTTTTACCGCGCACAATATCCCACAGCTTGCGCGAGCCGCCACGCCCTACAGCGGTAGCAACCGTAGCGGTCACCGCAGCCATGGTGACGGAGTCGCGCATCTGGGTCATGCAGCGGTCACGCATGATCCGGGCTTCGACCTCATCCGTTGTCAGGTAGGAGCGACGACCAAACATAATGCACACCAGAGCCGCCAGCACATCCAGCCCGAAAACGGTAAAGGACGCACCAACCGGCCCGAAGTGGCCAACAAATACAAGAAGAATCCAGAGTAACCCATGCCCCGTAATCAGGGCAAAAAGGCCAAACACCGCAGCCATAATCAAAAATGCGGCCTGACGACCGTAACGGATGGCCATCTGCTGCATCAGGGAGGACTGGGCAGATAGGGCGGATTTACCAAGATCAAAGATGCGCATGGGCTCTGGAGCTACCTTCGTTCAGATGACGCGCAAAGCGTCAGCGAGACATGCGCCCGATGATAAACCCTACCACGCCGGAAATGGCAATGGACAACCAGGACGTGTGACTGCCTGTACGCTTTGCAAGATCGTTGCGCGTATGATCGGCCAGTTCGCGCGCATTGGCAACCGCCTGTTCCGTCAGATCACCTGCCTTGCCCCCAGCGCGGCCCAGCGCTGGCACAATATGTTGTGTAACAAGGCGTTCAATATGTGCCTTGACTGCCTCCAGTTCTTCCCGCGCGGTATCTGCTGCGGCTTCTCCGGCAAGCTTAACGTCCTTGATTTTATCTGATGACATGAAACAAACCTCGTTGACTTTATCGTTTTAAATGACAACACCTTCTTTAACCCACAAAAAAGGACATAGTTGCATGCCGCCCGCGCATGGCTCACCCCCGGCTTTGGCGCTCACGGATTTGGCGGTCCTGCCCGAAGCATCCCCCCTGACCCTGCGCCTGAACGCAGGTAACTGCATTGCCCTGCTGGGAATCGGCTCCGACACAGCAGACCTGACCGCCCTGACCGAAGCACTGGCCGGGCGCACGCACACGTCAGGGCAAATACGCATACATGGGGTGGAGGTGGGGCATATGCCCCAGGGTGCACGCAAGATCGCCACCATGGGTGTGCATGCGCCACTGTTCCCGCAACTGAGTGTTACCGACAACATTCTCTTCCCTCTCCGGGCCACAGGCCAGCTCCCCAAGGCAGAAATAGGCCGCAGGCGCGACGAGGTACTGGCCCTGACCGGGCTGGACGCAGTACGTAATCTCTCCCCCAACACCCTTTCGGCAGAACAGAGGTTTCGGGCTGCACTGGCGCGTGCGCTGGTCACATCCCCCGACCTGCTGATGCTCAACCAGCCCATGGACGGCCTACCCACGCAGGCTGTCAGACGCTCGATGATGTTTCTGGAACGACTCCGGCAGGCCATTGGCCTGACATCCCTGTTCCTGACCCGCGACCGTACCGAGGCGTTTATCGCGGCCTCCACCATTGGTGTGCTGGATAACGGAACCCTGCTGCAACTGGCGGATGCCCCTACTGCTCAACCGCCCCGCCACCCCCGGCGTGGCGCTGGCTCTGGGGGACGCCAACATCCTGACCGGTAAGGTCCTGCGGATTGACGACGATGTTGCCGAACTGCGCCTGCCATCCGGCGAAACGGTGGAAGCCATGGCCGATGCCGATCTGGCCGAGCATGATCTGGCAAGCATCTGCATTCTGCCCGACCGCCTTTCAGTCCTCTTCCCACGCGCGGGTGCGGCTGATAACAGCGCCGAAGCAGGCGACCTGATATGCACACTGGTCTCCGCCCATCATCTGGGCCACAGCATTGTCATGCGGATGCGCTTGTGCGACGGCACGGAAGTCAGCCTTAACCGCCCCCCCGTGCATAACCCGAGGGAACTGAAAGCAGGACGCCCGGCCCTGCTTGCATGGCAAACGCGGAATGCAACAGCCTTTCCGATGGATAAAAAAACCGGCTCGCTTTAGGCTGGTGGCATTGTGTCCATAATTAACGACGACGACGCGTGAGGTTTACCCTGTTCTCTCCCTCTTTCCTGAGCATACCCCGCAGGCAGGTCATGTCCTCCCAGGAACAGGGGCAGGCTGCGTGCCGCCGCACGTTATCGCGCCGTGGTATCCTGCTGGCAGGCCTTGGGGGTCTGCTACCGGGCACAGCTATGGCAGGCCACACGCGCAAACAGACGAGAGCAGACAAAAGCCTGCACATTCTGACCTTTACAGGCAGCATTGCCCAGACCCAGAGCAAAATCCTGTTTAAACCCTACGAACACCTGACCCACCAAAGCATAGTGCCACGCGGCTGGAACGGAGAACTCCCGGACCTGCAACACCTCACAAATCCAGCTCACCAACACCCGGCTGCCGCAATGATGGAAAACAGCAGCCTGCGCATTGGCTGCGCGCTCAAGCTCCTGTCCCGCCATCAGACAGACACATCGTCCAGCAACTGCGGCCTGCCATCTGCTTCCATTGATTACGCCATGGCGTGGGACAAGGCACGGTTCGAAACCGCCCCAAGCTGGTCTGACTTCTGGGATGTGGCCCGCCACCCCGGCCGCAGAAGCCTACGACGCGACCCCCGCTTGACGCTGGAAATCGCCTTGCTGGCCGATGGCGTGCCGGCAAATGCGCTCTACCGCGCGCTGGGCACGACCGAAGGTGTTAATCGTGCTTTTCTCAAACTGGAACAATTGCGACCTTATATTGCGTGGTGGTCCACACCGGGAGAGGCTGGGCAGATACTGACCTCCGGCGGAGCGCTTATGGGCTGCGTCCCTACCGGAGAAATTCTGGGCACAGCAGACGCTATCCGCCAGCGTTTTGGCCTGTACTGGCAACAGCGCTTTGTTGTACAATACGGCTGGGGCGTGCTGGCAAGTGCAGCCGCCAACCCCGCAGCCCTTGCTTTTGTCTCCTGGCTGGAGCAGGCCGCACAGCAACAGGCTTTTGCCAATGCATGGCCCTCGCTCCCATCCATGCTGAGCTCAACGCCCTTACCCCCGGCCTTGGTCACATCCCCCCCGCCATCACCATAGATGACACATTCTGGGAAAATAATCTGGGTGCACTGAACGAACGCTTCCAACAGTGGATGCGGCGCACATGATCCCATATCTTGCACTCGGCGCATCCGCTTATACAGCGTTGGTTTGTGGTATTGTCATGCTTGCAACCAGTTTATTGGTCACAGCAGCCTTTGTACTTTCAGTGTTTGCTTTGCGGACCGAACAGCACCTGTACACACTCACTCTGGCACTCCTGCTCCCCTGCACCGGGATATGCATGGCGTTACCAGCATTTGTACACGCGACAACTACCCCGATCCTGCAAGGGTTTTTACTATCCCCCCTACTCCTGCTCCCGTTATCCCTGCCAATCAGAACATTACAGCGCAGCTGGATCGCAACAGCGCAGGAACTGGGGGCCAACAAGCTGGCGCGACTATATTTTTTCTGGTGGCCACTGTTAAAAAAACCTTTGGTTCTGACGTTATCTCTCGCAACTTTATTCAGCATTGTACAATGACATCACACCCCCCTCTCCCTTTTTGGAAAACCACGCCCCTTAAAGACATGACCAACGCACAATGGGAATCCCTGTGCGATGGATGTGGACGGTGCTGCCTGCATAAACTCCGTGATGATGAAACGGACGAACTGTATTACACATCAGTTGCGTGCAGACTTCTGGATGTCAAAACCTGCCAGTGCACGGACTACCCAAAACGCCACCGAAAAGTGCAGGACTGCGTGACCTTAACACCCACCATGATTCCCGAACTCGACTGGCTACCACCAGATTGTGCTTACAAACGACTATCAGACGGAGATGACCTGCCGCCCTGGCACCCCTTGATAACGGGCAGCCCCCAGACAGTCATCACCTCCGGCGCATCCGCCGCAGGGCGCTGCATAAGTGAAAGACGCGCGGGAGCACTGGAGGATTACGTTGTTGACTGGCCTGCCGAACACGCAAAACCTACCGAAGGAAATTAATGTTGCCGCACAGGGAGTGGTGCAGGTCGTATGGAAACAATCCATACGTGCCAAGCGTCTTTCCCTGCGCATTGCACCGTATGAGCACACACTGATTGTAACTGTACCGATAGGGTGCAGGTCGGAACAGGCACTGGCGTTTGTGCAGGCAAACCATGCATGGATCAATGAACGCCTGCAAAAACTTGAAAAACCCCCCTCTTTTTCAGATAACAACATCATTCCCATACAGGGCAAACCCTACCGTATCATGCATGCCCCCAAACAACAGGGCGGAGCATGGCTGGAAGCCCAATACCTTATGGTCAGCGGAGATCGTGCATTCATCAATAGACGCGTTGCCGATTTTTTACGTTCCCACGCCACAACAGCTCTCAGGCAGGAAGTGCAGGCAATGGCCCAAAGTACGGACCTACATCCATCACGCGTAGATATTCGTGACACATCCAGCCGTTGGGGAAGTTGTTCTAGTTCCGGCCGTATCATGCTGTCCTGGCGCGTTATCATGGCGCCAGATATAGTACGCCATTACCTGATCGCCCATGAACTTAGCCACCTCAAACATATGAATCATGGTCCACTTTTCTGGCAACAGGTCGCCAAAATCACACCGTTTAAACAACAGGCAGAAACATGCTGCGCCAGAAAGGCCCCCTCCTGCTGCACGCCAGATAAACACCCCGTTTGCACGACGACTGAACCATGCTAAGGAGCACCCCCTGACAGTGCAAACCACACGCGAACTTGGCGGAATGGTAGACGCAGGAGACTTAAAATCTCCAGCCCGAATGGGCGTGCGGGTTCGAGTCCCGCAGTTCGCACCACAAACTGTTGAAAAACAGAGGTATTTTGTCCGAGAGGAAATTTTCCCATAATGGGAAAACTTCATGCTCCGCGCCATCCCGTCCCGACGCACAGGACAGCCTCGTTATCACTTCCGCCGCATTGTCCCGGCACTGCTCCGTCCCCTGTTGGGCAAGACCGAGATTTCCCTTGTCCTCCATACCTCTGATAAGCTGGTCGCCCGTGAACGTGCAGCCGCCCTGTATGCCAGGACGGGACAGCTTTTCAGAGCAGGCAAGATGCAACACCCCACCAAAGACGACCTTCTGGCCCTCTATCGCGACTTGATTGACAGCTACGAGGCCGCTCTGAAAGCGCAGGAAGAGAGTGCCGCAAAAGTGCTCGAAGCCGAGCGCGCCCAGCATCTCATTGAAAAAGCCGATCTGGTCACCAAGCAATCAACCTTCCTCAATACGGTCCTGCCTCACATGGAAGGCCTTCTGAAGGGACTGGGACAACTCAGGCACACCCTCGAAAAACGGGAAGTCTGGGCTGTCACCGAAAAACAGGGCTTACAAAACCAGATCACCACGCTCTGTAGCCTGATCCAGACCAGCCTGCCTCACAATGAAGATAAACCCGATGGGCAGAAATCCTCGTCCAAACAACCGCGCAGCATGAAACTGTCGGCGGCGGCGGACAAATTTGTCTTCTCAGTACCATCCAAAAGTGCTGGCACCATCAAAGGAACCGGCAAGACCGTGGCCCTCTTCACCGAAGCATTCGGAGATATCCCGGTTCACCAGATCACTGGCGACGTGGTTGGAGAATTTTACGACCTTCTCTCTGGCCTGCCGACCACCCATGGCAAAGGTAAGGTCACCCTCCCCCTTCGGGACGCTGCCAGAGAAGCTGAGGAAAATGGAGCAGAACTCGTCTCCGGCAAGACCGTCAAAAACCATTTCTCGCGCATGTCTGCGATCTGGAGCGAACTGGTCCTGCGAGATCTCGCTCCCAAAAACCCCTGGGCCAACTGGTCTTTCGATTTAACACAAAAGACCAATCGCCGGGCCTGGTCAGAAGACGAACTGAGAACACTCCTGACGTCAAAATGGCTAGGCCGGGTTTTCCCAGAACGCACCTATCGGGGCATTGTGCGCATTGCTCTGTATACCGGCATGCGTCTGGGCGAGATCTGCAATCTGAGGAATGAGGATATCGAAGTCCTGAACGGTATTCCCTGTTTCCACATCCGGCCCCATACGGTTGAGATCGACGGCAAAATTCGGGAATGGTCTCCCAAGACATCGGCTGGCACCCGTATCGTGCCCATTCACAGCAAACTGCTGGAAAAAGGTATCCTTGAGGAATTCAGAAACGCCGGCCCCTATTTCTTCAGTGAACTGCCTATCTCCAATTTCGGGGTGCGGGGCGCCAATTTTGAATTGATCTTTTCCAAACATAAACGGCGCCTGAACCTGCCAACGCAGGTCACCTTTCACTCCTTCCGCCATCTGGTTTCAACCGTGCTCAGAAATCAGGACAGTCACATTCGAGAGCTTTGGATTGATGACCTGTTAGGCCATGAAGCCACCCATAAAAGTCAGGGCACGACCAAATACACATCGGCTATTTATCTGCAAAACCTTCAGCGGGTTGTGGAGGCCATTACCTATCCCGATGACATTGCAAACTGGTGAACACCGAGCCGGCCTGCGCTGGTTTTAGGGGCAGGATTGAAGGGCACTGGTGCTGTTTCTTGTCACCAAAACCCTCTCGTCATGCGACCATTGGTCGCTTTGGAAGGAAACCTAGGCGACCAACGGTCGCATCACCCTCCCTTCATCAACGACCATTGGTCGCATGGCCAAACTCTCAAGTGCGACCATTGGTCGCTTTGAGAGGAAACCTAGGCGACCAACGGTCGCGTCATCCTCGCTTCATCAACGACCATTGGTCGCATGGCCAAACTCTCAAATGCGACCATTGGTCGCTTTGAGAGGAAACCTGGGCGACCAATGGTCGCATAAAACGCCCCTCACAGTGTCTGCAAAAAGATGCGCTGTCGCCCAACCGGACACCTCTTCCCAATCAATTTATGACGTTAAATCAGTCTCTTAATTCAAAGCCCAACAGCGTGAAGTCGGCACGTTCTGATCTGTCTGGGGATTGGGGGCGGTTAACACACACAACACAGTTTGCTTACGCCCCTCTACTGTTAAAAGAACCCCTTGCCCCGAATAGTCCGTCGTGCTTATGACCTTGAAACCCTTGTTCAATAACTCGGTCAAAGACAGCGCAAGTGGTTTCAACGTCGTGGGAAGCGCCAAAGGACTATAGGGGGATTTCACACCCGACTGCGGCAGCCAGTCCCCCGATGACTGGGCAAAACCACTAACCGGCCCTAAAAGGCCAAGGGCTGTCATCACCATAAAACCGGCTTTGCGCATGAGACTTCCTCCTTCTAATGCTGTCACTGCCTGTAACGGATTACCTCCTGTTTATCACATCAGGCTTTAAGGGAGCGCTTCTATGCAACACACTTCGCTGGAAGATCAGGCACGCACCTTGGAAGCAACGGGTGCTTACCGGGTTTTACGTCGTATCGCGCCCCTTCCACTTGAGACACAGGTGCCGCGTGATCAGACCCGCGTTGGCCTTTTTCTTGATCTTGAAACCACCGGCCTTGACCCTGCCTGTCATGAGATCATCGAATTCGGAATGGTGCCCTTTGTTTATACGCTGGATGGGCATATTCTCGGCACCTTACCGGCTTTCAATCGCCTGAGAGAGCCTTCCC
>NZ_BAJU01000021.1 GCF_000613865.1 Acetobacter okinawensis JCM 25146
GGTGGGCAGCCCGCGTTCCGCACTCTCCCGCCATGTTTCAAGTGCTGCCCAGCCTACCATGACGGCATTGTCAGTGCAGAGTTTGAGCGGTGGGGCAGCAAAGCGCAGGCCGCGCTGTTGGGCAACCTCTTCCAACCGGGTGCGCAGGGTGGTGTTGGCCGCAACCCCGCCCGCTGCGACCAGCAGACGGGCCTGCGGCATCATGTCCAGCGCATGGTTGATGCGATCGACCACAACATCGGCCACAGCCTGCTGGAAGGAGGCAGCCAGATCGGCGGCAAACTGGTGGGGCAGGGGCTCCTGACCAAAAGGGGCCAGTTTTTGCGCAATGGCGGTTTTAAGCCCGGAAAACGAAAAATCGCAGCCGGGGCGGCGCAGGAGCGGGCGGGGCAGGGGAATGGCGTTGGGGTTGCCCTGTTGGGCCAGTTTTTCCAGCGCCGGGCCGCCGGGCCAGCCAAGGCCGAGCATTTTTGCAACCTTGTCAAATGCCTCCCCCGCAGCATCGTCTATGGTGCCGCCAAGTTTGCGGTAATGGCCGACGCCATCCACGGCAATGCACTGGCAGTGCCCGCCCGAAACCAGCAGCAGCAGGTAGGGAAAAGGCGCGCCATCAGGCACAATACCGGGCAGGCTGGCGGTGAGCGCGTGGGCCTCGACATGGTTGACGGCAACAAAGGGAATATCAAGCGCCAGAGCCAGCCCCTTGGCAAAACTGGTGCCAACGATCAGCCCGCCAATCAGCCCCGGCCCGGTGCTGGCGGCCACAAAACCCAGATCCGTTGTGCTCAGCCCTGCATCGGCCAGCGTGGCCTCGACCAGAGCGGGTAGAAGGGCCAGATGGGCGCGCGCTGCAATCTCCGGCACCACGCCCCCAAAGTCTGCATGCCCATCTTGCGAGACAACACGCTGGGCAAGGCAGACACCCGTAGGGGAGAGGATGGCGCAGGCGGTCTCATCACATGAAGATTCGATGGCCAGAACAGGCCCGGGAGGCTGAGCTGTGGCGGAAAGGTGACTCATGGACGCACCATAAAAAAAACGGTATTCTTGCACGAATGCAACGGATGGGGAGGGGCGGAATGTTTTTCCGGTCGCGCAAGTTTTTCAGACCAGCCGGGCTTCATCGTATCTTGTCCTTTCTCCATTCCCGGTAATAGACACATCTTATGGATTCAGCCTACCCTTCCTCACCCGTCCTTTCTCCCGCTTTGCAGGAGATCGCCGCGGAAGCCGCCGCACGCCAGAAAAAAGCGGGCAGTCATTCGGGGCGTCACTCCCTGCCTTTGCGCGTGGGTACCCGTGGCTCCCCTCTGGCGCTGGTCCAGACGCGCGCCTTCCTGACCACGCTGACGCGCTTTTGCCCTGTTCTGCGTGACATGAACGCTTTTCAGGAACACCAGATCAACACTACTGGCGATCAGGTGCAAAACCGGCGGTTGGCGGAAATTGGCGGTAAGGGCCTGTTTGCAAAAGAAATTCATGAGGCACTGGCCGACCGGCGGATTGATTTTGCCGTGCATAGCCTCAAGGATCTGGAGACAACACTCCCACCGGGGCTGGTGCTTGCCTGCACGCTCAAGCGTGAAGATGCGCGTGACGCGCTGATCCTTGGCCCCCGGTTGGAACAGTCGGACCCGGATGATCCGTACTCGGCTCTGCCCGAGGGAGCACTGGTTGGCTGTGCTTCTGTCCGCCGTCAGGCGCAGATGCTGCATGTCCGCCCGGACCTGAAGTTTGGCCTGCTACGTGGCAACGTGCAGACCCCGACTCGACAAGCTTGCCGCCCGCCAATGCGATGCCACCCTGCTTGCGCTCGCAGGTCTGCGCCGCCTTGGCATGGCGGAACGTGCAAGCATTGTGCTGTCCCCCACCATTATGGTGCCAGCCGCAGGGCAGGGCATTGTGGGTGTTACAGTGCGCGAGGACGATGTGGAGCTGCGCGAACTGCTGGCCGCGATCGAGGATTACGAGGCCCGTGCCGTAGCAACGGCAGAGCGCGCGCTGCTGGCCGAGCTTGATGGTTCCTGCCGGACCCCCATTGGCGGTTATGCCAGATGATTCCCGTTGTGGCTGGGGATGCGCCCAAACTCCACCTGACCGGCCTTGTTGCGCGGGAGGATGGGTCCTTCCTGCTCAAACGCAGTGTGAGTGGTGCGCCAGAAGATGCCGCTCGCCTTGGACGTGAACTGGGGTGCAGCCTGCGCAAGGACAGCCCGGCAGATATTTTTGAGGAAAACGCATAAAAGCAGGCCAAGACCCCATGCCAGTGCCGCGTGGCGTTATTATCACCCGGCCGGAGCCGGGGCTGGGGGAGACGGCATCCGCCGTGGCGGGGCTTGGCTGGGAGCCTGTTCTTGCTCCTGCACTCCATATAAGACCCTGTCAGGTGGGCGCACTGCCACGGCAGGTGGCAGCTTTGCTGCTGACCAGCGGGCAGGCTGTTGCCATGGCGGCGGCGTGCGTACCGCCATCTGTTCCTGTCTTTGCTGTTGGTGACCGCACGGCGCAAAAAGCGCGGGAGGCAGGGTTTCCCACCGTCTATAGTGCTCATGGCAATGCGCAGGCCCTTGAGCGTCTGTTATGCCAGCACTGTGCTCCAGCACTGGGTAGTCTGCTGCTGTTTTCGGGCGTGGGGCAGGGTATGGAACTGGCCGCCAGTCTGCGTGCGCAAGGCTTCACGGTTGTAAGGCGGGTCGCTTATCGGGCGGACCCTGTGGCTGCACTGCCTGCATTGGTGGATCACGCGTTACTGGCCGGACAGATTGCGGCTATCCTGTTTTTTTCTGCCCGAAGCGCACAAAGCTGGCTCAAACGGGTTCCCTCGGTTGGCATGGGGGCGCGCGTGCGGGGCGTGCGCGCGGTTGTCATATCCGAAGCCGTTGTCAAAACACTGCGTCAGGCGGGCTGGCAGGGGCCTGTCAGTGTTGCGGCAACTCCGGATGCACCAGCCATGCTGCAGACCCTTGGAGCATGGAGCGCATAAAAAACCGGCATCACAGAGATGCCGGTTTTTTGTAAGTAACGCCAGAAAAGCCGGATAGGCTTATGCGTTGCCTGCCGCTTCGGGGAATTCGGCACGGCGTTCCTGCCAGAGTGCGACAAAGTCGATGGGCTGGAGCACAATGGGAGGAAAACCACCATCGCGCGTCACATCGCTGATGATGTTCCGTGCGAAGGGGAAGATCAGACGGGGGACTTCCACCAGCAGGATCGGTTCGATCAGCTCGGCAGGTGGGTTGGTCAGGGTCACTACAGCGGCATAAACCAGTTCGGTCAGGAATACGGTGCGCCCGGCGGGGCCGTTTTCCGTTTCCGGGGCTTCCTTGGCTTCAGCCTTGATGCTCAGGGTGACCTCGTAAATCATCTGGTCATCCTGCAGGCGGTTGGCCTGCACATCAATGTTCACACCGATCTGGGGCTGTGCGCGCAGGGTGGCAAAAATTTCTGCCCCGACGGGCACTTCAAAAGAAAGATCGCGCGTGTACTGGAGGTTAATAGCCAGTGGCAGGGCGGGCGGAACGGACTGGGCAGTATCGGACATTGATGACAGCTTCCTGCTCTCAAACGTATTGGGTTCTTCTAAGGCGGTAGCATGACCTGCGGGGTTAGCCAACACTCCAATCCGGGTATGTTGGGGCCGTGGTCTGTTGCGGCTGATGCATGTGGCGGAACAGGGCAGGCGCAATGGCGCAGGATGCGTGTGAATGCCTGCGTGGTTTTTTTAAAACACGAATACTCTTTTACAAGGGCGGATGGGCTGGTAGTCATTGTATCCGCACTCGGTCATGACTATGTGATGACAAGAACCTGAGGGAAAGAACGTTTTCCCTGTAATAGACAACCCTGCAAACAGTGTGTGCAGGCAGCTTGGTGGACGGTTAACAGATGGATTTTTCTCTCGACCACTTTCCGGTCGATCTGGTTCTTCTGGCTTTGGTAGCCGCTTTTCTGGCTCTGCGCCTACGCAGTGTTCTGGGTAAGCGCGTTGGCATTCAGCCTCCCCCCATGCCTGTAACCGCGCGTGCGGACGTGCCGCCACGTGTAGCGGAAAACAATGTTGAGCCTACAGGCCCCACCGTTGAGTATGATATTCCAGCACCCGGCACCAGAGTTGGGCAACTGCTTGTGGATATTCACAAGCAGGATGCCACCTTTACGCCCCAGCAGTTCCTGATGAGTGTGCAGACCGTTTTTGCACAGGTTGTGGGAGCCTATGCGCAGGGCAACCGTGATGTGCTCAAAACCTACCTGACCCCTGCGGTTTATGCTTCGTTCGATGCGGCAATTACCGCGCGGGAGGCAGCCGGCCAAAAGCAGCGGACCGAGATTCAGGCCGTGCGCGCACTGGCGATTGAAGATGTGCGGCTGACGCAACTGGATGTCGGGCTGGGTGCTGCGGTTGACGTGCGCATTGTGTCTGACCAGATCAGTCTGGTGGAAGATCAGGCGGGGCAGCCTGTGACCGGCACGGATGCAGTGACCGAGTTTTCTGACCTGTGGACACTGGAGCGCCTTCTGGGTGTTGGTGGCAGTGGCTGGCGTCTTGCGGCGGCGCGTAGTGCGTGAGTGCGCAGACACCGGCCGGGGAGGCGCTAGCGCCTCCTGCAAGGGCAAAACGGTATAAGGTTGGTCGTCAGGACATTGTTCAGGGCGATTGCCTGCGGGCGCTACGGCGCATGCAGGCGGAAAGTGTGGATGTTATTGTAACATCTCCCCCCTACAATATTGGCCTATCCTACCGCAGTTACCCGGACCGGCGGGAGGAAGACGACTATCTGGACTGGATGGTGCAGGTTGCAACCCAGTTGCAGCGTGTGCTCCGGCCTGACGGGTCGTTTTTTCTCAATATTTCCGGCTCCTCCGCCATGCCTTGGCTGCCGTTTGAACTGGCAGTGCGGCTGCGCGAACTGTTTGTGCTGCAAAACCATATTTCATGGGTCAAATCCATTTCCGTGGGGGAGGATAGCTTCGGCCATTTCAAACCCATGAACAGCCAGCGCTATCTGCACCGTGGGCATGAACATCTTTTCCACTTCACGTTGGAAGGGGATGTGCCGCTGGACCGGCTGAGTGCAGGCGTGCCTTACAAGGATAAAACCAACATTGCCCGGCGTGGACACCGTCAGGACCGCCGCTGCCGGGGGGATGCGTGGTTTATCCCCTATGAGACGGTGCGTGGACGGGCAGAAAAATTCGACCATCCCGGTACTTTTCCCATAGCGCTGCCCGAGCAGTGCATTCTGCTCCATGGCAAGAGCGGGGGTAGGGTGTTGGACCCGTTCATGGGTACAGGCACCACCTTGCTGGCGGCCCAGCGTCTGGGGTGCAGTGGCATGGGGATGGAAATAGACGCCGAATATGTGGCCATAGCCCGCGCACGGCTGATGCATGATCTGGTGAACAGCCCCCTCGCCTGATCGGTTTTATCAATTATTACGATAAAAATAATCGCTTTGACATTTTGATGTGTATCAAACACAACAGGCCAAAGAGTGAATAAAAGATACAAGAGAAAGAAATAGAACCGGGGGATCGGGGTTTGAAACGTATATTGGTATCTTTGGCTGGCGCAGGATTATTGGCATATGGTGGTACAGTTGCTTTTTTGCAGCATTACGACCATGTAACGGCAACGGAACTGGTGGCCAGTTCCCCAACACATAAGGACCCTGTTGCTCTGGCAGCATTTAATGCGCTCAACGAAGCGCGTTGTGATTACTGCCACGCAACCAAGCGTGACCTGCCATTTTACTTCCACCTGCCTGTAGCCAACGCCATTATGGAAAAAGACCTCCATGAAGGCTTGCGCCACTTCCGCATTGAGCCTGTTCTGCATGCTTTTGAGCACGGTACGGCACCATCGGAGGAGGAATTGTCGCGCATTGAGGAAGTGATTGTGCAGAACCGCATGCCACCCGCGCAGTACCTGCTGCTGCACTGGCATGCCCATCTGTCCAACGCCGAGCGGCAGGCTATTCTCACATGGGTAGAGCAGACCCGGCGTAAGTATTATGCCAATACAGGTGCGACCGAAGCACTGGCGGCGGAGCCCATACGCCCTGTGCCAGAAAGTGTGCCGGTGGACCCTGTAAAGGTGGCGCTGGGTAAAAAGCTGTTTTTTGATAAAAAACTGTCTGGCGATAACACACTCAACTGCGCAAGCTGCCATGGTCTGGACAAGGGTGGTGTAGATAATCTGGTCACGGCAACAGGGATTGGCGGCCAGAAAGGGCCGATCAATGTGCCCACCGTGTATGACGCCTACTTCAAGGTCGCCCAGTTCTGGAACGCCCGTGCGCCTGACCTTGCGGCACAGGCGGCAGGTCCGGTCATGAACCCGCTGGAAATGGGCTCGCACGACTGGTCGGAAGTGGCGGCAAAGCTGGAAGCAGACCCCGATTACGCAGCCATGTTCAAGGCAGCCTTCGGCCGGATGTGCAGGTTGGGCAGCAGAGCATTACGCAGGCTATTGCAGAGTTTGAAAAAACCCTGATTACGCCGGACAGCCCGTTTGATGAATACCTCAAGGGCAAGGAAGATGCGATCAGTGCGCAGGCCAAACGGGGTTACGAGCGGTTCAAGGCCATTGGCTGCTCGGGTTGCCACAGCGGCATTGGCGTTGGTGGTGGTGGCTACGAGGTCATGGGGCTGGAGGGCGATTACTTCAAGGATCGTGGCGGCAAGCAGACTGATGCGGATGAGGGGATGTATGCTGTTAGCCACAACTCTGCGGACCAGAACCGTTTTGTCGTGCCGACCTTGCGTAATATTGCCCTGAGCGCTCCGTACTTCCACGATGGCAGCGTGAAAACACTGGATGAGGCCGTGCGTAAAATGGCGCGCTACCAGACGCCCGATAGCAACCCGTCCGATCAGGATGTGGCGGATATTGTTGCGTTCCTCAAAAGCCTGACCGGTAAGTATGATGGGCATTACCTGACGGATATCAAACAGTAAAACAACAGCATGTGGGGCGGGTGTCGTTACTGGCACCCGCTTTCTTTGCTTGAACAACGGCTCGTTCACAGGCGATAAAGCCTGTTGGGCGGGCCGTTTGTGTTTACGGTTACCCTGCACAGGCCAGATCGGTTGGAATAAAGCGCGGTGGGTGAGACAGGGTGGTAAAAAGGCGGCGTCAGTTACAGGAGGCGGAAAAACAGCTCTGGGCGCTGGTGGTGCGGGATGTCGCCCCCCTGACCGGAGCAAGTCTTGTTCCCCCTGCCGCAGATACAGCTTTTGTGGTGGAAGGGGATGTTCCACCCCCCACCATTCCACAAAAAACTATAAAAAAGGATACACGCGGGCCAAACCCGTGGGGGGGCTGCTGTGGGCAGAACGTCCGCTGGCGGCCGAAGCTCCGGCTCCCCCTCCACTCACCGTGCAGCGTATGCCCCCGGTTGCGGAAAAAATTGGTCAGCGCCAGCCCGGTGTGGATGATTATAGTTGGCGTCGTTTCCAGCAAGGGGACATGCGGGGTGGAAAAACGGCTCGACCTGCACGGCATGGTGGCGCAGGAAGCGTTTGTCCGCCTGATGGAATTTATGGATGTCGCTGCCCATCGTGGCCTGCGCTGTGTGGAAATTATTACCGGACTAGGCACAGGGCAGGAAGGGGGTATTCTGCGGCGTGAACTGCCCCACTGGCTGGATCGCTCGGAAATACGCGCACGCATTCTGGGGCTGGCTTACCCCCATGTGGGCAACAAAGGGTCCGTGCGGATTTTACTGCGCAAGCGCAGGTAGCTGGGGTGGTGCGGATGCAGCACTTTTCCAGCGTGGCAGGTTCAGCGCCAGCCAGCGGCGGAGCGCCATGCCCACATTCATATCAGGGGTCGCCATATTGTAAAAGGCGATGCACTTTGCCCCCGACAGAACTGTCTGCTCACTGGCAAGCGCAATCTGTTGCAGGCTCAGCCGGGCCGCGCAGGTTTCTGCCGCATGGCGCCAGCGAGCCACTTTGGCGGGTGGGGTCAGTAGTGGAAGCACAAGTGCCGCTTTAAGGCTGGCAGCCGTGGCAATAGCCTGCCACGCAAGGGGCAGAAAAGCCGGGGCAGATGTCCTGCGCTCACGCAGCAGAACAGTTGGGAACGTGGGGGGTAACAGCATGTCCGCTGGCGCGGGAGCCTGCTGCGTGACCGTGTTGAGGAAAAGTGGCGTAAAACCTTTTGCTCCCAGCATGGCCAGCCGCTCCCTGAGTGCTGCGTCCATGGGGAGCTGTATGGCATCTACCACGCCGCTGGTCAGGGCAGCCATGGCGGCATCCGGTGTTGCGTAACCGCTGACGGGCAGAGGCCGCAGTGCCAGTAGGTCAAATGCCAAAAGGGTGGGGAGTTCCGGCCCGGTGGGGGTGGAGACAGCAACGCGGGTAGTCTTGCTGCCCAGAATGACCCCCAGTGAGCGATGGAGCTGACATGCCCGACAACCATGCTGGGCTGGCAGACACTCAGCACTGGTAGCCAGCGCTGGTAGGCGTAATGGACGCGGCTGTCCCCGGTCATGGAGGCCATGAGCGCGGTGCCGGGTACCAGCAGGCTGCTGGATGCGCTGCTCAGTTGCTCCTGTGCATCAAACAAATTGGCCCCCGTTACCCCGTCCCACCCGGTGGTGAAGGAGAGGTCAAAAGGGGGCTGCCCCAGTTCTTCCGCCATTTGGGGGGCCAGATGGCTGGCCCATGTGCCGCACGGTGTTTCCGCACTGCCAGCAACGATCAGCCTTGTGGTCTGCTCGGAGGTCGATGTGGCAACCGGACCGACAAGAATGTCATCCGCTGCACGGGCTGCTGTGGTGGTTGCCGCCAAGCAGCCCACAGCGCCCCCCAAAAACAGACGGCGAGAGAGGGTGGCACCCTGGCGTTGATGCATCATGGATGAGGCAGGAAGGAGATCAGACAAACACCAGGAGCCTTATTAAAGTTATTGCCGTTTCATATTATGCGAAATTAACGGCAGAAACACGGCCATTTTATTACGGCCATTTAACCTCTGGCGGCATGCTCATCAGAATGGCTTCTGTATGCCCCCCGGTTTTGAGTCCGAACAAGGTGCCCCGGTCGTGCAGAAGGTTGAACTCCACGTAACGGCCACGGCGTACAAGCTGGGCGTCACGTTGCTCGGGGGTCCATGGTTCCATCATGCGGCCGCGGATAATGCGCGGATAGGCATCCAGAAAAGCCAGCCCGACGTCTTGGTAAAAGCAAAGTCGGCCTGCGCATTGCCGCTATCCAGCCGGTCATAAAAAATGCCGCCCAGGCCGCGCGGTTCGTTGCGGTGGGGCAGGTAGAAGTATTTGTCACACCATGCCTTGAAGCGGGGGTAATACTCCGGGTCATGCGTATTGCATGCCTGCGCAAAGGCGGCATGGAACTTGGCCGCATCATCCTGAGCTTCCTCACTGGCGGGGAACATGGGGGTAATGTCCCCCCCACCGCCAAACCAGCCCTGTGTTGTAATAATCATGCGGGTGTTAAAATGTGCCGCAGGTACAAGCGGGTTGCACATATGCGCAACAAGGCTGATGCCTGTTGCAAAAAAATGCGGATTTTCGCTGGCACCGGGAATGCTGGCGGCAAAGTCGGGCGAAAATGTACCTTCTACAGTAGAGACATTCACCCCCACTTTTTCAAACACCCGCCCACGCATCAGGCTCATGACCCCGCCGCCACCGGGGGTTTTGTCCTCGTTCTGACGGGTCCAGCTTTTGCGCTCAAAGCGGCCGGGCTGCTCATGGCCGGGGAGAATGGGGCTGTTCTGGGCCGCCGCGTCTGTCTCAATCGCTTCAAAAGCGGCGCAGATGCGGTCACGCAGGGTTTCAAACCATGTGCTGGCCGCTTCCCTGAGTGTGTCGTGCGTGGGAACAGAGGCGGGCTTGGTTGGCGTCATGTATCAGGCTCTTTCCATAACAGGTCTGCTGCCTGAGGGGCAGAGAATCGGTTTTGGGCATTTTTCCAAGGGGTGCGCCTTAGGGGCGGTCATTGCAAGATCACGCGGTTCGTCGTTAAACGGAAACCTCGTTCGCCGGGTGGCGGGTCATGGGGGAGAGGTGCAATGGCTGGTAAACCAGTCTGCCACAACACGCAGGAGGCGGTGCCAACACTACGGGGCCAGCTTGGCGCACGTGTTGCGGCCTATGGTGGTCTGCCGTTACCTGCGGATTTGAACTGGTTGTGGACCGTGGGCGCCATCCTGTGCGCCATACTGGCCCTTATGCTGCTTAGCGGGCTAACCCTTACGCTGGCCTATACGCCTGATGCGGGGCTGGCCTTTGGCTCGGTCGAAGGGATTGAACGCCGCCTGCCCGCAGGTTGGCTGCTGCGCGCGATGCACATGACGGCGCATCCTTTTTTATGCTGGCTCTGTATGTCCATCTTTTGCGCGGCCTCTATTACCGTTCCTATCAGCCGCCGCGCCGGGCGGTGTGGATGAGCGGGTGCACCCTGCTGGTCATGGTCATGGTTACGGCATTTGCGGGTTACGTGTTGCCCTGGGGGCAGATGTCCTACTGGGGGGCGGATGTGGCGGGCAAGGCCGTGGGGGCGTTGCCGCTGGTGGGGGGCTGGCTGGAAGGTCTTTTTCTGGGAGGGGATGCACCGGGTACTCCAACCCTGCACCGTATGTTTGCCCTGCACTTTGGGCTGGCGTTCCTGATTGTTGGCATGGTTGTGGGGCATATTGCGTGTGTGCATGCGCGGGGGAGTTCCAGCCCCTCAGCCTCTGCGGTGCCGGAGCGTGGGATGCTGCCCTTCCACCCGTATTTTACGGTGCGCGACATGCTGGCCATTGTGCTGGTTGCACTCGCATTTGTCGCGGTCATGTGCCTTTGGCCGGAGCTGATTACAGAGCCCGCCAATTACCGCCCGGCCAACCCGTTGCACACGCCAGCCGATATTGAGCCTGAATGGTATTTTCTGCCTTTTTACGGAATGATGCAGGCTGTGCCGTTCAAACTGGGTGGTCTTTTACTGTCTGGTGGCGCGGTGGCCATGCTGTTTGCCGTGCCATGGCTGGACCCGGCACAAGGTGCCGGGCGATGCACACCTGCTCTGCTGCGGCTTGGGGCCGTGGTGGTCCTTGCAGGTTCGGCCATGGCAACTGCCTGTGCCGGGTTGCACCACATGCAGGGCGGCTGGCTGCTTGTGGCCCGGTTGGGAATGGTAGGGTACTACGCATATTTTCTGGTTTTTCTGCCTTTGTCGGGCAGGTGCGGGCAGGGGGCGGAGGTATGATGCGCCGCCAGTTTGCAGCCATTGGCGCAGGCGTGCTGTGGGCCTGTAGTGCATGGGCGCAGCCTGTAGGCGGTCCGGCGCATGCGCCCCGGCAGCACTGGTCCTTTGCGGGGCCATTAGGGTCTTTTGACCTGAGAGCGGTGCAGCGGGGCTATGCGGTTTTTGCTGGCTCCTGCGCGTCATGTCATAGTCTGTCCCAACTGCATTTTTCCGATTTTTCGGGCATGGGTCTGAGCACATCGGAAGTGGCGGCACTGGCGGCAACATGCAGGTGCCAGACGGGCTGGATGCAGAAGGTCGGCTGAAGCACCGCACCGCCCGCCCGGATGACGCCCTGCCATCGCCCTATTCCGGGCCGGAGGCGGCTCTTGCGGCTAATCAGGGTGTTGTGCCTCCCGACCTTTCGCGCATTCTCAAGGTCTACCCCGGTGGGCCAGACAGGCTGTATGGGCTGTTGAGTGGATATGCCCCACAGGCTGAACGGCAGAAAGGGCGCGGTTTTTTTAACCCCTATGCAATTGGTCACTTTACGGCCATGCCCCCGCCGTTGCATGGCAACGAGGTCAAATACGCGGACGGCACGGTGCCGGATGTGCAGGCCGAAGCGCGGGACGTTACGACGTTTCTCGCATGGGTTTCTGCCCCCCATCAGGACCAGCGCCGCAGGTTGGGTGTGGGAGCGGGGCTGTATCTGTGCTTTCTTGCCGTGCTGTTTGCCCTCTTAAACCGGAGAATCTGGTCTGATGTCAGAAAATGAAGTTGTGGAACCCGTTATCGGTCTGGTTGGCGGGTCCGGCCTGTATGATATTGACGGTCTGGAAGACAAGGAATGGCGTACGGTGGAAACGCCGTGGGGCATGCCCTCCGACCAACTTCTGTTTGGTCGGCTTGATGGCGTAAAATGCGTATTTCTGCCCCGCCACGGTCGGGGGCACCCCATTCCGCCCTCACGGCTGAACTACAAGGCCAATATTGCCGCGCTTAAAATTTCTGGCGTGACCGATATTGTCTCCCTTTCCGCCGTGGGCTCCCTCAAGGAGGAATTGCCGCCCGGCCGGTTTGTGATTATCGACCAGTTTATTGACCGCACCATTGCGCGCGATAAGAGCTTTTTTGACACCGGCTGTGTTGCCCATATTTCCATGGCGGACCCGCTGTGCAACCGCGTAGGCGATGTGCTCAAGGCCGAAGCTGACAAGCTGGGCATTGAGGCGACGCGCAAAGGCACGTATCTGGTCATGGAAGGTCCGCAGTTTTCCACACGGGCGGAAAGTGAGCTTTACCGCACATGGGGCTGCTCGGTTATTGGTATGACCAACATGCCCGAAGCCAGTCTGGCCCGTGAAGCCGAGATCTGCTACGCGACCGTCGCCATGGTGACCGATTATGATTGCTGGCACACCGAGCATGATAACGTGACCGTGGACAGTGTTGTCAAAATCATGCAGGCCAACTCCGCCAAGGCCAAGGCGTTGGTCAAGGCGGTTATTCCTGCGCTTGGTGGCAAAAAGCGTGGTCTGTGCAGCGCGGGCTGCGACCGTGCACTGGAATACGCCCTGATTACCGCGCCTGACGCGCGTGACCCGGAACTGATGGGTAAGCTTAAAACCATTGCAGGCCGGGTGATCTAAACCACAACAATACTGCTGGCCCGCAGGAGAACTGCCTGCGGAGCCACGGCTTGAGTTTTTGCTGTGCGGGCAGGTCTGGTTGGGGCCTGCCTGTTCTGCTTTGTGGGGAATGGCGCTCTGGGTGTTGCACGGGCCCCAAATGCCAGATTCACGACATTTGATAAAATGCCGTGTGCAAACAGAGAATTTTTCATTTGGAAACATGGTGGAGGGGGTTGGATTCGAACCAACGTAGCGTACGCCAGCGGATTTACAGTCCGCCCCCTTTAGCCACTCGGGCACCCCTCCGACTTGTTGAGCACTGATCTAAAGCCTGATCTGGGGGGTGTCAATGGCTTTGATGAATATTCTTTGCTCATGGTGAGTTAGGGGCTTTTGCCCCGTGTTATCGTATGGGCGGGCTGGTAAAAGATTTACAGTCATTGGGGTGGACATCCACCAAGGTTCGGGGAAAAGCTGCACCCGGTTTTGAGTGTCCGACAGCTACGGGGAGTTCAGGTTTTGAGCAAACACCACACAGTCCGGCGGCATACGCCCCGCTCGCTGGCGGCACTGGATACGCCCATTGTCTCCCTGACTGCCTACACAGCACCCATGGCCCGCCTGCTGGACCCGCATTGCGACCTGCTTCTGGTAGGGGATTCGCTGGGTATGGTGGTGTATGGCATGGACTCCACTCTGGCCGTGAGCGTGGAGATGATGATCGCCCACGGGCAGGCGGTTGTGCGTGGCAGCCAGACAGCCTGCGTTGCAGTGGACATGCCGTTTGGCAGTTATCAGGAAAGCCCGCAGCAGGCGTTCCGGGTTGCGGCGGACATTATGGCCCGGACGGGGGCTGGCTGCGTCAAGCTTGAAGGTGGGCGCGAAATGGCGCCGACCATTGCCTTTCTGGTCCAGCGCGGCATTCCGGTTATCGGGCATATCGGGCTTAAACCGCAGGCCGTGCATGCACATGGCGGCTTCCGCACCGTGGGGCGTGGGGATGAGGCCGAGCAGATTATGGCCGACGCGCTGGCGGTGGAGCAGGCAGGAGCCTTTGCCGTGGTGATTGAAAGCACGATGGAGCCGCTCTCGCGCGCGATTACCGAGGCATTGAGCATTCTGACCATAGGCATAGGGGCATCCCCCATGTGCGATGGGCAGGTGCTGGTGGCCGAGGACATGCTGGGCCTGTTCCCCGATTTTACACCACGGTTTGTGCGTAAATTTGCCAATCTGGGGCAGGAGGTAGAGCGTGCTGCGGCGGACTACGCCCATGCCGTGCGCACACGCAGTTTTCCCGGTCCTGCGGAATGCGTGGGCATGCCCAAGGTGGACTGACCTGCCAGCAGCAGCCCTCCGATGTTGGGGGTGTTGCGTAGGATTTACCCCGCGCAACCGGCGGGGCAAACCTTCCGCACAGGCAGGTAGGCCGTGCGGAAGGGGTGACGTACCTGTTACTGGTAGCGCGCAAGCCACCAGGCGTAGGAGGGGGGCAGAATGGTTTTGGCATCCTTGGCATGCAGGATACGTGCTGCCTCATGCGGCCAGTGCGGGTTGGCCAGCAGTGGGCGGCCTAGTGTGGCCACATCCACAATGTTGTTGCGGACCAGCGCATCGGCCTGACGCCCTTCGCTGATATACCATGAGGTGGTGACAGGCAGCCCTGCCTCCTGCCGGACCCGGTGTGCATAAGGGGCCATAAAGCCCGCACTCCACGGAATGTTGGCATCAGGTGTGGAAAAACCGATGCTGACATCAATGAAGTCCAGCCCGTGCTCTTTCATCTTACGTACAAGAGCAATGGACTCCTCGAGTGTCTGCTCGTCGTTCCCATCAAATTCAATCACGCCAAAACGTGCGCTCAGTGGCCGGTCTTCGGGCCAGACAGCACGGACAGCGGCCAGAGTTTCCAGCAAAAAGCGTCCCCGGTTTTCTGCCGAACCGCCATACTGGTCAGTGCGTTTGTTGGAATGCGTGGACCAGAAGCTCTGCGCCAGATAACCATGGGCAAAGTGCAGCATCAGCCACTCAAAGCCCACATCGCGCGCACGGATTGCAGCCGCCACAAAGTCGCTTTTAACGCGTTCAATGTCCTCAAGGGTCATCTCATGCGGCACGCGGGACAGGGCAGGGCCAAATGCTATGGGGGAGGGGGCAATGGGTTGCCAGCCACGCGGGTCGGAAGGGGGGATATGGTCATCACCTTCCCACGGTATATTAGCGCTGGCCTTGCGGCCCGCATGGGCGATCTGAATACCCGGCGTGGCACCGGTCTTGCGGATACTGGCAACAATGGGGGCAAAGGCCTGCGCCTGTGTATCGTTCCAAAGGCCAAGGCAGTTGGGGGTAATGCGCCCTTCGGGGGAGACAGCGGTGGCTTCCAGCGTGACCAGCCCTGCTCCGCCACGCGCGAGGGAGGCATAATGCACAGCGTGCCAGTCATTGGGTATGCCGTCCTGCGCCTGATACTGGCACATAGGGCCAACAGCAATGCGGTTGCGCAGAGTGCTGCCTTTTAGGGTATAAGGGTCAAAAAGCGTGGGCATGGACCATGTTCCTGCTTACGGGGCGTGATTGCCCGTTAGTTCGAATATAATCGAACTAACGGGCAAAGCAAGAGAAAGACAGGCCAGATCGTGACATGAAGCAGTATGACCACCCCTTGGCGCAGGACCTGCAACTGCCCTGCCTGCTTTACGCCCTGTCCGACCCGTTCCGGCTGGAGGTGGTGCGCAAGCTTGCCCTGTGCCAGCCCCAACCCTGCGCCCCCTTGCAGGACGGGCGGCCAAAATCCTCCGTGTCCCACCATTTTTCGGTCTTGCGCAAAGCAGGCATTATCCGCACCGAGGTGGTGGGCGTAACCCATATGAATTCCCTGCGTGAGCGGGAGCTTGAAGAGCGCTTCCCCGGTGTGCTGCGCGCAATCATGGCCGTAGCCATGGCGGAGAGCGCGCAGGGGTAGGTGCCTGCGGTCAGGGCACCAGCACGGCCGCACCGTCAAACCGCCCGTGGCGCAGGTCGTCCAGCGCCGTGTTGGCGTCCTTGAGTGCGTAAGTGGTTGTGGTGGTGTGAATGCCGATTCGAGGAGCGAGGGAGAGAAAATCCAGCCCATCCTCCCTGGTCAGGTTGGCGACCGAGACAATCTCGCGCTCCTCCCACAGGCTATCGTAGGAAAAAGCGGGAATTTCACTCATATGAATGCCTGCACAGACCACGCGGCCCCCTTTGCGCAGGGTTTTAAGGGCAGCGGGGACCAGAGCGCCATCGGGGGCAAAAATAATGGCGGCATCCAGTGGCTCAGGTGGCAGGTCATTGGACCCACCAGCCCATTTTGCACCCAGAGAGCGGGCAAAGTCCTGTGTTTTTGTATCTCCAGAGCGGGTAAAGGCGTACACCTCGCGTTTTTGCCACACCAGCACCTGCGCAATAATATGGGCAGCCGCCCCAAAGCCATACAGACCAACCTTCTGGGCATTGCCTGTTTTGCTTAGTGAGCGCCAGCCGATCAACCCCGCGCACAGCAGCGGCGCGAGCGAGACATCGGAGCCCTCCTCCCCCATGGGGAAGGCAAAATGCGCATCGGCCACCGCCATTGTGGCGTAGCCACCATCACGCGTGTAGCCGGTAAAAACGGGGTGGTCGCACAGGTTTTCGTGGTCGCTGGCACAATAGGGGCAATGGCCGCATGTGTGGCCAAGCCACGGAATACCCACGCGTTGACCAACCTGAAGGGAGGTCACGCCACTGCCCAGCATGTCCACCCGGCCAATAATTTCATGCCCCGGTGTTACGGGCAGTTTGGGGTGTGTCAGATCGCCATCGACCACATGCAGGTCTGTGCGGCACACGCCGCAGGCCAGCACCTTGACGCGGATCTGCCCGGGGCCGGGTGTGGGGTCTGGCAGTTCCTCCCATTGCAGTGGCGTGCGTGGGCTGTGCAGGCGCATGGCATACATGAAAGCTCTCCCTTTGTGGGGCTGCGGGTTTGCAGGCTGGCATGCCGCACTCCCCCGTGGCCGGGCCACGGTGTGGTGGTCCTTGTTCCAGTATGTGCCGCCATGACGGGGTGCGCAAAGGTCGGGTCTGTGCATTGCCGGGTTACTGTGGCGGCATAACCGTGTGGCCAGCGCCCCAAGGGCGCGGCTGGTGGGTCAGAAAGGTTTGAGCAGACGGTCCAGATAATCCAGTTCCTGCTGCGGGCGGGTCCGTTCTGAATCGCGGCGGCGCAGTTCCTGTTCAATCTCACGCGCGCGCTGGCGGGCTACCGTGTCGGGAATATGGGTGCTGTCATCGGTGTTCTGGTCCGTGCCTTCACCCTCTTTGCGGCCGAGCGGGTCTTTGCCTGTTGTGGTGTCGTCATCCCCGCTGTCGCCTGCGTTGTCTGTCGGCTGGCCGTTATCACTTTGCCCCGCATTGCCCGAACCGGAGGTTCCTTCGCCACTTCCCCCAAAGGAGGGCAGGAAGCTGGGGGGCGCGTTCTGGCCGCTACCTTTCATGCTGTCCTGCATCTGCTTGCGGCTCTGGCGCAGGGCTTCCAGTGCTTTTTCTTCCGCATTGGCGGCGGCGGCATCATCCCCATCGGCGAGCGCCTTGTGGGCTGCGGCCATGTTTTTGCGGGCCGCCTCAAACGCATCGGGGGTTTTGCCGGTGAGTTCTTTGAACTCGTCCTTCAACTCGCTCAGGGCCTGTTCCAGCGCATGCTGGGTCGCACGCTCCGTGCGGCGTGCAGCAGCCTGTGCCTCGGCCTTGGCCGGGTCGGGTAGCCCTGCGGGGGGCTGGGGGGTGCCAGTTGTTGGCGCCGGGACTACCGGTTCCCCCCATGTTCTGGGGACTGGCATCGGGCGGGGCGGGGAGCCCCAGCCTGCGCAGTAGTTCGGATGTGGGCAGGTTGGCGTATTCCGCCGCCTCTCCATCCCCATCATCCGCCAGATCGCTCTGTTGTTGGGAGAGGCTGCGCAGGTGCTCGTCAAGGCGGGACTGAGCGTGGTCCAGCAGGCTGGATTCTTTTGTTGTCAGGTCGTGCAGGGCGGCGGCCTGTTCGCGCGCTTTCTGCTGGGCCTGCATCTGCTGGGCCAGAGCGGCAAGGTCCTGCGGTGTGGCGTTGCGCATGCGCTCGGTTGCATTTTCCATATCCTGCAAACGTTGCATGGCATCGCCTGCGCGGCCATTGGCGGCATCGGCGCGTAACTGCTGCATCAACCGCTCAAACGCCTTGTTCCCGGCGGCAGAAAAACCGGGCAGGTCGGGGATGGCCGTGTGGTTGCGCAAAGCGCTCTCGGCCAGAGCCTGCATTTTGCGGGCAATGGCATCCTGTAGCGCCTTCAGGCTCTGTTCCAGCTCTTCCTGTGCCTGCTGGTTATGGGTGCCGTTACGCTTCATCTCTGCCAGCTTCTGGGCGACGTCGGCCTGTGCTGCCCGTACGTCAATGGAGGCCTGCGCACTGGCATTGTCGCCCGTGCGCCGGTCTTCTATGTCCAGCGCCAGATCCCACAGCAGGTTGGTCGCACTTGTGCGTGCGGTCTTGGCGTCTATGTCGGCATTGTCCAGCAGAGCCACAATGCTGGTTAGGTTGAGGAACATGCCCGTATGCTCACGCACAGGCCCCGGGGCCTCGCCCAGTGCGTCTAGATCCTGCGCTGTGTCCTCGCGCGTTTCCTGCTCCAGTGCAAAGCGCCTGCGAACATCCAGAATGGCGCGGGCGATGGGGGAGTGGAAAACCCGGCCCCCGAGCCTGAACGTAACGGGAGCACTCTCAGCCTTATGCCCGCTGGTAGCGGTGGCAACAATCTGCCCCGTGACTTCCTGCCCGGCCCATGGGTCCTCCGACAAGTCGGGGGATACAACATTTTTAACGGATTTAGGGTGCCCGGTTAAAGGCAGCGGCAGGCTTAGTTCCCGCTTTTGATTGGCGCCACGGGCAGGGTGGGCGGCATGCAGCACAACCTGAAGGTTGGATAGCCCATAGGCATGGCTGGCCGTGTAAGGCAGTCTGGTATGCCAGTCACCCTTTGGCCCGGCTCCGGGGGAGGGCCCCATGCAACCTGTGGTGCCAGATCGGGCAGTACTGTAATGGGCCAGCTTGCAAGTGTGCGCCCACGACCACTCAGGCGGAGCACACCACTATGGGTCAGTGTTGCTTCCAGCTTCCAGCTATGTGGGTCCAGCTTCTGGCGTTTTGCATCCTGCGCGACCATGCCCCGCAGCCCTTGCAGCGCGGGGTGGGACACCATGCCGTTGACAATAACGCTCAGTCGCGCCCCTTCCAGCACCTGCGGTATGGGGTGCCCAGCACTTAAAAAAATGGGGGCATCCGGCGCGTAAGAGGGGGGAGTAATCCACGCATCAATATGGGGGAGGGGTACGTCCGGGTCGTCCCGTCCGGGAATAAAGGCGGCCAGCACACGTCCGGGGGCCGAGGAGCCTGCCATAGCTGTGGCCAGCCCCAGTGCCAGCACCAGAACACCGGCAGTGATCTGGCGGGGGCGGCCCTTGGGCATAAGGTGCGGCCAGCCTGCACGTAATGTACCCAAAGAGGCCAGAAGGCGCTGCCTGTGCGCCTGCCATAAAATGGCGCTGCTGGTATGGGGGAGTGGGGCTGGTGTGTCCGCCAGACTGGCAAGGGGGCGGTTGCGCAGGCCCGATGCCTGCTCGATCCGGTGGTCTATGTCCTCCGGTGTGGCGGGGCGGAGATGTGCCAGATCGGTGTGGAGCCGCCAGCCACACAGGCTGAGCCAGCCCGCTACACCAACAAGGCGCAAACCATCGGGGAGTTGCTGGGGCAGGCGTAGCAGCCCGGCCAGAGTATAGGCGCCAAGCATGGCCAGCGTGGGCTGGAGTGCTGGCCAGAGCTGCTCGGTGTACAAAACAAGGCCCGCGTGGCGGCGCACATGGGCCAGACGGGCCGCCAGTGTGCCGTCCTGCGCGGTTGACGCGGTCAGATCATGCTTCAGACCGCGCATGCGTCATGCTTTTCCGGTCGGGGGGGCGGGCAGGGTTTCATCCTGCCACATTTCCTCCAGCGTCTGCCGGTGGCGTATGACTGTCCATTGACCGTTCTCCACCAGAACTTCCGAGGCCAGAGGGCGGCTGTTGTAGTTGGAACTCATGACTGTACCATAAGCGCCCGTGTCCAGAATGGCTATACGGGATGCGCGCCCAAGGGGGGGGAGCAGGCGGTCACGCGCAAAAGTGTCCCCACTTTCGCACACTGGTCCCACAACATGGATGGGGGCTACAGGCTGGTTAAAGTCCTGTGGTGCCAGGGGGAGGATACCGTGCCAGGCCTCATACATACTGGGGCGGACCAGATCGTTCATGGCGGCGTCAAGCACGAGGAAGGGGCTTGGCAGGCCCTCCTCCTTACGCAGGATAACGCTGCTGAGCAGCACGCCAGCCGGGCCTATGGGCCAGCGTCCGGGCTCAATGCTCAGGCGCAGGCCAAGGTCGCCCAGTTCCGCACGCATGGCGCCAGCCAGTGCTTCGGGCTGGCCTTCCACCTCGTTGCGGTAGCTGATGCCAAGCCCGCCGCCGCAATCCACCACCTCAACAGCCAGCCCGCTGGCGCGTACGCTCCGTACCAGATCGGCTATGCGGGCATAGGCGGCATGGTAAGGGGCGGTGGACAGAATCTGGCTGCCAATATGGGTTGCAAAGCCGACGGGGATCAGGCCCGGCAGGGTAAAGGCGCGCGCATAAAGGGCGGCCGCGTTGGCAAATGGAATGCCAAATTTGTTGTCGGCCAGACCCGTGGTGATTTTTGCGTGGGTCTCGGCATCCACATCGGGGTTGACGCGCAGGGTAATTCTGGCCGGCTTGCCAAGGCGTGAGGCAATGGCCGAGATAATTTCCAGCTCTTCAGCACTTTCCACGTTGATCTGGCCAATGCCCAGACCAATGGCGTGTTCCAGCTCCGCGTCACTTTTGCCTACGCCAGAGAACACGACCCGCTGCGCCGGAATCCCCGCCTTTTGTGTGCGGGCCAGTTCGCCACCGCTGACAATATCCGCGCCATACCCTTCCTGCCCGATAATGGAGAGGACAGAGAGGTGGTCATTCGCCTTGACTGCGTAGTGAATGCGCACGTCCAGCCCGGCATCCGTCATGGCGGTTTGCATGCGTTTGAGGCGCTGGCGGAGCGTGTTGGCCCCGACCACCCAGCATGGCGTGCCCAGAGCATCGGCAATGGCGTTAAGGGGAACACCCTCTAGCATCAGTCCGCAGAGCGGGTCTGTGCTCAGGTGCGGGTGTGTTGCCAGCAGTTCAGCCAGCGAGGGATCGGCATCGGTATAAACTGGTAAGTCAGCCATGAGGCAAACAGGGCCTTGGAAAAAAGAGGTCAGGGGCAGGGTTGGGCAGGCCGGGCAGCAGGCCACCCCCCTGCACGTTTGCGCAAGAGGGTTGGCCTGCGGGACCAGGTGTTATGCTCAGTCCGATGGGTAAACGCGGGGGTAGGTGACATCGCTATGAGGGCCTGGGGCCTGGTTTGGCCCTTTTTTGCCGCAGGCGGCCAGTGGCAGGCACAGGGCTGTTGCCAGAAACAGGCCTATAAACAGGCGGGGGGTCATTGCTCTCAGCCTTCCGCGGTGGTGTGGGTGCCACTGGTCAGTGCCTCAAGCCAGCGGGTGGCCTGTGCCTGCACGTTGGTGGCGGCGGTCCCCCCTTCGCTCGTGCGGGAGGCGATGGAGGCGTCAACACTCAGCACCGAGTAGATGTCCTGCGTAATGCCCGGTTCCTCGGCCTGCATTTCAGCCAGTGTCAGTTCAGCCAGACCAATGTTCTGGGCTTCGGCCCGTGCAACAAGGCGGCCGGTTACGTGGTGGGCCGTGCGGAAGGGCACCTTGAGCACACGGACCAGCCAGTCTGCAATGTCGGTTGCGGTCGAGTAGCCCGAGCCCGCCAGTGCGCGCATCTGCTGGGTGTTTGCGGTCATGTCGCGCACCATACCGTCACACGCAGCAAGGCACAGGGCGGCGGCATCTGTTGCGGCAAAAACGGGTTCCTTGTCCTCCTGCATGTCCTTGGCGTAGGCCAACGGCAGACCTTTCATGACCGTAAGCAGGCCGACCAGGCTGCCATTGATGCGGCCTGTTTTGGCGCGGACCAGTTCAGCGGCATCGGGGTTGCGCTTTTGCGGCATGATGGACGAGCCGGTGGTAAAGGCGTCGGACAGGCGGATGAAGGAGAAGGGGGAGGAACACCAGATCACGATCTCCTCAGCCATGCGGGAGAGGTGCATGGCCAGAATGGAGAGTGCTGACAGGTATTCAACCGCAAAATCCCGGTCCGAGACTGCATCGAGCGAATTGGCTGTCGGACGCTCAAAATGTAGGAGTGCGGCGGTCATTTTACGGTCAATGGGGAAGGACGTGCCAGCAAGTGCCGCCGAGCCAAGGGGGCATTCGTTCAGGCGGCGGCGTGTATCGGCCAGACGTCCGCGGTCGCGGGCCAGCATTTCCACATAGGCCATCAGGTGGTGGCCAAAGGTCACGGGCTGGGCGGTTTGCAGGTGCGTAAAGCCGGGCATGGGGTCTGCCGCATGCTCACGCGCACGCAGGGCCAATGCCCGCATGAGCGAGGCAACCTGCTGGTCCAGCCCGTCTATGGCGTCACGCACCCACAGGCGGAAGTCTGTTGCAACCTGGTCATTGCGCGAACGTGCGGTGTGCAGCCGCTTGCCAGCCTCGCCTACCCGTTCGGACAGGCGGGCTTCGATATTCATGTGAATATCCTCCAGCGCTTCGGAGAAGGTAAAGCTGCCTGCGGCAATTTCCGAGCCGATTTCGTTCAGTCCTGCGCGGATCGCAGCTTCATCATCCTTGGAGATGATGCCCACATGGGCCAGCATGGCGGCATGGGCCAGAGAGCCTGCTATGTCCTGCTTCCACAACGCCTTGTCAAAGCTGATGGATGCGTTGATCGCCTGCATGATGTCTGAAGGACCACCGGCAAATCGTCCGCCCCACTGCGCATTGGCATTGGCTGTGGTGGCGGTTTGGGCCGGAGGCTGGTTCGTCAAGGACATGGTTGGCTGACCTGTTTGGTTGCGTATAGTGTTGAGCCGCAGCCATAATACCGGAGTGGGCTGAATGCAAAGCCCATCCTACCGGCGCATGCCCCGTGGCGCAAACCGCCATGCGTGCGCCAGATCATGCCAGCGCTGCGGCGGATGAGGGCTTTTTATGGCTCATGGGGTGTTTGCAGGGGTGGCTGCACGGGCATTTCTCTGCTTATAAAGTGTTTAAAATACACAGAGTTCAGGAAAAGACCATGGTGCACAAACTTGCAACTTTTGGCGTAATTGACCCGGGCGCAAATGTGCTGCTCGAAGTGATCCGGGCGGAAAACCCGATTGCCGCAGTGCAGCGGCTGGAAGAAAAGATGCGTGGCCCCGAATACGTGGCGGCCCGCACCTACGCTCAGGGTGGAGAAGAATCGCTTGATGGTACGGACCCGGCCTATCTGGTCTATGCTCTGGATGACAGCGGGCTGGATGCGGAAGGCCTGACGGGGGAAGACGCAGGGCGCGTCAGGGCGCAGGCAGCACTTGCCGCCATTGTTGTCTCCTCCGTTAAATAAGACGCTTGAAAAATTGCAGGTCTGTGTGGGGTGGGGGCGTGCTGGCTCCATACCCCACCGGGCAGGCAGGCTAATATTTGGGCACTGATGACAGATATACTGGCTGAGAGCTTCAGGGTTTACGGGCAAGACGGTGGTGGCCCCTTTGTGCTGGTCAGTGACCACGCAGGGCAGGCCATTCCTCCTTCTCTGGGCGATCTGGGGCTGAGTGCCACTGAGCGCGCACGTCATATCGGGTGGGATATCGGCATAGACGGCGTTGGCCGCAGGCTGGCGGATGCTCTGCCAGCGGTGCTGGTTGAACAGGTCTATTCCCGCCTTGTTATTGACTGTAACCGCGCCCCCGGTCACCCCACCTCCATTGTCGCGCAAAGTGATGGCACCCCGGTCCCGCGCAACCAGAATCTGGATGCTGCGGATGTGGCATGGCGTGAGCAGACCATCCTGCACCCGTATCATAACCGGATTGCGCAGGAACTGGACGCCCGGCTGACCAATGGGCGTAGCGTGGTGGTTGTGGCGCTGCACAGCTTTACCCCTGTCATGCACAATGTCGCACGGCCATGGCATGTGGGGCTGCTGCATAACCATGACTCGCGTCTGGCCCATATCATGATCGAACTGTTGCGGGCTGAAGGGTTGGTGGTGGGGGATAATGAGCCTTACGCCCTGACCGATACATCGGACTACACGGTGCCCCTGCACGGTGAGCAGCGGGACCTACCGCATATTGAAATTGAAATCCGTCAGGACCTGATCGCCCACTCCGCTGGTCAGGCGGAATGGGCGGCCCGACTGGCGCGCCTGCTCCCTGAAGCCTGGCAGATTTTTTGCACAAGGTACGAACAGCAGCCATGACCACATCCGCCCCTTCCATTCCCGCGCAGATCATAACCGGCAAGGCCCGACTGGCAGGGGTGTTGGGCTGGCCGGTTGCGCATTCGCGCTCGCCAGCGCTGCATAACTACTGGCTGCGCCGCTATGGGGTGGATGGGGCCTATGTGCCACTACCTGCGGCTCCCGCGTGTTTTGAGGCTGCGGTCAGGGGTTTGCAGGCTGCGGGCTTTCGTGGGGCTAACGTGACCATTCCACATAAGGAGGCCGCCTATAGTCTGGCAGATGAGCTGGACGAGTCAGCCCGCCGGGCCGGGGCGGTCAACACGTTTGTGTTCCGCGAGGATGGTACAATTCTCGGCCTTTCAACCGATGGGGACGGGTTTGTCGCCAGTCTGGAGGCTGAAGGCCTGCCCCCACGCCCGCGGACGCGCGCCTTGTTGCTGGGGGCAGGTGGGGCGGCCCGCTCCGTTGCCGCGGCTTTGCAGGACAGGGGGATTGAGGTGTGCATCACCAACCGCACGCAGGAGCGGGCGACCGCCCTTGCAGCTGCCTGCCGGGTGCGGATGTGCTGCCATGGTCGGTGTGGGAGCGCGAGCTGGGCGCGTTTGCACTGCTAGTCAACACAACCTCGCTAGGTATGGAAGGCGGGCCTGATCCTCGGTTCAGCCCGTCTTTGGCCCATGCGGCGGATGATCTGGTGGTGGCAGATATTGTTTATGTGCCACGCATGACGCCTCTTCTGGCTTCCGCCCAGCAGCAGGGCGTGCGTACGGTGGGGGGCTTGGGCATGCTGCTGCATCAGGCCCGGCTGGGTTTTCGGGAGTGGTTTGGCGTTGACCCGCAGGTGGACAAGGCAACGCAGGACTATGTTCTGGGTAGCCTGTGAGTGCGTGCAGTTCCCTCTGATCGGAGCAGGGTCTGAGCATGAAGATACTGGGCCTGACTGGCGGCATGGGCATGGGCAAAAGCACGATTGCCACCTTGCTACGCAGGGCAGGGGTGCCGGTGTTTGATGCGGATGCGGTCGTCCACCATCTTCAGGCGCCCGGTGGCGCGGCCCTGCCGCCCATTGCACGGCTTGTGCCCGAGGCCGTAAAGGACGGGCAACTGGACCGCGCGGCATTGCGGCAGGCGGTGCTGGCACACCCGGCGTTGCTGAAAAAACTGGAAGCCATCATGCATCCGCTGGTGCGTCAGGCGCGTACGTGCTTTTTGCGCCGCTCTCGCAGGCAGGGGGCAGCGTGGGTTGTGCTGGATATTCCCCTGCTCTTTGAAACGGGGGGCAACAGGCTCTGCCACAAGGTGGTGGTGGTTTCTGCCCCCACATGGGTGCAGCGCAGGCGTGTGGCGCTCAGGCGGAATATGCCCCATACACAGGCCCGGCGGCTGATTGCCTGCCAGATGCCAGATGCCCGCAGGGTGCAAAAGGCGGATACCGTGATCCGCACGGGGTTATCTATTATGGAAACAGAACGGCAGGTCCGCCGTCTGCTCGGGAGTTTGAGGGCGTGAAGCGATCCATCCTGTTTGATACGGAAACAACGGGTCTGGACCCCGCAACCGGAGACCGGGTGATTGAAATTGCAGCCCTTGAACTGGTAGGTGACCTGCCCACCGGCCGGGAATACCGCACCCTGATCGACCCTGAGCGCGACGTGCCGGAGGAGGCAAGCCGCGTACACGGCTTTACCCGGGCAGACCTTGAAGGACAGCCAAAATTTGCCGAGATCGTGGATGATTTTCTGGCGTTTGTAGGGGACGATGCGCTGATTGCGCATAACGCCCGCTTCGACTTTGGCTTTTTAAACGCTGAACTCAAACGCATTGGCCGCAAACCGCTGGACATGGAGCGCATGGTGGACACGCTGGACATGGCGCGGGAGCGTTTTCCCGGCATGCCCAATAGTCTGGATGCGTTGTGCCGCCGTTTTGGCGTGGATCTGTCTGCGCGTACAACCCACAATGCGCTGCTGGACTGCAGATTGCTGGCCGAAGTTTATGTGGAACTTATGGGTGGCCGCCAGCACGGCCTTGGGCTGGTGGCAGAAGGGGAACAGGCCCCGGCTGTGGTGTACGACGGGCCAGCAGAGCGCAGGATTGTGCGGGTGAGCCCCAGTGCGGCCGAACTGGCAGCCCATGCCGGTTTTGTAGAACAGCTTAAAGACCCGATCTGGAATAGCTGAGCCGCCCGGTCATTCCCCCACGACCTTGGAATAAGGCTATGCAGCAGCAAAAGCCTATGCCATGTTTTGGGGGTCCCGACTACCAAGGAGCATTTTTGATGCGTTTAGCATCCCGTCATTTTCTTGCGGCTCTGGCCCTCTCCGGCGCATGGGCTCTGCCCGCAGGAGCAGAGACCCTGCTGGGCCCTGTCATGGCGGAGGTCACCTTCAAGACCCGTTCAGCCGATCTGGGCGTGGGTTACACTTGGGGGAATGGTGTGTTGACGTACGGCGGGCATGAATACCCGTTTGAGGTCAGCGGGGCTTCGGCTGCGGCTGTCGGTTTTTCCTCCGGCAACAGCGTGGGCAAGGTTTACAACCTGCAACGTCTGGAGGATTTTCCCGGCACGTACTGGTCACTTTCGGGCGAGACAACAGTCGGTAAGGGTGTTGCCGGGCATCTGATGGAAAATGATTCGGGCGTACGTATCCGGCTGGATGAAATCCGTACGGGGGGGCGTTTTGCTGCTTCTCCCTCCCGTCTGACCATCCGCTTTCTGCCCGAAGCTAAAAAAGCCACGACCACCCCTCCGGTCAAAAAAGACTAGGCACGGCTAACAGGACGTCTGGTTCTGTTGGCAATGGCTACACAGGCAGGGTGTCGGAGAGCATACCACTCTCCGTATCACCTTGTGTGCTGAGCAAATATTCTGCTGTGCCGGTTGAGGTGTCCCTGACTGCTTGATGCGGCTAACCGGCTCAGGGACGTGCCTACCATGCATCAATATGCCGCGCCTTCACGGTTTACGTCCCCAATTCTCCATGATTTTGCATCGGCCCCATTCTGCAATGGTCACCGGGTGGCTAGGGCTTATTGCCTGTGGTGCATCTATGCGTCCGGGTGAAATGCGGCTTATTCGCTTATAAGGGACAGCGCCCAGTGGATAGGCTTGGGAGGGGGCTGCCCGATTATGGGGTAAGGCAATCCGGTCGTGCCATTTGCTGCTGGCTGAGGTTGTGGAGGTGCGGCGGGGAAGGCGGTCTGGGCTTCCTGACCAGCAAACTGGTCATTCCCTGCTGACAGTAGCCCTACCTCCTGCGGTAAGGGTTGCGTATTCTCCGGTGCGTGGGCCCGTGTTTCAGCTTCTGCGCTGTCAAGCGGAAGGGGCGTGTGGGCTGTGTCTTCAGGCTCTGCCGGCAGCTCGGGGTCTGCGTGCTCTTCCGCTGTGTCAGGTTTAGTCGGGGCTGGCGTCTGTTCCTGTGGCAGGGGTGGGGTCAGGACAAGCTGCAATGTTGCGGTGCGCTGGCCTTGGCCAAGGTAGATACTTTCTTCCACACTGACTTGCCCATCGGACTGGAACAGCCAGCTTTCCTCCTCGCTATGGAGCAGATGCCCGTTTTCCGTCGGTTCTACCATAATGTCGGGGTGGAGGTGGAAGCGCACGCAGGGGGCACGGGCCAGAGTGGCCCCTTCCAGTTTTTCTTCCCCGCGCAGGGTACGCCCGTCTTTGCCCAGATAAAGCTGGCGATGGTACACGCCCCCGCCCTGACTTTCGTACCCATTATGGGTCATGTCCAGCCAGTGGGCACCATCCTGCGTGGCGTGGGTACGGCTAACCTGTGGAGGTCTGCTGGTGCCGCCTCCGGGTTCAAATGTCATGGGGGCCATGTCTACCAGTTCCAGCACGGAATGGGCGGCGGGGTAACGCAGGGCTTCCGCCCAGCCTTTTTGCCTGCTGGCACCGCAATTGACGATCAGCCGCTGTTTGCCGGATGAAAATTCGAACGACAGCATGCCAGCATGGGCCGTATGGTCAAACCCTTTGGGGGCAGGGGCGGCAGCATCGGCTATGAGCAGGGCGCGCCCACTGCTCAGGCGGGCAAACCCGCTTTCTGGCAGTCCAGCGGCCACGACCCGTGCGCGGGAGGCACGGTTGAGCACAAGCTCCACCAGATGCGGGTCGCGCTCGCTGCTTCCGTTAAACAGGGCCAGCCCGCCATCTCCATGTCGCAGGGCGCGCAGGGCGGGGACCGTACGGTTTGCCGCTTCGACCAGCGTTGTGGGCAGGGGTAGACGCGCGGCCTGAAGAATATACAGCATTTCCGCCAGTTCCTTTACGCTCAGGAACAGGCTTTCAGGGTTGCGGGTAATGTGTCCACCATCTGGCAGAATCTGGCTTGTAATCACCTCATCAATCAACCGCAGGTAGCGGGTCAGGAATTCGGGATAATCGGGGATGGAAACGGCAACCGCCAGCAGCCCTTTGAGCGCGCAAAGCGCCTGCCAGCCAGAGGCTGCCTCGGGCATGAGCACCATGATGGAGCGCGCTTCCATCATGAGCGATGCCATAAGGTGCTGGCGAAAACTGTCGTCTGCCGAGGCAGCAAAAAACTCGTAACAGCCAAGCCATGCGCTCAGGCGCGCACCAGTAATGGAGGGGTCAATAACGGCCCGCTCCGCAGCAGGTAGGCGGATCCAGTGCGAAACAAGGGTGCGTGCCTTGATCCGTGCGGATTCTGCACCCAGTTCACGCAGATCCTGTAACCAGGTAAAGCTCTGCAGCCACCGGCGGTAAGCTGCGGGCCATGCCGGGTCGTCCCATACGCCAGACTGGAGTGTGCGTGAGACGCCATCAAACTCGGTTCGGTTCCTAACCAGTTTTTCCCCTACCGTGGCGTTGCCCGGCCACAGGTCACGTAGCACCACCGCCGGTGCGGCAGGAACACGCGCAAATCCACCAAGCGGGTTGCGCATGGCGTAGGCAAGGCGGGGTCCACGGGTCCAGCGGCGAAGGGGCATCAGGCGAGTGTAACTCCAGAGCTGGGGTGTAAGCGATGCTACTCTAAGGGCACTTTATGACAATATTGGGTGTAATTCTGCTTAATATGCATACGGCAGCTCAGGCGGGGCGGAGGGCTGCAATGGCGGCGGCGTAATCTGGCTTGCCGTAAACCGCACTGCCCGCAATGAGCACATCCGCCCCGGCCTGTATGGCCAGAGGGGCCGTTTTTGCATCTATGCCGCCATCAACAGCCAGACGGATATCGCGGCCACTGTGGGTGATCATCTCACGCAGGCGGGTGATTTTGGGCAACTGGCTGCTCAGGAATTTCTGGCCACCAAAACCGGGGTTTACGGTCATGACCAGAATAACGTCCACAAGGTCCATGACTTCGGCAATGGCGTCTGCCGGGGTTGCGGGGCAGAGCACAATGCCCGGCTTGGCCCCAAGCTGGCGGATTAACTGGAGCGAGCGGTGCGTATGTGGCCCTGCTTCGATATGAATGAGAATCTGGTCCGCCCCGGCCTGTGCAAATGCCTCCAGATAGGGGTCTACTGGGGCGATCATCAGATGCACGTCAAAGGGTATGGCGGTGTGCTTGCGGAGTGCCTGCACCACGGCTGGTCCAAAGGAAATGTTGGGCACAAAATGGCCGTCCATGACATCCAGATGGATCCAGTCCGCACCGGCTTGGGCAACGGCTTGTACCTCTTCTCCCAGCCGCGCAAAATCGGCGGCCAGAATACTCGGAGCGATCAGGGGGAATGATGCAGAACTCATTCCCCGTTTATCCGCAATAGCAGCCGCCTGCGCAACTGGAGAAAAACGGATTATGCACTTTTACAGGGCATCTGCCCAAGCAGCGGGCAGGCCATTAAAGTGCGCGGGTAAAGCGGGCAGCAAAAAAACCATCCATGCCCCCTTTATCCAGCCACATGCCGGGGTGGGTGCGTAGCCAGCCCTCGGGGGTTAAGGCTTCTGGCAGAAAGGACAGTTCTTCCGCTGTAAACGGCATGGGGACCAGACCCATGGCCTGCGCAGCTCGTGCGCGGGCGGGGCCTTCCTCTTCCTGCAAGGAGCATACGGCATAGACCAGTCTGCCGCCGGGGCGTAGCATATCCCGTGCTGCGGCCAGCAGTTTGTCCTGCATGGCGGTCAGGGTTGTCAGGTCGCGTGGGCGTTTGACCCATAGCACATCGGGGTGGCGTCTGGCTGTGCCGGTGGCCGAGCAAGGCGCATCCAGCAAAATGGCGTCCAGCGGGGCGTCCGGCTGCCATGTGGAGGCATCGGCCTGTAAGCAGCGCACGTCCAGCCCAAGGCGGGTCATGTTTTCCTTCAGGCGGAGCAGGCGGGCGGGGTTGTTCTCAACAGCTGTAACCTCAGCCCCGGTTATGGCGAGCTGGGCTGTTTTGCCACCGGGTGCGGCACACAGATCGGCCACGCGTTCGCTGGCCTGCACATTCAAGAGGCGGGCGGGGAGAGTTGCCGCGGCATCCTGTACCCAGAAAGCCCCTTCTTCATACCCGGCCAGTTCGGTCACCCGTGTGCCTGCTGGCAGACGGATGGAGCCATTGGGCAGGGCAATGCCGCCTTCGGGCGCCTGTGCGCCGGGGCGTAGGGTTATATCCAGAGGGGCTTCGTGGCTGATGCCCTGCGCTATGGCGCGTGGCACGCCTTTGCCAAGTCCCGCCCATGATGTCCACAGCCATGAGGGGATATCCAGCCGGGGCTGGTCCAGTCCTTCGAGCACACTGGGGCCGTTGCCAGCAACGCGGCGCAGCACGGCATTGGCCAGACCGGCAAACGGCGCCAGCTTGCGCCGGCGTAGCAGAGAGACCGTGGTGCCAACCGCTGCATGTGGTGGTGTTTCCAAAAACAGCAGTTGCGCGCAGCCCATCATCAGCGCAACCCGCACGGGTTCGGGTGGTTCCTTTTTCAAAAAAGGTTCCAGCACTGTGCGCAGTGTGCCCATGTGGCGCAGGGTTGCCGCCGCCAGACGGTGGGCCGCAGCACGGTCACGTGCTTCTGCCTGATGCGCGGTAGCAGAGCGGGAGAGGCTGTTCTCCAGCATCCGGCGGTGTTCCACCACGCCGCACAGAATATCAAACGCAACATCCCGTGTTGGGTCGGGCTGTGGGGGAGCAGGGCGGAACTTGCCACGCGGTTTGGAAGAGGAGGGGCGCGCTGGTGTGGTCATGGGGGCAGAAAAACCGTTCGGAAAGCAGGGTATAAGGTGGCTATGCCACCACAAGCGCAGCACTGTTGGCCGCTGTTGCCGGGTTTTGCGTTAAAAAATGCCGCAAGGCCAGCGGATAAAGCGCATGTTCCTGGCGCAGCACGCGTGCTGCCAGCATATCGGCTGTGTCATCTGGCAGCACAGGGACTGCGGCCTGCCCCAGAATGGGGCCTTCATCCATGCCTTCGGTAACCAGATGCACCGTACAGCCATGCAGGCGCACGCCCGCTTCGAGCGCGCGCTCATGCGTGTGCAGGCCGGGGAAGGAGGGCAGGATGCTGGGGTGAATATTCAGCATCCGCCCGGCCCATGCGTTGGTCAGGTACGGGGTTAGCAGGCGCATGTACCCGGCAAGGCAGACGGTCTTTGCCCCGGCCTCTTCCAGTGCAGCATGGATGGCGTGTTCGTGTGCTGCGCGGTCCTTGCCAAAGGGGCGGTGGTCAATTGCGCGCGTGGGTAGGCCCGCCTGACGTGCCATTTCCAGCCCCGGAGCATCGGGCTTGTTGCTCAGAACAAGGCAGATACGGGCGGGAAAAGCAGGGTCGCGCGCTGCATCAATCAGGGCCGTGGCATTGCTGCCACGCCCGCTGAGCAGAATGGCGACAGGTGTTTTGGCCGTGCTCATGCCGCCCGGAAATCCGGAGTGACCTGCATTTTAAGGTCGGGCTTGGCATCCGGGCTTTCGGCTTTGGCAATGGAGCCGATACGGAAGGCTGGCTCGCCCTGTTCGGCCAGCATGGCCAGAATTTTTTCTGGTTCGGGGGTAATCAGGATCATGCCAATGCCACAGTTGAACACGCGCAGCATTTCCGCCCCGTCCACATTGCCGGTACGGGCCAGCCATTTGAACACGGGGGGGATGGGCCATGTCTGGTCAATGACCGCGTCCAGCCCTTCTGGCAGCACGCGCGGCAGGTTGCCCGGCAGGCCGCCGCCTGTAATATGGGCCGCACCATGCAGCAGGCCTGCCTTGTGCAGGGCCAGCACGGAGCGCACGTACAGGCGTGTGGGCTCCACAAATGCCTCGCCCAGTGTGCGGCCGGGGGCAAAGGCTGCGGGGTCGGTCCATGTCAGATGGGCGTCGGCTACAATGCGGCGCACGAGCGAAAAACCGTTGGAATGCACGCCCGAGGAAGGCAGGGCGATGAGCGTATCCCCTGCGGCAATGCCTGCGGGGAGCAGGGCTGTGCGCTCGGCTGCACCAACGGAAAAACCTGCCAGATCGTAGTGACCATCGGCGTACATGCCGGGCATTTCGGCCGTTTCACCCCCCACAAGGGCGCAGCCGGAGAGTTCGCACCCTTTGGCAATCCCACGCACCACCTTGGCGGCAGAGGCAACGGACAGACGGCCCGTGGCAAAGTAATCGAGGAAGAAAAGCGGCTCGGCCCCCTGCACGATCAGGTCGTTCACGCACATGGCCACAAGGTCAATGCCCACTGTTTCATGCAGGTCGTTGTCAATGGCCACGGTCAGCTTGGTGCCCACACCATCGGTGCAGGAGACCAGAACAGGGTCGGTAAAGCCTGCGGCCTTCAGGTCGAACAGAGCGCCAAAGCCGCCAAGTCCACCCATGGTGCCGGGCCGGTCCGTGGCTTTGGCGGCGGGGCGAATGGCGTCAACAAGGGCTTCGCCTGCCTCAATGTCCACGCCGGAATCACGGTAGGTGAGGCCGGAGGAAGGGGTGCTAGGAGAAGACGTCATGGGTGCGCTCTTGGTCCGAATGAGAGTAAGGTCGATGCTGGGAACATGTTCAGTTTAGGATTCCCGCGAACAGTCTTTACGGCAGGAGACGCGGCGCGCAAAGCGGCATGACACGGTTTGATGAAACAAAAGCATCTTCCATGACCTTAAAAGAGGGCGGGAAGCGGCACATAAGCGAAGGAGACGCGGTGGCGCAGATTGCTTTGCCATTTGTGTACCGCCCCCGATTCGGGCGGTCGGATTTTGTTGCAGCCCCCTCCAACGCGGCTGCGCGCGCATGGGTGCTGGACGCGGAAGCCCCATACCGCTGGCCCGAAGGCGCATGGCGTTATGGGGGGAGGGCGGCACGGGCAAGACGCACCTGCTCTCCATCTGGGCAGGGCGGTATGGCGCGCCTGTTATGGCGGGGGAGCAGTTGAACGAGCCTGCGGTGGCCGCCCTGTTCGAGGAGGGAGGGTTTGGAGCCGTTGCTCTGGATAATGCAGACCGCGTACCCCATGAGCACGATCTGCTGCACCTGATCAATCTGGTGCGTGAGCGCCGCGTGTTCCTGCTCATGGCCGGGCGCGAGCCACCTGCGCGCTGGCCTGCTGCACTGCCAGACCTTGCAAGCCGCCTGCGCGCCACGTCCTCCGTGCCCGTGGGGCAGGCGGAGGAGGACCTGCTGCACCGGCTTTTGCTGCGCTTGCTGGCGGAGCGGCAGATTGTTGTTGCCCCACAGGTGACCCGCTGGCTTTTGCGCCATCTGCCGCGCCGCGCCAGCGCCGTGCGGGACTGTGTTGGCGCGCTGGATCAGGCGGCCATGGCGTCGGGCGGAAAAGTCACACGGGTGCTGGCTGCCAGTGTGCTGGACGGACTTTTTGCTCCCGAAGGAGAGGGGTGAAAGGAATATTTCAGTTTTGTGACATGATGGCGATTTGACGCCTTGGAACATTTCGGCGCTACGGTGTTTGGGATATGCTGAACATGTTTGGTTTTGTGGGCCACGAGTGGTTCTATGAAACAAATGCGGTGATGAGCAGGAAAGGGAGCGCAGGCAAGTGGCGGTACAGGACAAAAAAAAGGCAACCCCCGTCAGTCGCACGCGCGCGCCAGCCAAACGTGCCCCCTCCCGCACCAGAACCCGCTCCACTGTCCGTGCCAAAAAAGTGGTGGAGCAGGCCATTACGCTGCAAACGCCCTCGCGCTTCATCAACCGCGAACTGTCATGGCTCGACTTTAACCAGCGCGTGGTGGAGGAGGCGGATAACGCCCGCAACCCGCTGCTGGAGCGGCTGCGTTTTCTGTCCATCAGTGCCAGTAATCTGGACGAGTTCTATTCTGTGCGGGTGGCAGGCCTTGTCGGGCAGATACGGGAGGGGCTGACCGCCATTTCCCCCGATGGGCGCACACCGGCCCAGCAGTTGGAGGCCGTGCGTGAGCGTTGCGCCAGCCTGCTGCGTGAGCAACAGCGCATCTGGGTGGAACTGCGTGGGCTACTGGCGCAGTCCCACGTCACACTGTGCGAGACGCAGGATCTGGATGATACGGACCGTGAGTGGCTGGAAACATGCTTCATGGACCGTATTTTTCCAGTGCTGACCCCCCTTGCGGTGGACCCTGCACACCCGCTCCCCTTTATCCCCAACATGGGGCTGGCTCTGGCTTGCGGCTTTTGTACGAAGGTACGGGCCTGTTCGCCATGAATGCGCTTATCCTGCTGCCAGCGCAGGTTGAGCGTTTTATCCGCCTGCCGTCCTCGGGCGTGCAGGTTGCGGGAGATCCCGCGCGTGTGCGTTTTATTCGTCTGGAAGACTGATTTCTCTCTTTATTGACCGGCTCTTTGCAGGGCTTGTTGTGGGCGAGAGCGGCGTGCTGCGCGTTGTGCGTGATACGGACGTGGAATTTGAGGATGAGGCAGAAGACCTTGTCCGCTCGTATGAGAGCGCGCTCAAGCGCCGCCGCCGCGGGGTGGTGATCCATCTGGACATGGAAAAGCGCGTGCCTGCCGAGCTGGCGGACGCCATTGCCTCCGACCTTGACCTGCCCGCGGACGAAATTGCCGTACATGCGGGCATGATCGGCGTGGCCGACCTCAAACAGATGATTGTGGATGACAGGCCGGACCTGCTCTTCCCCCCTTACACACCGCGCTTTCCCGAGCGGATACTGGATTTTAACGGGGATTGTTTTGCCGCTATCCGGGCAAAAGACCTGCTGGTCCACCATCCGTTCGAAAGTTTTGACGTGGTGGTCCAGTTCCTGCGGCAGGCGGCACTCGACCCCAACGTAATTGCCATCAAGCAGACCCTGTATCGCACATCGCGGGATTCCCCCATCGTCAAGGCGCTGATCGAGGCGGCAGAGGCGGGCAAGTCCGTGACCGCCATGGTGGAACTGCGCGCGCGCTTTGATGAGGAGGCTAATATCCGCCTCGCCCGTGCGCTGGAGGCTGCAGGCGTGCAGGTGGTGTTTGGCTTTGCAGACCTGAAGACTCACGCCAAGCTCAGTCTGGTGGTGCGCAGGGAAGGGGCGCAGGTGCGCTCTTACGCCCATTTTGGTACAGGCAACTACCACCCTATTACGGCGCGCATCTACACCGATCTGTCGTTCTTTACGTGCAACCCGGCCCTTGCACGAGATTCTGCGCGCCTGTTCAACTACGTGACCGGCTACGCCATGCCTGCGCAGATGGAGGAGATCGCTTTCTCCCCCATTACCATCCGCAGCACGCTCAAAACGCTGATCGAGGAGGAGATCGCGCACGTCAAGGCAGGCCGCTCCGGCACGATCTGGCTTAAAATGAACGCGCTGGTGGACCCCGACCTGATTGACTGCCTGTACCGTGCATCCTGCGCCGGGGTTAAGATTGTGGGTGTCATACGCGGCATCTGCTGCCTGCGCCCCGGTGTTGCCGGGCTGTCGGAGAATATCCGCATCAAGTCTGTGGTTGGGCGTTTTCTGGAGCATTCGCGGATCTTCGCGTTTGGCAACGGGCACCGCCTGCCCTCGCGCCATGCCAAGGTCTTTATTTCTTCCGCCGACTGGATGACCCGCAACATGGACTGGCGGGTGGAAAGCATGGTGCCTATTACCAACCCCACCGTGCATGCGCAGGTGCTGGACCAGATCATGGTGTCCAACATGCGCGATACCCTTCAGTCATGGATTTTGGAGCAAAATGGCGTGTGGCGTAGGCTGAGTGCCGGTGCAAAGCCGTTTTCCTCCCATGAATGGTTCATGACCCATCCCTCCCTCTCGGGGCGGGGGTCCGCTGCGCATGAGAGCCTGTCCAGAGCGCCTGCATCCCTCTCTCAGGCCAAAGACCTGATGCTGGATGACTGATAACGGGGTTTCTTTTTCCGGCATGTCGCGTATGTCTGTGCACTTTCAGAGTGCCGGGCAGCATAATGGCCTGTGCGGGAACGGCTGGTAATGGAGACGGACATGCAGCGTCGTTCAGCGGTGGTTGACCTCGGGTCCAATTCGGTCCGTCTGGTTGTGTTCGAAGGTGTGTCGCGCAATCCGCTGCCCATTTTCAACGAAAAAGCCGTTCTGCGGCTGGGGCGTGGGTTGACCACCACAGGCCGCCTGAATGAGGAAGGCGTGGGCATGGCCATGGAGGTGCTCAGTCGCTTCCATGCCATTGCGCGGGCCATGCAGGCTGACCCGTTTGAGGTACTGGCCACGGCTGCGGTGCGGGATGCGACAAACGGCCCGGCATTTGTGGAAATGCTGCGCCAGAGCATGCCCGGTGTGCCGGTGCGTATCCTGTCTGGCAAGGAGGAAGCTGACCATTCCGCCATAGGCGTGATGTGCGGTATTCCCGGTGCGGACGGTCTGGTGGCGGATGTGGGGGGTGGCTCGCTTGAGTTGATCCACCTGACCGAAACCGGACGGGACGATGCCACAACCCTGCCCTTGGGCATGATCCGCCTGGCTGATCGCAGCGAGGGGGATCTGGATGTGGCCAAGCTGCTGACCGATCAGGATATTGATAGCGTGGAATGGCTGTCACGGGTCAAGGGGCAGCCGCTGTATCTGGTTGGTGGGGCGTTCCGCGCCCTAGCACGTTTGCAGATTGCGCGTACGCAGTACCCGCTCAACATTGTGCATTATTATACGCTGGACGTGCAGGAAGCGCGCGAGATGACCGGCTGGCTCCAGAACAGCTCCCGCCGGAGTCTGGAACGTCTGCCCGGTGCGCCGCGCAAGCGACTGGATGATATTCCCTTTGCCGCCGTGGTCCTGCGCAGGCTGATGAAAAAAATCCAGCCAAGCAAGATCGTGTTCTGCGTGGATGGCCTGCGTGAAGGGTGGTACATGATGAATGTTGCCCCCAGCTACCTGCCGCAGGACCCGATGGAAAGCGTTGCGCGCGATATGTGCGCGCGCTTTGGCCGCAGCAACACCTTGCCAGAAATCCTGTGGACGTGGACAGGGTGCATCAAACCCGATGAAACGGCGGAGGAGCAGCACCTGCGCCGCATTGCCTGCTGGCTATCTGATATAGGAAGTCACGATCACCCCGAATACAGGGCCGAGCAGACTTACCTGCGGATTTTACGTGTTCAGGGGGCGGGGTTTGACCATCGTGCGCGGGTCTGGCTGTCTTTGGCGCTGGCGGTCCGTTATTCGGTAGATATAAGCGCGCCTGCTCTTATGCCCTCTTTTGCCCTGTTGAGCGAGGTAGAACGGCGCGATGCCACGGCCTGTGGTCTGGCCCTGCGTCTGGCCTATTCGCTCTCAGGCGGGGCGGGGAGCCTGCTGGAAGGTACATCCCTTGCGTGGGAAGGGCAGGAACTGGTGCTGACCCTGACCTCCGCCCGTGTGGCCGTAAAGGGCGAGAGTGTGCGGCGCGGGCTGGAGCGCCTCGGCCAGACGCTTGGAGTGCAGACACGTTTTGAGGTTGAACTGTCGGTCTGACCTGCCTCCACCCATTGGGGGTGGACAACAGGGTTGGTGACAGGCACGTTACCGATTATACATCTCTGTTGTATGCAAAAGCGGCTGCCCGCCAGCATGCCCCCTGCTGCATGCAGGATGATGGTGGCGGGGGCGTGAATGCACATGACCAACAGGCAGTGGAATTTGGTGCGTGTCTTCTGAAGAGATCATAGACCCGACAGTCCAGCACAATGCATCCGTTCGGCGGGTGCTGCTGCACATGGTCCTCCCCTTCGTCCTGATTATCATGACAGTTGGCGCCATTGTGTGGGTTGGCATCAACTCGTATCGCACGACCAGCGAGGGTGTGTCGGTGCTGACGCGCGAGCTCATGGAGGCAACGCAGCAGTACATCGGGCAGGAAGTGGGGGATTACATTGCCCCCTCGGCTGCGGGGAACCTGATTGCCGGCGGCATGATCGAGCATGCTCCCCCCCTTGTCTCGGACAAGGTGTTCTACTCCTACGGTAGCGTCATGCTGCAGAAAATTCCGCAGTTGCAGTCTTTTTATCTGGCGGATGATCTGGGTAATTTTACACTGATTACCCGTTCTGCCACCAAGGATGTGCTGGACCATGTGCGGCTGGTGACGGGAGCGGATGGTAAAAAGTTTCTCCAGCATACGCTCTACAATGCAGCGGGGCAGGTAGTCGGGCATTATGATGCTCCGGCCGATAACTATGACCCCCGGACCCGCCCGTGGTACAAAAACACCGAGAACAAAGACACCATCCAGTGGACACAGCCTTATCTGTTTCCATCCGATAAGCAGTTTGTCATGACCAGTTCGCTCCGCTTCAAGCGGGACGATGGGCATGAAATGGTTTTTGCCACCAATATTTCGCTCAATGAGCTGAGCGCGTTTTTGGACAAGATCAAGATCGGCAAGAGTGGCAGCGCCATGATTGTGGATGCAAATGGCAGGGTCATAGCCGGGCGGAATCTGATGCAGCATGCGCAGGCCGCAGGCTGGGACCCGGACAAGATGGTGCTCGACCCCAAGGACTACCCCGTTTTTGCCTTGGGTTATGACCATTACCGGGTGCGTGGCTTTGGCCCCAAACATGTGGAATGGGACGGAAAAACCTATATTGCCATGGCATCGGCCCTGCCGCGCTATTCGCAGGGTTGGGTTTTGCTGATTGTTGCGCCAGAGAACGACTTTGGCAGCTTTGCGCACCAGAGCAGCAGGCAGAGCTTGCAGTTTGCAGGCATTGTCACGGTTTTCTCCCTTCTGCTGGGTGGGTTGTACCTGCGCCAGCTCCGCAGGACAGAGGCTGGCAACCGCAGGTTGTCCGTGCACCAGTCGCAGGTCGCGCAGGAAAGTGGTGCGCTACAGCAGGTGGCTGTAACCCCCCATCTGTTTGACCCGACAGCCGAACCACTGGTGATTACGGAGCAACTGGCACAGGTTACAGGTGCACGCCGCGCCAGCCTGTGGCGCTTTCTGCACGATGGTGCTGCCATGGTCTGTGATGATACCTATGACCGGACCCAGAACACCCATTCCGGTGGGTTTGAAATGGGGCGGCAGGAACTGGGCAAGTTCTTTGACGCGGTGGAGGAGGGAAATTCCTTTTTTGTCTCCAACGCGGCAACGGATGAACGGACCACCCGTTTTGAACGGCTTGTCATGCGCGAAGTCAGTACGCATGCGCTTGCGGTTTACCCTGTGCATGGTCCGCATGGCACATTGGGCATGCTGGCGCTTGAAGAGCCTGTCATGCTGCCGCACCTGCTTTATTTTGTAGAGCTTATGGCCAGTATTGCAGGCACGCGCTTTGCCGCACAGAGCGCGCTGGAGGCCCAGCAGAGCCCTGCGGTGGCGGGGAGTGGGCTGCCCGCGCCCAATGCTCCCCTTGGACCAACCAAGTCCGATAACCTGCTTATGCGCGCGGATGGAATGGCAGCGGTAACAGGGGCCAGCATTTACCCCTCCGTGGCTGTGCTTGTTGTCAGCTTCTCCGACCCTGTTGTGGAAGGGAACAAGGAGACCGCAACCCTTATCGCCCTGATTAACCAGCTGGCCACACAGGTCCAGAGTGTGGCGCAGGAAGAGCAGTTGTTTGCGGTGGAAGTTGCCGGTCACCGCATGATCTGCATGGCGGGCTGCACAACGGAGCCCGACCCTACGGCCCTGTTCCGTCTGGCCAATGCGGCGCTCAAAATGCGTGAAACCTTTATGGGAGCACTGGCTGCGGCTGATCTGGAGCCGGTGTTTACCATGGGTATGGATTTTGGCCCCGCATTTGGTGGTGCAGTTGGTCAGGCACCTACGGTGTTCAACCTGTGGGGGCAGACTGTGTCTCTCGCGGAACTGATGGCCGAGAGCGCTATAGACCCGGGCACCATTCAGGTGACGGAGCGGGTTTATGCCAGCCTGCGTGACCGGTATCTGTTCCGCAGCCGTGGTTCGTTCTTTGTGCCGCATCTGGGGCTTGGTCGCGCCTATACACTGGCAGCGCGCCGATGAGTGAGGAAAACTCACAACCTACGCAGTCCTCCGCCCCCCCGACCGACACAACGCGTGATCCGGTTCTGGCAGGGCAGACGGGTGGCGGCAGGGTCTTCGCGCCCATACAGTGGGCACTGGGCAAAATGGCATGGATCGGGCGGCTGACACGCAGGCAGGCCCGCTTTTTGCTGATTATGCTGGGTGCGTCATGGGGGGTGATTTTCGAGAGTTTCCGCGCTCATTCATGGCGCAGAACGGTGCGGTACGAATTTATCAGCACCATGAATGGCATTATCCGTGGCGGGTTGATCGCCACCATGTTTGCCGGTGTGCTGACCGGGGTGGCTGCTGTCTCGCAGGTTATTTACTGGCTGGGCCTGACCGGCCTTGCCACCATGACCGGCTCAATCCTGATCAATATCGTGGTGCGCGAAATTGCCCCCATTCTGGTGGGGATGCTGCTGCTGGGGCGTAACGGCATGCTCTCCACGACCGAGTTGGGGCTGTTGAGCATTGGGGGGGAAATCCGCTCCATGCAGGCTGTTGGCATCGACCCGTTTTTGCTGCTGGTGCTCCCCCGTACTCTGGCTTTTACCGTGGCGGGGTTTACGCTGGGTATCCTGTTTTCGTTCGCATCCCTTGTGACCGGTTATGTGATGAGCCGCATGTCCGGTGTTATCAATAACCCCGTCTGGGTTTTTCTGGATGACGTGGCAACGGCCATGTCCGGGACGGATTATATTATTATTCCGCTCAAATTCATTACCGTTGGGTTTGTGGTGGGGCTTGGAGGATGCCTGACCGGGCTGACCGCCACAAACGAGGATTCACTGCGCACACTCCTGCCACGCGGTTTTTCCCGCGGGATGCTGATTGTGATGGTGGTGAGCGTTCTGTTCAGTCTGGACCTGTAAGATGGATGTTTACACTTCCGGCCCACTGCTCGAACTGAATAAGGCCATCCCCTCGTTTGATGAAAGCGGGCTGCCCCCTGTTCCATTCAGCATGAAGCTGATGCCCGGTGACTGCATGGTGGTGGAGACGCGCGACGTTGGCCACGCCACCATGTTTGCGGACCTGTGCAGTGGCCTTGTCCCGCTGGATGATGGGGCCGTGCGGTTTATGGGGCTGGACTGGACCGATCTGGGGGATCGTGAACTCAATGCCCTGCGCGGGCGCATTGGTCGGGTGACACACCGGGCAAGCTGGCCCGAGTTTGTTCCCATCCACCTTGCGATCGTGCTCCAGCAGTTACATCACACAACCCGTCCGATTGATGATCTGGTGCAGGATGCAGCCCATCTGGCAGAGCGCTTTGGTCTGCCTGGCCTGCCAACGGAAAACCCAAGTTTTTTGCCCGAGGATGACCTGCTGCGCGTAAGCTGTGTGCGGGCTTTTCTGGGGCGTCCGCATTTATTGCTGCTGGAAGACCCTATTGAGGGTGGTCCGGCGGAATTGAGCAATTCTTTTCTGGCTGCAATAACCGAGGCGCGCGATAGGGGTGCCGGGGTTATCTGGCTGGTAAGGAATAACGCAGTCTGGCAGGAATATCGGCAGGGTATTACCGCAACCTGGCGGCTTGCAGATGATGGTCTTGTAGCAGTACGGATGGGATAATGTTCCAACTCCGCTTACGACAGAAAGTAAAACCGCTCATTTCTCTGCGCTATGCGGATGAATGGGTCGGGTTTCTCGTGCTTCTGAGCATACTCATTTTTGGGGGCGCGGTTATCGAGGCTGGCGTGCTGCGTGACTGGCTGACCCCTCCGGCACGGTTGCGTGTTGTGCTGCCCGCATCGGGTGTTGGCGGGCTGACCGTAGGGGGCGATGTGCAGCTTATGGGGGCCCATGCGGGGACCATTCGCAGCATCAAACTCAATCCGTCGGGGAATATGTATGCCATGGTCGATCTGGACCCACAGGCAAAGCCCTTTATCCGGCGAGACAGCACAGCCCTTATCCGCAAGCAGCTTATTGTGACGGGTGCATCCTATCTGGACCTCAGCCGTGGGCATGGTGACCCGATGGACTGGAGCTATGCCGTTATTTCGGCAACGCCGGCACCCAACCCCGCAGACCAGATTACGGCAACTCTGAACAGTATTCAGGCTGAAATCATGCCTGCTCTAGCCAGTGCAAGGCACATGATGGCGCAACTGGATGGTACCATTACCGACATGCATGCCGGCAAGGGCACAATTGGGCAGTTGATGACCAATGACCAGCTTATCCGCCAGTCAGAAGCTACGATTGCCTCTTTGGATGCTGTGATCGAGCGGCTCAAGCCGATTGAAAAACAGGTATCGGGGATTATGGCCAAAACAGACGCGACCATGGGCAACCTCAAATCCGCGACCAAGGACGTCAAGGATGCAACGCCGCATCTGCCTGCCATTGCCAGCAATGTGGAAGCCAGCACGGCGGACCTGCCAGCTATGCTGGCGCAGGCCCAGACAACGCTGTACGGGCTGCAGCAGTTGACTGACCAATTGCGCGGCATGTGGCTGCTGGGCGGTCAGAAGGTCACACACCATAAACGACTGGCCCCCAAACAGGTGCGGCCATGAGACGGCTGAGACACATGCTGCTGCTGGCTACACCGCTGGTGTTGGTCGGGTGTGGCGCAAGCCAGAGCAAACCCACAGCGCTTGATGATGCAGCATGGGACCAGGCCATGGCGGCGGGGCGGGATTCGTTTGAGCTGGGGCGTTACACGGTTGCCGTGTCCCAGTACCGCAAGGCCGCCAATCTGGCTCTTGTGCGTGATGATGGATCTGCTGTGGCGGAGGCAGGCTATGACCTTGCCGTGTCCCAGTTGGCAGCGAATACGCCAGCGGACGCGTTGCAAACAACGCAGGCAACCCGGCAGGCTGTACAGCTCCGCGGGGGGCAGGAGCAGTTCTCGCTTGATCTGGTGGAAGCTGCCAGCACTACAGGCTTGGCCATTATGGGCAGGCAATCCCTCTGGCAAGCCATGCCATGCTCTCGCCCGACACAGGGGTTGCGGCACGGGCGGCACTTGTTCTGGGCCTTGCTGCGGATGCGCAGGGCGATCAGGCGGGGTTACAGAGTGCGGCATCCTATCTGAGCACCCTCAAAGCACCACTTTCTGTGACACAGCAGGCAGACAGGGCCGAAATTCGGGCTCGTGTGCTGCGCAGGTCCAACCCTGCGCTGGCCGAACAGCAGGCTGAAGATGCAGCCTCTCTGCGCCAGAGCGAAGGGTCATACCATGATATGGCCCGCGCCCTTGCCCTGGCCGCGCGGATAGCGGCCAGTCAGGGCGATCAGGCCAAGGCGCGCGTGCTCTGGGCGCGGGCGGCGCAGAGTGCCGCGGCCCAGTCTGGTGCGCTCAACAGGGCAGATGTGCAAACGCTGGCGCATGGTGCGTTGACCAAAGGCAATGCGATCCCGCCAGAGGATGATGCGCAGGTATGGGCACGTAATGCCGGAAGTGTTGTGCTTCGACCGTTCGATGAAGGAGCGGGAACACCATAAGGTGGCGTTCCATGCTGTAAATTACCCAAAAAATGGGATGAGCCTATTGCAGGCTTACCCCACAACCAAAATGGACTGCGCTGCCCCACATTGACGGCTGCGGGGCGGCATTAACCCTGCGCTACTCGCATTTATTGCGAATGGGCCTGCTGCAATATGTCACCAAAGTTAAAAACCGTTACATTGCCGGTGTTGGGTATGTCTGTTGCGTATCCGACACCGGCGGTTGATACCTTGGCAAGATTGGGCGAATGCCGGGCATTCAGCAAAACCCAGATAAGGCTTTTTGGTAACCACATTTGAGAAGAAGACGGGAGGCCGAACTCGTCATACCGTAAAAAAGGTGCCAGTGTTTCTTCCCGCCGTGCCAGAACAAAATATACGGATGCAGCATTGTCGAAGTTATTGATTTTAGACAGATATTGAGCCGTTAGGCGCAGTTCGGTGGACTGGGGTTTGGCAAAGCCGTTTTTTACATCGCTATGGGCAATCCATGCGCAGAGTATAAGCATGACGCTCATGCATGGCGTCATATACTGACTGGCTTTTATCGTCTTTAACCACGACCAAAGTGCGATGGTAAAATAGAGTAGGAGCAGACTGGTTAATGCAGACTGGGTGCGATACGCAGCCCAGTTCTCCTGCACAACAAGATTGGGCAGATAGCTGAGCGGAACCAGAAAGATGCAAATAAGAACTTTCTGATACTTGAAGTATTGACTAGCTCTGTAATGAACAACAAAGCCAGACACTATAAAAATAAGAACCAGTATGGATAAGAGAGTGCTGCCCTTGGCGTAGGGAAGGTCTAGCGCATTACGTAAGGCTTTAAGCAAAAACCATGTAATTTTCCCACCTATGTCAGATACCAGAGCCGTGCGGTTCATGGGGGGTATTGCATGAAAAACAAGAGAGGGGAGCGCCTTGGTTGCAATAAAATCAAGAATTAACGCCCCGGCCATAACTGCACAGGTTGTCAATAATACCTTGAGTGCAGGGAGCGGTTTGTCAGACGCAAGCCATGCCGTGCCTGCAAAGACCCAATACATCATTGCGGAAGGCTGGTAGGTACAAATGGCAAGACCAAGCAGCAGGAACGAGAAGAAAAGCCTCTGCCACTGTTGTTTGGGGTTGTGTTGTACAAGACGGTAACTCAAGCCAGCTATAAAGCTAGCCCAAGGGAAAGGGAAAGTTATTGACCACGCCGAAAATACTTGAAAGGCTGGCATTA
>NZ_BAJU01000020.1 GCF_000613865.1 Acetobacter okinawensis JCM 25146
CGCCGCCCGGCGCAGCCCCAGCCGGGGGTGTCCGAGCGGTTGGCCGAGTATCGTCGTCAGCTTGTGGCAGAGCCCGAAGCGGGGGTGTGGTTGACCCCGCTCATTGCCAAGCTGGAGGCACAGGTGGGACGCAATATGCCCAAAGAACCCAGAGGATTAACGGAGAGCGCAGAGAAGGCCCTCCATCGGTAATCGTTATGTCTGGACGTTAGACTGCCCTGTGCGGGCATTGTGGGGGATTTTAGGGGTATGTCGGAAAAGAACGAATGGAAGCCAATTGCCACGGCACCAGCGGATGGAAGGGCTATTCAGGCGCGCATCCCCGGACATGGTGATGACAACGTAATCGCATGGCTTGAGCAGTATGTGGACGCCAATGGCGAAGACGTGGGAGGGTGGAATTTTGTGACGGAACAAGAGCCTCCAGAGTGTTGGACAGACGGGGTTTGCTGGGCCAGTAACGAGGATGGAGTGCCTAGCATTCAACCGACGCACTGGAAGGAGTTGTCATGACCGAATGGGGAAGCGCCCACACACCAGGCCCGGACGAACTGGTGGATTTCATGACCGAGGAAGGGTGGGGCCCGGTACGGTTGCCGGTGGTCATGCCACACCCGGTCCCGCTGCATGAGCCGGAGGAGGGGTTGCTGGATGAGGAGATATTGGACCTGCATGCGGCATGGTTACGTGGACCTTGCGTACAACCCTGGGGATAGCGGGTACTGTCGCAAAATATCGACACGTAAAAACGCAGGGTAGTGCACGTTTTTGCTGTACATTCGTGGGTTTTTGTGATTCTGTGGAGGGATGCAGAAAGCGGAAAACTCCCCCTTCAAACCCACAAACTCCGAAATCTACGCTCCACCCCGCAACTGGGATGTTGCCTGTGCGCTCTGCAACCTGCGGGCTGGGGTGCCGTTGACTGAGGCGCAGAAGCGGCTGGTGGGGAAGGCGGGGGAATGAAGATCGGTCGCCACTGCATCAAGGAAGTTCTCTCCCGCGTTAAAGCGCGGGGATGGAGCGCCGAGATCACAAACGGTGGTCATATCCGGTGGCGGCATAGAAGCGGGGCTTTCCTGTTCGGATCCGCGGCCCCGGGGGATAGCCGCTCAATGAAAAACCTTATGGCTCAGATGAAGCGTGTTGAAATGAGGGTGGTTTGAGATGGGGAAGAAAAGCCGCAAAGAGTTGCTGATGTTGCGCCGGGTGGACGATGGGCGCGGAGTAATAGAGTGGCGTACATCAAATCCTGCTGTGCCGCGCTCCAGTCATCTAAACAAAAATCCAATGCACCCAGATATGCACCCCATCTCTGAGGGGCCGTCGGACTTCACGCTTGGACGGTTCAACTGTCGGGGTGAATACGTAATTCCGAAGGGGCGATAATATGCCAAAAGTTTCTGCGCGCCCTCGGTACGAAATTCCGGTTGCGGTGGATAATGGGCCTACGCCTGAGCGGGCGGCTAAGTCGGTGTTTACTGCCGGGCGGCCAGCGCGTGAAAGCACGGTTGTTGACGCGCTGCTGAAAGCCCAAGAGATCACGCAGGAAGCGGCAAATGCCGCCGATAAGTGGTATCGCACTTGGGTGTTTGCATATCAGGGTTACAAGGAGTTCCCAGAAAACCATTCAGGGAATTGCGAGATCAGACACGACGATCTTTCTTGGCTCATGACCAGGGCGGACGCTGTCGGGTATCTTCATGATGTGCGGAAGGCCCTTGGCGTTTGCGGTGAGGTTCGCTTGAAGGCAATGCTTCTTGAGAAGCTTTCATTCACGCAGATGGCTCCGATTTTTCACCCTCATGTTTCCCCCGATCTGGGGCGTAAGAAATCATCCGCTCAATGCTCCCTCCTTCTTGAGCAGTTGTCCGAGTTCTATGCGGCCCAGCGCAAGAAAAAACATGATGCTGAAAAAGCTTGTACCCCGGTACCTTTAGCAGTATAAAAAACATCATCGTCGCAAGATGTATGTTCAGGAGCCACCTTCGGGTGGCTTTTTTCGTTTTTGGAGGGTGGTATGGCCGGGCGGCCCAGCAAATACCAAGATGAGTTTGCTGAGCAGGCGCGCAAGCTATGCCTTTTGGGCGCAACCGATCAGGATTTGGCCGATTTTTTTGAGGTCAGCGAGCAGACCGTCAATGCATGGAAAGCTTCCCACCCTGAATTTCTTGAGTCCATAAAAAAGGGGAAGGACTTGGCGGATGCGGAAGTGGCTGCGCGCCTTTTCCATCGCGCCTTGGGTTACTCCCACAAGGCTGTGAAAATTTTTAACGATCAAGGAGAGCCTTTGATTGTTGATTATGAAGAGCATTATCCTCCAGATACCGCAGCCGCCATTTTCTGGCTGAAGAACCGACAGCGCACAAAGTGGCGGGACAAGCAGGACGTTGAACACACCGGTCCAGACGGAGGCCCGGTCCAAGTATCCGAGGTCCGCCGCGTCATAGTCAGGCCACCCGACAAGAAAGAATGACAGCCCTTTCCATACCCACCGCCGAGGTATTCGAGCCGCTGCTGGCTCCATGCCGATACAAGGGCGCGTATGGTGGGCGCGGTTCGGGCAAGTCGCACTTCTTCGGCGAGTGCATTGTTGACGAGCACCTTCGGATGCCGGGCCACCGCACGGTCTGTATCCGTGAGGTTCAGAAGTCTATCGAGCGATCCTCCAAGCAGTTGATCGTAGACAAGATCAACAAGTTCAACCTGAACGCATCGTTCGACGTGCAGGATCAGCTCATCAAAACCCCCGGTGGCGGCCTGATCATCTTTCAGGGCATGCAGAACCACACGGCGGACAGCATCAAGTCTCTGGAAGGGTTTGACCGCGCATGGATTGAAGAGGCGCAGTCTATCAGCGCGTATTCGTGGCGTATGCTGCGCCCGACCATGCGCAAGACGGGATCAGAGATATGGGCAAGCTGGAACCCGGCTAGTCCAGAAGACCCGATTGATGACTTCTTTCGCGGCCCCGGCTCCGACCGTTCAGACCTTATTGCTGTGCGGGCGAACTGGTCTGACAATCCATGGTTTGGTGATGGCACGCTCCCAACTGAGCGGGTAGAAGATCAGCGCGCCCGGCCTGACGAATACGGCCACATCTGGGAAGGTGATTACATCACCATTTCAGACGCGATCATCTTTCGTAATCGGGTCTCCGTTGAAGACTTCGCGGCCCCAGATGGAACGCGGTTTTACTACGGCGTGGACTGGGGCTTCGCAAAAGACCCGACCGCTGCGGTTCGGTGCTTCATCCAGAACGATTGCCTGTATGTCGATTACGAGGCGGGAGGAGTTGGGATTGAGCTTGATGACACCCCGGCGGCGCTTGAGGAAATACCAGACGCCTACCTCTGGCCATGGAAGGCAGACGGGGCGAGGCCAGAGACAATCAGCTTTCTGGCTAACCGCTTCGGCTTCAAGATCAGCGCGGCCGACAAGTGGCCGGGCAGTGTTGAGGACGGCGTTGCTCGGCTAAAAGCATTCAAGAAGATTGTGGTGCACCCGCGCTGCAAGCGTCTGGCCGAAGAGTTCCGCAAGTATTCGTACAAGGTGGACAAGAAGACGGAAGACGTTTTGCCGCTCATTGCTGATGCGTGGAACCACTGGATCGACGCGCTTCGCTACGCTCTGGATGGGGTCATTCAGAACCGGCGCAGGATGCCGAAGTTCACCGCTGATGCAGTCAACAAAATAGCCCAACAGGGACGAAGATGAAGCTACCCAACTGGTTCAAGCGCAAGCCGGGGCCCGCGCCTGCTCCTGCGCGCGTGGAGCCAGTTGCGCCCACCAAAGACCGGCGCAGGATGCCTCGGTTCTCTGTCCAGTCGCCAGAGGATTTGCAGGCGTTGGCCGAGAAGCTGTTCACGCCCTACCAGCCCCCCAAGGGCGTGCGTGGGGACGGGCAGGCCGGACTGGCCATGGATAGCGGCCTCTCGGCCTACATGGGCGCGAATTACAACATCGTCAGCAACTTCATTGCCGATGGCCTGAACTTCAAGGGCTACGCAGACCTTGCGGCCATGATGCTGCGGGCTGAGTTCCGTAAGCCGGTGGAGACCATCGCCAAGGAAGCCACGCGCGAGTGGATCAAGTTTCGTTCGAACGATACCGACGAGGACGAAGACGACGAGGAAATAGCCGACAAGATCCGCGAGCTTGAAAAAGAGTTCCTGCGCCTGCGTGTACGCGATGTGGTGCGCCGCCAGATAACGCACGGGCTTGGGTACGGGTTGGGCATATCTGGATTGGGATTAAGGGCAGGCCGCTCACATCGCCATACCAGAACACCCCGCTTCGTATCAGCGCCAACGGTATGGCCAAGGGAACGCTTGACCGGCTGGTGAATATTGACCCCATCTGGACCAATCCGAATACTTACAACGCGGATAATCCCCTCAAGGAAAACTACTACCGGCCCGATAACTGGTGGGTGCAGGGCGTTCTGGTTCACCATACGCGCCTGTTGACGGCGGTGCCGTATGAAGTGCCGGACATTCTCAAGCCCGCCTTCAACTTCGGTGGCCTGTCCCTCACGCAGCAGCTTGAAGCCTACGTGCACAACTTCCTGCGCACGCGGCAGTCTGTTTCCGACATGGCGAGTAACTTTGCCACCAAGGTTCTGAAAACGGATATGACCGGCAACATGCAGGCCGATAGCTGCATGAGCTATGGCGACATAGATGCGGACAGCGTGACCGGGCGCGTTGCGGCCATGAACGTATGGCAGAGCAATAACGGCACGTTCGTTATCGACAAGGAAAGCGAGGACTTCGACATAAAGACCGCGCCGCTCTCCGGCCTTGGAGAACTACAGGCCCAGTCTCAGGAGTTCATGGCGGGCATCCCCGGCATTCCTCTAGTCAAGCTGTTCGGCATCCAGCCGCAGGGCCTGAACGCCAGCAGCGAAGGCGAGATCCGGGTTTTCTACGACGAGATAGCCGCGTTTCAGGAGGCCAATGTCGGCCCGACCGTTCGCGCTATCTTCAATCTGGCCCAGATCAACCTTTGGGGCGAGATCGACGAGCGGCTTGATTTTGAGTTCATCCACCTGTGGCAGCTTTCCGAGAAAGAGGCGGCAGAGGTGGAGAAGATCAAGACGGACACGGATGCGGTCAACGTGCAGGCGGGGGTTGTCGCTCCCGAGGAAGCGCGCAAACGGCAGGCCGCAGACCCGCAAAGCATTTACCGCAATGTCAGTCTGGCCGGGCCGCCGCCCGAACCGCCAGACCCTGAAACAGACGGCGCGGGCCTTGAGGAGCTGTTGCGGCGTGGTGAGGAAAGTGAGGATGGATGATGCTTTACGATGATGACTGCAAAAAACTTCTTGTACACTTGTGGGGGCACGTAGACGAGGCGGCACGGGCAGGAAACTCTGAGCGAGAAGCGGCATTCCTACGCGCCATTCTTTTGATTGAAATGGCATCTGGAAAAATAAAGGCAAAATAGTGGTTCAACTCCGGTGCCAGTCAGCGCAGGGCAAGCGCATTGCCCCTGTGCGGGCCAGTGCCGGGGTCGAGGCGCAATACTACCAAGCCATGCACACCATGCTTCGGCGGATGCACAAGGAGGTCCTGAACGATCTTGCCAAGGCCTATAAGGCTGCGGAACCACAGATCGCGCAGGACGCATCCCCTCTGGCCCGGCTGGTCAAGGTCATGGATCAGCTTACCGCCAAGTGGCGCAAGCAGTTTGATGATGCTGCCGACGAAATGGCCAAGCGGTTTGTGAAGTCAGCCCAGACCTACACGCAGAGTTCGTTTCAGTCTGAGTTGAAGCGCAACGGGTTTACCGTGCAGTTCAAGCCTACGCGCTATGTGCAGGACATGACCTCCCGGTCCATTGCCGAGAACGTCAATCTGATCAAGGGCATGTCTGACGACCACCTCAAGGGCATTGAGACCGCGGTCAATATGTCCGTGATGCGTGGCCGTGACCTCTCCAGCCTAAGTGAAGCGCTCCAGAAGCAATACGGCATCAGTCGCCGCCGGGCCGCCTTCATTGCCCGAGACCAGAACAACAAGGCCACGTCCGTCATCAACCGGGCGCGGCAGACTGAACTGGGGCTGAAAGAGGGCATCTGGGTGCACTCATCAGGCGGGAAGCACCCGAGGCCAGATCATGTGAAGGCCGGGAAAGACCGGCTTCGTTTCAATCTGACCAAGGGCGCTTACATTGGAGGTCGCTGGATACACCCCGGCGAGGATCCAAACTGCCGGTGCACATGGTCCGTGATTATTCCGGGGTTTGATGATGACTGACACAATACTCGCGCTAGACCGCTCTGTGCGGCGCATAGACGCGGACGGGCACCTGTTCGTTGAGCGCTGCGTGCTGAGCGCCGCCGTGGTGTCTCCCTACTATGGCCGGGAAATACCCGGAGCGGAAGCACTGGGCCTGAACCCCGACCAGATATACCAGCTTTACCGCGATGCTGACGCCCTGCGGGATGCCGCCGAGACGATCAATGGCAAGCCCATCCTCGACATTCACCAGCCGATCAATGCCGAGGACCACCCGCGAGAGATTACGGTCGGCTCCGTCATTAATCCAAAGTTCGAAGCCCCCGACCTGATCGGAGAGCTTTCCATATGGGATGGTGACGCGATCAAGGCAATTCAGGATGGCTCCAAACGCTGCGTGTCTGCCGGATACGCATATGACGCCGTTCCCGAAACTGGCGAAGTCAACGGCCAGCCCTACACGCTCAAGATGGTGAACATCCGGTTCAACCACTTGGCGCTTGTTGAATCCCCCCGCGTGCAAACGGCCATTATTGGCGACAGCGCGCTTTCACCCAAAAAGGAACAGAGCATGGCCGTACGTGTGCCCATGTCCGCAGTGGCCAAGGTTGCCGCTGCCCTGAAGTCTGGTCGCCTTGCGCTCGATGCGTCCGAAGAGGACGTGAAGAAGTGCATGGATGACGATGATACCGAGGCCGAAGACGAGGAAGAGGAAGGCAAGTCCGACAAGGACAAAAAGGCCTCTGACAAGTGCGCCAAGGATGAGGAAGAGGAAAAGCGCGAGCGCGATGAAAAGGTCGGCGGCGAAAAAGCCAATGCCGAATTGAAAGGCGAGCGCAAGGAAAAGGACCGCATCGAAGGCGAGGATGAGGAAGAGGACGACAAGAAGGAAGATAAAAAGGCGCAGGATCGCGCAATCTCCCTTGCCGTCGATGCCGCCATCAAGGCCGAGCGCAGTCGCAACCGCGCGACAGAAGAAGCCAAGCGCCTTGTCGCCCCACTTGTGGGCGAGGTCCACGGCCTCGACAGCGCCGAGGACATTCTCCGCTACGCCCTGAAAGATCGCGGCGTGATGGGTCTGGATGGCGTGAATACGGCGGGCCTCAAGGCTCTGGTTCAGGCGCAGGTCGGCGCACTCGCCCCCGCTCCGGTCATGGCCACCGATAGCGCGCCTGACAAGGGCAGCGTCCTGTCTGGCGTCTCCGCCCCCCGCAAGCTGTAAGGAAGCAGGTAAATGCCTTTTCAGAGTGAAGTAAATTACAATTGGCCAGCGGGCTTTCCCGGTCGCTGGGCCAGTGAGAACCCCCGCCGCATCGTTATCCCCGGCCCTAACGGCTTCCGGGCTGGCTCGGGCGGTCTGACCATCGCGCGCTTTGCATGGGTGCAGAATGACGGTGTGACGCTGCTCAACACCGCGCCGACTGCTACGGCAGGCTCTGGCGCTGCGGCCACCGCTGTTCTGTCCTCTGCTACGGTTTACACCGTGTCTGCTCTGGCGGTGAACGCTGGCGGTACGGGTTACGCTGTGGGTGATACCGAGACCTTCCTCGGCGGAACGGCCACGATTGCGAGCATTGGCGCAAGTGGCGTTGTCACTGGCGTTACGATTGCCACCGCTACGGCTCAGTCCACCGACCCCACGGCAACGGGCGTGGCCACGACCAGCAGCGGCTCAGGCACGGGCCTGACCCTGAACGTGACGGCCACCGCCAGTCAGGAATCCTCCGGGGGCGTTGCGTCCATCACGGTTTCCGATGGCGGCACGGGCTATTCGGCAGCGCCGATTGTCTCCCTCACCGGTGGCGGCGGGACCGGCGCTACGGCTGTTGCCGTTGTGTCCTCTGGCGTGGTGACAGCCATTAACGTGGTGAGCGCAGGCACGGGCTACACGTCCGCTCCCACTGTGGTCATCACGGCACAGACCGTGCCGAGCGGTGCGCCGCAGGGCTTTGTCTATGCTGACCAGCAGGGCCTGACCACGGCCTACCTGCAAGAAGCCACCATGATGATCCCTCAGGGCTTCATGGCGCAGTTGGCAGAGGGCGGGGACGTGTTCGCAACCTCCAGCAATCCGGCCCTTATCGGCCAGTCCGTGTTTGCCTCCACCACCGATGGCAGCATCAGCACCGGCACCGCAGGAGCGACCATCGCAGGCTTCATTGAGACCGCGTGGAAGGTCTCGCAGGGCAATGCCGCTGGCTCGCCCATCATCATCACCGGCCCTGTTGCGGCTGCATAAGGAACCACAAGTATGAATATGTTCCGCAAGGACGCGCCCCGTCTGGCACAGGACTGGGGCGTGGTCATGCCCGGCGTGCGCGGGTATTACTCCGAGATGGCCGCTGATGCGCTGCCACCCGGTCTGCCCGTTACCGCGCCGAATAGCGGCATCCCCGCGATCTTCACGACCTACACGGATCCGAAGATCATCAAGGCGATCATCACGCCCACCAAGTCCGAGGACATTTACGGCAGCGCCAAAAAGGGCGACTGGGTGACTGACACAGCACAGTTCCCCATGGTCGAACTGTCTGGTTATGCTGCGGCGTATGACGACTACAGTCCGGCGGGTACAACCGGTGCCAACGCCAACTGGCCCCAGCGCCAGAGCTACCACTATCAGACGTGGACCAAATGGGGCGAGCGCGAGGTGGAGCGCATGGGCGCGGCCAAGATCGACTGGGTGAACCAGCAGAATGAGGCCTCCATTTCTGTCCTGAACAAGAACCAGAACCAGATTAACCTGTTTGGCATGTCTGGTCTGGAACTGTACGGCGCGCTGAACGACCCCCACTTGCCTGCAGCCATTGCGCCGCTGCCAAAGGTGGGTACGTCCGGTACGTCGAGCGGCAATACCTGGCTGGATACGTCCGACCCGATTGCCGTGTACAATGATATTCTGAAAGCGGTTCAGAAGCTCACTGTGCAGATGGGTGGCAACCTGACGCTGGAAACCGCCATGACGCTGGTCATTCCGACCGAGCGCCAGCAGTGCCTGCTTTACACCAACCAGTATCAGGTGGTGCTGAGCGACCTGCTCAAGAAGAACCTGCCCAACCTCAAGATTGAGACCCTGCCCGAAGCGGGAACCAATCTGAGCGGCGGCAACTCCAGCGTAACCATGATGCAGCTTTTTGTTGACGCTGTGGACGGGCAGGAAACTGTCACCACCGCATTCACCGAGAAGATGCGCGCTCATGCCGTTGAACGGTATTCCTCCAACTTCCGGCAGAAAAAGTCTCAGGGCTCGTGGGGGACCATCTGGTTCTATCCCATGGCCTGCGTGACGATGACGGGGATCTAAACCATGACAGCAACATCTTCCAGAAGCGGCGCAACCGTGACCGTTATTTGTCGTATGCCATCCGGCCTTGTGATGGACCTGTACGACGAAGGTGCATTGCAGGCGCGCCCCACTCCGGGCGCGCTTCCTGTCGTCAAGGACAGCATCCGCCTGAGTGGTGCGCGGCGTGACCCGCGCTTCCACAAGAAGGACAACATCATGCTGGGCATGGGTGGGCGTACGGAAGTGCCCGCAGATTTCTGGGAGGCATGGTCCAAGCAGAACGCTGAGTTGATGCCTCTCAAAAAGGGTCTGATCTTTGCCATGCCCAAAGAGGCCGATGCCGTCTCCCGCCTTGCGGAGTTGCGGGACGAGCGCACCGGGCTTGAGGGGCTGGACAAAGACAAAATGCCCGGCATCACTCCGTTTGCCAAAGAGGAGTTCTGATGCCCTGCACGACCACGACCGGCGTTGTCACGTTCGATTACACGGCGTGGTCGTCCCGGTATCCAGCGCTTGCCCAGAATGTGGATGCAACGCTGGCCCAGTCATACTTTGATGAAGCCACGCTCTATCTGAGCAACACGCCATGCAGCCCGGTGCGCGACCTGACAAAGCGCGCATTGCTGCTTGGCCTGCTGGTGGCGCATCTGGCCACCCTTTACCTGCCGCAGTCTCAGGGCGGCACAGGGGGGCTGGTTGGACGTGTGGCTTCCGCGACCCGTGGCAGCGTTTCTGTCAGCACCGATATGGGCAACCAGCAGGAGCGCGCCGCGTGGTTTAACCAGACCCAATTCGGAGCATCGTTCTGGGCCGCCACCCGCTATCTGCAGCAGGCCCGGTACGTTCCCGGCTTTCCGCAAAGGCCCCGCATATGGCCGTAAAGATCAAGTCCGTTGGTGGCGTTGGCCTTGAGAACGCACTCAAGCAGTTGCAGGAGAAGTTGGGGCAGGGGGCGCATGTGCGCGTGGGGTTTCTGGAGGGGGCGACCTATCCGGATGGAACTCCAGTGGCGCAGGTTGCCTATTGGGACGAATACGGGACCAAAACAGCGCCGCCTCGCCCTTTCATGCGCGCAGCCATAGCCAACAACAAGGGCGATTGGGGTAGGCTTATGGGGGCAGCACTTAAGGCCACGGGCTACAATGTAGATCAGGCATTGGCTTTGGTGGGCGAGAAGATCACCGATCAGGTGAAGGAAGAAATCGTATCCTTCACTGCCCCCGAAAACGCCATGTTGACCAACATCCTCAAAGAGAGATTCCCAACCGGGGATTACACCAAGGACGATTTCTTGAAGGCTGTTTCTGATCTCAAGCATGGGGCCACGGCAAGCCCCGGAAAGCCGCTTGTCTGGTCTGGGGTCATGCTCAATTCCGCTGCCTATGACGTAAAGGACGGCCCGGAATGATCGACATATTCGGCGCGGCCGGAAACCTCTGCGCGCCCATCAATCCGCACATAACCGGCACCCTCAAGGGCAGCACGGGCAACGTCATCAACGACGATGGCTCAGTGACGCCCCAATACACCACCGTTTCTGTGGAGATGGAGGTGCAGGCCGTCAGTTCTCAGGATTTGCGGCAGATCGAGAACATCAATCAGCAGGCCGATATGCGCTCCGTCTATGTGCGCGGGGCCGTTCGGGCGCTGAATAGGCCGCTCCAGATCGGCGGCGACATTCTCACATTTTACGACTCTGACTGGCTGGTAACGCAGCAGTTGGAGGAATGGGGCAACGGCGAATGGTCGAAGGTTCTGGTAACGCGGCAGATGCCCAGCAGTACTACGTCATAAGCCCAACAGAGAGCGAGATTTACAAGGCGGTTCGGTCGTGGCTGATTACCATTCTTCCAAGCGGCATGGCGGTTGTCCAAGGTCAGCAGAACCGCAACGCATCCCCCAGAGACCCCTTTGCGGTCATGGTCATTATTGGCCGAGAGCGCATAGCCACCAACGGGTGGACATATGACGGAGAGGCTACTCGCACCCTGACCGAACAGGTGCAGGTGACCATGCAGATCAATCTGTTTGGCCCAGCCTCCAGCAACCAGATGCAGGTTGTTACGGCCCTGTGGCGCGATATGCAGGCGGTCGATTTCTTCCGCTCCCTTGGTGTCCCCATTGCGCCCCTGACCACATCCACCACGCGGCAGCTTGGGTTTGAGACTGGCGAGCGCCAGTACGATGACCTGTGGACGGTGGACCTCACCATGCAGGTCACACTGACCACCCACCTGCCGCAGCAGTTTGCAACATCCATTCCCATCAATCTGGTTGAGGTCGTAACGGCCTATCCAGCAACGGAGTAAGTCATGGGCAATATCCCCATTTCTCAGGTTGTGAAGGTTATCCCCGGCGTACTGGCTGCGGGGTCTGGCCTGAACAATCTTTCCGCCCTGTTTGTCACGACTGCATCCAGCACATTGGCGGCGGGTACGGTTAAGTCCTTCACCTCTGCTGCGGATGTGGGAACGGCCTTTGGCAGCACCTCCATGCTGTACCAGATGGCGCAGGTCTATTTCTCGGGCTACGAAACCGCAGTTATGACGCCCGGAACCCTGTATGTGGGGGCTGTTGCTTCTTCCGGGTCGGGCGCAACGGCCACGGCCACGGTAACAGACGGCACTGTTTCTGCCCTCGAGGTTGGCGTGGGCGGTTCTGGCTACACGTCCGCTCCGCTGGTCGCCATAACGGGCGGCGGGGGTACGGGGGCCACTGCTACGGCCACGGTTGCAGCGGGTGCTGTAACCGGCTTCACCATTACCGCTCCCGGTTCTGGCTACACGTCTGCGCCCACGGTAACGATCACACCCGCCCCTGCAAGCGATATCGGCCCGCAGCTTGATACCCTGCGTGCAGCCGAGGGCGGGTGGAACGGTCTGGCGTTTGATACCGAACTGGACGCGGACACCAAGGAGGCCGCTGCGCAATGGGTCGGTACGCAGAACAGCGAGGTGTTCGCCGCCATTGTGGACAGCGCCACCAGCGCCACAGAGAACGAAAGCCAGACCGCCTTTGGTGTGTGGCTCCAGTCCCAGAACATTAACGGCGTGACGGCTCTGTATGGCACGTCTCCGCTCGTGGGGGCCTTGGTCATGGCGTGGATGGGAGCGCTCTCCTTCGCCACCAATAACGGGCGGCAGACGCTGGCCTTTGTGCAGGATGCCTCTGGTCTGGTTGAGGCTGCTGTAACGGACGGGGCCACGGCTTCCACGCTGGTTGCCAACGGGTATTCGTTCTACGGATCCTACGCCAATGGCGCATCCCAGTTCGTGTTCATGCGGCCCGGGCAGGTGTCGGGCAAGTTCCTGTGGGCGGACAGCTACGTCAATCAGATTTGGCTCAACTCCAACCTGACAAGCGACCTTGTGAACCTGCTCCTGACTACAGGTAACATTCCGTACAATACGGAAGGGGACACGCTGGTAGAGGCTGCGGTCAAAGACACGATCAATCAGGCTCTGGCCTTTGGGGCCATCCGCACCGGTGTGAACCTGACCACACTCCAGCGCCAGCAGATCAACAACGCGGCGGGCGTGACCACAGCGGCGGATAGCGTGGTGAACAATGGCTATTACTTTCGGGCCAATGTCAGCACCGCTTCAGCCTCCTACCGTGTGAGCCGCACAACCCCGCCAGCGCAGCTTTGGTACGCAGATGGCCAGAGCGTGCAGTCCATCACCCTGAACAGCGTAGAGGTGCAGTAACATGGCGCTTGATATTACGGCAGCAAACAGCATCTTTGTGATTACGGTCACATCGCTGTTTAACGCCCCCGTTCGGCTGGAGAACTATGCAGCAGACCGCGCATGGGACGCGCCTGAACTGGAGATGGCGGAAACAGCCATGTCCATTGATGGCTACCTGAACGCGGGCTTTGTGCCGAACCCGGTTGACCAGACGGTATCCCTCTCTCCAGCCAGTTCCAGCATTGCGGTGTTTGAAGCCATCATGACCGCGCAGCAGGCGGCCCGCTCCATCTACCGGCTTGGTGGGGAAATCACCCTGACCAGTACGGGCCGCAAATACACCATGGTCAATGGGCTTCTGCGCGCGGCCTCCGTGCTGCCCGCTGCCGGGCGCGTGCTGGAAACCCGGACCTTCGCCATCCGCTGGCAGTCCGTAACGCCGGCGGGGGTGTAATATGGTCAAGCAGGTAACAGTCGTCTGCCCCCATGATGGGGCGGACAAGGGCAAGCGGTTTGTCATCACCCGCATGAGCGCGGTGGCGGCAGATCGTTGGGGTCGGCATTGCTTGCAGGCGGCAGCATCCTCGGGAGCGGATATTGCCGGGGTTGCGGCTGGGGGCGGCATCGCTGCCGTGGCCGCTGCTGGCATCGGCATCTTCGCGGCCATGGATCCGGCGCGCATGGATGAGCTGATCGAGCAGTTGCTCCAGTGCGTGCAGATGCAGCCCGACCCGTCCAACCCGGCCATGCTTCTGCCGTGGGATGTGGTGTCCGCTGGCGAGCAGATTGAGGAAATCCCCACACTCGGCTGGCTCCAGAAGGAAGCATTCGCCCTGCATGTGGATTTTTTCAAAGGCGTAGGCCAGTTGTTCTCCCTTCTCACGCTCATGCTGGGGACGGAAAGCAGCGCCCCTGCGCCCGTGTCTGCAACGTAGATGAACGGCACGCCCTGGTAGTCATGGAGGGGCTTGCGTCCCTCCACGACCTCCAGACCATTTACGACAGCGAGGACTTCGAAAACTTGCTGGAAATGGCCGTTGTGAAGCGGTTTAACAGGTAGGCGGAGGCTATATCTAAAGTCTATGGCAACAAAGCCAAGTCTGCATTATTCAAGACTTGAGGTGAGTGATGAACGACGAAGAAAACGAAGGTTTGGGCAAAACAGGGCCGGAGCTTACTTTCTGGCTAATTGAAGACGCCCTTAAATCTGGAGGAGATGTCCTCGACCGGCAGGAAAAGACCTTTGATGCCAAGCGCGCTCAAGCCACCAGCATGCTTGGGTGGTTTGTGTCCATCACTACCGCCGTCACGTTTGCTACCGTTTCCGTGCATAAAATCGCCGTGGGCGCCTGCATTGCAGCTTTGAGCAGTATATCTTGCTGTTGCTGTGTATATGTTTTGATGTCTAAAGATTGGAATTACAAACAGATGCACCCCAAGCAGACACTTGCCGCCACAGAAGCCAATGAGCGTGACTACAAATATGCCAATGCTAAGGGGCTGCAAGAGGCCATCGACGACAATACCAAGACACTCCAGAAGATCGACCAATCGTTAAATGCTGCATGGACGATCTTCTGTATAATGCCTATAGCCGGATTGCTGTTTTACTCTATTTTTTCTTGATTGATATGGACGAGCTTTGCCCTTTGGTCTCAATGGGTGGCCGCCTCGGGTTTATGCCCACAGGCATGCTGTCATGAATTTGGCGCGGCGCACTGGGGTTTGGCGCCTTAGAACCAGAAATACTCTTGGCTCCTGACTTTTTACTATCGCTCATAAAATACTCCTTCCCGGGCATAGTGCCCGTACTTAAATGATTCGGCAAAGCCGATTGTTCGTTAAGCAGGACATCCCCATGGCCACAGTAATCGACGCCCTCGTTGTCACCCTCGGGCTGGACTCTAAGGGCGTGCAGAAGGGGGGGAAGGAAGCCGGAGAGGCTTTTGACAAGACAAAGGCCAAGGCAGAGAAGGTCGGGAAGGATATTGAGGCCAGCGGGGTGAAGCCAGCTGAGTTCTTCACCAAAATGCGCAACAGCGCGCTATCGTTCTTTGCCGTCATGACCGCAGGGAAAACCCTTAAGGCGTTCGTGTCGGATACGGTGGCGAGTAATGCTAGCCTAGAGCGCACTTCTCGCCGCCTGAACATGGCCACCAAGGATGTATATGCCTTGCAAAAGGCGGTAGATTCCGTGGGAGGGTCTGGAGACGCGGCCACCGCATCCATACAGAACATTCAAAGCGCAATGACTGACCCAGCGCAGGCAGCCCAGCTTGCGCAAAGGCTCTCGCAGCTAGGCGTCAGTGATGGCATTGACATGAAGACCGGCCAGATCACGGACATCAGCAAGTTTTATCAAAATCTTGCTGAAAACAGGACCAAGCTGGCCAATGCTCCGCGCGTTGGACTCTTGCAGGATATTGGTCTGGATCAAGGATCTATTGATCTCGTGCTCAAAGGGGGAAGCGCAGTAAAGTCCACGTTTTCCACGTATGAATCCTTCGGGAAAAGAATGCAGGAAAACGCGGAGGCATCGGAAAAACTGCAAGCGCGATACAAGGAACTGATCGAACAGAACCGTGTGTACGCACAGGAATTAGAAGGCAACCTTCTCCCGGCCCTGACCAGCGTGACGGGTGCTCTCTCTGACTTCGAAAAGCAAAACCCCGGACTAACTAAGGGTCTGATAGGAACCTCTGCCGCCATCGCTGGCGTGGGGACCGCCATACTGGGCATTCTCAGTATTGTTGGGGGCGTCCGCTTCCTGCGCGCACTGAAAAACATTGAGCGTCTGGCGGGAGCGGGAAAGGTTGTGGGCGAAGCAGGCAAGGCTGGCGAAGCGGGAGGGAAGGCAGCAGAGAAAGCCGCGCCAGCTGCCGCCAAGGCATCCCGCGCCGCCCGGGTTGGCCGCATAGCATCCCGGGCCTTTGGTGGCCTAAACATCGCCGCAGACGCCTACATGGCAGGCGATCTTTTCTGGAATGGTGCGTCTCCGTCTCTCTCCAAGAACGATACCAATAATGCCGCCAAGAAAATGTTCCTGAGCAAGCTGGACGCGCAATACGGGCTGCCCAAGGGTTTTATGGACGCCATATGGGCGCGTGAGAGTTCGCGCGGGACCAATCCCAAGCCGTCCTCTGCTGGGGCGCTGGGTGACTTCCAGATCATGCCTGCTGTAGCCAAAGAAGCAGGCGTTGACCCCATGAACTTTGAGCAGGCCGCACGCTACGCAGCAAAGCGGTTCCACAACAACTTTGCAAACTATGGGGGCTCCTTGTCGGCCAGTATAGCCGAATACAACTGGGGCGCCGGCAACCTGCGCAAAGGCATGTCTCAGTACGGTGGAGATTGGCAGACGCATGCCCCGCAGGAGACGCAGAATTACATCTCCGGGGTTAGCGCGGCCCTTGACGCCGTGCGCGATATGCCACGAGGCGGGGCGGATGCGGCGCAGAATACCACCCACAACACGGTTAATGTGGGAGAGATTAAGGTCGTGGCCCCCAGCCCAGAAAGGGCTGGGGAAGCGGTGCAGCGCAAGGTTATGGAGATGGGTAATAGGGCGTCAGATGCAAATTCAGGGTTCACATGATTGCTTTGGGTAGTGGACCCATTTTGCCCCGTCATGATCCTCTATTACTTGCCCAGTGGTACGCTCAAGGAAGGCTTCGAAATCCTCTTCATGACCGCTTGAGACAACAATCACGCCATACTTTGAGGTCTGGTACACCTTACCATCCAAGCGTACATTCACCCAGCCGCTAGAGGGCGAATATGCTAGTATCTCTACTTGTGGTCTGCTTGATTTGCACTCAGGGAGGTCGGGAAACATGGAGTTACACGCCTGAACAAACGGGTAATGCTCGCCTGCGTCTGCATCGTAGACGCCCGGATGATGCGACCCAACAGTATAGTTTCTGTTTCCCTTGTCGTGGTATTCTGCCCCAATCTTGAGCAGACCCTTTTCATGAAGGGGGCATGGAGTGGGTAGCATGTTTGCCCACCCCACCCCCGGCACAGCCAGAGCCGCGATCACCAACAGAATTTTCCTCAAATCCGCCTCCATTACATTTTGGGACCTATATACCTGCTTGACCCATTGCGGTATTAGGAGGGCTACTCCTTGAAGTAGCTCCACACAAACTCCATGCCCTTGTCAGTAATTTTGAAGCCGCCCCGCACATCCTCGGCATACCCTTGATAGATAAAGTTCGACTTGCTCGCCTTGTGCGACTTGAGGTTGCGGACGATCTGCGAAAACTTGGAGTCCTTCCGGCTTTCATTCGGCGCCATGTGATCATCTGACAGCTTCACATAGTCTGGAATAGTATCAATTAAATTGCTGGTGGTGATTTCTCCGTTCGGGCGAACTGACATAATAAGCAGCGCATACTTCCAGAGGTCCTTCGACAAGTCGATTTCGACCGCATCGGCCTTGGGTGCCGCCAGAGGCTGCTCAATCCGGGTCTGCGCCGGGATTGCCCTCATACGCTGCCGCTTGCGCTCTTGAGCGGCAATCTTCTTGACGTCTTCTGCCACGGGGAGGTCCTCGGGCATAATGCCGCTGAGTTCCTTCATGGTCTGTCGAACTTTTAAGCCGACTTCATAGTGTGCGTTGCAGGCATTTTCCTTGCCCGCGATGCTCTTACTGCGCAACTTTTCCTCTGTTTGGGTGATGCGGAACAGATTGGCGGCCAATTCGGTGCTACCCATGTGGTCGAGGATATTGGCCTTCCGAGGAAGGTCCTTATATCCCCTAATTTCGTTGACTCCACGACCACCATACAAGCCTTGGTAGCCCCTGTTCTGAAACTTACCGAAGTCTTTCCCGGTGACAACGCCCGCCGCCTTGGCTGCGTCGGCAAGGCGTTTGTTTTCAGACACCACTTGATTGCGAAGATACAGGCGTTTTTGGCTCTCCGAGAGTTTGTCGAAGTCGAGACCTTCCCGATCCGTCAATTCCTGCCGACGCGTCTGGATTGCGAAATATGTCTGGGCGAACGCCACCGGCTTGAGGCGCGACGACGCATTCTGCGCGATTAGATAGCAGGCATACCGCGAAAGTTCGAAATTCGCACTTGGGCGACCACCTTCGGAGTTTTTCGGTGTTGACCGAAAAACCTCCTTGAAGTGCCCAGCCGGGGCATGCCCCGCATTCTGGCAAGCCGCAATAGCCCGACGGATTACGCCTTCAAAATCCTCCCACCGCTTGTACCCAAGGAGGGCTTGCATATCGCGGGCGAACCAATGCTTGTCTCCGCGCTCCTTGTTGTGCCCAGCGTCCTCAAATTGATCAATTAGCGCATCAATACTGCCCACTTTCGTGGTATTTTCAACCAATTCCGTAACCTCGCGGGGATCGGTCTGCGCAACACGTTGCATGGCTTCGTCGGAATCGAACTTCACAGGGACGTCTAGTTTGCGGTTGCTGGTCATGCGATCAACTCCTTGTAGGTAAGGCGACCGGAAACTTGATCGAGCAGCGCATTGACCGGTCGCCTTCGTCGGCCTCACGCTGATTAAATCGCCGCATCATTACGCAGATGTGGGCCATTTTGGATGAAATGGAAGATCGAATGAAGGCTTTGGTTTAGAAAAATGGCCGGAGCTAGTCCGGCCATTAATCGTCACTTCTTCCGTTTAGGCCATACAGAGGGGCGATGAAGGCTCGGGAATAACTTCCCTGTCTTCACTTCCGAAATGCGGCCCGGGTTCACGTCGTAATCAGCGGCGATGCGGTTTAAGAACTCTCCGGCAGAAATACGCTGAATAATATGTGTTGCATCTGCCTCAGACAGCGCTTTAGATGGCTGTCGAGGGTTATAGTCTTTAGAAATACCCATGATGGGGTGTTCCTCTTAATAAGAGAACCGCCCTTGACGCATGTCGCCTACGTTGGCATGTAGCCAGCGCTATTCGGTTAGCAACATTTCCGCGAGCAGTTCGTTCGTAGCGGAATAGAAAGGGGTGGCCCTTGCCGGGGCTGCCCCTTTTGTTTGTCTGCACTATAAATACCAGTACTTAAAACGAGTACCTAGAGCAGATAGTGAATTTTTTTATGGAAAATTCGAAAAACTGGCCAAGTTGAAAGATATTTTGTCTGAGCACGACGGCTATTACCATTAAAGTGTTCACTTTGACGATAATTAAGTGTCTCCAAATGACACACGTTTACCGCATGCATTGTTGGTATGGCCTCCCTTGTACCCCACCCCCAACCTGTACTACCCTGCTCCGACCATTCAGGAGCCATATTCATGGTCATGCAAACGGTGGCCCAGCCGGTCACAGCCAATGTTATTCCGGGGGCGGGCGTTCCTAAACTCTGGTCCACGGTCATATCCGATGCGGAGGCCGTGGCATCCGTCGAACTGGACACGCTTCTCCAGAGCTACCTTATCAAGCAGGCCGACAAGCTGTGGGGCATCTTCGATAGCAGCGGTACCGCCGTCATAACCTCGGGCCGGGTGCGGGCTGTAGATATGCGCGCGGGCTACATGATCTCTGACGCTCCGCTAGAGAACGGCGCGTTCATGTCCTACAACAAGGTGAAGCGTCCGAGCGAGATCATGGTGGAAATGCTGTGTGACGGCACAAGCATGAGTTACGGCAACCTGAGCGCAATTAGCAATCTGTTGTCGACCACGGGCATTACAGGCGCATCCCCTGAGCTTACGGCGCGTACCAGCTTCACCAAGGCGCTGGATACGGTCGTGGCTGATCTCAACCTCTACCATGTGACCACGCCAGAGCAGACTTACGCCAACATGAACGTGGTCGAGTACTCCATGCGCCGATCAGTCGAACGGGGCGTCACGCTGCTTTGGGCGGACGTTCGGTTGCAGGAGGTGCGGTTGACGGCATCCAACCAGCTAACAAAGACTGTAAAACCCAGCGGCGAGGCAAAGTCTTTCTCGGGGCCAGTCGCAACCCAAGAAGCGACAAGCGCACAAGCATCATCTGTGAGCGGGTAAAATATGACCGACCCTATTGTTATTCCGCTAAACGCGGTCGCCCAACAGTCCGTACAAACAACACTGTCTGGCCAGTCTGTGCAACTTGATATCCAGCAGCGCACAACCGGGCTGTACATGAATATCTGGCTGAATGGGACAATGATTATTGCGGGCCTTTTGTGCCAGGACCGGACGTGGCTTGTGCAGAAATCTTATTTTGGCATGCCGGGGGATATGATCTTTGCAGATCAGGGGGGGGAAACTGACCCTGAATATTCCGGGCTAAGCGAGCGATATGTCCTGATGTATCAGGAGGGAAAGAATGTCTGAAACTATTGTTCATGGCTCTCGCTCCGTCCAAAAATTACACAAGAGGAAGCTGGATGTTGCTTTCAATATTGTGACGGGTGGATTTGGGCCGGACGGATCAGACAGCCTGACCTTATCTGGCCACAGGGTCCGAGCGCACATTACCAATGCTGGCATGGCGTCAGGATCTTCATTGTCCCTTAGGGTTGAGGGAATGACCTTAAGCTCCATGAACCGCTTGTCGGTCATACGGTCGCGCCAAACATGGCAAAACGCAAATAAGATTACCCTGTTGGGTGGAGACGATAGCTCCCCCATGTCTGTTGTGTTTTCTGGATACGTGACAGCAGCCTTTGCTGATTTCACCGGCGCACCAAATGTGGCATTTCAAGTCGAGGCCAACAATCTTTGCCTGTCGGCAGCCTCTGCGATGACCCCAATATCATTTAATGGGGCCGTTGATTTTGAAACTATAGCCTCTGCAATTTGTTACACGATGGGCTGGAGGCTGAAGAACCACGGCGTCAAAGTCGTATTCCCGAGCTACTACGGTTACGGAGACCCAAGAAGCGCCCTAGAGCGTCTTTGCATGTCCGTGAAGGCCATTTTCCATTTAGACGAAAATATGAATTTTCTTCATATTTGGCCGCGCGATTTTGCTTATGCTGACGATATAGACGTAAATATGCCCTATATCAGCGCGAAAAGCGGCCTCATTGGCTACCCAGCCTACAGTGACGCGGGCGTTCTGTTCGAGTGCCTATTCAACCCCAATATTCGATACAACTCCCCCCTTCGCCTCAAGAGCGATTACGCTCCGGCTGGCTGGGTTGATAACCAGAATGGACAGGTTCCGGCGCAGACATCCCCGGCCAACGGTACCTGGTTGCCATATATCATTGAACACAATCTGGAATCAGAAGTGCCTGACGGCCAGTGGATAACCTTTGTAGGAGCAACGCGCGGTGACAACCCAGCAAACTTCAAGCTCGGGTAATCTGCCCGGGTCTTGGCAGCGGCCAGACGGAGCCTCCGGTTTCAATACCACCAACGCCGCAATCCGCCGCATCCTCTCCATGATCGGCGCAGACACGCTGGTTCAGGTCAAAGCAGTGCATGGCGTGGGGCTGGAGCCGGTCGGCACGGTGGACGTGCAGATTATGGTGCACCAGCAGGACGGAGCGGGACGCACGGTGCCGCACGGCATTATCTACGGCATTCCGTACTTTCGCCTGCAAGGCGGTACGCGGGCGGTTATCTGCGACCCGGCTGTGGGGGACATTGGCGCGCTCATTGTGTGCGGGCGGGACATATCGGGCGTAAAGGCCAACCGCGCTCCGTCCGCCCCTGGAAGCTTTCGCCAGCATGATTACGCGGATGCGCTGTATATCGGCGGGTTCCTCAATGGCACCCCGACCGAATACATCGGCTGGGTCGGCGGGGACGTGCACGTCAAGACGGCGGGCAAGTTCGTGGTGGATGCTTCGGAGTTCGACATTAACTGTTCGGTTAATGTGACCGGGGCCGTGACGGCGACCGGGGACGTGAAGGCGGGGAGCATCAGCTTGATAGCCACAAGCATTCGGGTGTGCAGACGGGCAGCGGGAATACTGGGGGGCCGGAATAGCCTTGTACCCGCGCGCGGTTTTTGGCATAGTTCATCTACCGTTGCGCGGTCTGCGCAGATACCGCTTGTACCCGGTACCTTTTTGCAGTAGTTTTTTCCTAATCTCTCACAAGTCTATCAGCCGTCCTTTGGGGCGGCTTTTTTTATTGGTGGCGCATGAACACGATCCTTCTTGACCGGAGTACGTGGGACTTGCTGCTTGACCATGACGGCAACATTGCTGTGGCCTCCAGCGCCTATGCGGTCGGGCAGGATATTTCCTCTGCCGTGCGGGTGTTTCAGGGCGAGTGCTATTACGATACGGCGCAGGGCCTGCCGTACCTGACCAACATACTAGGTAAGAACCAGTCTCTTTCCGTTTTTCAGACGCAGGTTGAGCAGGCCGCCGCAGCCGTGCCGGACGTGGCGGAGGCCCGCTGCATGGTCTCCAGCATGAGCTATGACCGCGCGCTTTCCGGCGCAATTCTCTACACCACCACAGATGGGACCACCAGCAATGTCGGGCTCTGATTACGGCACAACATCAGTACCCGCGCCGTCCTTTACGGATGCGGGGTTTGCGGCCCCGGCTGAAAGTGACATGCTGACCGGCGCGCTGGCAGACATGAACGCGGCCATGGGCGGCAACCTGAACACGGACCTGTCCACCCCGCAGGGCCAGCTTGCCATGTCGCTCACGGCCATTCTTGGGGATGCGTATGACCAGATGCTTGCAATCTTCAACGGCGTGGACCCGGACCGCGCCTTTGGTCGCATGCAGGACGCCATTGGCAATATCTATTTTATCAGTCGCAAAGGTGCGACAGCCACGGTTGTGACAGTAACATGCGTGGGCTCGGCTGGCGCTGTGGTGCCAGAAGGAACGCTCATTCAGGACGGGAGCGGCAACTACTACGCAGCAGATGGCGCTATCACGCTTGATGCAACTGGCACGGGCATAGGCTCCTTCTCCTGCACCACCAAGGGTGTGATCTATTGCCCTGCCAATAGCGTGTCCATTTATCAGTCAGTCACCGGCCTGACGTCCGTTAACAACCCGGCTGCGGGCGTGACCGGCAGCGCGGAGGAGGGGCGACAGGCGTTCGAGGCCCGGCGGACGGCAACGGTGGAGGGCAATGCCATTGGCTCCCTTAACGCCATAGCTGGGGCCGTGCTGAGTGTTGACGGAGTAACTGATGCCTACGTGACTGACAACAGCACCGATGCCGCAGTGACTACGGGAGGCGTGTCTATCGCGGCCCACAGCCTGTACGTGTGCGTCAACGGCGGCACGGACGAGGCTGTGGCGCTGGCCATTATCAGCAAGAAGCCGCCGGGCTGCGCTTATACTGGCACCACCAGCGTGACCGTAACTGACCCCAACAGCGCATACCACACGCCTCCGACCTATGCCGTGCAGTTCACGCGCGCCACGGACACGCCCATTTATTTTGCCGTGACGCTGGAGAAAAACAGCGGCGTTCCGTCAACGGCTGCGGCAGATGTGCAGGCGGCCATTATCGCTGCGTTTGATGGCATGGAAGGCTCCCAGATCGGGCAGACCATCTATGCCAGCAGCTTTTATGCAGCCGTGGCGGCTCTCGGGTCATGGGTGAAGATTGTTGAAATCACCATAGGCACCTCCAGCCTGCCGGTCGGATTTACGGCGTCCATGAACATTGACCAGATCCCCACGCTGGAAACAGGCAACATCAACGTATCGGTGGACTGATGCAGGACGTAAGTCAGACCATTCTGTCGCAATATGCGAACAGCCCGGCCATCTGCACGTTTATCGAGGCGTGGAACCAGATGCTGGACCCGTCCACACAGATAAATGACTGGTACAATCTAGTCTGGAATGTGCAGACCGCGCAGGGCTACGGGCTGGACGTGTGGGGTCGCATTGTTGGCGTCTCCCGCGTTCTCAGCATTGCATCCGTCAAATATCTGGGCTGGCGGGAGGCTAACGACCTGACGGAAGAGGGCTTTAACCAAGCACCTTGGTACCGCGGGGTCGACGCAACGAGCAATTTCCGCCTCTCGGACGATGGATACCGTCAGCTTATCTACGCCAAGGCCCTAGCCAACATATCGGACGGGTCGATCATATCCATCAATAAGATCCTGACCACGCTCTTTGCGGCGCAGGGCGATGCTTATGTGCAGGACAATGGCAGCATGAGCATGACCTATGTGTTCAAGTTCATTCCTACGGATGTTCAGGTCAGCATTATCCAGAACAGCGGCGTACTCCCCCAGCCTGCGGGTGTTTCCGTTTCCTATTCAATCCAGAGCGACTGACCATGAAAAGCACAGATGATCGCAAGTTGTTTGGCTCCCTCATAGGGGCGTCTGCGGCTTCGGGCGATATTGCCACCATCCCGCAGACACAGGCCACAGCGGGCGATGGCACGGCCTCGGTTGCCCTTGGCTTCCCGCCCGAGACGTTTATTGCGCGCGCAGCCGGGGGCGAGCCGCCCCGTGGGCAGGACATGAACGGCCTGCTTAATCTGCTCTCCGGGGCCGTGCAGGTTTTGCAGGCGGGATACCTTGGCGCATTTGATTCGAGCTTTGCCCAGTCCATAGGGGGGTATCCGGCTGGGGCTATTGTCTCAGGCTCTACCGCTGGCACCTTCTGGGTTAGCACAGCGGATGCAAACGTATCCACCCCCGGCGCAACAGGAGCAACGTGGCAGAGCCTATTTAACGGTCTGGCTGTCCTCAATGGTAGCAACACATTTACCGGCGCGCAGAACATTACCGGCGCACTCAATGTTACCGGCACCATTACGGCGCTGGTGGCATCTTCCACCCAGAAGATTACATTGCGGCGGGGAAGCACCTACGGGGGCGTTAACAGCTATGACGGGTCTAACTGGCATTATCTGTACGTCAACGACGACGACACAGTTGATACTGCCAAGGGGACTCTAGCGTTTGATAAGGACAAGGCCAATCTGGCTGGCGGCAATACGCTCACGGGCAACCAGATTATCACGGGCTCCGTGCGGGTCATGGAATCATCCCTGCAAGCCGTAAAGACGGTCGCAGATGCATGGTTGAATGCCTACGTCACTGATGATGGGTTTCTGGAGCTTGATCTAGATATCCTCTCAACCGGGGCGACGAGAGCCTTCCTGAAAATGGACGGTAACGGCCTAGTTACAACATCGGGCGGGACGTTGGTGTTTACAAACCAGTTTGCCGCTTCACTTTCGCAGGCAGGCTACCAGAAGTTGCCATCGGGCCTTATAGAGCAGTGGGGATACGTTCCAAGCTCCAGCACAACGGCAAATTTTCCGGTTACTTTTCCTAACGCCTGCTTGAATATTGTCATCGCAGATGCAGGAACCGGCCATTTTCAGTGGGGCGCTTATCCGACCTCTACATCTACGTTTGAGTATGCAACTGGAAGCGGAAATAACGCCTTTTGGCGCGCGATTGGATACTGACATGACCATTTTTTACGGAGCAAATTCTAGCGGAGTGTACGGATTTTATGATGATACGCTCGGAACGCCCCCCACTTCTGCCGTTAAGGTTTCTGATGATGACTGGAAGGCGCTGCTACTGGCTCAACAGCTTGGGGCGAAAATAACAGCATCGGCCTCCGGATCTCCGCAGGCCGTATCAGAAGATGGCGCAGGAAGTGTAATTAATTTATCCACAGTCACTGCTTCTAGTAATTTTGCAGCCCCGGTCACTTTGAAGGCGCAGGCGGTGGCTGCGCAGGCATGGATTAACCAGCAGGCTAATTTAGCTGCCGCCATGGGCGAAGTATTTACGGCGACCATGAGGGCCTATGTGCAGACGATCAGCTCCATTGCAAGCGGGGCGGACACCGCAACCAAGACGCTGCCTACGCAGCCATCCGATGTGATGACGGCAACTGCCACCACCTCTACGGCCACCACGACCACAGCAACGGACAGCACTACGACCACGAGTGCGGCGTCATAACTTCGCTTCGAATGTAGAGCCTGCCCGACCGCCCCGTGAGGCGGTTTTTTTATGTCCGGATAAAACGAATGACCGAAACACAGTGCGCAGGCTCCTGCGCGGCTGACGATGACCTGCGCGTGATCGTGGACAGCCATGCCCGCCGTCTTGATGGACTGGAGGACGATGTGGACACACTCAAGTCTGGCCAGAGCGCCATGATGGAGAAACTGATCTCCGTTGAAGCGCAGGGGCAGGAGCGCGAGCGCAACCGGGCCGTGGAGGCATCGGACACCCGCAACGCCCTGACAGCTCTTACCAAGCAGATTGCCGAACACACCGGAGCGCAAAAGCGCCAGAACCAGCTTGCCGAGGACAGCTTGCGGCGCTGGAAAAAGCTGGCCGTCATGGTGGGCATTATCTGCGCCGTGGGGTCTGCGGTGGGGTCAACTCTCCTTTCCGATCAGGAAGTGGCCAGCACCATCTGGGTGCGCTGGCTGCACCTGCGCGAGCCGTGGGACGTGGCGCAGGGAGGGCGGGAGGATGCTGCAAACCTCTCTACTCACTGACCCCGTACAGGTTTCCGCCCGTACCGCATGGGGCGAGGCGAGGGGTGAGGGGCCATCCGGCATGCAGGCCGTTCTGTGCGCGGGCATGAACCGACTGGCCCGGCCCGCATGGTGGGGTCACAACATTTGCGGCGTGTTCCTCTGCCCGTGGCAGTTCTCATGCTGGAACGACGACGACCCCAACCGGGAAAAGCTTCTGGCCGTGACCAGTGCAGACCCGCAGTTCCAGACCGCCCTTGCGCTGGCCCAGCGCCTTGTGAGCGGCACCCTTAACGACATCACCAGCGGGGCAGACAGCTACTATGACACGCGCCTTCCGCACGCGCCTGCATGGGCTGCTCCCCGCTTCTATCGCTGCACGATTGGTCACCATGCGTTTTACCGCGTGGGGCCTTTTGGAGAAGGATAACTCCATGCTGACACGCCATCCCCCAAAGCGGTCTCTCAGACAACCACTGCTGTCATTGGTGGTCTTTCCCCTCTTACCGCCCTGCTGCTCTTGCCCCAGCCCTATGCAATGTGGGCGGGAATCGCTTGCGCCGTATTTGCCGGGGCAGGACTTGCGGCAACGCAGATCACGCTGCCCGCCAACCAGTCTGGCAAACTCTGGCTGGCGTACCGGGCCATCAACTTTCTGGCTCTGAACTGGAAGTGCGCAGCCAACGCGGCAATCGCCCTGCGCTCCAGTTCTGCTGCGGCCAAGGCCGCCCCGCTCGTCGGCCCCGGCTCCGTTGTCACCATTCCCCAGGACTCCACAAAATGACCAATCTTTCCCGCCGCAACTTCCTGCGGACCTCTGCGCTTCTCGGCGCGACCGCCCTGACCGCCTGCACGGTCACAACCACAGGTAGTACAACTACCGTCACACTCAACACGGCCAAGGTGAAGGCTTACGGGCAGGCGGGCATTAACGCCATCGCCACGATCCTGAGCATCACCGTGATTGCGTCCGCCATGGGTGCGCCTGCGGTGGCTCTGATCGAGACGGCTGGAACGGCCCTTGCTGCCAGCCTGACAGCGTTCTCCAATGCAACCAACGGCACGCTGACCATCACGTATGACGATACGAACTGGAAAACCAAGGTCGATACGATTCTGGTAGACCTGAACAGCGTTGCCACGGCCCTGCGCTCGGGCCTGACTGCTGCTCAGTCCACAGTGACAAGCACGATCATCAATACCGCCATCACTGCCTTCAATGCCCTGCTGACCGTGCTGGATGCGTTTATGGGAGTTCTGGGTATCAGCCTGTCCAGCGTGACGGATACGCAGGAGGCGACTGCGCTTAAGACACTGGCAGTTGCTCAGTGACGCCAGACAATGAGTTCTTCCTACTCCTAGGGGGCGGCATCGTAGGCCTCGGCACTCTCCTGCTGGCGCTCATATGGCGCTGGCGGGCAAGCGCTGGCAGCTTCTGGGAGCAACTGACGAAAGGGCAGGACGATGCGGATTAAGGCGTTGGCCTGCCTGCTGACCCTCTCTGCCTGCTCCAGCGTTCCGCTACAGGCCAAGCATGATCTTGTCGGCATGGCCCGCTCGGACCTCATAGCCTGCGCTGGGGTGCCGGATAACGCGGCCACCCTACCAGACGGCGAGGTGCTGCAATGGCGGCAGGACCAGCAGGTGCAGGGGCCGTTTACGCTCAAGGGGCCGATGTCGCTGGAGCTTGATCTGTCCGGCCACGGGACGTGTCACTTTGTCGCGCGCTTGCGACAGGGGCGGGTGGCGCAGGTGGAATATACCGGGCCAAGCGGTACCCTTCTGGGGCCGTACTCGGCTTGTCGGCCTTTGGTGTTGGCTTGTGAGCGGCGCGCGAGGAAAAGCTAGCGTGCAATCAATGTTGCTGATTATCACGCTGGGCCTATAAAATACAAAGATTCAGCCGCAGCATTGACAGTGAAGGTTGGCCCCTCAGTTCCATCGCTGTGATTAAGCCTATACCAATAAGCGCTGGCTGTGCTTACGGCTGGAACCCACGCATAACTCTTAGGCATCCCCAATGGGCCACTCGATAGCAAATACTTTGCATCCTTGGTAACATCTTCTGGCTCGCCGGGTCAGCTAGGGTCAGGCCAATTTCCGTCATTCATCATTTTTCTCCATAAGGAATGGTGAATGATGCTTGCTAGTCTTAGGTGCGTCAATGGTTGACGGGCTTTCACCGTCTGCTCGCCGCGTCCGCAGCTATCTGAGGGCTTCTTGTGTTCAACCCACGAGCACACCGACTGTAATCCGCCGGACGACTGGTTGCTACGGGCCGGGCTTGATACCGGCTAGGGCACTTCGGTTCCTGATTTCGATCTGGCTGCCATTTCCAGATTGATCCCCGGCATTAGGGGACGGGAGTGCCCGTGTGTTCAAACCTCACGCGTGTCCATCCACGCCGCCGTAGCCCTGACAGGGTAGTACAGGTTGGGGGTGTTGTACAAGGGGAAACGAATAGGGAAAAGTTAGACACTCTGCCTCTGGAAGCCTTGATCTACATTGTGGATAATTTAATGGTTAGACAGTGTAAGGCACTGTAAAATATAAATTACCTCTGTAGCGTCGGGTCCACCATCCTCCAGTAAAAATTGCTGTTTGTTGCCGTTTATGCGGCGTTGTGCTGCATATCCATGTGCGCGCGTGTGCTGCTGCACGTCCTCGCCCAGCTTTTTTTGCATTGCCGCTCGGGCCGGGTGGATTGCATTTTATAATGTCCAGCCCCATACCGCCGCCGTGGAGAACGCAAGAATGACAGATCACCAAGATTTTGCCCTGTGGCTGGCGCGGGAAAAAAGAATGCTGGCCGATGCCGGGTACCAGGAAACACAAAGCGCATTTGCAGCACTCAAGGCCCGTCTGGGTGTGGGTCTTTTGCTGTCCGTCATGTTTGCTGCGGTGTCTTTGGTTGGGGCTTTTTCCCAGCGTGAATATTCCCCGATCTGTGCGTTTCTGGCCCTTGGGTTTGGTGTTGCTGGCGGGTTGTGCGCTGTTGGTCTGTATTCCTCGACTCTGATCTCCAAAAATTTCGGGCCGGAGCGGGTTGATGGCATTCTGTCCGACGTGCCGCAGCGGGACGAGGAACATGCAAGCCTGTGGCTGGCCTATACCGTATCCTTCATCACGGCGGAAAACGGGCGCACTCTGGCCCGGCATACACGCTGGTTCAGGGCGGCCTGTGTGGCGCTGGCGCTCACACCGCTGCTTGCGTCCGTGCTGGCCGTGGCCTGCGGGGTCTGGGTGGCGCTGTAACGTCTGGCGTTTTTTGGCACCCTGTTTGCGTGGTGCTGACACAGGCTGTTTATTTTTGGCCATTCATGCCAGATTATGCGCGGTATTGAAGATGGCTGTTTACAGGCGATGGATAAAGGGCGCGGCAGTAGTGATGAAGCATAGACTTTTGGTTGTGGCATCCTGTCTTTTGCTCGCCGTTCTTGCGTTACCTTTGGTGTCCGCCGGAGCGCAGGCTGCGTCCTCCCCACGTTCGCCCTACTCTGCCAGCGATGGTGAGAGCACGCTGTGCGTGTCCGGCCCGGTATATATTATTGATGTGCATGTGGTCGTGACCATAAACGGTGTGGATCGCACGATCAGCTCGGCCTCTTCGGAAGTGTGCTCGGTCAACCCGGCCAATTTTTCCGACGTGGTTGTACAGGGGCCACCCCCGCAGGCTGGCGCACCGCTTGAGGTCAGCAAAAAAGTAGGGGTGGAAGGCACAATCCGCCTGAATGGTCGCACCGCGGTGCTGGAGACCAATGTCTATCTGCCCACCAAGGGGGGCAACCCCGCCCAGTGCGCCAATGGCCAGCCCGGAGATGGTGGCGCTCCATGCAAAAGCACGTCTCTTGGCGTGAACCTTGCAAAAACATGGATTTTCTCGCGCAATACATGGCGTGATTTTTACGTAGGCCCGGATGATAACGGAGACCCGGTCAAGGTGCTCGTTCGCCTGTCCGATGGCCCAATTAACTAGCACTGCCAGCCAAGTGGCCGGTACTATGGCCCAGATAGCACGGGAGCAGACATGAGCGGCCAATCCCCTGTTCTGGTCTGGTTCCGTGATGACCTGCGTCTGTCGGACAATCTGGCTTTAAGCCGTGCCGTGCAAAGTGGGCAGCCCCTGCTGTGCGTGGTTGTGCGCTCCACTGCGCAGACTTGTACCAGTGCTCTGGACTGGTGGCGGATGCAGGGTGTGCAGGCACTCGACCATGCGTTGCGTGCCCGTGGTGGCCAGCTGCATGTTTTTGCCGCGCAGGAGGAGCAGTTCCTGCCAGAGCTGGTCCGCCAGAGTGGGTGCACGCAGGTGTTCTGGAACCGCCGTTACGACCCGGCAGGCAAAGCCACGGATACCCAGCTCAAGGCGCAACTCAGGCAGATGGGGGTTACAGTCCACAGCACGCCGGGCAGCCTGCTGCATGAGCCATGGACAGTGCGGAGCAAGGCTGGGCAGGCTTTTCAGGTTTTTGGTGCATTCTGGCGTGCGGCCAGCAGTATGGCCCATTACCCGGCCCCTCTGCCTGCGCCCACGGGTATGGTGTTTGCCCCCTGCGCGGCTTTTCCCGCCCAGCGGGTTGCGCTGGATCATGCACTGGGCAGGCTGCCCGCATGGGCCAGAGCCATGCAGCCCCACTATGTTTTTTCGGAACAGGATGCGCATGCGCGCTTGCAGGACTTTATAGCCCACGCCCTGCAAACCTATGCGCAGGAGCGGGATTTTCCGGACCGGGATGCAACGTCCGATCTATCCCCCTTCCTGCGTACGGGACAGATAACACCGGGGCAGATCTGGCACGCGGTCAGTGCACAGGGGGCGACGGAAGGGGCCAGCAAGTTCCTGTCCGAGATCGGGTGGCGGGAGTTTGCTTGGTCGCTGTTATGGGAACACCCGGACCTGAGTACGCGTAACCTCAAGGCCGAGTTTGATACAATGCCATTGCGGGTGGACCCCAAAGGGCTGGCGCGATGGCAGCAGGGGCGTACGGGCTACCCGTTGGTTGATGCGGGCATGCGCCAGCTTTGGCAGACGGGGCTGATGCATAACCGTGTGCGCATGGTGGTGGCGTCTTTTCTGGTTAAACACCTGCTGATCGACTGGCGCGAGGGTGAGCGCTGGTTTGCCCATACGCTGGTGGATTATGACCCGGCCAGCAACCCCATGAACTGGCAGTGGAACGCCGGGACAGGGGTTGAATCCGCGCCATTCTTCAGGATTATGAACCCGATCCTGCAATCACAGAAGTTCGACCCGGATGGGGCGTATATCCGTACATGGGTGCCAGAGCTTGCGGGCCTGTCCGGTACGGATATTCATACCCCATGGCAGGCACGTCTATTACAGCCGACTGGCTACCCTAGCCCCATGGTGGAGCATACGGTGGCCCGCGCGCGCGCACTGGCAGCATGGAAAGCGCAGAAAGACAGCGCTTGAAAAAACAGGCATAGGCGCTGTTTTTTTGACCGGATACGCAAAGAAAACGATTTTTTTGACGGGCATCAAGGCCAAAGGCTCTGGTTTGCGTTTGTAATCACGGAACAGAACAAACCATGGAGTAAAAACATGTCCCGCGTTGCAGGAAAAGTGGCCATTGTTACAGGGGCCGCCAATGGCATTGGCAAAGCCACGGCAGTTCTGCTGGCCAAAGAAGGCGCCAAGGTGGTCGTGGCCGATTTGCAGGAAGAGGCCGGGCATAACACGGTCGCCGAGATCAAGGCGGCTGGCGGAGAGGCCGTGTTTGTCAAACTCAATGTGACGCAGGAGGCGGAGTGGCAGAATGCCATAGCCACAGCCGAGCAGACTTTTGGCAAGCTTGATGTCGCGGTCAACAATGCCGGTATTGCTTATAATGGCACGGTGGAAAGCACGAGCCTGGAAGACTGGCAGCGCGTGCAGTCCATCAACCTCAATAGTGTGTTCCTTGGCACCAAATATGCTGTTGAAGCGATGAAGAAGGTAGGCAGCGGCTCCATTATCAACCTGTCCTCCATTGAGGGGCTGGTGGGTGACCCGACATTGGCAGCCTATAACGCCAGCAAGGGTGGGGTGCGTCTATTTACCAAGTCTGCGGCGCTGCATTGTGCCAAATCGGGCTACAAAATTCGGGTTAACTCAGTGCATCCGGGTTACATCTGGACCCCCATGGTGCAGGGGCTGACCAATGATGCGGCAGAGGCACGGCAAAAGCTGGTGGACCTGCACCCGCTGGGCCATCTGGGGGAACCTGATGATATTGCCTACGGTATTCTGTATCTGGCATCTGATGAATCCAAGTTCATGACGGGCAGTGAACTTGTGATTGATGGTGGCTACACCGCGCAATAAGCGTGCTGTTGCGTTCCCCGGCATAGGTTACGCCGGGGGATACAAAAAAGCCTCCCGCATGGTTGTGCGGGAGGCTTTTTGCTGTTTGGCTCCGGTGTGGTGCCAAATCGGCTTGGCCTGTGGGCTTATGGCAGCGGGTGTGCTGCGTTGAGCGTGTTGCGCTCTTCCAAAATCTGGCCCGGCTGCATGGGGGTTGCGCGTGCTGTTTTAATGTCACTCGCTGTAAAGGTGGGGGCCGAGGCATCACCCGACAGGGTGGAAACATAGGTCAGCAGAGCGGCAAGGTCATCATCGGACATGGCGGCCATGGAGGGCATATACCCCATGTAAGATGCCCCGCCAGCCTTGAGGCTACCCGCCAGACCGTTGAGCAGTACATGCATGATGTAGGTTTTGCCCTCGGGGGTTGCTGCAATCAGGTTCACGCGGCCTTTAAGCGGAGGGAACTGCCCGGGCACGCCGCTGCCGCTGCTCTGGTGGCACATGGCGCAGTGTGTCGCAAACAGTTGCGCACCATCGGCTGCGGCGTGTGCATTGCCTGCCAGACCGGCAAAGCCCGCAGTTGCCGCCAATGCAGCCAGAATGGTTTTTTTCATGAACAGCTCCTGCTTAATCGTTCGGTTTTGCAACGATTATACACGGCTTTGGCATTACCTCAACTCCCTCCGCGCACCGTGCGGCCAGATGGGGGAATGAGGATAGAGTTGCCGTCGGGCTGGCTTCCTGTCATTCAGGCGTCATGACAAAAGACAAGGACTTTGAGATCTTTCTGGCCACCGTGCCGGGGCTGGAATCCGTGCTGTGCGCGGAGGTGCGGCTCAAGGGCTTCCGCCAGCCTGTGGCCGTGCCGGGTGGGGTGGTTATTCGCGGTGGCTGGCCAGAGGTCTGGCGCGCCAACCTGTGGGTGCGTGGCACCAGCCGGGTTCTTGCACGTATTGTGTCCTTCCCCGTGGTGCATCTGTCCCAGCTTGATAAAAGTGCGGGGCGTGTGCCGTGGCAGACCATCCTGCGCCCCGATGTTGCGTTCCGGGTGGAGGCAAGCTGCACCGCCTCGCGCGTGTACCACGCCGGTGCCGCTGCCGAACGTATTGGCAAGGCCATTACCCGGACACTGGGTGCGACACAGGCCGAGGACGCTCCCGTGCTGGTCCGTGCGCGGATTGAGCAGAATATCTGTACGCTCAGCGTGGATACATCGGGCGAACTGCTGCACAGGCGTGGCTACAAGCAGGCGATCAACCGCGCCCCCATGCGTGAGACAATGGCCGCCCTGTTCCTGCGCCAGTGCGGCTATAACGGGCAGGAGCCTGTGCTCGACCCCATGTGTGGTTCGGGTACATTTGTTATCGAGGCGGCAGAAATAGCAGCTCGCCTTAACCCCGGTCGCGCCCGCCAGTTTGCGTTTGAACTGCTGGCAACGTTTGATGCGCAGGCATGGCAGACCATGCGTGCGGTCAAAAGTGCACGCACCCCTGCGGTCCATTTTTATGGTAGCGACCGTGATGCAGGCGCCATAACCATGAGCCGCGCCAATGCCGAGCGTGCAGGCGTGCAGGATTATGTAACCTTTACACAGGCAACCATCAGTACCCTGCGGCCCCCACCGGGGCCTGCGGGGCTGGTTATTGCCAACCCACCTTATGGCACACGCATAGGAGACAAGCAGAGCCTGCTCCCCCTGTACCGTGCGCTGGGGCAGACCTTACTGACCCATTTTGCTGGCTGGCGGGTGGGTATTGTCACCACCGAGGCCAGACTTGCCCACGCAACCGGCCTGCCGTTTTTGCCGCCACAGGCTCCCGTGCCCCACGGCGGGCTGCGTGTCAGCCTCTACCAAACGGCACCATTGCCCGAGGCTTGAGTCGGGGCCTGTGCCGCATGCCGTAGGTAGGGCGGCATGACGGACATGCCCCTCTCCCCCTTTATTTCACCGGGGCTGCTTTATAAGAGAAGGGCAGACCAGCGGGTATGTTCAGGTGGGGGTGCCAAGGCAATGAGTGTGACATGGGGTGATTTTCAGGCGGTTGTGCAGCTTTCCGCCGGGCTCAATGTGGCTATTCTCAGTTTTGTGGATATCAGCCTGCCTGCCATCAAAGAGCGGCGGCGCGTATTTGCCAAGGCCCGGCAGGAGCTCGATATTCACCGCAAAAACCCGCACAAGCGCACCGATGTGGAAATAAAGGAACATAAGGACGCAGTGGATGATGTGGACCGCAAGCTGTTTGACCTGTGGCGGGAGACATCAGCCTTTGAAAGTGTAGAGGACTCCTTGCTCAAATCCACCGGTGTGCTGGGTTTTTTTGGTGCTGTGCTGAGCATTGGCCTGCTGTGGTATTCCGCCATGCATTATGATGCCCCGATCCTGTTTACGGGGGAGCTGCTGACCGTCATCTCCTTTGGTTCTCTGCTGGGGGCGTTTTTGATCAACTACTTACAGCCTCCAAGGCGTCCCAGTATGCCAAGCGGTGTAATGACCTGCGCACCCATATGCGCCTGCACCTGTAAGGACGCCCCTGCCGCAACAGTCGCGGCAAGGACTTTATGGCGGTGCCAGAGGGCTGGGTGGGCTAGAACTTCAGCAACACGCTGGCCTTGACCCCGCTTTCCACAGACTGGTTGCCGTACTGCCCCAGATACGACAGCCCGATTTTGATCCGTTCGCTCAGTCTGGCTGTCAGCCCTGCATCGATAACCGCTGAATCAACCGAGAGCGGAATCCCGGCAATATCCATGGACCCGCTGCCACCCGCTGCAAACAGGGCGTGGGCAGTCGGCGTAGTCAGCCCAAAGGCATGCCGATACGCGAGCGAGGCATGTGGGATCAACAGCATTTTTCCCGCATGCAGGTTGAGGATGCTTTGATACCAAAGGTGGAGAAGGTCACCCCCGTATCCATGCCCCGGCCCTGAAGTGCGGCAGCGCCTCCATGCTCATGGTAGCCGTTGGTGTGCAGGTTTACATACGCCACATTGGCAAAGGGCTCGGCCAGACCATAGCGTGTATGGAGCCGGTAGCCCACCTCGCCAAATCCTTGCGCCGTCCCGGCCAGATAACTGCTGGAAAGGCGGTCCGCGTAGCCGGGAAAAGCAACAGTGCGCTGCATGCTCAGCATGTTCCACGTATAGGCCGCGCCCAGATTCAGGTTGAGTGCCCCCCAGTGCGTGCCAGCATAACCGCCGATGCTCACATTGTTGCCATGACCCGAGGAGCCGCGCCCGCTGTTGATGTCAAACATGGAGCGGCCATAGCTGAGCAATGCGCCAATACGCCACGCACCATCCATGAACGGGGCGTCCACTCCCATAATAAAGCCTGTGGTGGAGTGGTGCATGGATGCTGCATTGCCATCTCCCCCGTTATGGCCAAGGCTGCCATAGGCTTGCCCCCACAGCACCGCCTGCCCGGCAAGGCAGCCCTCATCCTTGCGTCCGGTTTTAAGGGATGCGGTATGTAGGGTGGCATCGACATGCCCATTGCCGCACTCGGCTGTATCCAGCCGGTCCATGGCTGCCTGCCGGACAAACAGGCTGTCCTGAATCAGGGCGGTGCGGGCGGAGGCATGCACTTCGCCAGAGAGGGCGTTCATACCCCGTCGTGCTTCCTCAGGCGTCAGGAGTTCGACCGCCTGCACCATGGCGTTGTCCGAGGGCATGCGGTCGAGTGCTTGTGCCGCTTCGCGTTCATTGCGGCTGTTGGCGACGCTTACAAAGCGCACGGCGTTACGTGCGAGCAGCACGTCAAGATCATTGCCGTTGTAAAACAGGGAGGGGGAGATAAATGTGTAAAGAGTGGTCAGGTTGGTCTGCAATGCGTAGCTTTTCTGGGTAAAGCCGCTGCCGGTTGTGAGCAGGGTATAATAATCATTCAGCTTGAACCGGGTGGAGGGGGTTACATTCAGCACTACGTTGCCAGACAGGGATGCGCTGTCTGTTACCGTGACAGTGCCGGACTGGAGCTGCTGGTATTGTATGCCCTGCAAGGTCATGGTCTTGCCAGAGAGCTGGCTGCCCCCGCTCAGGGCAAGGGTGGAATTACTGTCTGCCTGCAACGTGCCCTGCACGGTCATGCTCCCTTGTACTCCCTGCGGGGCAAGGGTTCCCCCCTGCGAGATAACCGTATTGCCAACAGAGCCTGTGCCAGTCAGCTCTCCGCCATTCTGTACTGTCGTGAGGTGGGATGAGGCAATGGAGCCATCGACTTCCAGGGTTCCCTGAGTAATTGTGGTGTCACCCGTGTAGGTGTTGGTGGCATTCAGTACCGTAGTGCCAGCGCCGTTCTGCTCCAGCCCCCCTGTGCCTGCAATACTCTGGGCCAGCGTGAATGTGCCGCTGTGATTGATGGCCAGCTTGCCGTTGTTCTGTATGGCGGTCCCCGCGGCGAGCGAGCCGGTGGTGCCCCCGTTACCCAGTTGCAGAACACCGCCTGCAATGGTGGTGCCCCCCGTATAGGTCTGATCTTTTGTAATAATCAGTGTACCCATATCGCTTTTTACAAGGGTCGTTCCGCCGGAGACTGATTTGTCGTTCAGCACGGTATCCAGTATGGCGGTAATGGATGCGCCGGACGTGGTGCCATCCCCCACGCGCACGGTGGTGGTGCTGTTTGCCGCGTACAGGTTGTCCCCGGTTATGATGTAGATTTTTCCATCATTGTTGGCAAACTGCATGCCGCTTGTAATGACGTTGGACTGCTGGCCGTTAAGTGTGTCCTGCACGGTTACGGTTCCGGCATTGCCAGCGTAGACAACAAAGTTGTTATTGACCCACGCTCCGTTTGTGGTGCCTGTCTTGTCGGTCCAGTTTAGTCCTGTCGGGTCCGTGTTCCATGTGCCTGAGCCACCATCAATGGTAGCGTTGCTGCGGTTGCTTGTCTTTCCCCCGTCCCAAAAGGTGAGGCTGTTATAGTCCACAATCAGGTTAACCTGATGGGCAATGGATGTTTGCAAGGAGACGGTGCCACCCGTGGCCACATTGGTTGTGCCAAGGGTCTGGTCTGCAACGCCGGACAATGCGCCACCATACGTGTACAGGCGGTAAAGCCCTGCGTCGAGATGACCTTTAGATACGCTCGGCCCGTCCGGGTTGGCAGTAATGTTGAGCGTTCCGCCAAGGGTCAGATCCCCACCTACAGCCACAAGGGAGTTGTAGGCCCCACCGGATGCATTGGTCTGCCCCATATAGAACTGTTGGGATGATCCCTGAGCCAGTATCAGGTTATCTGCAACACTCAGTGTTCCTACACGGGTCGAGACATCCCCCGGGGTCAGTGTGCCCCCCTGTGCGATTGTTGTTGTGCCCCCCAGTGTACCCGTGCCGGACAGATTGCCTGTATTGCCCACCAGCACATTACCATTTGCGGCACTCTGGTCCCCATTTACCACCAATGTGCCTTCATCTACTTCGGTTGTACCGGTGTAGCTGTTATCACCATCGAAGACCTGCACTCCTGCTGCCGTGATTTTAACACCGCCTGAACCAGAGAGTGTGCCGGAATAGGCGCTGTTGGTGGATGCCAGAGTCAACAGGCCATCGAGTGTGCCATTGGCGGTGCCGCTCAACGCACCAAGGCTTGCACCATTGGTGGTGACGGAAAAACTGCCACCATTTGCAGCCAGTATGCCGTTTATGGTGTTCCCGTCCAGCGTCAGTTCCTGATGTATTGGTGACATTTCCTGAAATTTTATTGTTTTTTTCCAATGTCATGATTCCGGCATTGGTTGCACTTGCAGCGCTGCCACCGGTCATGGTCAGTGTTCCATTGGCATCGTTGGCGACGGCCCCCTGCACGGTGCTACTGGAAAGAGTGGCTGTACCACTTTTATTTTCTATACTGCTAACCTGTGATCCATCCTGAATGGTCATGACCCCGGTATTGGTCAGCGCACCCGAAATGGCGCCTGAATCCATGTTCAGGACAGTTGAGTTGGTGAAACTGCCTAAAACCTGAGCATTTGTATTGATGATGAATGTGCCCGCATTGTTCACCTGCCTCTGGATTTCTGAAGAATCTGTCAGGTTGAATGTTGCGCCGGAGGTGTTTGTCACATCCTGTTTTATGGTGGAGGAGCCGCTCATGGTGATAGTGCCAGAGTTTATGACCGACAGGTTCAGCACTGCATTGTCTGATATCTGAATGGACGCGAGCTTTGTATTGACTGTCAGCCCGCCAATGGTGCCCTTTATAACAAGACCACCGGTATTGATGATGTTCCCCGTTACCTTGGCCCCGCTGGTAATAACGCTTGCATGGGAGGCATTGGAGGTGTTGGAGAGTGCACCTGCCAATGATCCGGTAAGGATCAGCTGCCCATTGTTACTGACGTTGGTGTTGCCGGTATAGGTATTAGCCCCGGAGAGGGTCTGTGTTCCACTGGCGATGGAAATTGTCCCGTTCCCGGACATGCTGCCAGAATACACAGAATTATTGCCGCGGTTGATCAGTAACGTGCCGTTGAGCGTGCCATTGGCTGAGCCAGACAGGGCGTTAATGTTGCCAGCAATAACAGTGAACGTGCCACCTACCGCATTCAACGTGCCAAAAATATTGGAGTACTGCCCAGATAGGGTGAGCGTGCCGCTGTGGTTGGTCACAGTGCCCTGTACCATACCCGTACCGCTCAGGTTTAATGTGCCATAGTTATCAACGCTGCCCGCTATGGTGGCACTTGTTGTCATGTTGCCAGAACTCTGGTTGGTTACGTTGCCGATAACCATGCCTGAGTTCAGGTTTGCGGTTCCTGAGTTATCAAAATTACCGTTGGATGTTCCGTTATTATTTGTAAAAGAGGCTCCCTGTTCATTGGTGACAGTCAGTATGTTGAACCCCGAAACATTGATTGTGCCATAGTTGACAATATTTCCAGCATTGCTGGATGTGCCTGTAATTGTGCCAGATGCTGCGTTGTTGATGTCTGACGTTGTGCCTTTTGTACCGGAAAACTGACCAAAATTATTAAGAATATTCAGTGATCCGGAGTTGCTGAAAATACTGTTGTTGGTTGTTGTGCCTGTAACTCTCCCGCTAGAGGTAACAGTCACTGTACCGTTGTTGGTAAGGTCTGTATTCTGATTGCTGGAAATCTCATAGGTCTGGCCATTGTTTACGGTGTACCCCGTTGAACTGCCCGACGCAAAAGACGGGATAGAGACAAGGAGCGAGCTTGTAAAAAGATAAAATTTAAGACCATTGAATCTCGTTTTCTGGAGAACCGTCACCAAATCTTCCAGCATAATGCTGTCTCCTGAAGCGCATGTGGCTATAAAGTCTCAGGAGTGATGGTTAATGATAATCCATTAACAATATTATAATTGTTCATGTAGTTTGCTTGATAGTATTTTCATAACATCAAATAAATACAGTATATATTATTATTTTGTTTTTTTATTTACTAGCTGGATGTGTTTGTGTGTTTTTTACAAACCTAGGCCAATTATCCCAGTAGGGGCGGGTGCGGAGACCCCATAAAATGGCCCGTGTGGGCAGGCCGGGAAGAGCTGGGCAAAATATTCAAGGGAAAACAGGGCGTCACAGTGCTTCAAAGCGGGAAGAGCACATGCGGCCAACACGAAATAGTGTACAGACTGAATAGAGATCCGCTAAGAGCGCGTCATGTCTGTCAGTTACAAACGTAACTATAATATTTTAGGGGGGAGCATTTTGGTAAATGCGAGAATGGTGCCCAAGACCGGGATCGAACCAGTGACACTGCGATTTTCAGTCGCATGCTCTACCAACTGAGCTACTTGGGCACCGCAAGCCTTGCGGCGTGAGAGAGGATTTATCTCAGCTGGCTTCCGAGATCAAGTCATGTTTTGTCATTTATTTCAGCTTTTTCGCTTTCCGCATCGGGGAGCTGTTCAGCCGGAATGCGGTAGGTGCCACCAAACCAGCGGCCAAGGTCCACATCCGCACAGCGGCGGGAGCAAAAGGGGCGATAGGCTGTGGCGGAAGGCTGCCCGCAAATCGGGCATTTGGCTGAGTGGGTCATTGTTAATCCTGAACCGTCCATGTCAAATCGGGCAGGGCGGGGTCCATGTGCAGGCTCAGGGGCCTGCCAAGCTGGCGGGCGCATTCGGCCACGGCTTCGGGGTCCTGCTCCAGTGCGCGCATAAGGCCCGCCCCACCGCGCAGGCGGCGTGTATGGGGGGCGTGGGCTAGAATGTGCCGTAGTGCCCGCAGTGCGCGTCCGTGTGGGCTGTTCAGCAGTTCAGGTAGGGAGGGATAAATCCGTGCGCGCACAATTTCTATCAACCCAGAGCCGTTACGCCCAGGCAGCGGGGGTTGAGCGGGTCAGGCTTGAGCGCTTCGGCCATAGGCTCCAGCAGGGCCTGACGTTTGCGTGTTGCCAGCCCCGCCGGATCAATAAGAATGGCGCCAGACAGGTTGCGCAGGCGGATTTGGCCCATGAGTGCGGGCAGTGCGTCGCGGTTGGCGGCAAATTGTGCGGTTTGTTTGGGCCTGCCCGTTTGTGCGGGTGGGGCGTCCATGTCAATCGCAATCAGGGCCGGGGTGGGGGTAATGGTTGCTTCCATCCCACCGGGCAGGTGCACCACGGGCTCCTCAAGAGCATCGCAGGCGGCAGCTATGGCATCGGGGTAGGGGGTAAAGCCGGGCTCGCGCCGCTCACGGAGGGAAGGGGGGATGTGGGCTGCCGCTGCCGGGCTGTCCGCTACCAGTGTTGCGGTGGGCCATAAGGCGGCAAGTCGTGCCAGCGGTGTGGGGCCGGGGGTTACAAGCCCCCTTTGCTCCGAGCAGACATCTGCCGCCAGCAGGCGCAGGCGTACGCCTTTGCCCCCTTGTGCGGCACGGCTGACTTCCACCGTAATACTCTGCCCCTCGGTCAGCTTGGGCGCGCCATTTTGTAAGGGCAAAAAGCCGCTCAGGTTGGGAGCAAGCGCCACAAAAGCTCCCCCCATTCCGGGGGTAAGGGCTTCTATGCGGGCATGGAAGATGCTGCCCACCATATCGGGGGCAGCAGGGCGCCAGAGCGCAAAATCCAGCAAGCTATCGTTTTTGGTAACCGCAATGCGCATTTCGCCCGGAAATGTGGCAATGCGCAGGAACAGGCTCACGCTAGCCAGCCACCGGGTTGCCCACGCAGGAGCTGCGCTGTCTCAAACAATGGCAGGCCAATTACGGCTGAGGCGCTCCCAGACAGCGCGCGGATAAAACCAGCAGCATGGCCCTGAAGGGCGTAACCACCAGCCTTGCCAGACCAGTCACCCGCGTCCAGCAGGGCGTCAATCTGGTAAGGTGTCAGGCGGGAGAAGGTGACAGCCGTTTCCACCAGCCGTGCGCCATATCGCCCAGACACCCAACTGGTGGTCGGGGCCACCACAACGGATGTCAGCACCGTATGCCGCCGACCAGACAGGCGCTCAAGGCAGAAGCGCGCTGTATCCCGGTCCTCTGCTTTGGGCAGAATGCGGCGGCCAAGGGCCACAACGGTATCTGCTGCCAGCACAAGGGCGGGTTCGCCAAGCGTGCTGGCGACAGTTCTGGCTTTTTCGGCTGCCATGCGCTGGGCATAAACCCGTGGCACCTCGCCTTTGGCCGGTGTTTCATCAATATTGGCAGGCAGAACACGGTCGGGCGTAAGCCCGATCTGTTCCAGCAGCGCAATACGGCGGGGGGAGGCAGATGCCAGAACCAGAAGGGGGGCCACGTTCTGCCCCGCCTGTGTCTGGCAGGAGAGTGTCATGCTTACTTGAAGCGGAAGGTGATACGACCCTTGGACAGGTCATAGGGGGTCATTTCCACATTCACCCGGTCGCCTGCCAGAACGCGAATACGGTTCTTGCGCATCTTGCCACTGGTATGGGCGAGAATAACGTGTTCGTTGTCCAGCTTTACGCGGAACATGGCATTAGGCAGCAGTTCGGTTACTGTGCCGCTAAATTCGATCATGTCTTCTTTAGACATTGCATCCTTCGTGTATGTTAAAACTGACGGAAGTTCTGGTCAGCAGGTATGGTTGAGGGGCGCTTGGCGGTCAAGCGTTAGGTGTTTGCTCGGCCAGGGCATCCAGCCGGGCAGAAACGCTAAGGGCGTGGGCTTGCAGCCCTTCGGCATGGGCCAGAGCCACGGCGGAAGGACCAATTCGGCGAAGCGTCCGGCCCGCCGGACAGGAATGTCGTGCGCTTCATAAAGTCGTAAACAGACAGGCCGGAGGCAAAGCGCGCGGTGCGCGATGTGGGCAGGACATGGTTTGGCCCCCCCACGTAATCCCCCACAGCTTCGGGGCAGAAACGGCCCAGAAACGCCGCTCCCGCGTGCCGGACATGCACAAAAAGGGCCTCTGGGTCATCCACCATCAGTTCCAGATGTTCGGGTGCCAGACGGTTGGTCAGTTCCACAGCTTCAAGCAGATCACGGGTAATGAGCACAGCCCCATTGCGCGCCCAGCTTGCACTGGCAATGGCGGTGCGGGTCAGAACTTTCAGCTCCGCGTCCACTGCTGCAATTACCCTGTCGGCAAAGGTGGCGTCAGGGGTAATCAGTGTGGCCTGTGCCAGTTCGTCATGCTCGGCCTGGGCCAGCAGGTCGAGTGCGATCACGCGCGGGTCGGAGCCCGAATCGGCAATGACCACCACATCGGACGGGCCTGCAATGCTATCAATCCCCACATGCCCAAAGACCTGCCGTTTGGCTTCGGCTACATAGGCGTTGCCGGGGCCGACAATACGGTCAACGGGCTGGATGCTCTGCGTACCATAGGCCATGGCACCTACAGCCTGCGCACCCCCTACGCGGTAGATTTCGGTCACACCTGCGCGGTCGGCGGCGGCCAGTACCAGCGGGTTGATCACACCATCGGGTGTGGGCACGCACATGGCCAGCCGCCCAACTCCGGCCACCTTGGCGGGAATGGCGTTCATAAGCACGGAGGACGGATAAGCCGCCTTGCCACCGGGGACATACAGCCCAACGGCGTCCAGCGGAATCCAGCGCATGCCAAGGGTCATGCCCGCGTCATCAGTGTAGCGCATGTCCGCGGGGAGCTGCTTTTGGTGGAAGCTCTCAATCCGCCGGGCAGCAACGTCCAGCGCGTCCAGCAGTTCGGGGCTGACCTGCGCCTTGGCCTTGGCCACTTCTTCAGCGGTAAAGGCCAGTTTTTCCGGTGTTACGGGCAGGCGGTCAAAGCGTTCGGTCAGGGCGCACAGGGCGGCATCGCCCTCCTTGCGCACGGAGGCCAGAATGTTGGCTACGGGGCCGGTGACTTCCTGCCCCTGTTCTTCCCGGTTGGTCAGCAGCGCGCTGAAGGCGCTTTCAAAACCGGCATCGCGCGTATCAAGCCGTTTCATGGAGTTTGATCTGCCTTACACATTATTTTGCGGCGGGCGCGCTTTGCGCAAGCGCCGTGCGGAAGCGTGAGAGAATGCCGTCAATCTGGTCGGGGCGGGTTTTGAGCGCCGTGCGGTTGATAATCAGGCGGCTGGAAACCTGAGCAATGGTTTCAACCTCCTTCAATCCGTTTGCGCGCAGGGTGGAGCCTGTGTCCACCAGATCCACAATCAGGCGTGACAGGCCAAGCATGGGCGCCAGCTCCATGGCGCCGTGCAGATGCACAATGGTGGCGTTAATGCCGCGCGCGGCAAAAAAGCGGCGGGTAATGGCGGGGTATTTGGTAGCGACCCGCACCTCTGACCAGCGCGACCATTCCTGCGGGTCATGCGGCAGGTGGGCTGGCTGGGCCACCGCAATGCGGCATGAGCCAATGCCCAGATCAAGGGGGGCATAAATTTCAGGGTAGTCAAATTCCATCAGCACGTCGGAGCCGCAAATACCAACCTGCGCACCGCCAGCAGCCACAAAGGTGGCAACGTCAAACGAGCGGACACGTACAATGTCCACGCCGGGGTCCTCGGTAGAAAAACGCAGCTTGCGGCTGCTGTCGCCCAGACAGTCGGCGGAAGGGGCCATGCCCGTACCGGCCATAAGGGGGGTTACAGCCTTGAGAATGCGGCCCTTGGGCAGGGCCAGAACCATTTGTCCATTATGGCCCGCACCAAGCGTGTTGGTGGTCTGGGGGTCTGTAAGGGACTGGCTCATGTAAACTCCGGCAGGCAGGGCATTGAAATGCGGCCTGCTCTCCTAGCACAAGGTCGCCGGGAAGAAAAACCGGCAGCCTGTTGTCCGGGTGGAAGAAATACCTCCACCCGGACAGTCAGGGTGGGTTTTAGCGCTTCCACCACCCCGTACGACGGCGGGTTGTTGGCGGGCTATCCTCAATCACGATTGGCTGCACCAGCGGTTCTGCTTTTTCCTGCGTGGGGGCCGGTGTGGCTTCTGCGGCAGGTGCCGCTTCTGTGCTGGCTTTGCGGGTCGTGCGGCGGCGGGTGGGCTTTTTGGGCGCATCCTGCTCCGCATCCGGTGTTGCGGTGGTGTCGGCTGTCGCTTCTGCCGTAGCGGCTGCTGCCTTGCTGCGCGGTGCGCGGCGACGGGCAGGTTTTTTGGGCGCAGCTGTGTTGCCTCACCCGCTACGGTTTCTGCCTCACCGGCTTCCTGCGCATCGACCGGAGCGTCAGCCACAGGCGTCTACGCTGGCGGTAGCGTTTTGGCGGCTGCCGGTTTGCGTGTGGCACGGCGGCGTGTGGGCTTGGCGG
>NZ_BAJU01000019.1 GCF_000613865.1 Acetobacter okinawensis JCM 25146
GGAAATCAGACCCCATATGCCCAGCACGTGCAGTAAAAGAACAACAATAAAAGCGCCAGCTACAACAGCCGTACCGACCTCCAGATCATACCGCTGAGCTTTCTTCCCTTGCTGTTCAGGCTCATTTGTCATGTCAGTTCTTCTTTATCATAACCAGCCACAAGCATCTTCTGCCTCTTCGATATCTTAAACAAATGCCCAGCAATCTTGTGCAAAGGCATGGAAAATTCTGTAAAAAAGAAAATTCACGCACAGAGCATAGCGGGCACGCAGCTCTATTCACGCTTGAATCCGACATGGTGCGGCCAGAAAAGCCGCATCCATCCCTTTTTGCATGTCTTTTTGTGTAAGAATTTTTTCTTCCAGAAGAATCTGAGAAACAGTTTTCCCCTCCTCCAGAGCCTGTTTTGCAATACGAGAGCATAGATCATACCCTAACGTAGGCAAAAATCCTGTTAAAATTCCTGTACTATTATGAAGGTTTGTTAAACAGTTTTCTTTATTGGCTTTAATCCCAGAAACACATTTCTGGTTTAAAATCTGCATTGCATTTTTCAGATATTCTATCCCATTAAACAGACAGTGGCAGATAGCGGGTTCAAACGCATTCAACTGCAACTGCCCGCCTTCAGCACACAACGCAATGGTCGTGTCATACCCGACAACCATATAGGCAACCTGATTAACCATTTCTGGAATAACCGGATTAACCTTACCGGGCATAATGGAAGAACCGGCCTGTACTGAAGGCAAAGATATCTCGCTTAACCCCGCCCGCGGCCCACTGGACAACAGTCTGAGGTCATTACAGATTTTAGATAACTTGAGAGCTATGCTTTTAAGCATGCCAGAACAGGCAACAAACGGCCCAACATCAGATGTAGCTGCCACCAGATCCGGCGCAACCTGCACCGTAAAACCACATAAACCGGAGAGCGTATGGCAGACCATTGAGCCATAGCGCGGGTCACAGTTAATACCGGTTCCAATAGCCGTTCCACCTATATTGAGAATGGATAGGTCTTTTATCTGTTTTTCAATACCTGTAATAAATGGTTCAAGTATTCTTGCAAAAGCCAAAAACTCCTGACCCAATGTCATGGGAACGGCATCCTGCAACTGAGTTCTGCCAATTTTTAAAACAGATTTGAATTCCTCCGCCTTCTCCACCATGCCCTCAACCAGAGCGGCGAGAGCAGTCTTGAAGTCATACAGCAGAAAACAGAGAGAAATTTTTACGGCCGATGGATAAATATCATTTGTAGACTGGGACATATTTACATCATCATTAGGATGAAGCTGCGCATAATCTCCTTTCTCATACCCAGCCAACCTCAGACCTACATTGGCGATTACTTCATTAACATTCATATTGGCGGAAGTTCCAGCACCGCCTTGCAATACATCAATATTAAAATCGTTTTGGTATTTATCCGGATAAGAGAGTATTTCCTGACAGGCCTGTTCTATCCAGTCTGCTTTTTCCGGCGACAGAAAGCCTAAGGCGGCATTGGTTTTTGCAGCGCTCGCCTTGATCAGCAAAAATGCGCGTATGAACTCGGGGCATCGGCCAATCCCCACCCCGGTGACCGGAAAATTATCCAGCGCACGTTGTGTATGCACGCCCCAGTTTGCGCCATGCGGCACAGCGCATGCACCAAGACTATCCTCTTCCACGCGCTGATCAGGAAGGTGTTCTGTGATAAGTTCATGGCGAGATGGCATGATGATTATCTTTTTAAAATATTGATTGCAAAAAATACAGTATGGGAAGAATTACCCTCCCACACCGTCATATACTCAGGAAAATATCCACACTTTAGAAATCAAGTGATGTTTTGACGTAATACATTCCACCGTTAAACCCGTAAGGGGAATACGATGCATACTTGGAAAGACCCTGCTGCGTATTGGCAATGGAACTTGGCACGCGGGTTGGGTATTTATTCCCCAGATTATTGGCCCCTACCCCAATGCTCCAATGCGGCATGACCTTGTAGTTAATTTCCATATTGGTAATAAAACCGGGGTTTTGCGTAAAGGGTACCGCACCAGCCCCCGTTGGAGCTGCCATGTAAATGATAGAGCCGTAACGCATTTCCTGCACAAAAACAGACCATTTCCCCATTTCCCAATTCACGCTTATCTGTTCGCGGTTTTTGGGAGCGGAGTGCAGGACCATCATCTTGGTGTATTCGTTAACAAGACTGTCCTGAGCCGAACGAATTTCATTATCCGAGAAGTTAACACCCAGCGCAAAGCGGAACTTACCCATGTTTTTAGTATGCAAGGTGTAATCCGCACTCAGATCCCCACCAAATGTCTGGGTATTATAAAGATTGGCATAATAGGAAATAGACGTAGCCGTAGAGAGATTCGCGGCATCCAGAAGCGCTTTAAGTGCCGTATCATTCGGGTCAACAGAAAAAGACTTTGTGCTGCCCATGCGGCCATTAATGGCAATGTAATACAGATTTCCAGTCACATGAAAATCATCTACAGGTGTTGCATCAATACCGATGGAATAGCTCCGCGAGTATTCACCTGACATTTTGCCTGCACCAAAATACTTGGCCACGTCACTGCTTGATGGCACCTGATCGACCGTGTAACCCGGGTAAGGCGCAGAGTAGAAGTAAGACAGCGCACCCAGAGTTGGCGGACGATACCCAGTATTGATGTTGGCCCGAACAGCCCAGCGCTTGTTAAAGTTGTAGCGCGTGCCAACAGACCCGGTTTCTACCGTGGCCATGTTGCTATAACTGGCAACACGCCCCCCCAGTGTCCACTCCCACTTTTTGGTTACGTAAAAATCCAGGTTGATATTGCCTTCGTAAATATCGCGGCTTTGATGTGTCGCTGACATGGGCACGTTACCGGGATGATCGGTCGCACCAAGCCCTGACCAAGATGCCTCCTCCCCTTCCGTCATCTGGAACGTATCATGCCGATATTCTGCGCCAAAACGCAGGTTGATCGGCCTTGGTGCCCAACTGGGACGGAACGAGCGGGACCCACGCAGGCCCGCTGTCATTTCGGATGAAATGGAAGCCCCATCCTCAAACGATGTTTGAGTGCTATCGGGGTAGGACACGTTTTCAGAATCCATGGTACGATAGTTCTGCTTGTCCCGCGCGTAGGTTATGTACGCATCCCATGCAAAACCAAATTTGCGGGCCTTGATCCCGTTGTCAGTCTCAAAATCATACTGGTCCATGCCAATATACGGCTGATTACCATCGGGGTACAAATTAGTGTTGGTCCACGAGCTGGTCGCTGAGCGGTAAGTTTCCGCCACATTGGAGCGACGGTGCGAAAATGTGGACGTGCTGTAAAAATTATAATCACTGATCAGCGGTACAGACATGTTTTCGCTAATCGTTTCCAGCGTAGATTTTGGAGTACCCAGACCACGCTGAATATCACGATCGGCTGTCTCATTCCGGCCGTCGTTAAAAAGAGTTCCGTAAAAATCACCGCCACGCGTTGTCGGCTGCTGGTGCGTTACCTGAGCCGCAAGGTCCAGATACCCGCCATTATGCCCAAGGGCCATGCCATAATCTGCCGATCCATCCAGCCCCTGGCCATCGCCTGCATAATAACCACTATTTTTAAAGTTAATGCTGCCACCATGCGTATTGTGCTTGAGCACAATGTTTACAGCCCCTGCAATGGCGTCCTGCCCATACAGGGCCGATGCCCCTTCCGTGACCACTTCAATATGATCGATGGCAGAAATGGGAATAAGCGAAATGTCACTTGGCTCACTCCCCCAGTTGGTGCCTGAGTTGGAGTTGAAGTTGGCACCAATATGCCGCCTGTGCCCGTTAACCAGAATAAGCGTATCATCCGGGGACTGCCCGCGCAGCTGCATGGTCTGCACAAAGGAGCTTGCACCACCACCGGGCAATGCGGCCGTAGTAATGGCCGGATTAGCCTGTGCAAGGGCGGAAAGAACACTGGTCTGACCGGTTTTCAGCAGTTCGGCCCCGGTTACAATTGTAACCTGAGTAGTGCTGTGCCGTGGAGTTGAGGGCGTAAACACTGAATTGACGGAATGCCCACCCACATCAATCGATTCCGATGATGCTATAAGAGCCGCATTTTTTTGCGTGCTGCTATTTTCGTCTTGGAAACAAGAACTGTTTTTGTAGCGCTCTTACCTGTTCCTGTGGATGCAGATGCCGGATGAGCAGCAAACACCTGCTTTGCCGGGATCAGGGCGCCCAAAGCAACACCTGCGACAAGGGAGAGTTGGAATCTGGAAAATTTAGCCATCGCATCACCTTTAAAAGCCGGTCAGGCCCGCATCATTTCATTATCGTTATGATACGTTTCCGTGATGTTTTGGCGTCATACTGATTATTGATATATCGCTTACTCTAGCAGGGTCCGTTTTTATATTTTTGAAAAACAAGTCTGTTATAAAAGAAAAAAGTCCATGCCCAGAAAGCATGAACTTTTCCTATCTGGGTAGGCATCACCCATATAAATCTGATAATCCTCGCATCTGTCATTCCATGCAGATCGACTGGCGAACAGTTATCAGGGAGATACATGCGGCCACAAGTAGGGAAATGGCACATGCATACCATGCAGCATTAAAACTCCCTGTGTAGGAAACAACATATCCTGTTACAATGGGCGCTGTCAGGCCAATAGCATTGCTGCATGTCAGGGTAACACCTGTTACCGATCCTATTTTACTCCCGTCTTCCAGCATGTCTGCAAGCATGGCCGTATTGGCTCCATTGGCGGCTATAAGGCAGCAAAGAGAAAGAGACAGGACAACAAGAATCGGAAATTCTTTGTGAAAAAAAGGTAATATACCAATAACAGAACTTCCAACAATGCATACCGCAACAATATACCGCCGATGGCTAGGGGTCGCATTGGTTCTGAAAACCGCTCCCTCCAGAACACGCCCCAGAATAATGGCACCCACGGCCCCCAGCACATAACACCCAGCCGTACCACTGCCCGAATGCAGCACATCTATGTGCAATTCATGCATAAGGTACACAGGAACCCATGACATAAGCAGAAAATTGAGAAAGTTTTGTGTACACTGGACCGAAAGGATACCGCAGAACGTACGGGATTTGAAAAGTGACAGAACCTGCGGAATGGAAATTGGTCGTGGTGCCGCCTTTTCTGCCCCGACCTTGTCCCGATAGATAAGCCACCATGCCATTGACCAGACAAAGCCGATCATACCCAGAAATATAAACTCGTACCGCCACCCCATTTTGGTAATCAGATACGCCCCCGCCAGAGTACCACTGGCAAGCCCTAGCTGCATTCCGGTTAAGAGAATGGTCATAACCGTGCCACGCTCTTTGCTCTGCGCCCAACCACGTACAATAGTAGCACCCACACCAAACGTTGGGGCTTCCCCCACACCCAGCAGCATACGCGTTGCAATAAATTGTGAAATATTCTGCGCCATTCCTCCTAGCATCATAGCGCCAGACCAGACCGAAACAGCCAAAGAGCCCACCAGCCTGGCCCCCACAATATCAAGCATGATGGTTGATGGCAGATTAAGCAGAAAATAAGACCATAAAAAGCTGGATGACACCCACCCCATCTGCACGGAAGACAAGGAAAACTCCCGCCCCAGATCCGGCAGTGAAATGGAAAGGGCTGCCCGATCACCATAGCTGATGACATACATAAGAAAGATCATGAAGAAGAAGACGTAACGAGATGTCTGCCTGCCCTGCCCCTGCACGCCCTCCCCCTTGTCGCTGGGAGCAAAAGACGACAGGGCAGCAGGGTGATGATTCTGTTTTTTGTATGCTGACATTTTACAAACACCTGTGTGTTATCTGCCTCATGATGCAGAAAAAGAATTTTCAATGGCGTGCAAAAACGCTTTGTATTCAAGCTTGTTTTTTAGGGGCGTTTTTTTCATGCCGCAGCATCCACAGGCCTGAACCAATAATCAGGAATCCACCGGCAAACATCGCTATACCGGGCACTTCCCTAAACCCGAGCCACCCGATCAACCCCGCCCAGATCAGGCCCGAATAGGTAAATGGACCAATGGCCGACACCTGCGCCGATGCAAACGCCTCGGTCTGTAAAACCTGTGCAATACCGGCAAAAGCACCAATCGCCACCAGAGCAAACACTTCGGGCAAGGTCGGTTGTTGCCAGACAAATGGTAGAGCTACAGCCGTAGAGACCGTCATAAGAATTGCCTGCCACATGGCAATGGTCGTGCTTTTTTCTGTTGTGGAAAGCTGCCTTATCTGCATTGTCGTCAACGCACCAACGCCACCTTGCGCAAGGGCTATACCATAGGCCCAAGTAGGCACATGCACCGCACCGCCATGCAGCAGCCCCTTGCCTGCACCAACGACCACCACCCCTACGAACCCGATGGCCACGGCAATCCATCTTTGCAAAGATGGCTGTTCGTTCATGAAGGGAATGGAAAGCAGGATTAAAAACAGAGGCTGTGTGTAAGACAGAACCTGCTGCTCGGCCAAAGGCAGATGGGTGACGGCAACAACAGTCATGACCATGCTGATAAGCCCCACAACCGAGCGCAGCACATGCCCGGAAAAGTGGTGCGTTTTCAGCACTATTCCCTTACGCGATGCAATGAGCACAACAAATGGCAGGGAAAAGAGATTTCTGAAAAAAACAATTTCCAGAACAGAAAGTGAAGACCCTGTGAGCTTTTGCAGGGCATTGAGCATAGCCGTAAACAGGGTTGCCAGCGACAGCAGATAAGCGCCACGAACAAGGTTATGCTTCATATTTGTGTCGCCCTCATTCCATATTCCACAACTACCGCCTGCCGTTTTATTTTACTCCAGATATTATTCCGGTATCAAAATATTATGCTTGCAGTATTAGATTTCAAGCCTTGCACCAAACCTGCGCGGCCAATCAGTCCGGGCGCAGGATTTTCCCGCCAGCCTCCATAATTTGTGACGCAATAGTCCGCGCCAGAACATCTGACCCCGGCGTGTCACTATGGAGGAGAATGGAGCGCGTCTTTATTGGCAGCGCTGTTCCATCCTGCGTAATGACGCCACCTTGTTTGAGAAAATAACCAATTCGTTCACGCATTAATTCTGGTGCGTGAATAACCGCGCCGGGTTGCCCCCGTGGCACCAGAGTTCCATCTGCCCGGTAAGCCCTGTCTGCCAAAAAGAGGTGCCTGACCCGCAGGCCCGCTTTTTGCGCTGCTTTTTCTATCGGATGTCCCGCCATGCAGAGCATGACAAGGCTGGAATCAAGCCCCGCGATAACCCGCGCCAGCCTGTCTGCCAGGTCCTGATCACTATTAGCCATGGTACCAAAGGCGGCATGGTAGCTTACATGCTCAACACGCACACCATGGCGGGTGGCAATACCTTTTAATGCACCAATCTGGTAGGCCAGCATGGCTTCCATTTCTTCAGCACTGACCGCCATATCCCGCCGCCCAAACCCCATTAGGTCAGGCAGACCGGGGTGAGCACCAATAGCAACATTATGTGCTTTGGCCGCACGTACCATCCGGTCCATAATCAGGTGATCACCCGCATGGTAGCCACAGGCAATATTGGCGGAGGAGATCAACGGCATCAGCGCATCGTCATCCGCAATACGCCACCGGCCAAAACCTTCACCAATGTCAGCATTCAAATCAATTTTCATGCTTGTTTTCCGGCCTGCCCGGCTCCTCTCCGGCTAAAGGATTTTCTGTAAAGCTCTATGTTTTTCCGTGCGTTCTTCAGATATTCTTGGACATTTTCCGCAGCAGCCAGACCTTGTGCATGCGTGCAGAGTTGCAGCCGGACAAAACTCCCTATACGGGCCTGCGCCAGACGCCACAGATCTGCCTCGATCACTGTGGCAATCCGTGGGTAGCCCCCAGCGGTATTGGCGTCCGCCATCTGAATGATTGGCTCGCCCGATGGAGGCACCTGAATGATCCCGGGCACAACCCCATAGGAGCGCAATTCCACCGGCTCCCTCATCCGCAGAGTGCCCCCCTTGAGCCTGTAGCCCACACGGTCACTCTGCGCGGTAATCTGCCAGCCGATTGCGCCAAATTCCTTAAGGGAATCCCCAGCAAACAACATATAATCTGTTGCAGGGATAACCCTGAGAACGACAGTTTTTTCGTCTGTACCTTCTGCCTTCAATGCAAGTGCCTGAGCCGGGGGCACAAGCCCCACTTCGTCCACACAATAAGGATTGCAAAGTGGCAACTCATCACCTTTCTGTAACGGGCGACCTTGCCAGCCACCAAACCCACCCCGGAGCTGCGTGCTACGCGATGCAAGAACGACGGGAACGTCCAGACCACCTGCAATGCACAAATACATCCGTGCACCAGCAACCGGCCGCTCGATACGCAGAACGTCCCCTTGGCAGGCACAAAGCGCAAACCATGGCAGAACGGGTTTGCCGTCCAATGTTATGGAAGCATGACCACCAGTGACGGAAAAACCTGTTTGGCTGCCAAATCTTACAGAGAACGGGAATGTCTGAATTTCAATACAGGCGGCCTCTGCCGGGTTATTGAGCAGCATATTCCCGCATTGCAGGGCAAGCCTGTCCATAACACCAGACGTGCTGACCCCAAGGTGGCGGTAGCCCAGACGCCCGGCATCCTGCACGCTATTCAGCATGCCTGTTTCCAAAATCCGGATCACAACTCTATACTTTCAGCATGGAACCGGAGCGTATCACCCACGGCAAACAGGGCCGGTGGCTGCCGCGTGGGGTCAAACATCACCAGATCCGTAAACCCTATGGAATTCCAGCCATTTGGGCCTGTAAGGGCAGAGATACCCGCTTGCGGACCGCCTATGGTAACCGTTCCTGCCAGCATTTTGAGCGATGGCGTTGTCTTGCGCGGTGTGGCAAGCCTTGGGTCCAGCCCGTGCAGGTAGCCAAACCCGGGCACACTGCCTACAGCGCAGACCGTATAAACAGGGGCCTGATGGAGCGCGATAACCTCGTGCGGGGATAAGCCTGTATGCAGGGCAACACTCGCCAGATCATGCCCCAGTTCCCCGCCGTAGCGGACACCAATGTCAAACTGACGCCCTTTGATGTGCTTTTCCGGCAGATGATCCCACGCACGGCGCAGATCCGCTGCCACCTCATCCGGGCATTCAGGCGGGGTGGAAAATATGAGCATGAGGTTGGTAACACCCGGCATGACCTCAGCCACATCCGCACGCATGGAGCCACGTCCATAAGCGCCCATATCCGCCGCTGGCATGCCAGAGTGAACTCCCCCGGAGCCTCAAAAAGCATGGCGCTGGTGCCAATCATGCTAATCGCAGGCGCACCGTCAACCACAGCCGTTACAGAGGCAATGCGCTCCCCGCACTCAACCACAACAACGGCTCCAGTGCACCCAGCCTGCCCTACAAACGGGCAGGCGGCATACGCATGCGGCATGATGTAAAGAACGTGTCACCAGAAGCTTTCCCGGACCTGATTGTCTATATCGTGTTCGCAACGATATGACCGTGGGGCCTGCCTCCGCCAACATTATATGAATGTAAGGGCATACAATAATCTTATGACCCGGCCACTCAGCCGCAGGCATTGAATCTTCTTATGACGCAAGACCAAACGCATCTTGGTCAAGCAAACATTTCATCTCTAATCTGAAACAAATAAAGGAATATCGCCCATAATCTCAACACGGTGCGATAACACATTTATCGGGGTATCTCGCAGCATGACCATACAGCCTTATCATACAGCACTTGTTACCGGCGCATCCTCGGGTATTGGTGCTGCCACCGTACGCAAACTGCGTGAACTTGGGCTGGAGGTGCACGCAGTCGCGCGGAATAAAGAACGTCTTGAAGAACTGGCAGCAGAAACAGGATGCATAGTACACGCTGCCAGCGTGGCTGACTGCACAGCAATGCAGAAGATTTTTGACAACGTGGACATTGATGTTCTGGTCAACAATGCAGGCCAGTCCCGCACAGGCAATATTGCCGACACAACCGAAGACGACGTGGACGCGCTTGTTGATATTAACCTGCGCGCCGTCCTGCAACTGACCCGCCTTGCCCTGCCGGGCATGATGGTGCGTGACCGTGGCCATATCATCAACATCAGTTCCATTGCGGGGCATTATGCCTTTGCCGGGGGCAATACGGTTTACCACGCAACAAAGGCGGGTGTGCATTCGCTCTCGCAGCAGTTGCGCTGTGACCTATATGGTAAAAAAATCCGCGTAACCGAAATTTCTCCCGCACGCGTGGAAACAGAAGTCTTTGGCCGCCTTATCGGGGATATGGAAGAAGCACAGCGCCGCTTCTTTGCCGAATATGACTCCCTGCTCCCCGAAGATCTGGCAAACGCCATTGCATTTGCCGTAAGCTCCCCCCAGCGCATGAATGTAAGCTTTATGGAAGTTCTGCCAACCATGCAGGTTGTAGGCGGGCTGAACTTCGCCAAAAAACCACTGGCACGCCCTGAACCGCCATGGACATTCAAGCGCTCAAGTCCCTGATTGACCTGTTTTCTCAAGCACCATTACAGGAACTTGACGTTTCGGATGGTGCATGCACGCTCAGGATCACGCGGACTGCCAGGCATGCCCCGCTCCATGGCGCGGCATGCCTGCCCCACCACCCCACCTCTGCACCAGAGGTGGACATTGCGCACACGCCACTGCCAGCAGAATTACCTGCTCCAGCCCCAACGGGGGAACACATCCTGCGTGCTCCCCTGTATGGCACGCTCCACCTAGCCCCCTCCCCCGATGCCCCTGCCTTTGTATCTGTTGGGGATACGCTGAGTATAGGCCAGCAGGTGGGACTGATTGAAGCCATGAAGGTCTTTACACCCATCAAGGCAACATGTGCGGGCAGGCTGGACGCCGTCTTGGTTGAGGATGGTCAGGAAGTGGAGGCCGAGCAGCCCCTTATGAGGCTTTCATGACAGAACCTAAGAATTTCCAGCGTGTTCTTATTGCCAATCGTGGCGAAATTGCACTGCGCATCCAGCGAGCCTGCCGCCAACTCGGGCTGGAAACGGTTGCCGTGCACTCCGAGGCAGACGCCCAGAGCCGCCATGTGCAGGAAGCCGACATTGCCCTGTGCATTGGCCCCAACGCGGCCGCACGCAGCTACCTGGATGTCGAGGCAATTATTCTGGCAGCCCGCCTGACAGGGGCTGGCGCCATTCATCCCGGCTACGGTTTTCTGTCCGAAAATGCGGATTTTGCCGAGGCCGTGGAAGCCGCAGGCATACGCTTTATTGGGCCAACCCCTGCCGCAATCCGCCTGATGGGGGATAAAATTACCGCCAAACAAACCATGCAGGCAGCGGGTGTGCCCTGCGTCGCTGGTTCGGATGGCCCATTGCCGGAGGACGAACAGAAAATTCTCGCACTGGCCGAGCAGGTGGGTTTTCCTGTTATTGTCAAGGCATCAGGCGGGGGTGGCGGGCGTGGCATGCGTGTGGTCTGGCAGGCTGATGACCTGCTCAAAGCCGTAGCACTCACCCGCAAGGAAGCCCAACAGGCATTTGGCAACCCAACCCTGTATCTGGAAAGCTTCATGCAGAAGCCCAGACATATCGAAATTCAGGTCCTATGCGATACGCACGGCAACGCCCTGTGGCTGGGCGCGCGTGACTGTTCCTTGCAACGACGCCACCAGAAAGTGCTTGAAGAGGCACCTCCCCCCGGCATTCCGCCAGAACTGATTGCCAAAATCGGGCAAAGCTGTGCGCAGGCATGCCGCCACATTGGATACCGTGGGGCTGGAACATTCGAATTCCTGTACGAAGACGGCGTTTTTGCGTTTATTGAGATGAACACGCGCCTACAGGTAGAACACCCGGTTACAGAGGAAACAACCGGGCTGGATATCGTCTGCGCCCAGATTGAAATTGCTCAGGGCAAACCGCTGAGCCTGCAACAGGCAGATGTGCAGACCATCGGGCATGCCATTGAATGCCGGATCAATGCGGAAAACCCCTTTTCCTTTGCGCCCTCGCCCGGCCTTGTCACACAATGGACGCTACCGGGTGGGGCGGGTATTCGCATGGACACGCATATGGCGCAGGGCTGCACGGTTCAGCCTTATTATGACTCGCTCATTGCCAAGGTCATAGCCCGCGGCGCAACCCGGACCGAAGCCATAAACCGCCTGCAGGTCGCCCTTGCCGAAATGCAGGTGGAGGGGATTGAAACAAACATCCCGCTCCATCAGGCTATTTTGCAGGATACAGGTTTTTTGGAAGGTGGCGTGGACATTCATCACCTTGAACACTGGCTGGAAAAAAGGTCTCACCCTTGATGGAAAAGCCCATAACGCTCCCTGCGTTTGAAGCACTCCCCACACCGCAGGATCTGGCCCAGATCACCCGCTGGCTGCAACAGGCTGGCCTGCATGAACTGGAACTGACAAATGCACAGGGTCTACGCCTGCGCCTTGTCGCCAATACGTCCGCTCACTCAGTGACCTCGCCCTCCCTGCCGTCAACTGCCCCAACCGCACCCGCCAAGCCCACATCAACGCCTGTCCTTACACCCTATTTTGGGCATTTACGTTTACAGGATGTGGTGACAGACAAGGCTTTTGTCACTGTCGGCCAGACAGTGCAGCAGGGGCAGACCGTGGGCATGCTTGATCTGGGGAGCATAACCGTGGCCATACCGGCCCCCGGCAATGGCGTGCTCAGCAGTATCTGTGCTCAGGAAGGTGATCTGGTGGGGTATGGGCACAGCATTGCCTTCATAACTCCCTTATAATCTTTTGCTCCTTCCCCTGCCATTGCGGCAGGGGGAAAAAGCAGAAGCCGCGCTTATTTAAGCCCTGCCACAAAGTCCGCAATACGGCGGCAACCTTCTGTAAGAACATCCACACTGGTTGCATAAGAAAGGCGAAAGAATGGGCTCATACCGTAAGCCGTTCCCTGCACGGTAGCCACCTGCTGCTCCTCCAGAAGCCCCATGACAAAGTCTGTATCGGTTGCGATCTGCCGCCCGGCGGCCGAAACCTTGTTCAAACAGGCACGAATATCGACATAAACATAAAATGCCCCCTGCGGTTTGTGGCAGGTCAGGCCAGGAATGGCATTGAGCAGGTCCACGACCAGATCGCGGCGAGCCTGATACTCCAGTGCCCGCTCGCGCAGGAACTCCTGCGGGCCTTCCAGCGCAGCAATCGCCGCAGCCTGTGCAAGGGTATTGATTCCACTGGTGGACTGCCCCTGCATATTGTTCATCGCGGCAATCAGTTTTGCTGGCCCACCACAAAAACCAACCCGCCAGCCGGTCATGGCATAAGCTTTGGAAACACCATTGACTGTCAGCACCCGTGGCTTCAGTGCCGGTTCTACCTGTGCGATCGTGCAGAATTCAAAATCGTCATAAACCAGATGTTCGTAGATATCATCGGTCATGATCCAGACATGTTCGTGCTTGAGAAGGACTTTTGCAATTTTCTGCATCTCTTCCTTCGGGCAGCAGGCACCTGTGGGATTGTTGGGAAAATTCAGAATAACCCATTTGGTCTGCGGCGTAATGGCGGCATCCAGATCCTCTGCCTTTAAGCAAAAACCATTGTATTCGTGGCAAGGCACCTGCACAACACTGGCGCCCGCAAGGCGGGCCTGATCTGCATAGCTGATCCAGTATGGTGTTGGCAGAACAACATTGTCGCCCGGATTGCAGGTGGCCATAATGGCATTAAAAATAATCTGCTTTCCGCCATTGGCTACCAGAATTTCGTCCAATGCGTAATCCAGATTATTCTCACGCAGGAACTTGGCTCTTACGGCGCGTTTGAGTGCTGGTTTACCTGCCTGCGGCGGGTATTTTGTATCTCCCGCACGCCCTGCCGCCACTGCGGCTTCCAGCACATGCTCAGGTGTTGGAAAATCCGGCTCACCGGAGGATAGGCTAACAATCTGCTTGCCTTCCGCCTTCAAGGCAGAGGCCTTATCCGTCATTGCAGCCGAAGCAGAAATGGCAATTCCGTTCAGTCGATCGGCAAAACCTGGCATGGTATGCATACTCCCGCAGCTCCCCCTCCAATAGAAAGACAGCCTGTATAAATGTGATATCGCTTGAATTTACCTCACTGCCAGCTTCCCTCGGTAGCGGTTAAAAACATCTGGCCCCATAGAAGAAAGCTATGGAATGATTTAAATTTTTACATAAGAACAATTCCAGATGTGCTCCTTAAACAGCTCACCCAAACCCGGTTTATAAGTATTTATTTCAATCACAATCAAAGAATTATGAGTAAAAGTATTTAATTTTATAGAAATTGTTATTTTTGCATTTTATTGACTTTATTCCGATATATCATTAAAAATTATAGCTGTTCCGTCGCAGGGAGTGCAGCGCATTGGACATCAGGCGTTTACAGGCGTTCGTAAAAATTATTGATGTTGGCAGCATTTCGCGCGCCGCAGATATTCTCAATATTGCCCAGCCTGCACTCAGCCAGCAGCTTGCATCGCTTGAAACGGCTTTTAAGCAAAAACTCCTGATCCGCAGCAAAATGGGGGTCACGCCGACTGCCGCCGGGCTGGAACTCTACCGGCACGCGCAGACCATGAGCAAACAGCTTGACCGCGCCATGGAAGAAGTCAGCAACGGCACCGGCCCACTGGTTGGCAAGGTTTCGGTCGGGCTTTCGCCCTATTGTTCCGGCTCCTCCCTTGCGCTGGGTCTGTTACAGGAGGTCCGGCAGAAACTGCCCAATATCACGCTCCATCTTTCGGAAAGTTTTGACGATATTTACAGTGAGATGGTCATGACCGGCAGACTGGACATGGCAATCATTCACGGGGCGGGGCCGGTCAAGGGTGTTAATTTTATGCCCTTGATGAAAGAGAATTTTTTTCTGGTCGCACATGCCGACTTCGGTTTTGGCACAGACACGGCAACGCCTGTCAAATTATCTGATCTGGCACAAACGCCACTTCTGGTACCACCTGATTACAACTTTGTTCGTAAACGGATCAACGTCGCTTTTGCGCGCAAACAGATTGTTCCAAACATTGTTGCAGAAGTGGAAGCCCTGTTAACCCTGCGCGACGCCGTGGCCGCAGGGCTGGGCTGCACCATTCTGCCATGGGCTGTAGCGAGCAAAATTGTCGTCCCCGGCCAATCACTTATTTATCCGCTCAGTAGCCCGATCATTCAGGAAAACGTCTCTCTGTGCATTCCTGAAAGCATCCCTGAAACCGAAGCCGGGGTTGCCGTCAGGGAGCTTCTTGTGCTTCTGGCCCAACATATGGTGACCTCTCAGAACTGGCCCGGCACACAAATGGCGGACCCTCCCCCCGCCGGATAAGCCCCACCCCGCTACGGGAGCCGACGGGGAACCCCATATATTATTGCGCTGCCACAACACCATCGTTTGCTTGCCTGCCCCAGTCCACAGCACCCCTTGCATGCAAGATATGATCTGGCTAACGCGAATGATTTGCGATAAACAGCACGCATGTCCTCTCGCACGCACAGTTTGACTTACCTGATGGCCTTCTGGCCTCTGGTAATGCTTGCTCTTATTGCGCGCCTGACTTTTGGTGGTCTTGCCTCCCCTACTGCGCTGGTGGATGACCCGCTTAAAAACCTTACAAAACTCAGTATTCTTTGTGACGACCAGTCGCCATCCCCATCCCCCGATGGGCAGCATCATCACTCCACCAATCCAGAAGACGACAGTTTTCTTCTTTCCGAAGCTGCTGAACTTTTACTGCTCAGCGTTGCGTTCTGTCTGTGTGTGGCGCTGGCTATTTGCGACAACCCTCACGCCTGGATGTTCGCGCCCATTCGTGGGCCACCCGCGCCACAACGGACGTCCCTCTGCCCGCAGGGACCACCTGCCTGACCTGAATTGAAAACGCCGCTCACACGCATTGGCCTGTGAGCTTTTTGTGCTGTTTATTCAGGTTTAAACCCCATGTTGTATACTCATCACCTGTCACGCCCGTTATGCGGGGTGGCAGTGCTTGTCGCGGCACTTGCCACACCTCATGCTCGCGCAGAAACGGAACATACTCCAGCACTTACCGCACGTGAGCATGTTCCTGCGCACGCACACAGGCCCCGCAAAGCGACCAACACAACGGAACATATCCTCGTCACAGGATCAAACCATGCATCAGCCCTGACGCATCCGGCGGGCCAGACAACTTTTAGCGCTGACAGACGCGATTTTGGGAACCAGGTTGGCCAGAGCGTTGCGGATATGGTGGTCACCATTCCCGGTGTCAGCTTTACGCAGGGGAATGGACCACGCGATACCAACATTTCCATTCGCGGGTCGGGCGACCGCCAGTCATGGGGCCTAAAAAATATTCAGGTGCTCGAAGATGGTTTCCCCATGACCCAGCCAGACGGCACAGCACGCGCCGATCTGATTGACCCGCACGCCTATCAGGGCGTGGATGTGTTTGAAGGCCCGGCCTCCACCCTTTACGGCAATTACGCCATAAACGGTGCCATCAACTTCCGCACCCGCAAAGGGGCGGATATTCACGGGCTGGAACTCGGCTCCGATTTGGGCAGTTTCGGGATGTTTAACAACTATGCAACCCTTGGTTTTGGCAACAGACACTACGACCTGATGATCTTTGGCAGTGACGTGCGCGGCAACGGATTTATTGCCAACAGCCGTTATAATACCTCAACAGAAAACATGCGCCTTCGCGTTAACCTGAGCGCAACAGACCGCCTTATTCTCAAATTTGTAAACAACGTAACCGATGCATTTCTGCCCGCAAGGCTCTCGCTCAACCAGTATCGTGCCAACCCCTACCAGCAAGGATGCGCGCAGGCTGCCAGCGCGGCTGCGGGCTGTGCATCCGTTAGCCTGCTGGTCAATGGCCGTTACGGCACAAAGGAGGCCATGAGCCCCGAAGCCGCAGGCCTAGGCCGTTTTGACCGACGAACGGTTGTCGGGCTACGCTGGGAGCACGACTTTAACAGCCAGACCACATGGCACAACCAGTTTACCTATGACCAGCGCCACATTGACCAGCCGACTTCTCCTACCGTTTACGTCGGCCCTTATAATTCCTACGCAGTCAGCAGCGATATTACCAACCATGCCCAGCTTGCAGGCAGAACGTTGGAGACATTCGGCGGGATAAATTTTGATTATCTCGACTTTGGGTCACAGACGTACAACGTCATGCCACTGGGTGGCGCAACCCGTGGGGCCATGAGTTCACAAAGTTATGGCCATCAGTGGAACCTTGGCGCCCGCTTTCAGGAAGACTGGCATTTTGCTCCCGACTGGCACGCAGTTGTCGGGCTTGGCGGCACATATTCCGACATTGGCGCGACTGAAACACTGTATGGTTACTCCGCCACAACAAGCAGCCAGCGGGCCATTACTGCCAACCGCTTTTACTTCAACCTCGCTCCAGAAGGGGCCTTGATCTACACCCCGTCCAAAAACTGGACGCTGCACACCCGTGTTGGCACGGCTTACGGCACCCCATCCTCCTCCAACCTGTTCATCACGCCCGAAGCACTACGGCAACAATACGCAGCTACAAAGCCAGACAAGTGTCGGTATTGACCTTGGAGCAGACTGGCACCCGTCTTCCAATATCAACATTCAGGCAACGGGTTTTTACGAGTTTTACAAAAACGAACTGGTCAGTCAGTCGGCTGGCATCAACGCAGTAGGTTCCTATACATTCAATGCCCCTGCATCCGAACATCGCGGCGTGGTACTTGGCGTGGAGTGGAAACCACTCCCCCAAACCCTTTCTGGCGGTCGGATCAAGCTAAGCTATACTTACGATAATCAGATTTATACCAATTATACCGAAACACTTTCCAACACGACCCTCTCGCGTAGTTTCAGCCGCGCAGGCAATTATATTCCCGGGGTTATTCCCAATTTTCTCAATGCCCGCTTTCTTTACGATCAGCCTGATGGTCTGCTGGAGGGGCTGGGCGGTTATGCGGAAGTCACCTGGCGGGATTCCTACTGGCTGGACAACGCAAACCGCCTAAAAGCACCCGGCTACACCCTGCTGAATCTTGAGGTGCATTATAACCCACCAGCCCGGCTAGGATGGGCACACCGTCTGCACTGGTATTTTGAGGTACAGAATGTTGCCAACCAGACGTATATCGCAGGTGCCAGCAATATTAGCGACAAACTACAATCCAACGGACAGCAGGCAGATGCTGCCACACTCATGAACAGCACAGGCTCAATCTACGCAGGCTCCCCACGCGCGTATTTTGGCGGTGTGCGGGTTCGGTTCTGAGGATAACACCATGACCAGATACCTGACTGCACTCTGGCCTGATCGCCGCACGCTCTGGCGCTGGCATTTTTTTGCCGGGTTATGCTGCCTGCCGTTTGTCGCTTTTTTGTCTGTCACAGGCACCATCTATCTCTTCAAACCACAGATTGATGCGTGGATAGACTGGAAATATGACCACCTGCCAGCAGCCGTCTCCCCCTCACCCGAGGGGGAGGTGCATGCAGCCCTTGGGGCTGTCCCAAACAGTGCTTTTCTGGCTTATGAACTTCCGCATTCCCCACACAGCGCGGCAAGGGTTCTGTTAACCCGGCAGGATGGACAGGCCGTGCGTGTGTACGTCGACAGAAACACCCATGCAGTGCTGAAAACCATACTGGAAGAAAGCAGGTTTGAGCGTTTGGTCTTCCGGCTGCACGGACAGCTTCTTTTAGGGAATGCTGGTTCCATCATTATGGAAATGGTCGCATCATGGACCATTGTTCTTGTTATCACGGGCCTGCTGCTCTGGTGGCCACGTGGCGGGCAGAGACTAGCAGGTATTGTTTACCCTCGGCTTGGAGTAGACAGCCGAACCCGCTGGCGGGACCTGCACGCCGTAACAGGCGTGTGGACCTCTGTGTTTCTGGTATTGTTTCTGGTCTCTGGTCTTCCATGGTCTTTTGTATGGGGGCATGCGCTGCAATCGGTTGAAAATACGGTTGGTCGCCTGACATCCGTCAAAGACTGGGAGATTGGCTCCGTGCCAGCAGCCACGGTTATTGCGGGACATCTCCTCACACCACCAGCATCTGCTCCGGCACCAAACACAATGGACATGCCGGGAATGGATATGCCCGACACACCAGCTCCTGCTCCAGAACAACGCCAGTTGGCAGGGCTGGACACCGTTGTGCAGGCGGCCTCTGCTCTCGCATGGCCAGCCCCGGTTCTTGTAACCCCATCTGGCACGCTCTGGACCGTCCGTTCGGACACACAGAACCGACCATTGCGAGAGAGCATGACAATAACACCCAACGGGCACGTAACAGCCCATGCTACCTTTGCTCAGAAAGGCATCGTGGACCGCATAATTGGCTATGGTGTTGCCGCACATGAAGGCCAGCTTTTTGGCTGGGCAAACCAGATCATGAACATGCTGATCGCAGGCGGTTTATTACTGATGAGTAGTGCTGCCACCTTATTATGGCTCAAACGCAAACCCGCCGGGGCGCTGGGCGCGCCTCCGGCCTTGCACTCACAGAAAAACGGCTTTGCAGGCATGGCCCTGCTGATGGTTCTGGCACTTGTTCTGCCAGAACTCGGTGCATCTCTGCTTATTCTGGCTCTGGCTACCTTGGTCATGAAGGCGCGGCGCAAACCCTGAAGTCAGGACGGCGGCAACAGGCGCTTAAGGTCTGCTGCGATCTGATGGGCGCTGGAATCAACTGGTATCATACCGGCAAGGTGGTTCTGCCCGTCCATCAGATACAGCAACGAGCTATGATCGACGAGATACCCGGCCCCATCCCCCGAACGATGCCTTGCGGAGACATGAAACGCCTTCATGACCGGTTGCAGTTGTGCCTCACTGCCTGTCAGGCCAACAATCCTTGGGGAGAAGCGCTGTACGTAATTCTGGATAACCTCGGGCGTATCCCGCTCAGGATCAACCGAAATAAAAACCGGCGTAACACGCCCCCCCTGCGCACCAAGTTCATCAAGTGCTGCAGAAACCGTTGCCAGAGTCAGGGGGCATACATCCACACAATGCGTGTAGCCAAAATAAAGGAGCGTATAGTGGCCGTAAAAATCGGCTTGTGTACGCGTTTTCCCGTATCCATCAACCAGAGTATAATCCCCGCCAATGGGTGCATGATGCTGAGATACCAACACGGCGCGCAGCCCGGTCGCCCCGGCCAGCAGAACCAGAACAGCACCAAGAACGGGAAGTATTTTTTTCCATTCCTGCTTGGTGGAAGTGGATGTTCTTCGAATGGCGGTGTTTGAACGGTTCTTCGACTTCATGCCCGGAGAATAGCAAATCTGGTCTGAAATTTCATTACATCACACGTCTTTTCTTACAGCCGCAGATATTCAGCCTTATGCCCTGATTTTAGGCACCAGATACTTACCCCTGCGCCAGACTGCCTGACGTTACCCACACGTAGAAAAAATTTTACCCACTCGTTACCCACAAAGCTATGCGCCTGCATGAAACAAAATAAGAACGCGCAAGAACACAAAAAGCGCAAAAATCCCGGAAGATCAAGGCTTTTGAGAGCTTATAAGAATGTCTGGGAATGAGGGTTGGCGGAAGGGGTGGGATTCGAACCCACGGTACGCTCTCACGCACGCCGGTTTTCAAGACCGGTGCCTTAAACCGCTCGGCCACCCTTCCTTACCTGCTTAGGTGGAGGTCTTATAAACAGGATGTACCCCTTCTGTCCAGCGGTGCAAAGCGGGAGAGTTCACCTTGCAACGCTTGCCCTTCCCGCCGTGGAACTGTAGAAGCCCAGACAGAATAGCCATTCCTCATCAGGAACCAAGTATGAAACAGCAGGCAAACCTGATCCGCGCCGGTCAGGTCATTGAACATGACGGTCGTCGCTGGACGGTATTGAAACAGCAGATCATTACCCCGGGCAAGGGGGGGGCGTTCATTCAGGTTGAAATGCGCGACCTCAAGACCGGCAACAAAACCAACGAACGCTGGCGCACCGCCGACACGGTAGAACGTCTGATGACCGAAGACCGTGAATATCTGTATTCCTATACAGATGGTGAACTGCTGGTTCTCATGGACCCGGAAACATTTGAACAGCTTTCCGTCCCCGTGGACCTGCTGGGCGATCAGGCTCCCTTCATTCAGGACAACATGACCATCAACCTGCATCTGGTTGAAGGCGACCCGGTTGGCATTGACCTGCCGCCGCATGTTACGCTGGAAGTGGTTGAGGCTGACCCGGTTGTTAAGGGCCAGACCGCCAGCTCCTCCTACAAGCCCGCAATGCTGTCCAATGGTGTAAAAACCATGGTGCCGCCGTTTATCGAAGCGGGTGAACGCATTGTGGTCCGCACGGAAGACGGCTCTTACGTCGAACGCGCCAAGGACTGATTTTTTCAGGTTTTTTCTCTCCAGAGCAGGACTTAACTACAGTGGCCATGCGTCTCTCCCCCGTCATGATGGTGATGCAAACCGCAGCACAGAAAGCTGCCAAGCGTCTCCTGCGCGATTTTAACGAAGTCGAGCAGCTTCAGGTCAGCATCAAGGGGCCGGGTGACTTTGTTTCCCAGGCGGACCTGCGTGCGGAACAGACCTTGCGCGAAGAACTGGAGCGGGCCCGGCCGGGCTACGCCTTCCTTATGGAAGAATCCGGGGAATCGGGCAGCGAAAACTGGACATGGCGCTGGATTGTGGACCCGCTTGATGGCACATCCAACTTCCTGCACGGCATTCCGCACTGGGCCATCTCCATTGGTCTTCAGCGCCGCCTGCCCGATGGCAAGGTGGAACTGGCTGCGGCCCTGATCTACAACCCCGCAGCGGGGGAAATGTTCTGGGCGGAAAAAGGCAACGGGGCGTACCTCAACGAACGGCGTATCCGTGTTTCCGCCCGCCGGGACATGCACGAATCCCTGTTTGCAACGGGTATTCCCTTTGCCAAGGTTCCCGCCCGCCAGCGCCTGCCTTTTGCCCGCGTGCTGGGCAACCTGATGCCCCGCGTTGCTGGTGTCCGCCGCTTTGGCGCGGCGGCACTGGATCTGGCATGGGTCGCTGCAGGTCGTTACGAAGGGTACTGGGAATTTGGCATCAAACCATGGGATTGCGCCGCTGGTATTCTCATCGTGCGTGAGGCCGGCGGTCAGGTCACCGACTGATGGGGGTGAGCTTGATGACCTGCCCGATGATGTGATGATTGTTGCAGGCAATGGCCACATGCACGGCAAACTGCTGGAAATTGTTGCCGACAGCCTGAAAAACCCCGAGTAAAATCCGGTTTTCCCGCAAACCCCGCCGTGCGCTGCCCGGCGGGGTTTTGTGTATCTGGCACTCTGCATAACGCCCTGCCTGTTCTTCTCTGGCATTTGCCGCCAGAATGGATCATGTAAAACAGAATGCAGCCATCCTTTCCCTCAGCCCATGACGCACCGGCCCTTATCTCCTGCCATGGTCGGTTTTCGCTGCTGACCGAAGATGGGGAACTGCTCAGCCTGAGCGCGTCCGAAGTGCGCGAGCGCCTGCATGCCATGCCATGCCCGCTGGTTGTGCATGCGCCAGCCCTTGCCCGCAAACTCGGCCTGCCCCCTACAGGCCAGCCCGCGCCATGGCTGGACCTGCTGGAACTGTTCGCATTTGTCTTTCCCGCCCAAACCGTTGCACCCACGCCACGCGGTCTGGCCATAGCCCTTGGGCTGGATGAGCAGAACCTCCACACAACCGAGGCAGACCTGCTCCCCAACCTGTTATCCATCCTGCTGGGAGCGCTGGCACGGCAGGCTAAGGCTGGCCAGAGCGAACTGCTGGCAGCCTTTACCGTACGTCTGGGTCAGGCGGGCTGGGTCTGGACCGGCACCGTGGCCGAAACCATAGACCTGCGTGCCAGACTGACCAACAACGGCAAATTGGCCGAGGAGGCCACACAACCCACCGATGCTCTAAGGGTATGGCGGCATCTACCCAAATGGGAAGAGCAGGCCCAGCGCCCCCCGCCCGCCTCCAACCCCATAAGCCCGGCAGAGGCACGTGAACGGCTGACCCGCATACTGGGCAGCGAGGCGGAAATACGCTCCGGACAGGCAGATTTTGCCAGTGTCTCGACCGAAGCCTTTGCCCCGCGCGCCATGCGCGGAGACCCCGCTATTGTGCTGGCCGAGGCAGGCACAGGCACAGGCAAGACTCTGGGCTACATTGCCCCCGCCAGCCTGTGGGCCGAGCGTAATGATGGAGCTGTGTGGATAAGCACCTACACACGCCACCTGCAACGCCAGATTGAGCAGGAGACAAAACGCCTCTACCCCGACCCCGCAGCCCACCGCCAGCATGTGGTGTTGCGCAAAGGGCGGGAGAACTACCTGTGCCTGCTAAACATGGAAGAGGCCGTCAACAGCGCGGCCTCCCGCCCGGCTGGTGTAAGCATTGCCCTGTGCATGCTGGCCCGATGGGCAATGGCCACAGCGGATGGAGACCTGTTTGGCGGAGATCTGCCCGGCTGGTTTGGAGACCTGTTCGGCCACGGCAACCTTGCGGGTGTGGCCGACCGTAGGGGCGAGTGCATTCACGGAGCCTGCGCGCATTATCAACGCTGTTTTGTCGAACACTCCATACGCCGTGCGCATGATGCCTCTCTGGTCATCGCCAATCATGCTCTGGTTATGACGCAGGCCGCCTATGCACAGGCGGGCATGAGCGATGATGACGAGGCCGGAGCGCAGGCCAACACCCCCTCACGCTATGTGTTTGATGAGGGGCACCATCTGGCGGATGCCGCAGACAGTGCGTTCTGTGCCGAACTCTCCGGGCTGGAGGCAGCCGAACTGCGCCGCTGGCTACTGGGTGCTGAGGGCCGGCGCTCCCGGGCTCGCGGGCTCAAACGCAGGCTGGATGATCTGGTGGTTGGCCACCCAAAGCTGGAAAACCCGCTGGATGCGGCCCTGCTTGCGGCAACAGCCCTGCCTGCGCCGGGCTGGTCCACCCGTCTGGCACCAGAGGTGGCCAACGAACCACCACCACCAGAACCCATGGACCTGAGCACCCTGTTCCCACCCGAGCCCGTGGCCGACCAACCGGTTATGGAAAACCCGACGGAAGCTTTTTTGCGCCTGTTGCGCCAGCAGGCCATGGCCCGCTCGGCCGAGGGCGGCAAGCAGGCCATCCATGCTGCCATGGAATGTGACCTGCACCCGCTTATACCCGACATGGCAGAAGCCGGTCAGCAGCTTGCCCGCGCCCTTGGCCGCATTGTGGAACCCCTGCGCACCTTGAGCGAACGCCTGCAGGCCCGCCTTGAGGACGATGCAGACACGCTGGATGCAACTACCCGTGGCCGCATAGAGGCCATGACCCGCGCCCTGCGCCGCCGCGCCATCTCCCGGCTGGATGCGTGGATTGCCATGCTTGCTGCGCTGGACCAGCCGCCCGAACCGGGCAGCACCCCGGCACATGTCCACTTCATCCGCCTTGAAAGGCGTGAGAAACAGCGCATAAACGAGCAGGACGTCGGGCTGTACCGCCATTGGCTGGACCCGACCATTCCATTTGCGGGCATTATGGCCGTACCCGCACAGGGTATGCTCATGACGTCAGCCACACTGCGCGACCAGCAGGGCGGCGCACAGGAGAGTGACGAGGCAGAAATTGCATGGGAAGCGGCAGAAGCCCGCACGGGGGCCAATCATTTCCCTTCCCCTGCCCTGCGCGCCAGCCTGGCCAGCCCGTTCGATTACGCCCGGCAGACCCGTGCCTTTATTGTAACGGATGTGGACAACAGCAGCATTGTGGACCTGTCTGCCGCGTTCCGCACGCTGTTCCAGTCCTCTGGCGGTGGGGGGCTTGGCCTGTTTACCGCCATATCCCGCCTACGCGGCGTGTATGAGCGCATAGCTCCAACGCTGGAGAGCGAAGGCTTACCCCTTTACGCTCAGCATGTGGATGCAATGGACAACAATACGCTGGTTGATGTTTTTCGGACCGAAGAACACGCCTGCCTACTTGGCACGGACGCCATGCGTGACGGTGTGGATGTTCCGGGCAACGCCCTGCGTCTGGTGGTATTTGAGCGCGTTCCCTGGCCCCGCCCCGACATTCTGCACCGCGAGCGGCGTATTCACCTGTCTGGTGGAGATCCCAAGGGTTTTGATGACCGCATAGCCCGGCTCAGGCTACGGCAGGCGTTCGGGCGGTTGATCCGCCGCCAGTCAGACAGGGGGGTATTTGTTCTGCTGGACCGGCGCACACCCACAAGGCTTTTAAGCGCTTTTCCCAACGGCGTTGCCGTTGAGCGGTGTGGTCTTGCACAGACTGCGCGCCAGATTTCCGCCTTTTTGGCGGAGCAGGCCGGACAGGCGTAACCGGCCCGGCCCCGGACCGCTGTTTTAGAGCGGCTTCAGGTTGGTGGCTGCCTGCTTACCGCGTTCCTCCACCATGTCGTAGGACAGTTTCTGCCCATCATTCAACGCGCGCAGACCGGCTGCCTGTACAGCGGTAATATGCACAAACACGTCTTTCCCTCCATCATCGGGGGCAATAAAACCAAACCCTTTGGTGGCGTTGAACCATTTAACGGTACCTGTCGACATGAGCGAAGTCATCCTTATTTCGGCCAGTTACTCCTCCTGCACACGACGTGCCGCGAGGAGAGAGGACATTCTCCCCCATGACCGGGGGCGCTTGTCAATCACAATTCAGCCCGACCTGCCCTGAAGGCGCACAAAAATCCTTACGGATTGAGCGTGCTCTTGAGGAACGCAATGCTGCGCTCCTGCGCACTTACAAAGGCTTTTGCATTGTACGAGGCACGCTCCTCGCAGCCAAAACCGTGCTCCGCATCGTCGTACACATAAAGTTCCACTTCTGGGTGAGCAGCGCGAATGGCGGCTACATCGGTGTGGGGAATGCTGGTATCGCGCTCACCAAAATGTAATTGCACCGGGCAGTGCGGAGTCTCGTCCTTATGGGCAGCAATGCCCCCGCCATACCAGCCTACGGCTGCGGCAAAGTCATGCGTCCGGCAGGCGGCGTTCCATGCCAGTGCACCACCCCAGCAATAGCCGATCACCCCAACCTGCGCGCATTGAGCGCACGGGCCGCGGCCTGCACGTCCAGCAGAGTTTTGGCCAGAGGAATCTGTGCACGCAGGGCCAGCCCCTTCTGCACGCCATCGGTCGTATATTCCAGTTCAACCCCACGCTCGACACGGTCAAACAGGCAGGCGCGATAACATGGAAGCCCGCCTGCGCAAACCGCGCACACACGGTGCGGATATGGTGGTTCACGCCAAAAATTTCCTGCAGCACTACCAAAGCGTAGGGGTGCGTGCTCCGCTCGGTCTCCCATACGGCAAGCTCGTGGCCGTCGGCTGCCTCAATTGTGCGCATCTGTCCCATGTTCAATCTCCTTGTCAGGGATGAAGTTAAAACAAAAAGAAACTTCTTCCGCCTTCCTTGACTCACCTTGGGGGCGAACCTACTTTCTGCTCTAGCACTCCTTGTGGTGGAGTGCTAACGCGACGCGGCGTTATGTGTACGCGCGGTTCAAACGGGTGGCGCTGCTTTCTGACAAAGGGCGTCATCACAGCAAATGAATGTGGAGTGATCCATAATGACGAAGTTTCGTCCCTTACACGACCGGGTAGTTGTACGTCGCCTTGAAGGCGAACAGAAGACAGCCGGTGGCATCATCATCCCCGACACGGCAAAAGAAAAGCCGATGGAAGGCGAAGTGGTCGCTGTTGGTGCGGGTGCCCGCAACGAACAGGGTCAGGTTGTGGCGCTTGATGTCAAGGCCGGCGACCGCATTCTGTTTGGCAAATGGTCCGGCACGGAAGTGAAGATCGACGGCGAAGAGCTGCTGATCATGAAGGAAAGCGACATTCTGGGTATTGTCGCAGCCTGATCCGCTCTGATCCGACCGTTTACCTACAAAAGATCTTCACAGGAGAAATTCAATGGCTGCCAAAGACGTAAAGTTTGGTGCAGACGCACGCCAGCGCATGCTGCGCGGTGTGGACATTCTGGCCGACGCCGTAAAGGTAACACTTGGCCCCAAAGGCCGTAACGTTGTTCTGGACAAGAGCTTCGGTGCACCCCGCATCACCAAGGACGGCGTTTCCGTCGCCAAGGAAATCGAACTGGCTGACAAGTTCGAAAACATGGGCGCACAGATGCTGCGCGAAGTGGCCTCCAAGACCAACGACGTGGCTGGTGACGGCACCACGACCGCAACCGTGCTGGCTCAGGCCATTGTGCGCGAAGGTCTGAAGGCTGTTGCAGCAGGCATGAACCGATGGACCTCAAGCGCGGCGTGGACAAGGCCGTTGCCGTGGTTGTCGAGGAACTGAAGAAGAACGCCAAAAAGGTCACCACCCCGGCTGAAACCGCTCAGGTTGGCACCATCTCCGCCAATGGCGAGAGCGAAATCGGCAAGATGATCTCCGAAGCCATGCAGAAAGTTGGCTCCGAAGGCGTTATTACCGTTGAAGAAGCCAAGCACTTCCAGACCGAACTGGACGTGGTTGAAGGCATGCAGTTCGACCGTGGCTACATCTCTCCGTACTTCGTGACGAACCCGGAAAAGATGACGGCCGATCTGGAAAACCCCTATATCCTGATCCATGAAAAGAAGCTTTCTTCTCTTCAGCCGATCCTGCCCCTGCTGGAATCTGTTGTTCAGTCCGGTCGTCCGCTGCTGATCATTGCTGAAGACGTTGACGGCGAAGCGCTGGCAACTCTGGTTGTCAACAAGCTGCGCGGTGGGCTCAAGATTGCTGCTGTCAAGGCTCCCGGCTTTGGTGACCGCCGTAAAGCCATGCTGGAAGACATTGCCATCCTTACGGGTGGGCAGGTCATCAGCGAAGACCTCGGCATCAAGCTCGAAACCGTTACCCTGCCGATGCTTGGCACCGCCAAGAAAGTACACATCGACAAGGAAAACACCACCATTGTTGACGGCGCTGGCAACGGCGACGACATCAAGGGCCGCGTGAAGCAGATCCGTGCGCAGATCGAGGAAACCTCCTCCGACTACGACCGTGAAAAACTTCAGGAACGTCTGGCCAAGCTGGCTGGCGGTGTTGCCGTGATCCGCGTTGGCGGCTCCACGGAAATCGAAGTGAAGGAACGCAAGGACCGCGTGGACGACGCCCTGCACGCTACCCGCGCAGCAGTTGAAGAAGGCATTGTTCCCGGTGGTGGCACGGCTCTGGCCCGCGCAACCAAGGCTCTTGCCCACCTGCACTACCACAATGACGACCAGCGCGTTGGTGGCAACATCATCCTCAGCGCTCTGCAGGCTCCCCTGCGCCAGATCGCCCTGAACGCGGGTGAAGACGGTGCCGTGGTCGCCAACAAGGTGCTCGAAAGCGAAGACTACAACTTCGGCTTCGACGCACAGGCTGGCGAATACAAGAACCTGGTTGAAGCCGGTATTATCGATCCGGCCAAGGTTGTCCGTACCGCTCTGCAGGACGCAGCATCCGTTGCTGGCCTGCTGATCACCACGGAAGCCATGGTTGCAGAACGCCCCGAAAAGAAGGCAGCCCCTGCGGGCGGGCCTGACATGGGCGGCATGGGCGGCATGGACTTCTAAGTCACCCCAACCGGGTCTTGGGAATGTGGGAGTAGCTGGCCTGGCTGGCTACTCCGCTCCTTCCCAGGCTGGTATTAAGGGCGTGCAAACCTTCGGGTGTGCACGCCCTTTTTGCATTAAGGGTCTGCCGCAACATTATTTTTATGGCTTTTTAAGGTCACAAGTCAGATTGTAAAAATAATTCGCGATCAAACCGGATTGCCTCCCCAGTCATTCCGGAATAGATACAATACAATTAGGCCCATCGCTGCCTTGCACGAATCTGGCGAGCATCAATGGCTGCGTATTTTAAGGAGAACGCATCATCATGTCAGCGCGACCCTTCCAAGCTGTCAACCCGGCGAGAGGTCCAGTTATCCGCAAGACCATGGCTATTCTGTCGGCCAGCCTTGTAGCAGCACTTGGCTGCTCCGGGGCCTATGCTGCGGATGCAGCACCTCCCCCGATCGACACAGGGGATACGGCATGGATGCTTACCAGCACCGCACTTGTGCTGATGATGACCATCCCCGGTCTTGCCCTGTTCTATGCTGGCATGGTGCGCAAGAAAAACGTGCTGGCCACACTCATGCAGTCCTTTGCGCTGTGCTGCATCATGTCCATTGTATGGATGGTCGCAGGCTATTCGCTCGCCTTTACAACGGGTACGCCGTGGATTGGCGGCTTCTCCCGCGTGCTGCTCAACGGCATTGGTGCGCATATCCATAACGGGGCGGACGTGGGCTTTACACTGGGTGCGGACAGCCCCAATGCAACAACCATGACCATCCCCGAGAGCATCTTCATGATGTTCCAGATGACCTTCGCCATCATCACCCCTGCCCTGATCTCTGGTGCATATGCCGAGCGCATGAAGTTCAGCGCCATGTGCATCTTCTCCATTGTCTGGTCTTTGGTCGTCTATGCGCCCATCGCCCACTGGGTCTGGAGCCCGATCGGCTGGCTGGCGGGCCTTGGTACGGCTGACTTTGCCGGTGGTACGGTTGTGCATATCAACGCAGGTGTGGCCGGTCTGGTCTGTGCGCTGGTGCTGGGCCGCCGCAAAGGGTACGGGCAGGACGACCTTTCTCCTTTCAACCTGACCTATGCCGTTATCGGTGCTGCCCTGCTGTGGGTTGGCTGGTTCGGCTTTAACGCTGGGTCCGCTGTTGGTGCCAACGGCCGTGCAGGCATGGCCATGGCCGCAACCCAGATTGCCGCTGCTGGTGCTGGTGTATCCTGGATGGTGGCTGAGTGGCTGCGTTCGGGCAAACCCACGGTGTTGGGCGTGATCTCCGGCGCTGTTGGCGGGCTGGTTGCCATTACCCCCGCAGCAGGCTTTGTGCTGCCGGGCAGTGCGCTGATCATCGGCCTGATTACGGGCGTTGTCTGCTACTGGGGCGCCACATCCCTTAAACACATGATGGGGTATGACGACAGCCTGGACGCCTTTGGCGTACACGGCGTGGGCGGTATTGTTGGCGCGCTGCTGACCGGCCTGCTGGCTTACGGCCCCCTTTCTGCCACAGACGCTAACCCCACGGGTGTTGTCGGCTCCCTGCACCAGTTGCTTGTGCAGTCCGAGGCGGTGCTGGTGACCATTGTGTGGTGTGCCTTTGCCTCCTACATCATCCTCAAGGTGATTGATCTGGCAATCGGGCTGCGCGTAACCGCTGATCAGGAACTCGAAGGGCTGGATATGTCCCTCCATGGTGAGCGGATCAACAACTGAGCGGCTAACCCCACTCTTTTGAACAAAAACCTCCGTGCCACAAACACGGAGGTTTTTTATGCCCGCAGCCACGCACTGGCCTGCAAACCATGCTATGCTCCGGCCATGGCCATTTCCATTCTTCCCAGCTTGACGCTGCCGGACTCCGAGCTCGAAGTCAGCTATATTCTGGCTTCAGGCCCCGGTGGGCAGAATGTGAACAAGGTCGCAACTGCGGCCCAGTTGCGCTTTAATGCAGCACTATCCCCCTCTCTGCCCGAGCGGATACGCATACGTGTGCTGGAGCTGGCAGGCACCAAGGCCACGCGCGACGGCGTTATTGTAATTACTGCGCGGCGCTTTCGTACCCAGTTGCGTAACCGCGAAGACGCCATAGAACGGCTGGTCGCCCTGATCCGGGAGGCCGCACACCGCCCCGCCTTCCGTGTGGCCACACGTCCGGGCCGAGCGGCACGTCAACGTAGACTGGACGGCAAGGCCCACCGCGCCACCATCAAACGTGGGCGCTCCGCCCGGTTTGATGACTGAACACACCACGCATTGGCTTGCCCGATACTGAATACCCGCCAGCAGTTCTGACGGGATTACAGAGTATATGCGCATTAATATTTTATTCATGCTGAGCAAAGCCGTAAGACGAGCATTCCTCGTCCATGGTTTTTCATGATACTGATGGAACGTAGGCAGCATGGGGCTGCCGCTCAATCGTCCTCCTTGCATGAGGTATATTCATGACTGTTGTTGCACGCACCGGATTGGCCGCTCTGCTGCTTGGCTGCGCCACAGCCCTTTCCCTTCCCAGCGCCCACGCCATGACGGTGAAGGAGTGCCACGAGAAGTTCAAGGAAGCCAAAACCGCCAATACGCTCAAAGGCCAGTCTTTTAAGGAATTCAAGGCCAGCTCCTGCGATACGGCAGTACAGGCCCCGGCCCCCGCAACTGCTGCGGCAACAGCAGCCCCCGCCGCCGCCAAGACAGCAACCAAGCCCGAAGCCGCAGCGAGCGCTGAGGCCGAAAAACCTGCCAAGCAAACGGCAGCCGCCACCGCAGCCTTGGCCACAAATGCAACCCTGCCCACGGCCGTAGCTGCGCAATATGCCAAGCTCGCCCCCGGCAAGGCCCGCATGAAAACCTGCCTTGACCAATACAACGCCAACAAGACCAGCAATGCTAATGCTGGCCTGAAGTGGATTGAAAAAGGCGGCGGCTACTACAGCGTGTGCAACAAGCACCTGAAAGGCGAATAATTTTTTCCCACGGTTATGGGGGCACATTCCCCCATAACGTGGCGGCGCCTTTAGCGCGTGCGCCCAGTTGCAGGCATGACATACAGCGTATGTGTGCGATACGATATCCACACCCTGTGTGCGGCAAACCAGTCTGCTCCAAGCAGCATATCCACCGTATCCTGCACCGGAGCCACCGTGAGCACGGGTGCGTGCTCCTGCTCCTGCCCTACCTGCATCATGCCAAACTTATGCCAGTGATACGTCTGCTGGTGACCATCCACCCTGTGGTCAGCCCACCGGGGTCTGTGGCAAGCTGAGCTGCGCTCACGCCCATGCGCTCAGCCGCACGGGTTGAGACAATGCACGAGCGCGCCCCGCTATCGACCAGCGCCTCCAGAGCATACCCATCCAGTTCCACACGGGCGATAACCCTCTCGCCCGCGTTCTGCAGGGGGACTGCACGGTAAATATAGCGCCACCCCTGTGGCCCGGCACACTCAGGCGTTCCCACAGACCAGAAGGAGAGCGTGCCCTGCGCCACGTCAAACTCCACATCGTATCGCGAGAGCAGGTCCCCCCCGACCAGCCCTTCCACCGCAGGCTCCGTACGCGGCACTGCGGGTAAGGTGTCCACAGGAACAGAAACAGGGCCAAACTCCAGCCCCCCCATTTTAAAGGAGCGTACCACCGCATTGGGCACAATGCGGCCAGCACCCCCCGTGCCATGCACCATGGTATGCCTGCTCGGATCAAGCCGCGTGTCAAACAACGCTGCGGCCTCGGGCGAAAGCAGGCTGCCCTCCGAGCCGGTATCGACAATCATGCTTGCGGCATGGCCGTTCAAGCTGACCGGGATATTCAAGAACCCCTGATCATTCCGCAAGGCAACCCGCGCGACCAGCTTTGGGCAGGACTGGGCACTGGCCGCATATGGAACCAGCTCCAGCAAGGCCAGAGCCGCAGCCATGCCGTATAGCCAGTATCCCTTACCTTTTTGCTTGACCCGGGCGGGTGTCATGCCAGCTCCCGCGCAAAACGGTCCGTGGCATTGAGCAGGGCGGTCAGGATACCGGGTTCAAACAGGGCGTGGCCAGCGGCGTCAATCAGCTGGAAATCCGCCTCCGGCCATGCCCTGTGCAGGTCCCATGCCGTGCGCACAGGCGTTGCCATGTCATACCGCCCCTGCACAATTACGGTCGGGATGTGGCGTATGCGGTCCACATCAGCAATAAGCTGCCCTTCTTCCAGCCAGCCACCATGCACAAAATAATGGTTTTCAATACGGGAGAAGGCCAGAGCGTAATCGGCCTCGTCATGCTGATGTTCCATTTCGGGGCAGGGCAGCAGGGTCAGTGTGCGCCCTTCCCACAGGCTCCATGCCCGCGCGGCTTCCAGCCGCTCCTCCCTGTTGTCCGAAATCAGGCGTTTGCGGTAAGCGCCCATCATGTCCGCCCGCTCGGAGGCCGGGATGGGGGCTACAAAATCCTCCCATTTATCGGGGAACAGCCAGGATGCCCCTTCCTGATAGTACCAGAGCAGTTCGGCACGACGCAGGGTAAAAATACCCCGCAGCATCAGGCACTCACGCGTGCCGGATGCGCCTGCGCATAGGCCAGTGCCAGTGTAGACCCCCATGAACCACCAAAAACGGCCCATTTTTCCACACCACACAGGGTGCGCAGGCGCTCTATATCGGCCACAAGATGCCACGTCGTATTAGCTTCGAGCGAGGCATGCGGGCGCGAGCGGCCACAGCCGCGCTGGTCAAACAACACAATGCGGTAGCGTGCGGGGTCAAACAGCTGGCGCTGGGCTGCCGAGCACCCGCCCCCCGGCCCACCGTGCAGAAACACAACAGGAATACCATCGGGGTTACCACACTGCTCCCAGTAAACCTGATGCCCCTCCCCCGTATCCAGATAGCCATGGGCGTAGGGTTCTATTTCGGGCCACGGAGTGCGGTGGGCGGTGCTTGTCATAACCCTCAACCTTCTTTTTCATGGGTGTCGCGTTCCATTTGCGCACGCGGATGCGCACGCGTCCAGACATCAAGCAGACGCGCTTCATCCGCCAGCGTGTAGCGCTGCGTGGTGGACAGGCTGGCATGGCCCAGCAGTTCCTGAATAACCCGCAAATCCGCGCCGCCTTCCATCAGATGTGTGGCAAAGGAATGACGTAGGGCATGCGGCGTTATGTGTTCGGGCAGACCATTGCCAATACGCCATTCACGCATGGCCTTCTGGGCAATGGCGGGTTGCAGGCGCCCCCCCCGCACCCCGACAAACAGCGGGCTATCCGCTGTGGCCGCAGGGTGGCGTTTGCGCCATGCCTCCAGCGCCTTGCGCACAACAGGCAGCACAGGCACCAGCCGCTCCTTGCCTCCCTTGCCATGAATGCGCAGCACGCCACTGCCATCCATGCCCTGCAAATCGGCTATGTTCAGGTTCAGCGCTTCAGAGATACGCAGGCCACACCCGTATAGCAGCAAAAAGAGTGTTGCATTGCGCTGCTCCTCCATGGGCGTGCGCGCCATGCCGGCTATATCCTCCGGGGCGAGCAGTGCTGCCTCCCGCGCCAGAGGGCGGGGCAGCGTTTTTTTAGTGCGTGGCAAGCGTAAAAGCGAGACGGCCGGATTCTCCACCCCTTCCCTACGCGCCAGATATTTGAAAAATGACCGCAGGGCAGAAACGCGGCGTGCCCGGGTGCGCGCCGCCTGATCCGGTGTTGTCTTCCGTGCAAGGGGGCGCTTTGCCTGTGCTTGCGCCTGTGCAACCTCATGCGCAAGCCATGCCCTGAGGTCCCGCAGGCTCAGGCTGGCAAGGCCCTGCATATCCGGCGGCCCACCCAGATGCGTGGTCATGAACGCCAGAAAACGGGCCAGATCCCCCCGGTAGGCCTCTATGGTCAAAAGGGAGGCCCGTTTTTCCACCGCCATCCACGCCAGAAATTTTTGTACCGCGTCCTCGCCCGTCATACCCTTCCGCTCCCCCAGTGCTGGCGCCAGTGCATTACGTTCAGGCAAAAAGCCCCGCAGGCAACCCCTGTTCTTTAAGCACCCACACGCTTAAACAGAAAAGCATGGCAGTGGCACCTCCTCCCCCGCATGCGCATGACCCGGACATGCCCCCTCCCGCAGCGCAGGCAAGCGCGTGCCCGTGCTGCTGCCCATGCCCTTTGCCGGAGCGTTTGACTACAAAGCCCCCGCAGATATGCCACTCAGGGCGGGGGATATTGTCAGCGTTCCTCTGGGCAACCGCCGCCAGACCGGCGTGGTATGGGATAGCCAGAGCACCCTACCGCCCGACCTTGCCCAACCGGCACCGAACAAAACAGTTGCAGACAACCGCCTGCGCGCCGTGGCCGAACGGCTGGACCTGCCCCCGCTCAATGCCGAACTCCGCCATTTTGTGGACTGGGTAGCCGCCTACACCCTCTCCCCCCCCGGTATGGTGCTGGCCATGACCCTGCGCCTGCACATGAAGGGCAGCGCACCGGCCCCCGCAACCGGCTGGGTGGTGCAGAGCCCGCCCCCGGCCACATTACGCATGACCCCCGCACGCCAAAGCTACTGGCACTTATGGCAGACGGCACCCCCCGCACCACAACGGACATTGCCAGTGCCGCCGGGGTCAGTGCCGGTGTGGTCAAGGGGCTGGCGGATGCTGGAGCGCTACGCCCGGTTCTGCTGGAGCCTGCCCGTCCTTTTGCCCAGCCAGACCCCCTGCACCACCCCCCAACACTGGAAGGCGCGCAGGAGGATGCCGCCGCAGCCCTGCGCCAGAGCGTGCGGGAGAAAAAATTCTCCGTTACCCTGCTTGAAGGGGTAACAGGTTCAGGCAAAACGGAAATCTACCTTGAAGCCATAGCCGCCTGCCTTGAACAGGGGCAGCAGGCCCTTGTTCTGCTGCCAGAAATTGCGCTGTCCGCCCAATGGATGGAGCGCTTTACCCGCCGCTTTGGCGTGCGCCCCGCCGTATGGCATTCCGAAATCGGGCAGAAGGCGCGCCGCCAGACATGGCTGGGCGCTGCCGACGGATCGGTTACGGTAGTGGTTGGCGCACGCTCTGCCCTGTTCCTGCCGTTTTGCAACCCCGGCCTGATTATTGTGGATGAAGAGCACGAATCCCTGTTCAAACAGGAGGAAGGCGTCATTTACAACGCGCGGGACATGGCGGTTGTGCGCGGCAGGCTGGCAGGTTTTCCTGTTGTTGTGGTCTCTGCCACCCCCAGCCTGGAAACACTGACCAATGCACAGGCCGGGCGTTACCAGCGCCTTGTCCTGCCCACCCGCCATGGCGGCGCATCCTTGCCACAAACCCACCTGCTGGACATGCGCGACGCCCCACCCGAACGCGGGATGTTCCTCTCCCCCAAGCTGGTGGAGGACATAGCTGCCACTCTGGGGCGGGAGGAGCAGGCCATGCTGTTCCTCAACCGCCGTGGGTATGCACCCCTCACGCTGTGCCGCACATGCGGGCACCGTATGGAATGCCCCCACTGCACGGCATGGCTGGTAGAGCACCGTAACCGGCAGGTGTTAAGCTGCCATTACTGTGACCACACAGAACCCATGCCCCCCGTTTGCCCAAGCTGCAAAACCGAACACAGCCTGACCGCCATAGGACCGGGAATCGAGCGCATAACCGAGGAGGCGCGCCAGCTCTTCCCCGATGCGCGTATTCTTGTCATGTCGAGCGACACACTGGGCGGCCCTGCCGCTACGGCAGAAGCCGTGGCCAAAATTGCCCGCCGCGAGGTGGACCTGATTATTGGCACACAGATCGTGGCCAAGGGCTGGCACTTCCCGCATCTGACACTTGTTGGCATTGTGGATGCCGATCTGGGACTTGGCGGGGCGGACCTGCGGGCGGGGGAGCGCACCATCCAGCTTTTGCATCAGGTAGCCGGGCGCGCGGGACGGGCCTCCGCACCCGGGCGGGTTGTGCTGCAAAGCTATACGCCGGAACATCCGGTCATGCAGGCGCTGCTTTCTGGCGATTTTGACCAGTTCATGGAGCAGGAGGCAGAACAGCGCCGCCCCGGCTTCTGGCCCCCATACGGGCGGCTGGCGGCCTGATTATCAGCGCGGACACCCCACAGGCCGCGGACGAGGCCGCCGCCCGCTTTGGCCGCACGGCACCTTATGGAGAGGGTATTCAGGTACTGGGGCCAGCACCGGCCCCACTGGCGCTGCTACGCGGGCGGCACCGCCGCAGGCTGCTGCTGCGCACATGGCGCAACATTGCGGTGCAACCCATATTGCACCGCTGGCTGGGACTGGTGCAGCTGGACAGGCACATGCGGGTTGAGGTGGATATAGACCCCGTATCCTTCCTGTAACCTGCCGCAGGCCTTAATTGGGCACTTAGTCGTTGGCGGGCTTGGCTGTGCTGGTCAGCACGGTGGAAATGGTCTCACGCATCACCATAACGCGCACGTTGGGTGCAATTTCCACTTCCACTTCGCTCGAATCTTCCTTGGTGCGCTGCACAACGCCCACAACACCACCGGCGGTTACAATCCGGTCGCCCCGGCGCAGAGCCTTGAGTTCGGACTTGAGCTGCTTCTGCCGCTGCTGCTGCGGGCGGATGAGCAGAAAATACATGATGGCAAACACAGCCACAAACGGCAGGAAGGACATAAGCCCCGAAACACCGCCAGAGCCTCCGGCTGTCTGGGCGTATGCAGCAGGGATAAGAAAATCGGACATAAGGTTACAGACCTTCAACAATGGCTGGTTGCGAAAACAGAAGAAGTGACCATAATTTTCAATCCCTCCGCGTCAAGCTCCCATGCGAGGGAAAGAGCGCCAGAAAGACCTTAATAAGGAATAAAAACCGATGGACCAGACCCTACTGCCAACATTGGACCGTATTGCCTCGGCTCTGGAGCGCCTTTCCCCTCCCCCTGCAACGCTGGATGGGGTGGATGGCGCGGATGCTTTTGTGTGGCTGCCAGAGCGCGGGCGGCTGCTGCCCATACCCCATGTGGCCCACGTGCCCGTTGACCTGCTACAGGGCATAGACCTGCAACGGCGCATTCTGCTGGAGAACACGCGCCACTTTGCCCACGGCCTGCCTGCCAACAACGCCATGCTGTGGGGCGCGCGCGGCATGGGCAAGTCATCGCTCGTCAAGGGCGCGCACGCGCTGGTCAATCAGGTGGACGGCAGGCCCTGCACACCGGGTGCGGGCCGGGTGGCGCTGATAGAAATCCAGCGCGAAGACCTGACCAGCCTGCCACTCCTGCTCAGCCTGCTGCGTGAGAACCCGCGCCGCTTTATCCTGTTCTGCGATGACCTGTCGTTTGAGAAGGAGGACCGCGATTACAAAGCCCTCAAATCCGTGCTGGATGGGGGCATTGCAGGGCGGCCGGAAAATGTTCTGTTCTACGCCACATCCAACCGCCGCCACCTGATGCCGCGTGACATGATAGAAAACGAACGCGCGACCGCCATAAACCCGTCCGAGGCCACGGAGGAAAAAGTCTCCCTCTCAGACCGGTTCGGCCTATGGCTTGGCTTCCATGCCTGCGAGCAGGATACCTACGCCGATATGGTCAAAACCTACGCCCGCGCACGGAACCTGCCCATTGCTGGCGATGCCCTGCTGGCCCGCGCCAATGAATGGGCCATTACCCGTGGCAGCCGCTCCGGCCGTGTGGCATACCAGTTTGTGGAGGCCCTGACCGCCGAGCTGGCCGCGCATTAATTTGCCAGACTGCCCCCTATGGTCTTGCATCGCGCAGGCCTATGCGTTGAGAATAGCATTCGCAAATGGCAGCATCACACCGATGCTGCGGGGGTCCCCCTGATTCGAGGCGCCATGAACCAGACAGTACCGCCCTGCCCTGACGATGCATCCTTTGGTGCGGAAACACGCTACAGCACAACGGACATACGCAGGGTACGCTCAAACCCCGACTACTGGTACCCGGTCGCATGGTCGCGCGAACTCAAAGCAGGCAAAACCATAGGCACCCGCTACGCAGGCATGCCCATAGCACTGGTGCGCCCGGTGGAAGGCCCCGTTTTTGCTCTGGAGGACCGCTGCGCGCACAGGCAGGTGCCACTCAGCAAGGGTGTTGTCTCGGGCAGTTTGGTCAAATGTTGCTACCATGGCTGGGCCTATGGCCGCTCTGGCCGGTGTATTGATGTGCCCTATCTGGGCAAGGGCAAGCTGCCCAACGGTGTACGCACCTTCCCCTGCCGCGAGCAGAACGGCATGATCTTTGTCTTCCCCGGTGACCCGGAGAAAGCCCAGAGCGTGCCGCTTGCCCCCCATCTGGCCAAGGCAGACAACCCCGCTTACAAAACCCGCTATTTTGGCCGCAAGGTCGGGTGCCACTACAGCTTCATGCATGAGAACCTGATGGACATGAACCACCAGTTCATGCACTCCAAACAGATGGGGCAGATGAAGCCCCGCTTTCTGGGCCAGAAGCGCGAGCCCGGACTGGTGGAAGCCCGCTACAGCTTTGCCCGCACAGGCGGTAAGCAACCATATGGCGAGGCGCTGATTTTTGGCGAGCGGCGCGATGCATCGGACAAGTTCCAGCACCGCGATGTCATGACCATCCGCACCGAATACCCTTACCAGACCCTGCGTATCCAGACAGGGGATGAAGACCCGGTCATGGACCTGTGGATTGTGTACACCCCCCAGAGCGCGGATGAACTGACCAACCGGACCTTTGGCCTGCTCTCGGTCAAACGCCCCAAAATTCCGGGTATTCTGGACCTTGCATGGCCACTGCTCGTAGCCTTTACCGAGCGGATTTTTGCCGAAGACCGCGAAATTGTGGAACTGGAGCAAGCCGCGTGGCGCGAACTGGGCGGCGACCATAACGTGGAAGTCTTCCCCGTTATCAACGCACTCAGGGCTCTTCTGGTTGAATGCGGCATTCCCCCTGCCAGCGAGTCCCATGCCTGATACCGGACCTTTGTTGCTGGATGCTGGACCGTATCTGTTACGCCCGCTCCAGCCTGATGATGCAACCACCCTGCACCACCTCGTCAACGACTGGGAGGTGGTGCGCATGCTCAGCCGCCTGCCTTTTCCCTACCCGCGGGATCTGGCGGATAACTGGATTGCCTCAACCTGCCAGATGCAGGCGCGGGGCGAGGGGTACCATTTTGCCATAACCACACCCGGTGGGGCTTTTCTGGGCTGTATTGGGGTGCGTATCCAAACCCTGCCACAGGTGGGGCGCGTGGGCATGATGGGCTACTGGGTTGGCCGCCCTTACTGGGGGCAGGGTATTGCCACCCATGCCGCGACCCGCATGGCACGCTGGGCCCTTGCCCATCTGGACATTACCGCCCTGCGCGCAACGGCAGCGCAGGATAATGCCGCCTCCATCCGTGTGCTTGAACATGCGGGGTTCCGCCACTGCGGCACCGACAGGCAGATGTTTACCGCCCGTGGTACGGAACTACCTGTTGCCATAATGGAAGCCAACCGGACCGATCTGGACATGAGCACCACACCCATTCCCCCCCAGAGCACCCGCAAGCTTGTGCTGGTCAGTGCAGCAGCACTGATAGATGCACGCGGCCACATTCTGCTCGCCCGCAGGCCGGAGGGCAAAAGCATGGCCGGGTTATGGGAGTTCCCCGGCGGTAAGGTAGAGCCGGGAGAAACACCCGAGGCGGCCCTTGTGCGCGAACTGCATGAGGAACTGGGGCTGGATATGGCACGCGCCTGTCTGGCACCCTTTACCTTTGCATCCCACGCCTACCCCGGCTTTGATCTGCTGATGCCCCTGTACATCTGCCGCCGCTGGCAGGGCACCCCCACTGCGCGGGAGGGGCAGAAGCTGGCGTGGGTCGCCCCCTCCGCCCTGCGCGATTACGCCATGCCAGAGGCTGACCTGCCGTTTATTCCCCTATTGCAGGCGTTATTATAGATCGTAACCACAACCCTGATATGTAGAATGTGGGCAATCCGTACATAAAATACATTCTTGACGAAGGATAAGAACACGGATTAACCAGAACACAGAATGTTTCCAACCGGAGACCTTCCCTCGTGATTTGTTGGGCCGGCTTGCGGCGAGGTAAAAAAAACGCGCTAAAGAGGCTTTGACGGCGCGCATAATCCGACGTCATGGTTTCCACGGTCAATTTGAGAGCCCAAACCCTGCGGATGAGCGCAACCCTGCGCACGCCCCGTGGTTTGGATCAGGCACGAAAGAACCGGATACTAGTCCCATGAGTGATAACCAGACTTCCTCCCCCAAGGCGTGGCGCCCGGCCACACGTCAGCTCCATGCCGGTCTGGAGCGCACTGAATATGGCGAAACCAGCGAGGCCCTCTTTCTGACCTCCGGCTTTGTGTATGACAATGCCGAGCAGGCGGCCAAAACCTTTACGGGTGAGGTCACACACTACCAGTACAGCCGCTTTGGCAACCCCACCACAGCAGCGCTTGAAAACCGCCTTGCCGACCTGGAAGGGGCCGAGGCCTGCGTAACCACAGCCACAGGCATGGGGGCTGTATCGTCCGCCCTGCTCTCCCACGTAACGGCTGGCGGGCGCGTTGTGGCCTCCCGCGCGCTGTTTGGATCCTGCCACTGGATTGTCAACCATCTGCTCCCCCGTTACGGCGTGGAAACCGTATTTGTGGATGGCGAGGACCTGACCCAGTGGGACGAGGCGCTGTCCGTCCCCACCGATGCGGTGCTGCTGGAAAGCCCGTCCAACCCCATGCTCGATATTCTCGACATTGCCGCCATTTCCGAGCGGGCCCACAAGGCCGGGGCCATTGTAATCGTGGACAATGTGTTTGCCTCCCCCATCTTCCAGAAGCCACTGGAGCTTGGGGCCGATGTGGTGGTCTATTCGTGTACCAAACACATAGATGGTCAGGGCCGTGTGCTGGGTGGGGCCGTGCTGGGCCGCAAGGACTGGATTACCGAGACCCTTCAGCCCTTCACCCGCAACACCGGCAACGCGCTCTCCCCCTTTAATGCGTGGGTCATGCTTAAAGGGCTGGAAACCCTGTCCCTGCGGGTGGAAGCCATGGCCCGTAACGCTGCTGCCGTAGCGGACTACCTTGCCTCTGCTCCGGGGATCAAACTGGTGCGCTACCCCGGCCGCAAGGACCACCCGCAGTACGAACTGGCCCAGCGCCAGATGAGCGGCAACGGCACACTGGTGGCGTTTGTGGTCGAGGGCGGGCAGAAAGAGGCCTTCGCCTTTATGAACGCGCTGGAACTGATCGCCATTTCCAACAATCTGGGCGATTCCCGCTCGCTGGTCACGCACCCGGCCACCACCACCCATTCCAAGATCAGCCCCGAAGAACGGGCAGCCCTTGGCATTACCGATGGTGCCATCCGCTTTTCTGTCGGGCTGGAGGACAGTGCGGACCTGATAGACGACCTTGCACGTGGTGTTGCCGCTCTCAAGGCGCTGTAAAAACTCCATAACCTGCGTACAGTGTGCGCCCGAGCCAGCGTAAGCCCGGCTCGGGCCACCACCACGCAGGACGTACCCCATGTGCAGCATGGCGGATCGCGCTTTGCACAACCCCCATGTTCATGATACTGGCTCCCTCTTCGCATCCAATGCGGACCTGGCGCACGGAACGGCTGATCTGGGCCGAACCTTTTTCCATTTTGCAGGAGCTGGAGACTCATGGCCGACTGGGCCGTTGCCCCCTTTGCACAATCCCCGGAAGATGCTCTGAACGACCTGTTTTCGCCACTTCCGGTGTACGAGGCCATTACAGAGGTATTCGCGTTCAGGTGCAGGTCTTCTGGCTACCCGACCAGTCCGAACCAGACGAGCACAGTTACTGCTGGGTTTACCGTATCCGCATTGGCAACGACACCGTCCGCCCGGTGCAACTGCTGGAGCGGACATGGCATATTACCGACACATCCGGCCGGACCGAATATGTCCATGGCGAGGGTGTGGTGGGTGAACAGCCGATTATTCAGCCCGGCACTCTTTACGAATATACGTCCGGTGCATCCCTTTCCACGCCCGGTGGGTTCATGCGCGGGTCTTACCTGTTGCAGACCACCACGGACAAAACACGGTTTGATGCCGTCATTCCCGCCTTCAGCCTGGACAGCCCCTTCCAGAACCACCAGCTCCAATAACCAAAGCAGGAGACCGGCATGAGCGTGCCTGAGCACAACACGGACCGCCCCACCCAAAAAGAGGCCGAACAGGCCGTGCGCACCCTGCTGCGCTGGGCGGGGGATGACCCAACGCGTGAAGGTCTGCTGGACACGCCAGCCCGCGTTGCACGCGCGTACACCGACTTTTTTCGGGGTATGAGATTGATCCCGCCAACCTGCTGCGCCGGACTTTTTCCGAAGTGGATGGGTATGACGAGATTGTGCTGCTGCGTGACATCCGGTTTGAAAGCCACTGCGAGCACCATCTGGCCCCCATTATTGGCCGCGCCCATGTCGCCTACCTGCCACGCCAGCGGGTTGTGGGCATTTCCAAACTGGCCCGTGTGGTGGATGCCTATGCCCGCCGCCTCCAGATTCAGGAACGCATGACGGCCCAGATCGCCAACACCATCAATGACGAGCTAGAGCCTCACGGCGTGGCGGTTATTCTTGAATCCGCGCATGAATGCATGACAACACGCGGCGTGCATAAACCCGGTGTATCCATGGTGACCAGCACCATGCTTGGCGTTTTCCGCGATAATTCGGACACACGGCGTGAGCTGATGGCCATGCTCAGCCGCCCTGCCGTAAGCGACTACTAAGCCACGCAAATACCCCGGTGCCACACTGGCTACCGGGGGCCTCCCCCAGCGCTCCCCCATAATACAGGGGCGCGCTAGATGGGGTTAAATGCTGATGTTGGCGCCAAGCACCTTAAGGAACTGGGCAAGCCATGCAGGGTGTGCAGGCCATGCGGGGGCACTCACCAGTTCTCCGTCCGTTACCGCTTCTGTCACAGCAATATCGGCATAGGTGCCACCTGCGAGTTCCACCTCCGGCCTGCATGCAGGATAAGCCGATACAGTGCGCCCCTTGATAACCCCGGCTGCGGCCAGCAACTGCGCACCATGGCAGATGGCGGCCATGGGCCGGTCCGCAAAGGCACGCACAATCTCGATAACACGCGGGTTGAGACGCAGATATTCAGGTGCACGGCCACCGGGGACAATAAGGCCCAGATATTCGTCCGTATCGATCGCATCAAAATCCGCAGTCAGCGTAAAGGCATGGCCGGGTTTTTCGCTGTAGGTCTGCGCGCCCTCAAAGTCATGGATCGCGGTCAGGACCTTGTCGCCCGCCTTCTTGTCCGGGCAGACAACATCAACCCGGTAGCCCAGCATGGACAGAGCCTGATAGGGGACCATGATCTCATAGTCCTCCACGTAATCTCCGGCCAGCATCAGCAGTTTGACATCATCAGTCATGGTGTGTGCTCTCCTTCAGCCCTTCACGCAGGCGGGGCATCAGTTCCACAAAGTTGCAGGGACGGTGGCGGCTATCAAGCTGGAACACCAGAATATCGTCCCAGCCTTCCTTGACCGCACCTGTCGATCCGGGGAGTGCGAACAGGTATGTCCCGCCCGCAACACCCGCAACAGCGCGGGACTGAATGGTGGATGTGCCGATCTTCTGGTAGGACAGCATACGAAAAAGCTCGCCAAATCCTTCAATCCGCTTTTCCATAACCCGCTCGAACGCCTCTGGTGTCACGTCGCGGCCGGTCACGCCTGTGCCACCGTTGGTGATGACCACATCCACCAGCGGGTCGGCAATCCATGCGCCAAGCTGTGCTGCAATCAGGTCCGCGTCGTCAGAGACAATGGTGCGGGCGGCAACGCTGTGCCCTGCGCCCTCGATCCGTGCGACAAGGGCTGCGCCGGATGTGTCCGTCTCCAGCGTGCGCGAATCCGAAACAGTCATGACAGCAATACGCACGGGCAGAAACGGTCTGTTTGTATCAATTCTGGACATGGCTGACTGTTATATCTCCGCAAGTATGATGCAAAAACGCATCAGAGAAATGAATAATAGCCATCTGGGGCAGAAAATAGCCACATCTAGGCAACCTTTTGTCTGCACAAACCTAAAAAACATTTAAACACCGGGGTTGTTCCACCCCGATAAACCATGATTGATCTTGGCGCTCGCGCAAAAGACCAATCCAAAGACAACAAAATTGGGATCATGACCAAACGTATTTTTTTTCCTTTTCGCACCCTCTGGCTTTTTGCCGTTCTTTTCCCTCTTCTGGCTGTGGCGCTGCCTGCACGGGCGCAGCTTCTGCCCGGCGGCAACAGTTCTATTGGTCTTTTACCCAGTCTGGAAGTTGATAACGAGGCCAATCTGGTCGAGGACCCCGGCCCCCTGTTTGCCGCCCCCTACGGCAAGGACCATTTTTTTGGCGACTGGGGCGGCGCGCAGCCATGGCTGCTCAGCCATGGCATTCATATCCTGGCCGATGTGCATGAAGAACTGGCAGGCAACTTCCGTGGTGGCCGCAAGCAGGGCGTGACCAATGCAGGCCAGGTTGGTGTTGAGCTGGACGTGGACTGGGGCAAGCTGACCAACACGGACCTGTTCAAGAACTTCTGGACCCATATGATGGTCGTCAACGGCCACGGACGGAACCTGAGCACGGACTATATTGGAGACTCCATTGGCGGCGTGCAGCAGATTTATGGCGCACGCGGCAACGTGGTTGCTCACCTTGTGTACCTGTATGCCGAAAAATCCTTTTTGCATAACCATCTGGATATCAGCGCGGGCTGGATTCCGCCGGGCAGCTTTTTTGCCGCCTCCCCTCTGTTCTGCATGTATATGAACGTGGCCATGTGCGGTAACCCCGCCCCCACCAAATACACGGAAGGGTCACGTGACTGGCCATCGGGCAACCTCGGGTTTGTGGCCCGTGTCATGCCCACGAGCGAGACCTACATCATGGGGGCGCTGTTTGCCGTCTCCCCCCATTCCTTCAACGGTGGCATTTCGGGCTGGGCATGGGCGCAGGATGGTCTGGGCAAGTTCTCCTCCCCCGTGGAAGTGGGCTGGCTGCCCAAGTTTGGCAAAAACCACCTGAACGGGCACTACAAAGCCGGTTTTGGCTACGATAACTCCAGCTACCCCGACCTTTTGGAAGATGGGCAGGGCAATGCGTGGATCACCAGCGGCAGACCTGCCCGCTACCGTGCAGGCCGTGCAAGCGCATGGGTGATGGCCGACCAGATGCTGATGCGCAACGGTGATGGCCCAACCAACGGCCTGATCGCTCTGGCAGGCTGGATGTGGGCCGACGGGCACACCACCGCCATGTCCCACCATATCTGGGCTGGCATGGTAGAAACCGGGGCCAAATGGGGCCGCCCGATGGATAGCGTAGGGGTCATGTACCAGTGGGAGCTGATGAGCCGCGCCTCAACCTTGCAGCAGGAAGCCGCAAGCATGGCCGGTGTCCCCTTCCCCGCCAACCAGTGGGGCAAGGTATGGGGTATTCAGTCGCACGAAAATATTTACGAAGTGTTCTATAACGCCCATGTGGCTCCCGGCATTTCGTTGCAGCCGGACTTCCAGTACATCAACCGCCCCGGCGGCAGCACCGTCTTCCACGATGCCGCCGTTATGGGGTTGCAGTTCAACGCGGTTCTGTAATTAACGCGGGGGCGTAAAATGCTCCATCGGGCGCAGGCTCAGCAGCCTGCCCCGCAGAGGGGCAAACTGCTCGGCGTGGCAGGTGAGCAGAATGATCTGCAACCGCGTTGCTGCGTCGGACAGAACGTCAAACAGGGTTTCCAGCCTTTGGGAGTCCGAAAAACTCAGCGCATCATCCAACACCAAAATGGCTGGTGCGCCGCGTTTGTGCAGCAGCTCGGCAAAGCCCAGCCGTACCAGAACAGCAATCTGCTCGCGTGTTCCATCGGACAGGTCCTTGACCTCCTCCGCGCGCTGGCGGGTTAAGCCGGTCAGGGCGAACTGCGTATCCATCTCCAGCGCAACACCGCGGAACAGGGCAGAAAAAGCCGGTTGCATAGCCTGCACCAGCGGGGCGAGATACCGCTCGGTCTGTGTAGTTTCGGCCTTGAGCAGTGTGCTCTCCAGCAAGGCAAGGGCTGCGCGCTCGCGCTCGCAGGCAGCCTGCTCACCCTGTAGGCGCGTGGCATGGCGCTGCGCGCTGGCAAGTTGCTCGTCCAGCCCTTCCCCTTCCGCCTGACGGATGCGTGTTTCGCGCTCCCGCAGGTTCATGGACAGGGTTTTAACCTGCTCGCGCGCGTGCTCCATGCCCTGCTCACGCCGCAGAATCCCCTGCTCCACCACGGCCAGAGGCTCCTCCTGCTGGCGGGTCTGTGCAATGCGCTCCAGTGCCTCCTGCGCCTGCTGCTGCTGCTGCCCGCTTTGCGCAATACGGACCAGCAGGTCCGGCTCCGGCTCACGCGAGAGCCACACATCCAGCTCCCTCTGGCAGCGTTGCAATGCCTGCTGCTGTTGCATGGCCTGAGCCAGAGCCTGCTCCAGCCGGGTATGTGCCGCACGCTGCTGGTCCGATGCAGACTGCTCACACTGGCGGGCCACCTCAACCGCAGCAAGCAGCTCCTGCTCCTGCCTGTTGGCCGCATCCATATCCGGTTGCGGGCTAATCCCCTCACCTTCTGGTGTCAGGGCGGCCTGTTCACGCGCCAGAAGGGCTTCCTGCTCGTGCAAGGTCTGCCGCTGGCTATCCAGAGCACGGCCAATGCTGCTGACATCGGATACGGACAAAAGCGCCATGCACTCGGCTGCGGCCTGCGCCACCTCACGTTCCATCTGCCGGTAAGCCTCATGCTGGCTTTCGGCCTGATCGGTGCTGTGGCACCCGACCTCGCGCAGCAGTTCGTCCACAGCTGTCTGGGCGGCTGCATGGGCTTTGTGCAATGCCGCATGCTGCTGCATGGGTGGGCTTATGGTAAAGCGGCCCACACCATCCACCACCAGTTCGGCCACATCTGTCAGGGCTTGTGGGGTTATTGGGCAGGGTTGCCCGTTCAACCAGACCGTTCCTGCAGCATCGGGTTCCAGTTGCGCCACAAAGCGTGTGGCCTGCGCATGCATATGGGCCTGTGCCTGCTGCAAAGCCTGCACGGCTTTGGCCAGACGCCGCATAAAAGCCCCATCCACGCGCATGACCTGCAGGCTAGCCTGTGCTTTTTCCAGCTTTGCGTGGGCCGCCTGCGCGCGCTCAAACGCTGCACGTTCGCGCGCAACACTCTGCCGGGTCTGAGCCAGTGCAGCAAACAGCACAACACGAGCCAGCACGGCACGGGCCTGTTGGTGCTGCTCCGTGGCTGCCGCCAGCCGGGCCTGTGCCTGCACCAACGCCTGATCTGCCTCCCGCGCTAGGCGCTCCAGTTCGCTCCGGGTGCGTTGCCCCTCCGCCAGAGCCTGCTCCAGCCGGGCAATTTCCGCCCGGTGGGTGTGTCGGCGCTCCTGCTCGGCCTGCGCATACTGGAGGGCCTGCCCCGCTGCGTGCAGCTGTGTTTGCGCAAGCTGCTCCTGATCCGCCAGAGCGCGCAACTGGTCGCGCTTTTGCCTGAGCATGAGCAGTTTTTCCTCCTCCTGCCTGCGGCGTTCGGGGTTTTCGCTCTCGGCCAGTGTGCGGCGGATCTGCTCCAGCGCGTGAATATCTTCACGCAATGCCTCCTTACGTGCCGCAAGTGCTGCAACCTGCGCCTGCGCCTGTGCGCTCTCCTCCTGCACCTGTTTTAAACGGCCTGTGGTTTTACCTGTGGCCGCAGTCTGATACTGGGCAAGCTGCCTACGTACCAGTGCCAGCATAGCGCTGGCCTCGGCCGTGCCTGTTACGCCCTGTAGGCCCTGTTGCAGGCATGCTTGCAGGCTGCTCCGCCCGGCACCTTGCAGCGCAGGCTGGGCAAAGCTCTCACCCTGCGCCACCAGCAGGGCGTTCCACAGACCTGCGGCCTCGCCCTTGCTGACTTTTTCCAGCTCAAACAGGGCTTGCAGCCGCTCCTCCGCTTCGTCCCCATCAAAGCGCTCGGCCCCCAGATCAAGGCGTGCGAGCTTGCCGTTGCCAAACTTCTTTTCCAGCCAGCAGGACTGATTGTTCCACGTAAAACCAACGCCAACATGGGGCGAGCCCCCGCCATAGGGCAGCAGGTCACGGACCGGTTGCGCCTTGGAACCATGCCGGAGTGTGAGTGCTGCCCGCAGCGCCATGAGCACCGTGGATTTGCCCGCTTCGTTCGGGGCGGCCAGTACGTTCAACCCCGGCCCCAGCCCTTCCACCCGAATGGGCGAGGTAAAGCGGCGCACGGCTTCAAGCTGGATATCCGTCAGAATCATGGCTGCGCCCTCCGCACGTCACCCCAGAGCAGAAAGAGCCTTTGCA